>CAXTLD010000094.1:0-11696 GCA_964245045.1 uncultured Acidobacteriaceae bacterium | reverse complement strand
GCCCTCACACCACCGCCCCCGCCAGCGCCCCTTTCACTACCCCGCCGCAACGGACAACGGACAACGGACAACCAACAACGAACAACCAGCCCATCACCATCGACGACTTCCTGAAAGTCGACCTCCGCGTCGCGGAGGTCACCGCCTGCGAGCGCATCCCCAAAGCCGACAAGCTGCTCCGCCTCGAAGTCGACCTCGGCCCCGAGCTTGGCTCGCGCCAAATCCTCTCCGGCATCGCCCAGCATTACACCCCCGAGGAGCTCATCGGTCGCCGCATCGTCGTCGTCGCCAACCTCGCCCCTCGCAAGATGCGCGGCCTCGACTCCCACGGCATGCTCCTCGCCGCCTCCGAAGGTGCCGACGGCAAGCCCATCCTGGCTACGTTCGGCGAAGACATCCCCCTCGGCTCCCGCGTCAGATAACCCAAATCCCTTGGAGTTCCGTATGCGTTTTGATGATCCGCGGCTTCGCCCCGGCGAAAGTGAAGAACAACGCCAACAACGCCTAGTCAAAGCCGCTAAGTATACGAAACTCGCGACCCAGTCTCGCGCCATGGCTCATCGATCCGCACTGGCCGGACGCATCATTCGCCTGATCTTCATTCTCATTGTTGGCATTGGACTTACCGGAGCCGGCATCCACAATTTCAGCGATCCTGCCCAAACAGGCATCCAGCCAGGCACGGCCAGTGAGTACCTCGGTCCTCACGGCAATGCGATCGGTATGACCGTGCTCGGTCTCCTCATCCTCGCGCTGTCCGGCTACTTCCTTCTCCGCTATATACGGCTCGCGCGCAACGCCCCACCGATCAACCCGCCCGGTACGTAACCCAGCCGCACTCCCGGCCGCTACATCTGCCCGTGGCTAATCGAAATCACGTAGTACAGCGCCGGCAGCGTCCCCGTGTTCTTCAACCCATGCAGCCGGTTGGACGCCGTAAAGATCACGTCACCCGGCACCACCGCCTCCGGCGCGCCCTCGTTCAGGTACTCCAGTTGCCCTTCGCGCAGCAGGATAAACTCCGTGTTCCGGTGCCGGTGCGGCGGATGCGGCTGCTGTCCCTGGGGCAACATCGTCTCGTGCGCCTCGATGAACTCACCCGTCGGCAGCGTCCCGTGTACGATCGCCCGCGACCAGCCGCCGTTGCTGTTGGGCGTCACTTTCATCTCGGCAAATTTGTACACCCGCGACCCGGCCATCTCCGCATCGCCCACGGTCTGCGCGCCCGCTGACCCGGCAACCCCAGCCATCGCCATCGCCGCCAACGCCGCCCCAAACTCCCGCCGATTCAACCCGTCTTCGCGCATAAGCGCCTCCGCAGGAAACGATACCCTAAAGCCGTGCTCATCGACTCCCACTGCCACCTCGACAACTACCCCGACCTGCCCGCCGTCCTCGACCGCGCCCGCGACGCCGGCCTCGGGGCCCTGCTCGCCATCGGCATCGGCGACGGCCCCGCCACGATGCACCGCGCCCTCGAACTCGCGCACACCCACACCACTCCCGCCTTGCAACTCTTCGCGACCTCCGGCATTCACCCGCAGGAGGCGCACCAGGCCACCCCCGACGCCCTCGCCCAGCTCGCAACCCTCGCCCGCGACCCCCGCTGCATCGCCATTGGCGAGATCGGCCTCGATTACTACCACCTCGACAACCCCGACCCCGAGGTTCAGCAAGCCGCCTTCATCGCCCAAATGGACATCGCCGCCCGCGCGGGCAAGCCCATCACCATCCACTGCCGCACCTCCGAACTCGCCGGCAACAAGGTCAAATCCCGCTTTGGTCACCGCGACGCCGCTGCCGATCTGCTCGACCTCATCGCCCAACACTGGTCTCCGACCGGCCTCCCCGGCATCATGCACTGCTTTTCCGGTGACCAACGCATGGCCGAGCAATCCCTCGCTGCCGGCTTTTACCTCTCCTTCGCCGGCAATCTCACCTACCCCAAAAGCACCGCTCTCCAGCAAGTCGCGCAAGCCGCACCCGCCGATCGCCTCCTGGTAGAAACCGACGCCCCGTTCCTCATCCCGCAATCCCGCCGCGGTCAGCAGCCCAACGAACCCGCGTTTGTAACCGAAACCGCTGCCTTTCTCGCCAACCTCCGCCACACCACGCCCGACGCCATCGCCGCGCAGACCACGGCCAACTTCCATCGCCTCTTTCCCACAACAAGCCCCGCCGCCGCGTCATAATGAAGTTCGCGCAACAGCACAGGAGATCCCAGCAATGCCCGCAGATCAAAGCTTCGATGTCGTCAGCAAGGTTGAAGTCCAGGAAGTGAAAAACGCCCTCGACCAGGCTTCCAAAGAGGTCAACGCCCGCTTCGACCTCAAAAACTCCAAGTCCACCATGACCCTTGAAGGCGACGAGACCATCCAGCTCGCCAGCCAGGACGAGTACACCCTCAAGTCCGTCATCGAGATCCTGTCGCAAAAGCTGGTCAAACGCGGCGTCTCGCTCAAAAACCTCGAGTACGAGAAGGTCGAGCCCGCCGCAAACTCCTCCGTGCGGCAAAAGATCAAGCTCAAGCAGGGCATCAGCTCCGACGCCGCCAAAAAGATCGTCGCGCTGGTCAAAGACTCCAAGAAGAAGGCGCAGGCCTCCATCCAGGGCGACACCGTGCGCGTCACCAGCAAAGACCGCGACACCCTGCAGGAGATCATGGCGCTGCTGCGTGGCAAAGATCTCGGCCTGGAGTTGCAGTTCACCAACTTCCGTTCCAGCTAATCACAAATCCGCGCACCCGCTGTGGCAGGACCGCCCCGCCGCCGCTACCTGCTATGGCTCCTGCTACTCTAAGCACACGTGGGGTCCATTTCCATCTCGACGGCGGCCGAGGTCTTCGATCTCGTACGGGCTGACCTCCAGGCGGTGGAAACCGAGTTTTCCCGGCAGGCCGGCTCCCCTGTGGCCGTGGTCACGGAGATCGCCGCCTACCTGATGACCGGCGGCGGCAAGCGCATCCGTCCCATGCTGCTACTGCTCTCCGCAAAGGCTTGCGGCAGCCACGGCGAGTCCCGCCTGCGCCTGGGCGCCGTGGTGGAAATGCTGCACACCGCCACGCTTGTCCACGACGACATCATCGACGAGGCCTCCACCCGCCGCGGACGTCCGTCCTCCAACACCACCTGGGGCAACTCCAAGTGCGTGCTGGCCGGCGACTGGCTCTACATGCAGGCCTTTCAGAGCGCCCTTGCCGAACGCAACTTCCGCGTCCTCGACCTCCTGATCTCGCTCACTCAGCAAATGGTCGAAGGCGAGCTCGTGCAAATGGACAAGCTCGGCCACCTCATCAACGAGGAAGAGTACTTCGACCTTATCTTTCGCAAGACCGCCTGCCTTTTCCAGGTATCCATGCAGCTCGGCGCCGTGATCGCCGATGCCGAACTTCAGCAGACCGCACCCCGACATCTCGCTCCCGTCAACGGCGCCTACCACCGCGGACCAGACGGCGCACGCGAGCCGCCCGCCCCCTACGAGGCCGCCCTCGGCGAGTATGGGCGCAATCTCGGCCTGGCCTTTCAGATCGTCGACGATGTTCTCGACCTCACCGCCACCGATGACGACCTCGGCAAGCCGACCGCCTCCGACCTGCGCGAAGGCAAGGCCACCCTCGCCGTCATTCACGCGCTCGAGCGCGGCACCGGCGCCGATCGCGAGGCCATCCGCACCGTCCTCTCCGACCGCAGCTTCTCACGCGTCAGCCACGCGCAGATCCTCGAAATCCTCCGCCGGCACGGCTCCATCGCCTACGCCATGGACACCGCTTGCGCCTACGCCGAAGTCGCCCGGCAGTCCATCACCGACCTCCCGGAGACCGAATACAAGCGCGCCCTGCGCTGGGTCCCCGGTTTCGTCACCAGTCGCGACCGCTGACGTTCTGCGCACCGCGCACGATGTTCGCGCACCCTGTGCGATTTTCGCGCACACGCCCGTCATCCTCCGCAACCGTATCCGGCCGCTGCTAATCTACTAGCTGGGCCGGCCGATCCGCCTCGCCCTTCCCACACAAGGAGCACTCGCCATGGCCATTCATCCGCTCAACGGCAACACCGGCGACCCGAACGGCAACGCCTCGGCCCCCAGCCTCCGCCTAAAGACCGGCCTCGCCGAAATGCTCAAAGGCGGCGTCATCATGGACGTCATGAATGTCGAGCAGGCCCGCATCGCCGAAGACGCCGGTGCGGTCTCCGTCATGGCGCTTGAGCGCGTTCCCGCCATGATCCGCGCCGAAGGCGGCGTCGCCCGCATGGCTAACCCCAAGCTCATCAAGCAGATCATGGCCACGGTCACCATCCCCGTCATGGCCAAAGCCCGCATCGGCCACTTTGCCGAGGCCCAAGTTCTTCAAACCCTCGGCGTCGACTTCATCGACGAATCCGAAGTCCTCACCCCCGCCGACGAGCATCACCATATCGACAAGCACGCATTCACCACGCCCTTCGTCTGCGGCGCCAAGAACCTCGGTGAAGCGCTCCGCCGCATCGCCGAAGGCGCAGCCATGATCCGTACCAAAGGTGAGCCCGGCACCGGTGACGTGGTGCACGCGGTCACCCACATGCGTACCATCGTGCGCGAGATCAAGGCGCTGACCGTGCTCGGCGCCGAAGAGCTCTACGCCGCCGCCAAAAACCTGCAGGCTCCCTACGAGCTCGTCCGCCTCGTTGCCCAGACCGGCAAACTTCCCGTCCCGAACTTCTCCGCCGGCGGCATCGCCACCCCTGCTGACGCCGCGCTCATGATGCAGCTCGGCGCGGAAACCGTCTTCGTCGGCTCCGGCATCTTCATGAAGGACGGCGCCACTCCCCTCGACGTCCGCGCCTGGACGCCCGCCGACGCCCAAATCGGCCTCTGCACCGAAGACGCCGTCGGCAACCCTCGCAACCCGGAAGATCACGAGGAAGCCGTCAGCCGCGCCAAGGCCATCGTCCTCGCCGCCACCCACCACAACGACCCCCACATCATCGCCGAAGCCTCCGAGGCCATCACCGGCACCATGAAGGGCCTAGCCGCCGCCGCCATCGAAGAACGCGACCGCATGCAAACCCGCGGCTGGTAGACCGGTTACCAACAGAACAGGGCGCTCACCCGAGCGCCGA
Source organism: uncultured Acidobacteriaceae bacterium (assembly GCA_964245045.1). Taxonomy (GTDB): domain Bacteria; phylum Acidobacteriota; class Terriglobia; order Terriglobales; family Acidobacteriaceae; genus Granulicella. The sequence goes on along the minus strand of CAXTLD010000094.1, from coordinate 6,597 downwards.
ACCCGTGCATATATAGATTACGAGTACCCCGTTCTTGCTATGAACCGGCGACATATGTGATGTGTTACCTTTGTTTGTAGAAGGCGCGCAGCTTTGCACAATGCCTCGCGTAACGTGGGGTAGCTAACAAGGTTCACGCATATGCGCGCATCGGTCCGCGATTCAAGTGTGCCGAGTGTTGCTGAAAGGCCCGAAAGCTACGCGCCTTCTTAAAGCATGACTGACAACTCAGGCCTTAAGCAAAAGTTCCTTGCCCTGCAGAACCTCAACGATCTGGCCAGCCTGCTTGGAGTGAAGTCATCAAGCTTGAGGCACTACTGCCATGCGAAGCCATACAGAACATTTCTCCTGGCCAAGAAGGCGGGCGGATATCGGGCCATCTCTGCACCAACTGGCGCCCTCAAAACCATACAGCGCAGACTTGCCGCGATTCTGTTAGAGGTGTATGGCACCAGGGCGCCTGTACATGGCTTCGCGTTAGATCGGTCTATAAAGACCAACGCAGCATCGCACGTCGGTCGTCAATACGTTTTCAATCTCGATCTTGAGAACTTCTTCCCTTCGATTCATTACGGCAGGGTGCAAGGCATGTTCACAAGCAAGCCCTACTCGCTCCCTCAGCCTGTTGCCAAAGCCATCGCTCAGATTGTCTGCCATTCCGGTAGCTTGCCTCAAGGCGCTCCCACTTCCCCGATCATCTCCAATATGATCTGTGGGGGTATGGACGCTAAGCTCAAGTTGTTGGCCAGACAACATCAGTGTCGTTACACGCGTTATGCAGATGATCTAACCTTTTCCTTCAATGGAGATAACTTTCCTGCAGACATCTCTACGCCCGCCGGAACTGGCTGGCTTCCAGGCCCTGAGTTGGAAGCCACAATAAAAGCGGAGGGCTTTTCGATCAACAGTTCCAAGAACAAGATGCGGCGAGCCGGTTCTCGCCAAGTAGTCACTGGACTCATAGTCAATAAGCGAGTCAACATTGCCGGCGCGTACGTAAAAGCGGTTCGCGGAATGGTCGGTGCGATCGAGAAGAAGGGTATGCAACAAGCAGAGGCGGACTTCCACGCCAAATATGAGGAAAAGCAGGCTCTCACGACGACGGGTAAGAACTTCGCTAAAGTGTTGGCCGGCGAGTGAATTATATTGGCTTCATCAAGGGATGGGACTCAACTGTATACATCGGCTTGATGGCGAGGTTGCGGAACAATGGCATTATCGTTCGCAAGCGACCTGTTGTACTGACGCAGACTGCTTCGAATGAAGCCCTCTACAAGGGAGTCTGGCTCATCGATGCAGGCATAACCGAAGAGTATGCGATACAGCAGAGCACTGGGTTCGCGTGGAGTTCTTTCGGTTTAGTCGCCGCAGCGCATGCCGTCGGAGAGTACGACAAATCCGGCGCTTGGACCAAATACGACTTTGTTCAGGTGCGACAGCCTCATCTAGGCGACGGTAAAGTGTACCCAGCAAAGGTCCTCAAAGTGCATCCTCACTCGGACCTAGCTCTGATTGAATACCCATTCGCACCGTTGGTGACTTTTGGATGGGTTCCCGGTCAGTCCCTTGCACAAAGAGATGTCGTTCGCATTCTAGGTTTCCGCACTACCATTTTGGTGACACCTGCACTGATCAGGACTTCACGATAAATGCAAGTCGAGTGTACTCGGGTGTACACCACAGAATTGTAGTGGGCTCAATTATTACAGGTAATAGTGGTGGCCCAGTTCTCAACAGCAAGAATGAAGTGGTCGGAATCGTCCTCAAAGGGCAACAGATTCCCGCACACTTTAGTGATAAAGATTCATTGAGCAGTTTTGCGATCGCAGAGACCCTTACGTTACTTAATGGTGGCGACAAGGAGGGTGTCGTCGTATAATCCCGGGCAAGGCCTCATAAGGCTGAACGTCTTCGGTATGGCGTTCTAGAGCAGTGCGGCTTTCACACTGGACTACTTTATGGTAGCCGCCAATCCCTCGTACCGGGGGTCGGTCCGGTCAGGGCGACCAGCGCTGCCAATTCCCGTGATGGACTCAGGCTCTTCTGTGCTCGCGCGAGGGGCTGCACTAACATCCAGGCGAAAGAACATACAAGGCCAACACTGCTCTAATCGACAAAGTTCATCTCCGGTGGTGACGCAACCTCAGCCTCTCAGAACTCGCCTAGCCTGAAGCAACACTCGCCACACCCGCACACGATCACCGCCAGCGTACCCTTGTGCTGATGGACCTCTTCCTGGGCACGGCTGGCTGGGCGGTGCCAAAGCAGCACCTGGCGCTCTTCCCTGTGCGGGACGAAGGCGCGCCGCGCCCGCACCTCGCCCGCTACGCCCAGCATCTCCGCTGCGTGGAGATCAACTCCAGCTTTCACCGGCCTCACCGGCGCGCTACCTGGGAGCGCTGGGCAGCGACCACGCCCGAAAACTTCCGTTTCGCCGTGAAAGCCCCAAAAGCCGTCACGCACACCGCCAAGCTGATCAACAGCGGCGCCGCTCTGCTGACGTTCTTCGACGCGGTGCGCGGTCTCGGCGACAAACTCGGCCCCGTACTCGTCCAGCTCCCACCCAAGCTCGCCTTCGACGATGGCGTCGCCCACGAATTCTTCACCACCCTGCGCGAGCTACACGGGGGCGCGGTCGCGCTCGAGCCCCGTCACCCCAGCTGGTTCACGCCGTCCGTCGACCGTCTGCTGCGCAGCTTCGAAGTCGCCCGCGTCGCCGCCGACCCACCCAAAGGCGCCGTCCAGGCGGCGGTGCCGGGAGGCTGGCCCGGCCTGGCCTACTGGCGTCTGCACGGCACGCCGCGCACCTACTACTCCAACTACGACGAGCCCTGGCTCCAGACCTTCGCCCAACAGCTCCAGCTTCTACCAAACCAACGTGGCGCAACCGAGACTTGGGTCATCTTCGACAACACCGCGCTCGGTCACGCCACCGCCAACGCCGTTCACTTAGCCGACGCCCTACACCCAAGATCGACGTCAATTCTGGAAAATCCACAAGCTACAGGCGGCAGCGCCCCCAATGGAGCAGACTGAGGTCATACTGGTTGTGCAACAACGCCCAGAGGCCGCGCCCTCAACCGCCATAAAACATAACTGATGAAGATCTTTGATCAATTTCATGATGGATTCCTAGATGGATTGTTAATCCAGGACAGCACCGTATCTGTGTTTATTCGCACGGAACAGAAGGAACCGTTCGTTCTTGAGGTACATGGCATGCTGTCATTGAAGGCAGATGGTTTCAGACAAGCCAACATCATCTACGACATTGTCGTTCGCGAGGGAGCCGAAATAAGTTCGGCTGACGTCCAGGGTCTGTACAACTTCAAGGACGAGTCACAAGCCGTCAGAAAGCTTGCGGAACTTAGCCAAGGGGCGGTCTTAGTGTTGGAAATCAACCCCTCATATGGAGCATCGGGCCTGATTCTCGCTGACTCTGTCGAACTGATCACGCACAAGACTTGGTGCGAGCGGCAAACAACATCGATGGGATCCCGCCTGCCTGTATGACGACTCAATCAGCCAGCATGCGGGCGCGCTTCACCGACGCCCGACACACGCCTTCGCTGTGCATAGCTACCGAAGTGTACTCACACCCATAAATCGCGTCCCGACCGCACCCTAAACTAACGCCAACTCCGGAAAGTCCACCGAATACCGCTTCACATCGAACGTCAACAACCGGTCCGCCTGCAACAGCGCATGCGCCCCCACCACGAAATCAGCCAGCATCCGGCGCGCCTCACCGCCACCCGACACACGCCTGCGCTGTGCATAGCTACCGAAGCGCGAACCTGCCTCAGCCCACACCTCGTTGCGCAGGTTCCAATCGACACGCACACGAGTTTCCCGCAGAAACCGCTCGGCTTCCTTCAAACCAATGCCAGGATTGGCTACGATCTCGGCATACACAATCGGGCTGATGACAACCGATCCTTCCACGCCGCACCGCAGAAGCAGCTTCTGCGCCGTCCCGGCAAGTTGCTCGCCCAGCCATATCGTCGAAAACACATTCGTGTCGACCGCCGTGATCACAACCCCAAGTCCTTCGCGTCCCACTCGTCATACCCACGCAGCTCTCGTTCGGCAGCCAGAAGCTCCTCTACATTCTTGAAGCTCCCTTTTGCAATCCCCACCCATGCCGCAAACGGATCCCCCTCCGGGCGCACCGGCTTCACCACCGTTTGCCCGCCCTCAAACACAAACTCCACCTTGTCCCCCGCGCCCACGCCCAACCGCCGCCGCACCTCCACCGGCACGGTCACCTGCCCTTTGCTGCTGATCGTACTCACCGCACCCATCGCTTTACCCCCGGGTAAAGAGTGTACGCTTTACCTGCATGCCCCACCACCTCCGCAGCGTAAGCCCCATCCTTCCGGTCGCGTCCGTCGCCCGCGCGGTCGCCTTCTACCGCCTCCTCGGCTTCTCCGCCCAGCTCTACACCGACGCCGACGAATACGCCTTTCTCACCCGCGACCATCTCGAACTCCACCTCCGCCGCGCCCCCGACCTCCTCGAAAGCCAGAACCCCTGCGGCGTGTACTTCCACCTGCACCACGGCACCGCCGCCCCCCTCCAAGCCGAGTTCCGCACCGCCGGCGTCCCCATCCTCTCGCCGCTTGCTCTCCGCCCCTGGCACATGCACGAGTTCGTCCTCAGCGACCCAGACGGCAACCTCCTTCGCTTCGGCGAAGCGGCGACACGCGAAGCTGCGACAATGGAGCCGTGAAGGCAATCGCCAGTCCCTTCCACACCCACTCAGACCCCAGCCCGCGGTCGACCCCCGAGGTAAATGCCCTCTGAAGCGCGCGTCTGTTGCCCTGCTCCTGGTCCTGCTCACCTGCGTGCTGCCCCGCCTCCGCCGCCCCGCGCTTCCGCTCTACCCAGCGGACTTCAACGTCTACTACACCGCTTCCATGCTGGTTCGCCAGGGCAACGCAGCCCAGCTCTACACCGGCGCGGACACCGGTCTCGACCCCCAAAAGGCCATCGCCTCGCCGGGAACACCCATCTACGAAGCCGCCCGCGCCCAGGGTCTGCCCTTCGTCGGTCTCTACGTCTACCCGCCCGTCCTGGCCGACCTACTCCTCCCGTTCACGCTGGTTCCCCTCGCTTCGGCCACCCACCTCTGGCTGCTCACCAACCTCGGCTTACTTCTGCTTACCGGTCTGCTCGTGGTCCAGCTGCTGGACCTCCCGCTCCTGAGCCTCGCCACCCCGCTCATCCTCCTTGCGCTCCTCTGCTTCACCCCCGCCCTGCAATGCCTAGTCGACGGCCAGATCACCATTCTTCTTCTGCTGCTCTGGGCCGCCGGCATGGTGCTCTACAAAAAGGACCACACCGTAGCCGCCGCGGCGCTCTTTGCCCTCGCCACCGCCATCAAGCTCACCCCCGCCCTCATCCTTCTGCCCTTCCTCCTGTGGCGCAAGTGGCGCTTCGTCGGAGCGTTCCTGACCTCTCTGCTCGGCTTGGCCGCCCTCGCCCTCTGGATCGATACGCCCACGGCCCTCCATACCTACGCCACACGCGTCCTGCCCGCCATGTCCGGCTCCATCCCGTACTTCACCAACTACTCCATCCCCGCCGCCACCCAGCGCTTCATCACGCTTTGGCGATCCGGCGCTGTCCCGCCCTTCCCACCGGCCATGCCTCCGGGCGTCATGCTCGCGGGACGCGCCGCTGCCGCCGCGATCCTTCTCGGCACGCTCGCCCTCATCGCCCGCGCCGGCCACGCCCTCCGCACACCGGAGCAACTCATGGTTCTCGGCCTGCTCAGCCTCATGGCGCCCATCCTTTCGCCGGTATCCTGGTTTCACGCCTACGCCACCGCGTTTCTCGCCTTCGCTCTGCTGTGGCGAGAATGCTTCACCCGCAGCATGCCCTCCGCCTACCTCATCGCCCTCACCGTCGTGACGCTACTCCTGGGCAGCGCCGTCTCCGAGAACCTCATGCCGCTGCTGCTCCTCTCCGGCCGACACCCGGTCCTCGCCTGCTGCCTGCAACTCGGCCAGCTCCTGGCAGCCACCGCCGTCGTCTTCGGGAGGCTCTGGCATCTCCGCGACACGGACAACTCCAACCCGCAGGCCACACTCGACCGTCCCGCACTCCTCTCGCAACCGCTGCCCTCTGCCTAAGCTCCACCCGCAGCCTCCCACACAAGGCGCTATCCTGAAGCTGTGTCGTCCTCTCCTCCCCTGATCGGGGTTCTCGCCCTCCAGGGCGCCTTCGAGATCCACGCCCAGCGCCTCGCCGAGGCCGGCGCCACGACCCGCCTCGTGCGCAAGCCCGCAGACCTCGACGGTCTCGACGGCCTCGTCATCCCCGGCGGCGAGTCCACCACCTTCCTCAAGCACCTCCAGCGCGCCGGCTTCTACGACCTCCTCCAAACCTTCGTCCGCACCAAACCCACCTTCGGCACCTGCGCCGGCTCCATCCTCCTCGCGCGCGAGGTCCTCAACCCACCCCAACCCAGCTTCGCCGTCCTCGACGCCACCGTCGAGCGCAACGCCTACGGCCGCCAAAACGACTCGGCCATTCGCTGGGAACCCACCACCCTCCCCGGCGGCCCACTCGAAGCCGTCTACATCCGCGCCC
>CAXTLD010000093.1:0-11884 GCA_964245045.1 uncultured Acidobacteriaceae bacterium | reverse complement strand
CCCGCCCCCACCCCTCCACCTCCACCAGCCGCCGATACAGCAGCCCCACCGCCAGCAACACCGCCCCAATCCCCACAACGGTCGGCCATCCCACCCCAAAACCAAACCGATACGGCCCAACCCGCGCGGCATGCACCGCCATCGGCGTGCCGGGTCGAGGCCACAGCCCACCCGCATACTGCGCCAGCCCGATACACCCGCTCGCCACGCTAAGCGGCGCTGAAAAGCAAAGCTGAAACACAAACAAGAAGCTCAACCACCGGCCCAACCGTCCCGGAAAGATCGCCCGCAGGTACGCGTACGTCCCCCCCGCCTCCGGCATCGCCGCGCCCAACTCCGCCCACACCAGCCCATCGCACACCGCCAGCAGCGCCCCCAGCAGCCACCCCAACATCGCCTGGGGTCCGCCCATGGTCCCCACCAGCAACGGCAGCGTAATAAACGGGCCAACGCCGATCATGTCCAGCATGTTCAACGTCACGGCCCCGCCCAAACCCAGCGTCCGCTCCTGCTTCATCCCGTCTCCGCGCATGTTCCCCCGAGTCTATCCCGCTACAATCACCTCCATGCGACCGAGGGCCGTCTCGAGCAGCACCGCGAGACCATTCGCCGCCTCGTCGCCGAACACGGCATGAGCAACCCCCGCGTTTTCGGCTCCACCCTGCACGGTGACGACACTGAAACCAGCGACCTCGACCTCCTTATCGACTTCCCTCCCCAAACCAGCCTGTTTACGATCGTCGCTCTCGAACTCGCCCTCCAAGATGCATCGGTATCCCTGTCGATCTCCGCACACCCGGCGACCTACACCCGAAATTTCGCGATACAGTCCTTGCCGAGGCACGAGCCCTATGAGCAGCCTGCATAGATGCCACACTCCCGTAAAACCTACTGCCCCAGAATCAGCCCAACCCGCAACCTCCCAAGTCCAAGCCTAAAGTCTCTGCCTTGAAGACTTTGCCGAAGGAGGTACAGGGGGCACCCCTACCCGTGAGACGCTAGACAGCATGAAGCTTCCCGCGACCACCGCCGCCGCGCTCAGCCTCGCCCTCCCTTTCCTCACGCACGCCCAAAACCCACGGCAGTTCACGGACCCAGCGAACCTCCGCGGCGAGCGCGTGCAGCCCAAGACGGGTCGCGAGCTCCCCATCGACGGCGGCCAAGACAATGCAGCCCTAGGGCTGCAGCAACTCCTTCGCAAACTCTCCACCCGCGCCTCCCTCATGCTCATCGTCGCCCACCCCGACGACGAAGACGGCGGCATGCTCACCTTCTACAGTCGCGGCCTCGGGACCCGCGTCGCCGACCTGTCCCTCACCCGCGGCGAAGGCGGCCAGAACGCGGTGACCGGCGACTTCGAAGACGCCCTCGGGCTCATCCGTACCCAGGAACTGCTCAGCTCCGACCGCTACACCGGCGTCGACCAATTCTTCGGCACCGAGGTCGATTTCGGCTTCTCGAAAACCAAAGAAGAAGCTTTCCGCAAGTGGACCCACGAGCGCGTCCTCTACGACGCCGTGCGCGCTGTCCGCCTCTACCGCCCGCTGGTCATTGCCGCCGTCTTTATCGGTGGCGTCACCGACGGCCACGGCCAACACCAGGTCTCCGGCCAAATCGCCCAAGAGGTCTTCCGCGCCGCCGCCGACCCCACCGTCTTCCCCGAGCTCACCCGCGAAGGCATCCTGCCCTGGGCGCCGCTCAAGGTCTACGCCCGCGTCCCCACCTTCGCCATCACCGGTAAAGGCCTGTTCGACTACGCCACCAACCAGTACGTCTCCCCCAGCTTCACCAATTACGTCTCGGGCCAAACCTCACTCACCCCACCCACCGCCGACATCGTGATCCACGAAGGCCAGCTCGACCCCCTGCTCACCAACGCCGCCGCCAGCCCCGCCGACCTGCCCAATCCACACGCCGACCCACACCAGCAACTCAGCTATGTCCAGTTCGCCCGGATCGGCCTCGGCCTCCAACGCACCCAAATCGGCCCAGGCGTCCGCCTCGCCACCGCAGGCGCTTTTGACGTCAGCTACCACCTCTACGGGAGCCGCCTCTGCGGCATGCTTCCGCCCCTCATCTCAACCGAACCCCACCCCAACCCTGTCCTCTCGACCGAAGCGAAGCGGAGCGGAGAGACCTGCGTTTCACCTGCAGCGCCGAAACTTTCCGCAGACGCCCCCGACCCCAACGCCGCCACCTTTTTTGAGGGCATCGACACCAGCCTCCTCGGTCTAGCCAGCCTCGCCCCTTCTGCCCACGGTGCCATTGCCGTCCTTATTAAGACGGATCTCGCTGACAGCCAGCAAAGTATTGAGCACGCCCAGCTTGCGTTCAAACCCGAACGTCTTGAGTCTGTAATCGATAACCTCAGTGAGGCCCTTACCCTGACTGACACGGCAATTCGCGATGTCTCAGGAGTGTCATCGGATCAGCTGCCCAATGACGAGAAGCAAAGCCTGCTACACGAGCTCCGCATTAAGCGCGTCCAGCTCAACGACGCCCTCGTGCTCGCTCTGGGATTACACGTCGATGCAACGATGGATGCTGTCGATGTCGTGGAGAATAGCTCGCCAACCGTCCAACTCACCGCCCCGCAGCTTCCTGACCAGCCTTCTGCCTGGCCCTCGGTGAAGTTCAGCAATGGTCGAGCGCTCACGACCAATGTGCAGCTGAACGGGCAATATGACCGGCATCGTCCGCCGCCCTTCGAGCATGCGACCCAGCTCGTACCCGAGATGCTGGAACCCGTCACCAAGCCCTACTTCTATCGGGACGATGTCGAGCAACCTGTGTACCAATTGCGCGACCGAGCACTGCGCAATGCCCCCGCCACCCCGCCGCCCGCGGTCGCCTGGGACCACTATCAATTCAAGCAGGTAGCTGTTGACGTAGGTCGCGTGGTCCACGCCGCCGACCAACCGGTACGCATCGTCCCCTCGGCCTCGTTGTCCCTCTCCGGACACGCCCAGGTGTTTCCGAACACCATGCGCTCGGTAACCATATCCGCTTTCCTGATGCCTGACCCATCCGAGCGGTCAACGCCCAATCTCGCCGTGGCTGGCGGTTGGGTCGTTCACAGCGCTCCACCGAACCAAAAGGTAGTAGGGGAGTTCCCTTTTCTACTCGACCCACCCGCCGAGGTCGCAACGCCCGTCCTTGCGAGGGCATCCGCTACGTTGGGGAACGGCAGCACGATCACCGAAGGCTTCCGCCCGGTCGGGTACCCCGGCCTTGTCTACACCAACCTGTACACCCCAGCCACCGACCGCATCGTTCCCGCCGACCTGAAACTCCCCACGCACCGCCGCGTCGGCTACCTCGCCGGCACCGGCGACGCCGTAGCCGACAATCTCCGCTCGGTCGGTTTCGACGTCTCGAACCTCACCGTCTCGGACCTCACCCCCGAACGTCTGGCCCGCTTCGATACCGTCATCCTCGGCGTGCGCACCTACAACGCCCACCCGGACCTCCACGGCGCGCCCACCCAGGCCCTCCTCGATTTCGCGCGCCACGGGGGCGACGTTATCGTCCAGTACCAGACGCCCGAGTTCACCGCTGCCGACGCGCCCTTCCCGCTTTCCCTTGGCTCCAATGAAAAAGTCGTCGACGAGACTGCCCCCGTTCGCCTACTGACCCCCTCAAGCCTCGACGCCTCACACCTCACCCCTGCGCAGCAACCCTGGCAGGCGCTTCTTTCCCCCAACCACCTCACCGAAGCCGATTTTAATAACTGGATCGAAGAGCGCGGCCACGGCTTCGTCGAAACCTGGGACCCGCACTATACCGCCCTGACAGAAACACACGACCCCGGCGCTCCCGCCGAGCACATCGCCCCGCAACTGCCTCAGCTCGGAGGCCTGCTCACCACCGCCCTGGGCCGCGGGCACTGGACCTATTGCGCCTTTGCGCTCTACCGCCAGCTACCCGAAGCCGTCCCGGGCGCCTTTCGCCTTTTCACCAACCTGCTCGCTCTAGCCGACCAACGGACGCCGTAACGCGCGCGGGCAGCACAAAGGCCTCCCCAGCGGGAGGCCTTTGGTGACCGATTCCACCTTAGCGACGACGTGGAGCCGGTCGGCGCGCGGGTGCCTTTGGCGCTTCCTTCTTCGCCTCTACCACCGCTCCGTCCGTCATGCTGATCATCAGCGGCGTCTGCGTGTAGGAAGCGTAGGTCCCGGACACATTCACCGCCGCGCCCACCGCAGGCGGAGTCGTCAAGGGCGTCTTCATCGCAATGGTGAAGTCAGCCTGCTTGCTCTGCTTGGCGTCGTCGGAAACCGCAACCTGCAACTGGTCCGCCGTAGCAGCTACAACCACAGCGCCCGGGATCTCCACCGTCTTGCCCTTGATGGTGTCGAAAACCTTGTCGGCGTCCGCCTGCTGTCCGTACTGCAGCACGAACTCCTTGTCGCTCAACGCCAGTGTCGCCAAATCCGGCGTCGTTGCGATCAGGTTTTTCACCATGTCTTCCGGCTTCGGCGCAGCTGTCACCGTGGTCGCCAGGTTGTCCGGCGGGTTCAGGCTCGCCGCCGCCTGTTGTTGAAACGCGTCAAAGCCCGTGTTGTTGCCGTGGTATTTCGTAAAGCAGTACGTCGCCAGCTGCTGAATGCCGGTCTTCTGCGCCGCTGGCGCAAACGATGCCGTGCGCGCCGCGTACCACGCGCAGTTCAGATAATCCGGCGGCGTCGAGGTGTAATACGCATTCGCCAGCGTGTACTCATCCTGCAGCACCGGACCGACCGCCTGGGTCTGCGCTGCCGGAACCGCCGCAAGCTCGGACTTCAGCACCGTGATCGCACCCGCATTATCCTTCTTGGCCATATCGTCATCGGCAATGGCTGAAGAGAAGACGGGCATCGTCCGCGGCTTCAATGTCTGGAAATCCGCATCGCTCAAACCCTTCGGCGGCGTCGTTCCCTGGTCCACCGTCAAACCGGTCTGCGCGTAGCCGGCTACCTTGTCCAGCGCCGCCTGCTTGGCCGCGGGATCAGTGAGCGCATCTGCGTCCGTGCGCCCGTAGTACACCTCAAAGGCCAACGCCCGCAGGTTGTTCGGGTCAACCGCCAACAGCGCACTCGATGCATCCAGGATTTGCGCTTTGTCCCCCGTCTGCGTCGCCGCGCCGAGGATGTCCGTCAGCACAGCCGTCTTCACCGGCGAGTTTGGGTACTTCTGCAGGTATGCCTTCAGTGCCGTGACTTTGGCCGCCGGCTGGGTCTGCCCCTCCGCGGCCTGGTACACGTTGTATTCGTCCGGCGCCAGCGTGATTTGCCCCTGGCCAGATCCAGCAGCAGCGGCGTCCTGCGCAAGAGCGAACGGCGAAAGAAACGCTGCGCCAGAAGCAGCCAGCAGCGATGAGAGTAGAACCTTCTTCATGCGATCTCCTCGGGATGACCCGAATGTGAAATGGGCAAACTGGCTGCCGAAGCCCCTCAAAGACACCGAGGTCGCGCGACCTTCAGTCGCATGTTGCGAATTATAGAAACCCGTGTTGCTCTTCTGCAACTTACCGTCTGCATACTCGTGATCCTAAGCCCTCGCCCCTTCAATCGCGACCTGGATTATGGAGCCGCTGTCACTTTTCTTCCCAGAATGTCCCAACTTGCGACAGTCTTTGACCAAGAACCCGCACGCACGCACGTTCCGGCCCCCTTTCCCACAACAACCTGCCCACCGTTCTTGCCTCCCAGCTTGCCGGGTCCATACCATAAGTACACACCGCCTCTCCTACCCGGCTGGTTGAACCAACGAGGTCACTCCAAGCCCGTGCTGAAACTCAAAAAGGTCCAGATCCTCGGCTTCAAGTCCTTCTGCGACCGCACCGAGGTCCAGCTGGAAGGACACGGCATCGCCGCCATCGTCGGTCCCAACGGCTGCGGCAAGTCCAACATCTCCGACGCCATCATCTGGGTTCTCGGCGAACAATCGGCGAGGTCTCTCCGCGGCGTCAACATGCAGGACGTGATCTTCGCCGGCACCCGTGACCGCCGTCCGACCGGCATGGCCGAGGTCTCCCTCACCCTCGTCGACCCCACGGTCTACGCCGAGACAAACGGCACGGCACCAGAGACCGCCGACATCACTTCACCGGCCCGCGACCGCGTTGTCACTGAACTGCCAAGCGACTGGGACGAAGACGCCCTCCGCCGGCAAGCCGCCGAAGAAACAGAAGAAGCCGTCCTGGAAGCCCAACCCGGTCAGACCTACGAGGGCGAGGCCGCAGTAACCAGGGATCAGCCGGCCGTCGGCGAAGCCGCTAACCGCGAGGCGGCCAACGGCGCAGTAGCCGACAGCGAAGCCGCCGTCATCCTGAAAATCCGCCGCCGCAAGTTCGCCCGCACCCCCGCCCGCGCCGGCGAGATCACCGTCACGCGCCGCCTTTTTCGCTCCGGCGAAAGCGAGTACCTGCTTAACGGCAAGATCTGCCGTCTTCGCGATATCCAGGACATCTTCTTCGGCACCGGTTTAGGCGGAGAAAGCTATGCCATCATTGGCCAGGAGCGCATCGGTCAGCTGCTGAGCTCGAAGCCGCTCGATCGCCGCGCCATCCTCGAAGAAGCAGCCGGCATCACCCGCTTCAAGACCAAGAAGCGTCTGGCCGAACTCCGTCTCGAGTCCGCCAGAACCAATCTGTCCCGCGTTAGCGACATCTTCGACGAGGTCACCCGTCAGGTCGCCATCCTCAAACGCCAGGCGGTGAAGGCCGAACGGTACGGCGAGCTTCGAGCCGAGTTCACGGCCAGATTGCGCGTTGTCCTCGCCAGTCGCCTCTCCCAAATGGACGCCGAGTCCACCTCCCTCCAAACCGAAATTGCACGCCTCACTTCCCTTATCGACCAGAACTCTGCAAAACTTGAGGCCCTCGACAAAGAAAATTCTGAGGGCACCACCCGAGGCTACGATCTCGACCGCGAACTCCGCGATGCCGCCGCCCGCGCCTCCTCTTCGGCCCTGGAATTGGAACGCACCCAAGCCCGCATCCACGCCAACACCGACCGTCACGCGGAGCTCACCCAGCGCCTCGTCGGCGCGAACGCCGACCTAGCCCAGGCCCGCGAAGCGCTCGCCCATCTCGCCAGCGAGCGAGAACAGCACCGCGCCTTCCTCGAGACCGCCACCGCCGAAGCCAACGCCCACAAAGCCGCGGCCCAGGCTCAGCAGGGACGCGCGCACAATGCCATGCGCGGCGTCCTCCACGCCGAGGCGCAAGCCGAACAGGGGCGGCGCAACGCCCTGCATGCCATGCAGCAGGCAAACCAAGCCAGAAATGAGATCGCCCAGGCCGAAGCCGCCCTTGCCGGCCTGGACCGCGAGAATGAGCGTCTTGCCGCCGAGTCCGATGCCGCCCGCCACGAACTCGAGCAACTCGGCCACCAGCGCAGCCAGGCAAAACTCACCTTCGAGACCGTCACCGACCGCCTCAAGCACCTTGAAGCCGAGATCGTCGACCTCCGCGCCAAACTAGAACAGCGCCGCATGGACGAAACGCAGTCCCGGCGTCGCGGCGATCAGCTGCGCGCCGAACTCGCCACCCTCCTCGGCCGCCGCGGTTCCCTCGACGCCCTCATCCGCGAGCACAGCTATTCCACCGACACGGTCCGCAACATCTTTCGCGCCAACGCCCGGCGCGCCCAGGGGAACAACGACGGCATCGCCCCGGTAGGCACCCTGGCCGATTTTCTCGAAGTGGACGGTCGCTACGAAAACGTCGTCGACGAGTTCCTGCGCGACGAGCTCAACTATATCGTGGTCAAGAGCTGGGACGCGGCCGATGAAGGCGTCCGCCTGCTACACGGCGATGTCGCCGGCCGCGCGACGTTCCTGGTCCACCCTGACCACGGCCAGGCCGCATTTCCCTTCGCTGAGGGCATGATCAGCACCACGCGCCCCGACCGCGACGGCGTCGTCCCGCTCACCGAATGCGTCCGTGTTCTGAACGGCTTCGGCCGTTCCCTTAAAGTGATCCTTCCACGTCTGCGAGAGGGCTTCGTTACGCCCGACGCGGAGACCGCACGCCACCTCGCGCTAATCAACCCCCAGTCTTTTTTCCTCGCTCCCAGCGGCGAAACCTTCCACAACGTCACCGTCACCGGCGGTAAGCCGCGCACCCAGGGCCCACTCGCCCTTAAGCGCGAACTCGCCGAGCTCCAGACCAAGATCACCGCGCTTGAAGCCGAGCTTTCCCAGAACGAGCTCGCCACCCAGGCGCATACGCGCGAAATCGCCGAGCTCACCTCCACGCTCGACCACCGCAACCACGAGCGCCGCGACATTGAGCGCGAGTCCGCCAACTCCGGCGCCGCCCTACGCCAGATGGAGGCCGAGGCCGGCCGCCTTGAGCGTCGGTTGCAGGACTGGCAGTTGGCCCTCGCCCGCAACAAGGACCAGCGCGGCATCCGGGAAGACGTAATCGTCCGCAAGCGGACAGAGGCCGAGCGCCTCGAAGCGGAGCGCGAAGGCCTGGAAGGCCAGGTAGCCGACCTGACCACTCGCCTTGCCACACTTCGCGCCGAGCGCGAAGAACTCCAGGCGGCTGCCTCGGAAGCCAGCGCCGCCCTGGCCGGCCTCGAAGAGCGCCGCCGCAACGCCGGCACGAACACCGAACGGACGGACCGCCTCTTCGCCAATCAGCAGCAACGGGTCGGCCAGATTGAGGCCACCATCACCAACGCCGAGGCCGAAAAGACTCGCCGCGAAGACGAAAACGCCAGCCTGGCCGACCAGGCCCAGCACCTGGCCGCCACCCGCAAGGAAGCGACCCAGGTTGCCGAGCGCCTCACCGCAGAAACACAAACTCTACGCGCCCGCCTCGCCGAGCTCGACACCCAGCTGCGCCATCTCCGCCAGGCAACCGAGTCCTCCCGCGACCAGCGCGGCGGGCACACCGCCCGTCACGCCAAGCTGTCTTCCGACATCGAGCACCTCGAAGCTACCTGCGTCAACGATCTTTCCACCGAGTCACAAGCCCTCCGCGATGATCCCACCATCGCCCGCCTCGAAGCCGCCGCCCTTACCGCCGAGGAAGAAGCCGCCCGCGCCCTCCGCAAGCGCATGGACGCCATGGGTCCGGTCAACATGATGGCCCTCGACGAGCTCCGCGAGGCCTCCGAGCGTTACACCCATCTGGAAGCGCAGCGCCGCGACCTCATCGACGCCATCGAGAACACCTCGTCGTCCATCCGCGAAATTGAGAACGTCAGCCGCGAGAAGTTCCACGAAGTCTTCAAGATCATCAACGAAAATTTCTCACAGACCTTCACCAAGCTCTTCGGCGGTGGCCAGGCGTTCATGCGCCTCACCGACACCGACGAGGCCAACAGCGACGCCGCCCAAGACCTCGCTGGCATCGACATCATCGCTTCACCCCCCGGGAAAAAGCTCCAGAACGTCCTGCTGCTCTCCGGCGGCGAAAAGGCCCTCACGGCCCTGTCGCTCCTTGTGGGCATTTTCCAGTTCCAACCCGCCCCCTTTTGCATTCTCGACGAGGTCGACGCGCCGCTCGACGAGACCAACGTCGCCCGCTTCGCCCAACTCATCGCCGGCATGGCCGACAACACCCAATTTGTCGTGATCACCCACTCCAAACGCACCATGGAGCAAGCCGACATCCTGTACGGCGTCACCATGCAGGAGCCCGGCGTCAGCAAGGTCGTCAGCGTCACCCTCGGCGGCCGTAGCCGCGGCAAGGAGGCTCGCCCTGCTGCCTAGCCGTCTCACACATAGCCCGTCTCGACCCAGCCTTGTCTGTTCCTGAGACAATGAACCCTATGCGGCCAGCAAGCACGACCACCCTCGCCGGTTGGGGCGCAAACTACCGCGTTCCCTGTAGGCTCGTCGAGCCCGCCACCTCCGCCGAAGTGGCAGGAACGCTGGACCCAAACGGCACGGTCGCCCGCGGCCTCGGGCGCAGCTACGGCGATTGCGCTGTCAACGCTCACGGCCTGGTCATCGGCACCGCGCGACTCAGCCGCATCCTGAGCTTCGACGAAAACACAGGCACTCTCGTGTGCGAAGGCGGCACCACCCTCGAATCCATCATCGCCGCTTTCGCCGGTCGCGGTTGGTTCCCCATGATCACGCCGGGAACCAAGTTCGTGACCGTCGCCGGGTGCATCGCTAACGACGTCCACGGCAAAGCGCATCACGCTCAGGGCTCGTTCAGTAACTGCGTCGAGTCGATGACCATCCTGCTCGCCAGCGGCGAAGTCCTTACGGCCAGCCGCGACGCGAACCCGGACCTCTTCTGGGCCACCTTTGGCGGGATGGGGCTGCTCGGCATCATCCTCACCGCCACCCTTCGCCTTCGCCGCATCGAAACAACCTACTTCCACCAGCGCGCCCTCCGCGTAAACAACCTCGAACAGATGCTCAGCGCTCTTGACGAGCAGGATGAGCGGTTTCCTTACTCCGTCGCCACGCTGGATGTCTTTGCCACTGGCGCAAACCTTGGCCGCGGCGTCCTTACCGTAGGCGATCATGCAAAGCGCGCCGACCTACCTCTCAAGCTAGCGGGAGATCCGCTTCGCCTCTCGGGACGTCCGAAACTCGGAGTGCCCTTCGACCTGCCCGAGTTCACGCTGAACCCTGTCACCATGCGGATCGTCAACGCAGCCATCCAACGTATCCAGTCCGGCAGCGCGCCCATCGGGCACTACGAGACGTTCTTTTATCCGCTAGACAAGATCGCGCACTGGAACCGCGGCTACGGGCGTCGCGGCTTCACCCAGTACCAGTTCGTGATCCCCTTTGACAACGCGCTTTCACACCTGCGCCGCATCCTTACTGCTATTTTCTCCTCGGGAGCCCTGCCGTTTTTGAACATCCTCAAGCGCCTCGGACCCCAGGGCGAGGGCATTCTTTCCTTCCCGCGCGCGGGTTACACATTTGCCATCGACTTCCCGGTCCGCTCCTCCACGCCCGCTCTCATCCAGCAGCTCGATCGCCTGGTGCTCGACGCTGGCGGCCGTATCTATCTCGGGAAAGACTCATACACCACTGCCACCACCTTCGCTTCCATGTATCCCGCCCTGGGGCAGTGGCTGCGAATCAAGGCGAAATACGATCCCCAAAACGTCTTCACCTCCAGCCTGGGCCGAAGGGTCGGCCTTTCGCAGGGCGAACCAGTAATCGACGGGTGCCGGAAGTCGACCAACTGATGCACCGCCTGCGCAGTGCCGACCTGCACAGAGCGGGCGTTATTCGCCTTTTGAAAGCTCCTCATGAGCTCGGGCATGGCGAGTTCATCGTCGGCCATAAAGGCAGTATCCTGGGACGGCGGTCCACGACCTGGCAGGACGGCAGCGCCTATGTCAAGCTGCATCAGTACTACAGCGACCAGGGCCCGGTGGCCGTCTTCTCCAACGCCGCCGGCGTCCTCTCCTTCGAGCATCAAGACTGGCTCGGCACCGAACGCCTGCGCACCGACAACAACGGCAGCGCCAATGTGTCCACGTTCAGCTCGCTGCCCTTCGGTGAACCCAATCTAACCACCGGCAACGATCTCGACGGTGCCCATTTCACCGGGATGGACGAGGATGGCGCCTTCAGCGCCTCCAGTCTCGGTCTCCACCATGCCACCTTCCGAGAGTACAACTCCAACCTGGGCCGTTGGATGAGCCCCGATCCCTACATGGGCAGCTACGACCTTGCGAACCCGCAGAGCATGAATCGCTACCGCTATGCGTCCAACAACCCACTTTCTAGAACCGATCCGTCCGGGTTGCTCGACGAGGATGGAAACGATTGTGGAGACGACTACGACGGCAGCGGCAACGGCGGCGGTATCTCGGTCCCCGGCGAAACAGTGACCGTTACGGCCGACCCGCCCCCCCCGCCCCCGCGCGCAAATCCCTGGCGCTTATACACAGCTCCCCCCCCACCAGAC
>CAXTLD010000092.1:0-12187 GCA_964245045.1 uncultured Acidobacteriaceae bacterium | reverse complement strand
ACCTAGCCCCGCACACACCTGCGCCCGCAGCCATGGGGAGTCTTCCCCAATCCCACCGCCAAACACCACCGCTTCACAGCTCTCCCCTAGCGCCGCCAGGTACGCCCCCACCGCCAGCCGCACCCGGTAGCCATACATCGCAAGCGCCAGCCGCGCCCAGCTGTCCTCGCGCTTCACCAGCTCCCGCGTGTCCAGCGACCCACCGGCAATCCCCAACAACCCCGACTGCTTCTCGAGCACCTTCATCACCACGTCAGCGCCCGCATCCATCTTGCCCATCAGGTACGGCACAATCGCCGGGTCCACGCTTCCTGACCGCGACCCCATCATCAGCCCTTCCAGCGGTGTCAGCCCCATCGTCGTATCCACGCTCACCCCGTCGCGGATCGCGCAGGCCGAGCTCCCACTTTCCAGATGCAGCGTGACGATCGTGCAATCCTCCGGCTTTTTGCCCACCGTCGCCGCATACTGCTCCAGCATGTACCGATGGCTCAGCCCATGGAACCCAAACTTCCGCACCCCGAACCGGTCCGCCGTCTCGCGCTCGATCGGGTACCGCCACGCCACCTCCGGCAGCGTCCGATGGAACGCCGTATCGAACGTCACCATCTGCCGCACGCCCCGGAGCTCCCGGTCCAACACGTCCAGGACCTCCAGCGAGCTCTTGTTATGCAGCGGCGCCAGTTCCTCCAACTCCTCAATCGCCTGTCGCACCTCCGCGGTCGCCTCCACCGGCCCCGTAAATCGCTCCCCACCATGCACCACCCGCACCACCGCAAACTGCAACTCCTCCAGGCGAGCCCGCATTGTTTCCTGCGCGCGCAGCCACTGGAGCGCCGCGGACACCGCCGCCGCCATGTCCGCAGCCTCGCACTCCAGCGTCTCCGCAACGTCCCGCCCGCGGTACACCGTCAGCTTCGCGCCCTTCCCAATGTTGTCCATGCCCGCGCTCGCCAGCTTCGGCAGCGCCGAGGCCAACGCCGCGTCCGTGCTCAGCTCCACCAACTCAAACTTCAGCGAGTTGCTTCCAGGATTCAACGCCAGCGCACATGCCATACCTGCCTCAGATGCCCGAAAGCGCGCTTCCCGCCTGTCGAGATCGAAAGGGTCGTCATGCCATGCAGTTACCTTCAGTAATAACCAAGGTGTACACTTCACGCCGTGCCAAGGCCCGTCTGCCTGCGCGTTTGAGGTACCTCCATGCCCCGTTTCGTCCATTTCAAGATGCCAGGTCGCGGCCTGCTCGCCTCGGCTGTTCTGCTCGCCTCCGCCCCGCTCTACGCCGTCGCCCAGACCGACGTGCTCACTTGGCACAACGACAGCTTCCGCACCGGGCAAAACACCGGTGAAGCCATCCTGTCGCCTGCCAACGTAAACGCCACCCGCTTCGGTCTGCTTGCCACCGTGCCGGTCGACGGCAAAGTCGACGCGCAGCCCCTTTACGTCTCGGCGCTCGCGGTGTCCGGCCGCCGCCACAACGTGCTCTTCATCGCCACCGAGCACGACAGCCTCTACGCCGCCGATGCGGATACCGGCGCGATCCTGTGGCAGAAGAGCCTGCTCGGCACCGGGGAAACCACCTCCGACGCCCGCAACTGCAGCCAGGTCACGCCCGAGATCGGCATCACCGCGACCCCGGTCATCGATCGCCTTGCCGGTCCCCACGGCACCCTCTACGTCGTCGCCATGAGCAAGGACACCTCGGGCAACTACTTCCAACGCATCCACGCACTCGACCTCGCCACCGGCGCCGAGCTGGCCAACAGTCCGGTCACCGTTCACGCCACGTACCCCGGCACCGGAGACGGCAGCTCAAACGGCATCGTCACCTTCGACCCCAAGCAGTTTAAGGAGCGCCCCGGTCTGCTGCTCTCCAACGGCACGCTGTACACCAGTTGGGGTTCGCACTGCGATATCCGCCCCTACTCCGGCTGGATGATGACCTATAACCCGGCCACCCTGGCCCAAACCAGCGCCATCGACCTCGCCCCCAACGGCAGCGATGCCGCGCCGTGGAACGCAGGCGCAGGCCCAGCCGCGGACCCCGCCGGTAACGTGTACGTCTCGCTGGGCAATGGCACCTTCGACACCACCCTCAACACGGGCGGCTTCCCCGTAAACGGCGACTACGGCAACGCGCTCGTCAAGCTCGCGCTGAACGGCACCAGCCTCCAGCCCACGGACTACTGGACGATGTACAACTCCAACGCCGAGTCGGGCGTCGATACCGACCTCGGCTCGGGCGGCCTCATGCTTCTGCCCGACGAAACCGACGCCACCGGCAAGACGCGCCACCTCGCCGTCGCCGCCGGCAAGGACCACAATATCTATGTGGCCGACCGCGACAGCATGGGCCATTTCAACCCCAACAACAACGGGACGCTCTATCAGGAGCTCGCCGGCGCCCTGCCCGGCGGCGCGTGGTCCAGCCCCGCCTTCTTTAACCAGCACGTTTATTACGGTTCGGTGGGCCAAAACCTTCGCTCCTTCCCCGTGGCGCAGGCTCTGCTCGGTGCGGCGAACGTCCAAACCACCGCCGCCAGCTTCAGCTACCCCGGCACCACACCCAGCGTCTCCGCCTACGGCAGCACGAACGGCATCGTTTGGGCGTCCGAAAACACCACACCAGTCGTTCTCCATGCCTTCGACGCCAACAATCTCAGCACCGAGCTTTACAACAGCAACCAGGCCGCTGCCGGACGCGATCACTTCGGTGCCGGCAACAAGTTCATCACGCCCACCATCGCGAATGGCAAGGTCTATGTCGGCACCCAAAACAGTGTCGGCATCTTCGGCTTCGTGCGCCAAAGTGCCGCGCCTCTCGCCGACGGCGATTACACGCTAACCAACAACTCCAGCCACCTCGTTCTTGACGACCCCGCTTCATCTGGCGCTCCCGGCACATCCCTGCTGCAGTACAGTGCGAACGGCGGCAACAATCAGGAGTGGTTCCTTACGTTCGACGGCACGGGCTATTACACGATCCAGAACGTGTCGAGCGGGCTGTTTCTGGCAAGCACAGGCGGTCTAGGCACCCTCCCCCAGCAAAACATCCCAACCGGCGACGCCACCGAACTCTGGTCGCTGACCCCCGCCGGCAGCGGCTTCGTCATCAAGAACAAGGCTACCGGCCTCGTGCTCGACGACAGCGGCTTCAACCCGAACCCGGGTTTCAACATCATCCTGTACCCCGCCAATGGCGGCAGCAACCAAAGCTGGACGCTCCAGTAACCAAGAGCGGCGTCATGTTGACGGGGTCGGGCCTATGCCCGGCCCTGTCCTTTTTGGAGCCCGCCCGCCGTCACTGCTGCGATAGAACACGTTGCGGCAGCAATCACGCACGTGCCTACGGTACAGTGAAGACTTGCACGTACCCCTGCCAGACCTTCCCCCTCGGCGGCAGCCCTGGTGTGCCGGTTCCGGCAGGCGCGAGTCCGGCCCACAAACTTTTCCCCGGCCAGCATCGTCTCCTTGTGTTGGCCACACATCGGCTGTGCGTAGAAGGCGCGCCTTCCCGGGCGTCGCGCTAGTGAACAAGGGCAGGAAATGATAGACGAGAAACGAGGAACCCTCCCGGCTTCCTCCCGCGAGCTGGGCGAGTCCTTTGCGGCCAGCAACTCACCCTCGTACGGAGCCGACCTCGGCGTTGACTTCGCCGCGAAGAACTCCGTCGACCCCGAGCACTTCGATCCCGTCCACTACCGCATCGACCGCGAAGCCCAGCGCAAACAGCGCCGCCACAAGTGGTACTGGCTCGCCGCCGTCCTCCTGCTCGCGCTCAGCGCTGTCTTAATCCATCGTTTCACCGCCAACTCCGACGACACCAAGTCCACCACCACCGCCGGCGCGGGTGGCAATGGCGGCAACGGCAACAACTCCAAAGCCGCTCCCTCCAGCCGCGGCACGGGTGGGGCGGGCGGTGGCGGTCGCGGACAGGGCCCCGCCGCCATCACCGTCGGCCAGTCCCGCACCGGCTCCATGCCCATCTTTAACGACTCTCTCGGCACCGTGACGCCGGTCTATACCGTCACGGTCTATCCCCAGGTCACCGGCCGGGTCACCACCGTCTACTACAAGGAAGGCCAGCTCGTCCGCAAGGGCCAGCCGCTGCTTGAAATCGACCCCCGCCCCTACCAGGCCACCCTCGCCCAGGCCCAAGGCACCCTCACCCGCGACCAGGGCGTCCTTTCCCAAGCGCAGATCGACCTCGCCCGCTACCAGGCCGCCTACGCCCGCAACGCCATCGCCAAGCAGCAGCTCGACGACCAGCAACAGATCGTCTTCCAGGACCAGGGCACCGTGCAGGCCGACCAGGGGACGGTCGACTACGATCGCGTCCAGCTCGCCTACTGCCACATCGTCTCGCCTATCACCGGGCGGGTCGGCCTCCGCCTGGTAGACCCAGGTAACACTGTCTTTTCGGGCTCCGGCACCACCCTCGCCGTCGTTACCCAGCTGCAGCCCATCACGGTGGTTTTCAACGTCTCCGAAGACGCCCTCCCGCAGATCCAGGACCAGCTTCGCAGCCACCGCACCCTGCCCGTCGACGCTTTTGACCGCTCCAACGACCGCAAAATCGAGACTGGCCGGCTCACCTCCCTCGACAACATCATCGATACCTCCACCGGCACCGTGAAGTTCCGCGCCAACTACGACAACAAGGGCCTTATCCTCTTTCCAAACCAGTTCGTCAACGCCCGCCTTCTCGTCAAAACGCTCGACAACGTCACCCTTGTGCCCGCCGCGGCCGTGCAACACAACGGCACGGCCGCGTTTGTCTACCTCGTCCGGCCCAACAACACCGTCGCCGTGCAGCCTCTCAGTGTCCTCTCCTCCAACGAACAGGACGCGGCCGTCTCCGGCGTCAATCCCAACACGCCGGTCGCCACCAGCGGCTTCGATCGCCTCGAGCCCGGCGCTCCGATTCTCATCCGCCCCGGCGGCAACGGCAACGGACGTCCCGGCCAGGCCCAAGGCAACCATAGCAATACCTCTACCGGCAAAAGCAGCGGCAACAGCAGCGGAGGCAACACCGCCCCATGAGCCCCTCGCGCCCATTCATCCTTCGCCCCGTTGCCACGGCGCTGCTCATGGTCGCGATCTTTCTCGCCGGCGCCGTCGCATACTTCCAGCTCCCCGTCTCCGCTCTGCCGGAGGTCGACTACCCCACCATCCAGGTCCTCACCTTCTACCCCGGCGCCTCGCCGGACGTCGTCGCCTCCGGCGTTACCGCGCCACTGGAACGTCAGTTTGGACAGATCCAGGGTCTCAGCCAGATGACTTCGACCTCCGCCGGCGGCGTCTCGGTCATCGTCATGCAGTTTCAGCTTTCGCTAAATATCGACGTCGCCGAACAAGAGGTCCAGGCCGCCATCAACGCCGCGCAAAGCTACCTGCCGGCCAACCTGCCCGTTCCGCCCGTCTACTCCAAGTCCAACCCCGCAGACGCGCCCGTCCTCACCCTCGCCCTCACCTCTGACGTCACGCCGCTGCCGCAAGTTGAAGATCTCGCCGATACCCGTCTCGCCCCCAAGATCTCCCAGATCACCGGCGTCGGCCTCGTCTCCATCTCCGGCGGGCAAAAGCCGGCCGTCCGCATCCAGGCCAACCCCACCACGCTCGCCTCGTACGGGATCAACCTCGAAGACGTCCGCAACTCCCTCTCGGGCAACAGCCTTAACTCCGCCAAGGGCAACTTCGACGGTCCCGCCCAGGACTACACCATCAACGCCAACGACCAGTTGCTCAGCTCCCGCGACTACAAAAAGGTCGTCGTCGCCTACCGCAACGGCGCCCCCGTCATGCTTACCGACGTCGCCAACGTCGTCGATGGCGTAGAAAACACCGACCTCGCCGCCTGGGTCAACACCACGCCCTCGGTCATCCTCAACATCCAGCGCCAGCCCGGCGCCAACACCATCCAGGTCGTCGACAACATCACGCGCCTACTGCCGCAGCTCGAAACCAGCCTGCCCGCCAGCGTGCACGTGCAAGTCGTTAACGACCGCACCACCGCCATCCGTGCCTCCGTCTCCGACGTCGAGTTCGAACTCGTCCTCGCCATCGCTCTCGTCGTCCTCGTCATCTTTCTCTTTCTGCGCAGCCTTTCCGCCACAGTTATCCCGTCCGTGGCCGTGCCGCTGTCCCTCATCGGCACGCTGGCTGTCATGTATCTTGCGGGCTTCTCGCTCAATAACCTCACCATGATGGCACTCACCATCTCTACCGGCTTCGTCGTCGACGACGCCATCGTCATGATCGAAAACATCTCGCGCTACATCGAAGAGGGCTACCCCCCGATGCAGGCCGCGCTCATCGGCGCCGAACAGATCGGCTTCACGATCATTTCGCTCACCGTTTCGCTCATCGCCGTCCTCATCCCCCTCCTGTTTATGGGTGATGTCGCCGGCCGCCTCTTCCGCCAGTTCGCCGTCACCCTCGCCGTCACCATCATCATCTCCGCGTTTGTCTCCCTCACCCTCACCCCCATGATGTCCGCGCGTCTGCTCAAGTACACCGCGCCCGAGGACCAAAGCCGCTTCTACCTCGTCTCCGAGCACATCTTCGAGCGCATCATCGCCTTCTACGGCCGCACGCTGCGCTTTGTGCTCCGCTTCCAAACCCTTACCCTGCTGGTCGCCATCGCCACCGTCGTCCTCACCGGCTACCTGTACATCACCATTCCCAAAGGCTTCTTTCCCGTCCAGGACACCGGCGTCATCCAGGGCATCACGCAGGCCTCCGCAGACACCTCCTTTGCCGCCATGGGCGAGCTCCAGCAAGCCATCGGTCGTGTCCTGCTGGCCGACCCGGCGGTCGAGAACATCTCCTCCTTCATCGGCCCAGACGGCGTCAACACCACCCTCAACAGCGGCCGCATCCAAATTGCCCTCAAGCCTGTCGAGGTCCGCAAACTTACCGCCACGCAGGTCATCGACCGCCTCGGGCCCGAGCTCGCCAAGGTTCCCGGCATCCGGCTCTATATGCAGCCCGTGCAGGACCTCACCGTCGAGGACCGCGTCAGCCGCACGCAGTACCAATACACCATCGAAGACCCCAACCAGACCGAACTCAACCAGGTCTCCACGGACTTCGTCCACCGTCTCCAGGCGCTCCCGCAGCTAACCGACGTCGTCACCGACCAGTCCCTCGGCGGCCTCGCCCAGCGCCTCGTCATCGACCGCCCCACCGCCTCGCGCTTCGGCATCACCCCATCCACCATCGACAACACCCTCTACGACGCCTTCGGCCAGCGCCAGGTCAACACCATGTACACCCAGGTGAACCAGTACCACGTCATCCTGGAGGCCCTTCCGCAGTTCCAGCAGCACCCCAACTCGCTCAACGACATCTACGTCCAGTCCACCACCGGAGGCAACACCGGCTCGTCCTCCGCGGGCGGCTCCAACACCGCCGGCAGCTCCTCCGGCGCGGGCGCCGGCAACGGCCCGCAGCCCGGCAATGCCCTGCTCACCGCCTCGGCTACCGCTGGCATTGGGTCCAGCAGCGCCGCGGGCTCCTCGCTCAGCTCCGGCAATCTTAGCGCCACCAGCGGCACCGGCAGCACCACGGGCACGTCCGCTCTCTCATCCGGGGCCACCGCTTCCGGCCGATCCATTCTGTCCAACGGCACCACAGGCATCAGCTCCAGCGCGAACACCGCCGCCGCAGGCACCACGCGCGGCATCACCTCCACCACCGGCGCCGCAACTACCTCCTCGGGCACCGGCGGTTCGGGCGGCGGCGCAGGTTCAAGCGCCGGCGGAGCGGTCGGCACCGCCAACCCGGTCCCCCTAAGCGCGTTTGCGCACTTTGAGACCACCAGCGAAAATCTCTCCATCAATCACCAGGGCCAGTTCCCCGCCGTCACCGTCAGCTTCAATCTCGCGCACGGCTACTCCCTAGGCCAAGCCCTCACCGCCATCGACAAATCCGTCAAGGACGCAAACTTTCCCGCCTCCGTCGTCGCCAACTACCAGGGCACCGCCGCCGCCTTCCAGGGCTCGCAGTCCAACGAGGGTCTCCTCGTGCTCGCCGCCCTCGTCACCGTCTACATCGTCCTCGGCGTCCTGTACGAGAGCTACATCCACCCCATCACCATCCTGTCCACCCTGCCCTCAGCCGGCGTCGGCGCCCTGCTCGCGCTCGAGCTCTTTCACCTCGACCTCGACATCGTCGCCATCATCGGCATTATCCTGCTCATCGGCATCGTGAAGAAGAACGGCATTATGATCGTCGACTTCGCGCTGGAGTCCGAACGCCACGGGGGCCTCAGCTCCACGGAGTCCATCTACCAGGCCTCCCTGCTCCGCTTCCGTCCCATCATGATGACCACCCTCGCCGCCCTGCTGTCCGGCCTTCCGCTGGCCTTCGGCACCGGCATCGGCTCCGAGCTCCGCCGCCCCCTGGGCGTCACCATCGTCGGCGGTCTCCTCTTTTCCCAGGTCCTCACGCTCTACACCACCCCGGTCATCTACATCTTCTTCGACCGCATCGCCCAGCGCCTCGCGGGCCGCAAAACTAACAAAAGCACCATTGAACACCCTGACAACCACCCCACCGGCGGCCAACGCAAACTGGAGCACGCATGAAACCGGCTCTGGACCAACCCGGCCCGCTCTTTTGGTTGTCATTCCCGAAGGGAATCTGCGTTCTGCCAGCCCCGCCATTCACTCCCGCGCGCACGCCACGAACGGTAGGGGCACGACTTCAGTCGTGCCGTAAAACCCTTGCTCGCCTTGCGGCTTCAGCCGCTGAGGTACGCCTGGCCAAACTCACCCCAGCGGCTAAAGCCGCTCGTCGGGCTCCGAAAAGGGCACGGCTGAAGCCGTGCCCTTCCCAAACCGCCGCCGCACCCCTTGCAACCGCCCCCAAGCCCGTAGGGGCACGGCTTCAGCCGTGCCATCCCACCCAGCTCCGCCACGCGGCTTTAGCCGCTGAGGGCCGCTCGGCCACCCACGCATGAACCCCTCCCGCATCTTCATCGAGCGCCCCGTCGCCACCACCCTCCTCACCATCGCCATTGCGATCGCCGGCGCCATCGCCTTCGCCGTCCTCCCTGTTTCCCCGCTCCCCCAAGTCGATTTCCCCACCATCTCCGTCGGCGCCGGCCTCCCCGGCGCCAGCCCCGACATCATGGCCTCCTCGGTCGCCACGCCCCTCGAACGCGAGTTCGGTCACATCGCCGGCGTCACCGAGATGACCTCCTCCTCCACCCTGTCCACCACTTCCGTCACCCTTCAGTTCGACCTGTCCCGCGACATCAACGGCGCCGCCCGCGACGTCGAGGCCGGCATCAACGCCGCCCGTTCCTACCTCCCCGCCAACCTGCCCTCCAACCCCACCTACCGCAAGGTCAACCCCGCCGACTCGCCCATCCTGGTACTCGGCATGCAATCCGACGTGTACGACATCCCCGCCCTCTACGACGTCGCCTCCACCGTCGTCCAGCAGCGCATCTCCCAGATCTCCGGCGTCGGCCAGGTCCAGGCCGTCGGCGCGTCCCTGCCCGCCGTCCGCGTCGACGTCAACCCCGATCAGCTCGCCAGCTACGGCATCAGTCTCCCGCAGGTGCAGGGGGTCATCGCCGGCCAGAACTCCAATCTCGCCAAAGGCCAAATCAGCAACGGCGAGCGCACCGCCGACATCCTCGCCAACGACCAAATTTCCAAAGCCGACCAGTACAAGCCCCTCGTCATCGGCTACCACAACGGCGCGGCTGTCCGCCTCGAGGACGTCGCCAATGTCTCCAACGGCCAGCAGACCATCCGCCAAGCGGGCTTCCTCAACGGCAAACCCTCCGTCAACCTCATCATCTTCCGCCAGCCCGGCGCCAACATCATCAATACCGTCGACGCCGTCAAAGCCGCGCTCCCGTCCCTGCAGGCCACCATCCCCGTCGGCCAGCACCTAACCACCATCCTCGACCGCACCCTCACCATCCGCGCCTCCGTCTCGGACATCGAGCGCACCCTGGTCATCTCGGTCATCCTGGTCGTCCTCGTCGTCTTCCTTTTCCTCCGCAATCTCCGCGCCACGCTCATCCCCGCCGTCGCCGTGCCGGTTTCTCTCATCGGCACCTGCGCCATCATGTACCTGGCCGGCTTCTCGCTCGACAACCTTTCCCTCATGGCGCTCGCCATCGCCTCCGGCTTCGTCGTCGACGACGCTATTGTCGTCATGGAAAACATCTCTCGGCACCTCGAAAATGGCTGCACCGCCATCCAGGCTGCCCTGCTCGGCGCCGAAGAGATCGGCTTCACCGTCTTTTCGATCTCCATCTCCCTCATCGCCGTTTTCATCCCGCTTCTGCTCATGGGCGGCATCATCGGCCGCCTCTTCCGCGAGTTCGCCATCACCCTCGCCTCCGCCATCTTGGTTTCCATGGTCGTCTCCCTCACCACCACGCCCATGATGTGCTCCCGCATCCTCAAGCCCGAGCACGAGATCGAACACGGCCGCCTTTACCGTTGGAGCGAGCGCATCTTCAACGGCCTCGTCTCCGGCTATCGCAAAAGCCTCATCTGGGTTCTCGACAACCCCGCCGTTGTCTTTATCGTATTCCTCGCCACCCTCGGCCTCAACGTCTACCTGCTCATCCTCGTCCCCAAAGGCTTCTTTCCGCAGCAGGACGTCGGCACCATCCAGGGCGGTATGCAGGGTCCGCAAGACACCTCCTTTTACGCCATGCGCACCGCCGTGCAGCAGTCCGTCAGCATCATAAAGCGCGACCCCGCTGTCCAGAACGTTATGGCCTTCACCGGTGGGCAGGGCGCGGCCAACGGCGGCTTCACGTTCATCGCCCTCAAGCCGCTCAAAGAGCGTGGAAAGAACTCCAGCGCCGCCGAGGTCATCAACCGCCTCCGCCCGTATCTCGGCCGCGTCGCGGGCGCCGCCACCTTTCTGCAACCCGGTCAGGACATCCGCATCGGCGGCCGCCAGTCGAACGCCCTCTACCAGTACACCCTTGAAACCGAAAGCACCGCCGACCTCGCCAAATACGGCCCCCTTCTGCTGGCCGCCATGAAGAAGACCCCCGGCTTCGCGGACGTCAACACCGACCAGCAGAACCACGGCCTCCAAGCCCTGCTCACCTACGACCGCCAGACCGCCGCCCGCCTCGGCCTCACCCCCCAGATCCTCGACCAGACCCTCTACGACGCCTTCGGCCAGGCCGAGGTGTCCACCATCTTCTCCGAGCTCAACCAGTACTACGTCATCCTCGAAGTCGCCCCCAAGTACTGGCAAACCCCGCAGGGCCTCAACGACACCTACCTCATCCCCCACCAGGGCGGCGGCGCCGTCCCCTTGAGCGCCGTCGTCCACTACGCGCCCTCCACCATGCCCCTCGCCGTGAACCACACCGGCCTCTTTCCCTCCTCCACCGTCAGCTTCAACCTCGCGCCCGGGGTCTCCCTCTCGCAGGCCACCCAGAAGATCCTCGACCTGCAACAGCAGCTCAACTTCCCCGCCGCCGTTCATGGCCAGTTCTCCGGCACGCTCCAGGCCTTCAAGCAGTCGCTGAACACTGAGCCCTACCTGGTCCTCGCCGCCATCGTCGCCGTGTACATCGTCCTCGGCATTCTTTACGAAAGCCTTATCCACCCCCTCACCATCCTGTCCACGCTTCCGCCCGCCTCGCTCGGCGCCGTCCTCGCCCTGGTCGTCACCCACACCGACCTCAACGTCATGAGCATCATCGGCATCGTCCTGCTCATCGGCATCGTCAAAAAGAACGGCATCATGGTCATCGACTTCGCCCTCAACGCCGAGCGCACTGAAGGCAAAAACACCCGCGACTCCATCTTCGAGGCCTCCATCCTCCGCTTTCGCCCCATCCTCATGACCACCGTCGCCGCCCTCTTCGGCGCCGTCCCCCTCGCGCTCGGCACCGGCATGGGCTCGGAGCTTCGCCGCCCCTTGGGCATCTCCATCATCGGCGGCCTCATCGTCTCGCAAGCCCTCACCCTCTACACCACTCCGGTCATCTATCTCTTCATGGATCGCCTCCGCATCCGCTTCGCCGGCCCATCCCACGGCCCCCTAGCCGACCCCACGCAGGTCCCCGCCTAGCCTATGAACCACCTCCGCCTTTCCCATCTTTTCGGTCGTCATCCCCGCAATGCCGCCGCGCCCCAGACCCCGCGAACGCGCCGCGCCAACGCGCAGCGCCGACACACCGTGCTAA
>CAXTLD010000091.1:0-12188 GCA_964245045.1 uncultured Acidobacteriaceae bacterium | reverse complement strand
AGGTGCGGGTGGGCGCGCTGGACCGGGCGGGGCGGCGGAGGGTGGCGGCGTGCGGTCGGTGGCACTGGAGAGCCGGGTGGTGAAGCCGCTGCCGCTGACGGCGAGCCTGGACGTGGACTTCGACCAGGAGAAGGTTGTGGTGTTCGACGAGGCGTGGTCGACGCTGGAGCACCGCTTCTTTCGCGGCGACTTCAACGGGCGAGACTGGGCGGGGCTGAAAGCGGAGTGGACGCCCTACATTGAAGGCGCGCGCACCGGCGGGGAGCTCCGGCGCGACATCAACCTGATGATCGGGGAGTTGGACGCCTCGCACTCCGGTATAGGGAAGCCGAGTGCGCCGGCCGTGCGCACGGGGCGCCTGGGGGTGCGGTTTGAGCGGAGGGCGTATGAGCGGGACGGTTCGCTGGTGATCCGGGAGATCGTGCCGCTGGGGCCTGTGGCGCTGGAGGGCTCGGTGCATGTGGGTGACCGGTTGCTGGCCGTAAACGGGCAGGCGATTGGGGCGGGGGTGAATCTAGACCAGCTGCTGGAGGATGCGCCGGGGCGGCGGGTGGTGCTGACCGTGGCGCCGGGCGCGGATGTGGCCAAGAAGCGCGACGTGGTGGTGCGGCCGGTGACGCTGCAGGTAGAGTCGGGGCTGCTGTATCGCGGGTGGGTGGAGAGCCGGCGGGCGTATGTGGACAAGGTCTCCGGCGGCAAGCTGGGCTATGTGC
Organism: uncultured Acidobacteriaceae bacterium; assembly: GCA_964245045.1. Lineage (GTDB taxonomy): Bacteria > Acidobacteriota > Terriglobia > Terriglobales > Acidobacteriaceae > Granulicella. The sequence goes on along the minus strand of CAXTLD010000091.1, from coordinate 11,475 downwards.
ACGTAGCGGCAATGGGCGATGCGGATCTGGCGCAGCTGTACCTAGATTTGGATGTGCTGAACCAGAGCAAACAGGGCGTGGTGGTGGATGTGCGCAACAACAACGGTGGGTATGTAAACGGGCGCGTGATCGATGTGTTTGCCCGCAAAAACTACCTGATCGGAACGCCGCGCGACGAAGCGCCGGAGCCGATGCGGCAGGCGTTGGGGCAACGGGCGCTGGGGCTGCCGACGGTGTTGGTGACCAACGAGTCGACCTTGAGCGATGGGGAGGACTTTACGGAGGGCTATCGGACGCTGGGATTGGGCAAGGTCGTAGGGACGCCGACGGCGGGGTGGATCATCTTTACGGGTGGGCAGCGGCTGATCGACGGGTCGCAGGTGCGGGTGCCGGGAGACCGCATCAAGGACACGCGCGGGCAGGATATGGAGATGCATCCGCGACCGGTGGACGTGGAGGTGGTTCGCGGACTGGGCGAGACGGAGACGGGGACGGATGCGCAGTTGGAGAAGGCGGTGCAGGTGCTGATGGGGCGCTGACGTAGCGCGTCGTTGTGGGTGCCCCCCCCCCTGCGTTTTTGTAAAGTCTTCAAAGCAGAGACGTTGCCTTTGGACTTTACAACCGAGGTGGGATGGGGAATGCAACCCTGGGGCCCGTCGCTTAGATTGGCCGCACCTCGCCCATAGGCCGCGCGACCAGGTGCTGATACAGGCTCTTCGGGATGGCGAGGCCGAGCGCCATGGCCACCAGGGTCAGCAACGCGCTGCCTCCATTGGTTGCGATGTCTAGGACCAGCGATGGCGGCGCACTGCCGCCGAGGCGCTGCAGGGCAACCAACCCCGCCGCCGTGCGGAACAGAAACGATCCGGGCACCTGCGCCACCACCGCGGCGAAGCCTACAGCAGCGAACGGCAAGCGCCAGCGGCGCGCGATGGGTTCCATGATGATTCCGACCAGCAGGCAGGCCAGCCCCGCCGCGCTGGCGTTGGCGAAATGAAGCTTGCTAAGGCATAGCCATCGCAGACCATGGGCGAGCATGCCCACAATCACCGGTAAAGCGAGCAGCCGCAACGGCATGGAGAAGAACACGGCGTAGGCGGCAGAGGCGACCCCGGCGCAGACCATGTCCTGCCAAAGCGCGAGGTGCAGAACGGGGGACAGCGGCGCCGGGGTGACCGCGCCGCCCACCCACGCGCCGATCAGCACGCCGGCGCATAGAGCCGTGATCGCCAACAGACCGTAGGTGAAGCGGGCGAGGCCCAGCGGAAGTCGAAGCGCCATTAGATCGAAGGCTCCACCCAGGAGCGCGGGACCGGGCACAAGCACAAACAAAGGGCCGAGCGCCAGCATCCCCGAGGAGAACGCGATGTGCAGCCGCGAAACGGCGCCGCCCACGGCCCCTGCCAGCAGCGCCGCGGCAAAGAGTTGCACCAACCCGTTACCGATGCCGAGCGGACCGGCCATCCATCGGCGCAAAAGGCCGCCCAGAAAGGCGACAGAAGCCACTGTTGCGAGAACGTTCGGGGAGCCCGCACCGTTCAGGAGGCTGAGCGCCACCGTGCCGAACCCGCACATGGCCGCAAAGAGCCAGACGTTGGCAGCAGGCTGCTGCGACGCCTCGAGCAGCGCCTGCAGGGCAGCCTCGCCGCTGGTGCGTCGGTCACTCATTGCCTCCACCACGGCCAGCGTGGCCACGACCCGGCGCATGTTCACACCCCATGGCGTGACCGGCACGTTCGCTACAAGACGGTCCTTGGCGCGAAGCGCGGTCTCGCTCCAGCCAGGCACGGCCTCGATTGCGAGACCGAGTCCCTGCCCCATGGCAAGGGCTGCGGCGAGCACGCCGTAGGTGTCCTCGCCATTGTTCAGCAACGTTTGCACGGCCGTAAGGACGATCCGCTCCTTGGCGGCATCGTCCGGTTCACTTGCGGTCCTCGACGGGGCGCTTTCGGTCACGGCTGGAGGCGTTCCTCCACGGCCTGGCGCACACCGTTCGGCTGCCATTCGCGGATCACATGCCCCCAAGGTTCTCTAAACGTTGACAGGCTACCATGAGACGTGAGCAGCTTTGCCAGACGATCAAGCGTGCCGTTCGATGGCTGACGACAAGCCGGCTTCTAAGTACTAACCAAAGTGGGCAGCACGCTGCCGTCATACGTGCTGCCCAGTTGCCCCTACCAAGCCAAGATGCCATCTGTTTGGTAGAAGCTCGCAGTTGGGCCATCCTCGGGCAACTGCGCCAGACGGACAATCTCTTTCGCGCCCTCTTCCACCGTTTGGCTTCCAGGTGCATGCCCCGTCATGTCCGTAGCCGTGTAGCCAGGGTTGCCAGAGTTGACCTTGATCTTCGTTTCGCGAAGATCGTAGGCAAGGTCCACGGTGAACATGTTCAGCGCCGCTTTTGAAGCGTTATAAGCCAGGAGCTTTACGTGATAGAACGGATTGCTTGGATCGGCGTTGATGGTCAAAGAGCCCAAGCCGCTTGAGACGTTGACAACGCTGGCGCTCTCCGCTGCACGCAATAAGGGCAGAAGCGGCTGCGTGAATGCGACCACTCCATAGAAGTTTGCTTCGAACGTGCGACGCAGCACTTCCAGACTTACCTTGCTCGCTGGTCCGTCCTCGCCATCCCACACACCCGCGTTGTTCACCAGCACATCCAGATGCCCAAAGTCCTCGCCGACCTGCTTGGCGAGAGCCGTTGCGCTCTCGGCAGCCTTGTTTAGATCAACGGAAACATACCGTGCATCAATACCATCAACGCGGAGCTTGCTGGCTGCCTCTTCTCCCCTGGAAGCGTCCCGCGCACCAAGCAGTATCGTGAACCCTGCTTGTCCCAACTGCTTTGCAACTTCAAGACCAATACCCTTATTTGCTCCCGTGATCAAAGCTACTTTTCCCATCGCTTCCTCCTGACGGCTTAGTTTTACGGAGCGAGGTCACCAGTCATGGTGTACATCGTCCATCACCATCATGTACAGCGTACACAAAGCAACTTGTAGGGGTCAAGATGTACCCTGTCTATTATGGCGTATCCAGCAAAAACGGATCGAGATGCGATCTTGGCGGCAGCTCTCAGCCAGGTGGAGCGCAAAGGCGTGGGAAGTCTCGCAATCCGGGCGGTTGCTGCGAATCTTTGCCTGGCACCCAATGCTCTCTACCGCTATTTTGAGAACCTTACTGCCCTCGAGGCCGCTGTGGCCGAAGAAGCGCGACGGCAGGTACTTGAGGCGATGAACGGTGTGATTGGGAGGAAGGGACCAGCGGAAGCAATTCGTGCGCTCTCGGAGGCGTATCTTCGCTTCGCTCTGGAGCGACCCCACCTCTTCGCTCTTTACCTGAAGACCTACGGCGCGGAGGAGCACACTCCACAGTGCGTCAAAAACACTGAATTCTTTCTGAAGCATGTTGCCAAGGTGTACGGCGACGAGCGGGCAGGCGACGCCTCGCATGTGCTTTGGGCATTTCTACATGGTTCCGCAGTGCTTCTCGACTCTGGTCTCGTCACCCAAGAGAGCGCCTTTGCCAACCTCAGACTTGGCTTGCAGTTGTGGATCGATGGCGCTCAGAAAGCGTGACCGGATAAGTAACGGCAAACGCGCTTGTGCTCAGTTGGACCCGCAAGGCGCGCCGGCGAACCGCTGTCCGCCCGGAGCACACCCCACAAGCTGACTTTTCGGGAGCAATCTGGCGTGAAAGGATGGCGGGCATGGAGAAGCCGTACGAGCACCTTACGAGGAAAGCATCGCTCGTGGTGATTATATTCAGCCTGCCCGTGTACTTCTTGTTTTCCCGCCATGGCTCCGGGGGAAGAGGCGAAATTGCCGCCCTGTGTTTCGCAATGACGGTTACGGCGGTGATCGCGAGATGGGATCTAAGAGCACGCGTGTGGTTCTAGATCATAATCTAAGTGGTTATGAATTCTGAAGGGCTGAGAAGTAGCGGCGGCGAGTGTTTGGGCTCGCCGCCTTGTATGTGATTTAGAGCTGTTTGCCGGAAGGCTGTAGCTGTCAGACCCGCAGATTCCCCTTCGGGAATGACAACCAAAAAGAGGCCTGCGTGCCGGCCGGTACGTTGCTCTAAACTGCGGCGGTGCCTGGTTCGAGTTTTACTTTGAGCCAGCCGTGGTCGTGTTTGTCGAAGTGGCGGTAGGCGTCGATGGCCGAGGCTACGGGGACCTTTTGGGTGAAGAACTGTTCGGGGTGGATGATGCCGGAGCGGACGAGTTCGACGAGGCGCGGGAGGTATTTGCGGTGGTTGCAGTTGCCCATGCGCAGGGTGATGTTTTTGTTCATGGCCATGCCGATGGGGAAGCTCTTGAGGGTGGGTGGGTAGACGCCGATGATGGACAGCGTGCCGGCCTTGGCGACTGATTCGACGCCCCACTCGAGGGCCTGGGTGGGGGCGCCGCCGATCCACCACTTCTTGCGCTCGGCCTTGCGGACGTCCGGCGCGATGTCTTCCATCTCTCCTTCGTACTGATGTTTCTGCTTGGCGGTGTTGTGTTTGGCGCAGGTGGCGTCGACGCCGACGGCATCGATGACGCGGTCGGGGCCGGAGCCGAAGGTGAGCTCGTGGAGAACCTTGACGGGGTTTTCTTCGCTGAAGTCGATGGTTTCGGCGCCGTGTTTGCGGGCTTCCTCGAGGCGCGAGGGCACCTGGTCGATGGCGAAGACGCGGCCGGCGTTCATGTGCTGCGCGCAGGCGATGGCGAGCATGCCGACCGGGCCACAGCCGAAGATAGCGACGGTGTCGCCGGGCTTGATGCCGGCCATTTCGGCGGCCTGGTAGCTGGTCGGCAGGATGTCGGACATCATGATGGCCTGGTCGTCGGTGATCTCTTCGGGGAGTTTGACGAGATTCACTGCGGCGTAGGGGACGCGGGCGTACTCGGCTTGGAGGCCGTCGAGCCCGCCGGCGGTTTCGGGGCCGCCGAAGAAGACGGTGCCGCCGAGCGGGCCGGCCTCGTTCATGCGGTTGCATTGCGAGTAATATCCAGCCCGGCAGTAGTTGCAAGAGCCGCAGCCGAGCGTCGAGGGGATGATGACGCGGTCGCCGGGGCGGAAGTTGCGGACGGCCTTGCCGACCGCCTCGACGATACCGATGGCCTCGTGGCCGAGGATGCGGCCGGACTTCATGCCGGTGAAGGTGCCGCGAATGAAGTGGAGATCGGTACCGCAAATGGCGGAGGCGGTGATGCGGACGATGGCGTCGTTGTCCTGCTTGATTTTGGGCTCGGAGACGTTTTCGAGGCGGATGTCGCCGACGTCGTGCCAGACTACTGCTTTCATGTGGGGGCTCCTGGATTTGCTTGCGGGGTGGTGCCGCCGGCGAAGCGTGCTGCCAGGCTGCTGTTCTTCGGGGTGAGATGCAGGGACGCGGGGTGTGGGTGGTGGGTAGGTATACGCCGGGCCTTCAGCCCTTGGTTCTTGTCGTGCCCGGAACCTAGGCCTTCGGCCTAGGCTGGTATATGCCGGGCCGTTGGCCCTTGGTGGGGCGCGAAGCTACGCAGCGGTTGTGTGCGGCAAGGAGGGGGTTGCCGGTAGTGGGCTTGTAAAGCGGGGTTGGCGGCTTGCGACTTTGGGAGGCCTGTACGGTCTAATCTGTAGATAGAGGGCCGGAGACGCATGAAGCTCACGCGATACACGAAATTTACGGGCGATCTTTCCACGAGCTTCGATCTTGAGGATCTGATGAACGCCCTGAGCGACTTTTTTCTGGACTCGGGCTTTCAGGATCCGTACTCGCAGTTCCAGAACTCGGGCGAGAACTCGATGGAGGAGCTGCAGGAGGCGGTGCGGCAGGCGCTGGACTCCGGCGAGTTGCTGGATGAAGACGCGCAGGCGAAGTATGAGGAGCTGCCCGAAGAGGGTAAGCAGGAGTTGGTGGAGAAGATCGTCCAGCGCATGAAGGATGAGGCGTTTTTGAATGCGGAGGACCCGTCCGAGGGGCAAGGGCAGAAGGGTGAGGGGCAGACCGAGGACGCGCGCTTTGAGGTGACCGACAAGGGCATGGACTTCCTGGGGTTCAAGGCGCTGCGGGATCTGCTGGGGCCGCTGGGGAAGAGCTCGCTGGGGCGGCATGACACGTTGTATGAGGCCGCGGGGGTAGAGACGAATGGGTCGTCGAAGCAATATGAGTTTGGGGACTCGCTGAATCTGGACATTGGGCAGACGCTGAACTCGGTGTTTGCGCGTGAAGGCGCGCCGACGGGGTCGGGTGTGCTCAACCTCGAGTACAGCGATCTGCATGTGCAGCAGGCTGACTACCAGAGCAGCTGCGCGACGGTGGTGTTATTGGATTGCTCGCACTCGATGATTTTGTATGGCGAGGACCGGTTTACGCCGGCGAAGCGGGTGGCGATGGCGTTGGGGCATCTGATCCGGACGCAGTATCCGGGCGATCAGCTGAATCTGGTGCTGTTTCACGACTCGGCGGAGGAGATCCCGATCTCGCAGCTGCCGCGGGTGAAGGTGGGGCCGCATTACACAAACACGCGTGAGGGGTTGCGTATCGCCCAGCGGATTCTGCGGTCCAGCGGCAAGGACATGAAGCAGATTGTGATGATCACGGATGGGAAGCCGTCTGCCTTGACCTTGGAGGACGGGCGTATTTACAAGAATGCGTTTGGGCTGGATCCGATTGTGATCTCGGAGACGCTGGAAGAGGTGGGGCGGTGCAAGCGCGCGGGGATCATGATCAATACCTTTATGCTGGCGGATGATTTTCAGCTGGTGCAGTTTGTGCAGAAGATGAGCGCGATGTGCCGGGGGAAAGCTTATTTCACGACGCCGCAGACGTTGGGGAATTACCTGCTGCAGGATTACATGACGCGGCGGTCGAAGATGGTGAACTGAGGTTGGGGACGTCAGCGTTTCACAGAGATTTACGTGCTGACGCGAGCCTTCTCAAGCTCACCTCAGCGCCTGAAGGCGCTTGGCTAGGGTGGAGTTTTGTGGCACGGCTGAAGCCGTGCCCCTTCTGGTGAGCATTTCCCCTGCCGTCTGTTGCCGCGTTGTGAGTGGGCGTGTGCATCTGAGGGGTGATGGCTGGACGTACGGCGTATCTGCGGCGGGCGCGGCACTGGATTGCGAACCGGGGATGGCGGGGGTTCTTTGGGGAGCTTTGGTATCGGGCGCGGCTCCTGCTGCGGGGCAAGCCCGTGCCGGGGCGGGCAAACGGGAGCGCGGCGCCGCATCCGTTTGACGTGCGCTATGGCGTAGATACGGGCGGCTTGGTGTGGGGTGAGGCCTTGACGGAATCGCGCGATGAGGACGCGGCGTACTGGGCGACGGGCTATTACGGGATCTCGCCGTCGGCGTTTACGTTTGCGCTGGAGCGGCTCCGGTTGCCGTGGCTCGAGTACACCTTCGTGGACGTGGGGTGTGGCAAGGGGAGGGCTCTGTTGTTGGCGTTGCGGTATCCGTTTCGGCGGGTGTTGGGTGTGGAGTTGTCGCCGGCGCTGGCGGCTGTGGCTCAGGCCAATCTGCGGAAGTTCAGCGCGGAGTGGCGCTGCGCGGAGGTACCGGCGGAGGTTGTGGCGGGTGACGCGACGGTGTTCCCTGTGCCGGCGGGGCCGGTGGTGTTGTTTCTGTACCATCCGTTTGCGGCGCCGGTGATGCGGCGGTTCCTGGAACATGTGCTTGCGGCAGCACGGGCGGAGCGGCGGGAGATCTATCTTCTGTATGCGAACCCGGAGTTGGAGGCGATGGTGCGTGGGACGCCGGGGGTGGAGTTTTTGTGGAAGGAGACTTTTGCGCTGACACCGGAGGAGGGCGCGGCGGACCGGTTTGGGAGTTATGGGGAGGTGTTTGCGGCCTTCAAAGTGGCTAGTGGCTAGTGGCTAGTGGCTAGTGGCTAGTGGCGGATTGGCTAGTAACTGGTTGGCGGTCGCGCCAGATGCGGTAGAGGCCCCAGGCTGCGGCGGTGCAGTTGTCCATGATGCGGCCGTCGAGGAGCATGGTTTCGAACTCGGCGACCGAGACCCGGTGGACGGTCATGTCTTGCTCTTCGGGGTCGCGGTCGGTGGGGCCTGGGGTGAGGCCTTCGGCGAGATAGGTATAGTGCAGTTGGTTCATGACGCCGTAGCCGATCCAGAGCTTGCCCAGCAGGGTGAGGCGACTCGCATGGAGGCCGGTTTCTTCGCGCAGTTCGCCCCGGGCGATCGCTTCGGGGTCGGCGTCAGCGTCCTCCCAGCCTCCCTGGGGCAGCTCGAAGTAGGTGCCGCCGACGGTGTAGCGGAACTGGCGGACGAGCCAAACGAAGTCGCCCTCCGGGGTGTGTTCGAGCGGAATCAGGATCGTGGCGGGGTCCTTGTCGACCACGCCGTAGAGGCCACGGTCGCCGTTGGGGAACTCGATGATGTCTTCGCGCAGGCGGGTCCAGCGGTTACGGTAGACCTCGCGGGTGGAGATGGTTTTGATGGACATAGGTCGGCGGTCCTATAGGTAGGTGGCGTTGTGCGGGTCCATAGGACGGGCTTTCAGCCCCATTTGGCGCGTCTGGTCTGTACCTTAAGGCTATTCCTTTAAGAGCAGGACGTGGGCGGCGTACACCTCGCCGGCAAGATGCAGGACGGCCTTATCCATGGTGGCCAGCACCAGCCCTTCCCGCACGACCAGGCCCAGTACATACGCGTCAGTCACCTGCTTGGTGCCGTAAAGGCGCTGGAAAAAGGGGCGGCACAGGGTTTGCCAGTCCGCCGTGATGGGCTGGTAGCAATAGCCCGGATGCTGCGTCAGCGCTTGGAGAATGGCCGTAGCCTCACTCATGGCGATCTGGCCGGGACGGGGTGCGGTGGCGTTGCGCAGGAAGCCTGCCTCGGTGAAAGCGCAGATTGCCCACCGGAGGTGAGGCGAAGCATAGAACCAGTGCCGGATCAGCCCGTGGTGCACATGGTCCTGAGTGGTGAGGGCGAGCAGGAGATTGACGTCCAGAAGATAGCGAGGTGACGCAGGCCGCTCCATCAGAGCAGATCGTCTTCGGAAGCCGACTTCACCATCGCTGGAGTCAATACGTGGCCGGACCTGGCGATCTCCAGGTAGCCGTGCTCATTTCTTTGGAGCCTGCCCGACGACGCTTCCAGATCGGGAGCCCGTTCCGCACGGCGTACCAGCTCCCCAATGGCGGCGGACAAGGAGATACCCTTGCCGCCCGCGTACGCATGGGCAAAGGTGTACACGTCCGGGTCGAGATTAATGGTCATCCTCATAGACCCATTGTTGCACCGTTGGATCATTTTGGTGCAATGTAACGACTTGATGCGCACAGGGGCGAAACCGTCTCAGGCCGTGCGTTCGCCGCGGCTGAGGATGGCCAGCGTCGTTTGCGGCAGGGTGAGTTGGTTGCCCTCGGCCACGATCTCGAGGCGGGAGCAGAGTGTTAGCGTTTCGCCCTCTTGCAACGAGCACGTCATCGGCTGTTCGTCGAGGTTCATGACGACGCGCACGGAGCCGCGCTGCATGGTGAGTGTTTTGCGACCCGCGTCGCAGCCCACCTGCAGGTGGCCGAAGTCGCCGTCGTTCAGGTCGACCGTGCAACGGCGGAGAGCGATGAGGTCTCGGGTCCACTGCAGCATCTCGGCGTGCTTGCCTTCGTGGACCTCGTTCCAGTTGAGCTTGGAGCGGGTGAAGGTTTCGGCGGCTTCGGGGTCGGGGATCTCGTCTTCCTTCCAGCCAAAGGCGGCGAAGTCTTTTTTGCGGCCTTCAGAGACGAGCCGGCGCATTTCCTCCTCTTCGTGATCGGCGAAGTAGAGAAAGGGATTCGAGGCGGCGAACTCTTCGCCCATCCAAAGCATGGGGATGAACGGCGCGGTGAGCGTGAGGCCGAGCGCAACCTTGGCGGCGTCCATGCCGACCAGGTGTTCGAGGCGTTCGCCTGCGGCGCGATTGCCGACCTGGTCGTGGTTCTGGATGTAGCCGAGGAAGTGGTGCGCGGAGAGATTTTCGACGGGGCGGCCGTGGCTGTGATGGCGGTAGCGGGAGTACTGGCCGTCGTAGACGAAGGCGCCCTTGAGGGACTTGACGAGGTCGTCCATGGAACCGAAGTCGTCGTAGTAGCCGCGACCGGGTTCGCTCCACAGCAGGGTGAAGAGGGCGTGGTGAAAGTCGTCGGACCACTGGGCATCCATGCCGTAGCCGCGGGCCTCAATGGGGCGGACGAACTTGGGGTCATTGAGATCGCTTTCGGCGATCAGAATGAAGCGCCGGTTGAGCGTGGCGCCGAGACGGGCCACATCGGCGGAGAGTTGTTCCATGAAGTGCACGGCGGAGCGATCGATGTACTCGTGCGTGGCGTCCAGACGGAGGCCGTCGCAATGGAACTCGCGGAGCCACATGAGGGCGTTGTCGAGGAAGAAGCGGCGCACCTCGTCGGAGCCGCCCTCGTTGAAGTTGACGGCGGCGCCCCAGGGGGTGTGATAGCGCTCAGTGAGGTACGGGGCGAAGCGGTTGGCGTAGTTGCCGACCGGGCCGAAGTGGTTGTAGACGACGTCGAGGAGGACGGCCAGGTTTCTTGCGTGGCAGGCGTCGACGAAGCGCTTGAAGCCGTCGGGACCACCGTAGGGCGCGAAGGTGGCAAAGAGGAAGACGCCGTCGTAGCCCCAGCCGCGGTCCCCGGCGAACTCGTTGATGGGCATGACCTCGACGTGGGTGACGCCGAGAGCGACGAGGTGGTCGAGGTAGGGGATAGCGCTGTCGAAGGTGCCCTCAGGGCTGAAGGTGCCGATGTGGAGCTCGTAGAGGATGGCGCTGGCGAGAGGGGGCGTGTGCCAGTGCGTGTCGGTCCAGCGGAAGGCGTTCTGGTCGTAGACGCGGGAGGTGGCGTGGACGCCGTGGGGCTGGGAGGCGCTGCGTGGGTCGGGGTAGGCGGTGGGGTCGTCGTCGAGGAAAAAGGCGTAGTCGGTGCCGGGACCGGCGTCGGGGGCGGTGAGCTTCCACCAGCCGCGATCCCCGTGGGGCTGCATGGGTTGGGGCTCGCCGTTGTTCAGTTGAAGGCGCATCTGTTGCGCGCGGGGGGCCCAGACTTTAAATTCGTGCATGCGTGCTTGGACTTTCTGTGGAGCTGAGGTTTAGGGAAGCCTGGCTCTGCCAGCCCACCCCAGCGGCTAAAGCCGCGTTGCCTTCGTGGCTGTGACGGCACGGCTGAAGCCGTGCCCCTTCAGGACAACTTACGGCATGGCTGGTGTTGTGCAATTACAAACAACTTACGGCATGGCTGAAGCTGTGCCCTTACACAACCGAGGCTAAACCAGATCCCTCTCAGACCTGGCGGACGAGCAGGGCGACGGGGAAGGGGCTGAGGAGGGATTGGGTGTTCTGGGGGCCGGAAAGGAGAGGCTGGTTGGTGAGGAGGTTGGACCAGCGGCCTTGGGGGGGGGGGAGGGTGGCGTCGGGCAGGCCGCCGGTCTGCATCCAGCGCGGGCCCACGGTGGCGAGGGTGTCGCCGCGTTGGAAGAGGAGGCGGCGGGGGGGGGCG
>CAXTLD010000090.1:0-12889 GCA_964245045.1 uncultured Acidobacteriaceae bacterium | reverse complement strand
TGCCGTACGTTGTCGAAATCAACATCCGTCGCAAGCGCCGCGGCGCTGTAGCGCCACACCGCCGTCACCGCCGTGCCGAACAGCCGGTCGGTGGTCTCCGGCAAGGTCGTCAACTCATCGCGCAGAAAGCCCACAAATCCAGACTGAGCGGTCTTCAGTACCGTCATGTCGTCGAAGCCGCTGCGGATGGCAAACGCCCCCGCTTGGCTGCGCATGACGTGGGTCGTCTGCCGCTCGTCGGAGCCCTTCATGAACGCCGTTGGATACGGCTCGCCGTCCACGACGATCCGCTTCCACAGATGCGACGCAATGTTCACCTCAGCCGCGCTCACCTGCGGGTTGCGAGGCAGCAGAAAATCAATCAACTCCTGCGCAAACGCTTCCATGGACTCCGTCTTGGACTGCCGTGCCACAAAGTACACGGTGTTCTTCATCGTGTCCGTCGCCAGGATGCGCCCGTTGTCCCCATGCGTAAACACCTCGTCAAAGTCCCCGGTAAGCAGCACCTCCACGGTCCAGTCATGGAGATCGTGGTGCGTTGCGTGGCGCGCCACGCGCATCAGGCGTACGCGTGACTTGCCGTAACGATGACTGCTGAGTCGTACGTCGCCGGCACTGTTCTGCGGCTGCCCAAACTCCGCCATGCTGCTTAGCTCCCGCGATACGTGGTGTAACCGTTGGCCGCAATCAGTAGCGGGATGTGATGGTGCTGCCCCGGCTCCCTGACCGTGAACGCGATCTCCACAAAGGGGTACAGCGAAAAGAGGCCCTGCGCCGCAAAATAGGGTGCAATCTCAAAGCGCAACTGGAAGTTCCCGCACGCCAGCTCCTGGCCGGCGAGCAGCGTGCGGCAGCGGCCATCGCTATCCGTGACGCCGCGGCCGATCTCGCGCCATTGCTCGCCCGCGCGCTCCCGCAGGGTGAGCGCAACGCCCGCAACGGGCTTGCCCAACGCGGTATCCAGCACGTGTGTCGAAAGACTCATGGAATGCGACTACTCTACACGTCCTCGCACCGCGCCGGGGGCAGGCCGAGCCACCGGCGCAGGCGCAGCTGCGTGATGCGCCGTTGCTGCTCGCCGGCGTTTTGCCACTCCGCAGCCTCGTCGTTGCCCAGCCGCGCCCGCAGCTCCGCCAACACCTCCGCGGCGCTCTTGCCCGTGGCGCATAGCAGAAACACGCGTCCGAAGCGCCGCTCGTAGACGCGGTTGGCCTCTGCCAGCGCGGCCCGGGTCGCCGCGTCGTCGCGCAGGTCGCTCTGCTCCGCTGCGCTCAGCTGCAGGCTCGCCGGCGTCGCCGCCTTGGCCTCGCGTTCGCCAAGCCGCGGATGGCTGTCAAACGCCTGCTGCCAGGCTTCGGCGTCCAGGCCGGCCCACGCCGCATCGGCCGCCGCCAGCAGCGCTGCTGCGTCGGCGAAGGGACGCTGCGCGGCCATCGCCCTTGCCCAGGCGAGAGAGCCGTTACACGGCAGGATTTCCGCTCCGGCCGTTGCCGCCGCTGCCGTGTTCCAACGCGCCAACACCGTGTCCAACACAACGCTCCGCCTTTCCCTTACCCGTTTCGCAAATGCTCTCGACCGTGCGGTTCCGCCGCAAACTGGCCCGCATGGAAGACGCGCCGCCCACGCACCCAGGTCGTCTGCACGGCGCCCCGCAGCGTCTCGCCCATGTACGGCGAGATGGCATGTCGCTGCACCAGTCGCTCCGCGCTGACGAGAAACGTAGCGTCGGTGTCTAGCGCAACGAAGCTGGCCTGCAGCCCCGGCGCAATCGCTCCCACCTCCGCGCTCAAGCCGGCGAGCCTGGCAGGTCGCGTGCTCATCCATCGCGTGAATTCATGGAGCCCAAGGCCGCGCCGTGCGCATTCGGTCCACATCACCGGCAAGGCCACCGACAGCGAGGCGACGCCGCCCCAGGCCTCATCGAAGCGCGCCTCCGGCCCCAGCCGCTTCATGCCAGGCGGGCAAGGGGAGTGGTCCGTCGCCACAAGGTCGATCGTGCCGTCTTGCAGACCCTCCCACAGCGCCTCGCGATTCACCGCGGACCGCACGGGCGGCGCGCACTTGAACAGCGTCGCGCTGTCCGGGATATCTTCTCCCGCGAAGTGGAGGTAGTGCGGGCAGGTTTCGACCGTCACAGGCAAGCCTTCGCGCCGGGCAGCCTGCAGCAAGGGCAGCGCCTGCGCGGAAGACACATGCACCACGTGCAAATGAAATCGATACTGCCGGCACAGGTCCAGCAACATCGCGATCGCTTCCAGCTCCGCCGCATCCGGTCGGGATGCGAGGTAGGTCGCATACTGTCGCCAGTCCGCCCCGTCACGCTCCAGCGCGGCACACGCAGCTTCGATCGGCGGCGCCAACTCCGCGTGCACGAGCAGCGGCAAACCCGTCTCGGCAACCACGGCGGCCGCAGCTTCCAGGTTGGCTGCGTCGATCTCGCCGAAGCCGTCGCAGCCCGGGTAGATCAGGAAGCACTTGAACCCAGCTACCCCCGCCTCTGCCAGGGCCCGGAGGTCGCCTCGGTTGCCGTTGACCGCGCCACCCCACAATGCGTAGTCCACCCAGGCCTTTCCCTGCGCTGCGGCACGTTTCTGCTCCAATGCGGCGACGTCCGTCGTCTCTGGCAGGCAGTTCAGCGGCATGTCCACGACGGTGGTGAAACCTCCGGCCGCGGCCGCGCGTGTGCCCGTCCAAAAGCCCTCCCACTCCGTTCGTCCAGGCTCGTTCAGGTGCGTATGGACATCCACGAGCCCCGGCAGCAGCGCCACCTCGCCCAAATCTCCACACGGCACACCCGCCCCCACATCCCCGGGCGCCACGACGTCCCGAATGCGTTCGCCGTCGATCACCACCGCCGCGTCGCGCACCCCTTCCGGCGTCACCACGCGGCGCGAGCGCAGAGCATGTACCATGTTGCTGATTATGCCCGGACGACCCGAGTTCATGCAGCAGGCCATCCACCTGGCCACAGAAAACGTCCTGCATGGCCGTGGCGGGCCCTTCGGCGCGGTCGTCGTCAAGGACGGCCACGTTATCGCCACCGGGGCCAACCAGGTCACCGCCACCAACGACCCAACCGCCCACGCAGAGGTCGTTGCTATCCGCAACGCCTGCCAGGCCCTGGGCACGTTTCAGCTCGCGGACTGCGACGTCTACACCAGCTGCGAGCCCTGCCCCATGTGCCTGGCCGCGCTCTACTGGTCGCGTTGCCGGGCCATTTTTTACGGCAACTCCGAGGCCGATGCCGCCGCCATCGGCTTCGACGATTCCTTCCTGTACGAGGAAGTTAAGAAGCCTCTCGCGCAGCGCTCCATTCCCATCGAACGCCTGCTGGCAGACGAGGCGCGGTCGAGCTTTGAGGCGTGGCAAACGAGCCAGCGCCGGGTGGTGTACTAGATGGCAGCCGCCGTAAAAAACATAGGCCTGCTGGGCTTCGGCACCGTGGGCTCAAGCTTCGCCGAGGTGCTCGCCGCCAGCGGGCGAGAAGACCTCCGTCTCACGCATGTCTTCAATCGCGGGGTGGAGCGCAAACGTGCGAGCGAACGGGCGCAGCTGCTGCCCGCCGGTGTTCGCTGGACGGAGAACGTCGAAGAGATTCTTGACCATCCGGACGTCCACATCATCGTGGAGCTCATCGGCGGCGTGTACCCCATCGAAGACTGGGTACGCACCGCGGTTCGCCGTGGCAAGGATGTTGTGACCGCGAACAAGCAGCTCATCGCCATCCGTGGGGCGGAGCTGTTGCCCTTTGCCGCGCAGCACGGCCGGCAGGTGCTGTACAACGCCGCCGTCGCGGGCGGCGTACCGGTGATCCCCGGGCTCGCGCAGGGGCTCGGCGGCGACCGGATCAACCGCGTCAGCGGCATCCTGAACGGCACCTGCAACTTCATGCTGAGCGCGATGGAGGCCGGCGCGGAGTACGCCGACGTGCTACGGGAGGCGCAACGGCTGGGCTACGCCGAGGCCGACCCCAGTGCCGATGTGGACGGCTACGACGCCCGCGCCAAGCTGTGCATCCTCGCCCGGCTCGCCATGGGGGCAGAGATCAAGCCTGAAGCCGTACCCACGCAAACCATCAGCCGCGTCAGCGCGACCGACTTCGCGTACGCCCGCGAGCTCGAGTCCACCATCCGCCAAATCTCGCGCGTAGAGCGCACCGCGGACGGCGTACGTGCGCGCGTGGCGCCCATGCTGGTGCCGCGGTCCTCGCCGCTGGCCCTTTCGCACCGCACGCAGAACACCGTGGTCACCTCTGGACGATTTGGAGGCGATGTGGTCTTCAGCGGCCACGGCGCGGGCGGCGGTCCCACCGCTGTGGCCGTCATGAGCGATGTGCTCGCCGTCGCGGCCGGGAGCCTCCAGCTGCGCCCACCCGCGCAGGCGGTGGCCGCCAGTGGTGACGTCGTCGCACCGTTTTACCTGCGCTTCATTGTGCAGGACGAGCCCGGCATCGTCGCCGCCATCGCCGGCGCGCTCGCAGCGGAGCACGTCAACCTCGACGCGATGCTGCAACACCGGGGCCACACCAGTCAGCGTCTGGCCTTCGTCGTGACGACGGAGCCGTGCCTCCGCTCCACAGTGGAGCGCGCCGTCGCGGCTACCGCCCGGATGCGCTTCATGGTCGAGCCGCCGCTGTTGTTGCAGATCCTGGTCGTCGACGACCCCGACACCGACTAGCGCCGTCGCGCAACCGCAACGGCCAGCAGCGCACAGAAGAAACGGAGCCCCATGTCCTCAGAGCCGGACACATCCAATCGCCAACATCGCTACACCGGGCCACCGTTGCCGCAGCTGCCGGAGCCGAGCCACGCCGAGCGCGTGCGGACCCTTGTCTCGCAAGCAAGCGTCGCGACGCTGTGCACACTCTCGCGCAAGCAGGCCGGTTTTCCGTTTGGGTCGTTGATGCCCTATGCGCTGGATGAGAAGGGGCGAGCCCTGTTTCTGATCAGCAACATGGCGATGCATACGCAAAACCTCAAAGGGGACCCGCGCGCCAGCCTCTTTGTGGTAACCGCGGCCGACAGTGACGATGTGCTCGGCGCAGCGCGCGCCACGCTCCTCGGCCAGGCAACGCCCGTGCCCGCAAGCGACATCGCCGCAGCGCGGGAGATCTACCTTGCCGCGCATCAGGGCAGCCGTTACTGGGTCGACTTCGCCGACTTTGGCTTCTTTCGCCTGGAGCCAATCGACATCTACTACGTCGGCGGCTTCGGCGTCATGGGCTGGGTAGACGCCGGAGACTATACCTCTGCCGCGCCGGATCCACTGGCGCCCGCAGCCGCCGGCATCATCGCGCACATGAACCTGGACCACGTCGACGCCATGGTCGTGCTGGCGCGCACGCATGCGGCCTTGGAGGCGACCGAAGTCGCCATGACCGCGGTCGACCGGCTGGGCTTTTCGGTTCGCGCAAAGACCGCCGAAGGCATGAAGGGCGCCCGCATCAACTTCCCGCGGGAGGTGCGCACCTCGCAAGCCACCCGTGAGGTCCTCATCGAGATGCTGCGTGCAGCTAAGACCGGAAGCCAGACCGCAGCGGGCTGAGCGAAACGCCCGCAAGCTCAGTACTTCGGCAAGCTCGGGTCGATGCGTTCCGCCCAGGCCGTAATGCCCCCGGCAAGGTTGTGCACGTTCGTAAATCCGGCGGTCTTGAGCTGCTGCGCCGCCTTTTGACTGCGCCCGCCGGTTTTGCAGTGAACAACGATCTCCTCGTCCTTGCCGACCGGGATCTCGCCCAACCGCTGGCTCACCTGGCCCACCGGAATAAGTGGCGCGCCCAGGTTCACAATGGCGTACTCATGTGGCTCGCGCACGTCCAGCACAAATGGCTTGTCGCCCGCGTCAAATCGGCGCTTCAGGTCCTCCACGCTGATCTGCGGCACACCGTCCACTAGGGGCGCTGCGGCGTCCACCGCACCATGCGAACTCACCTCCAGGGGCCCGTCCCCGGCAGGCGGCGCGATGCCGCAGAACTGGTCGTAGTCGATCAGCTCACGGATCTCGTGGGTTCCGCACGCCGGGCACTCTGGGTTTTTGCGCAGCTTCAACGTGCGAAAGCTCATGCCCAGCGCGTCCACCAGCAACAACCGCCCAATCAGCGGCTCGCCGATACCCAGGATCAGCTTTATGACCTCGGTAGCCTGGATCACGCCCACCAGCCCGGGGAGAATGCCCAACACACCGCCCTCTGCGCAGGAGGGCACCAGCCCCGGCGGCGGCGGCTCCGGGTACAGGCAGCGATAGCACGGGCCCTCCTCGGTCGCGAACACCGACGCCTGCCCTTCAAAGCGGAAGATCGATCCATAGGCGTTCGGCTTGCCCGTCAACACACAGGCGTCGTTCACCAGGTAGCGTGTCTGGAAATTATCGGTGCCGTCGGCGATGACGTCGTAGTCCTTGAAGATTTCCAGGGCATTGGCCGAGGTCAGCATCTCGTTGTGCTTCACCACGTTGACGTTCTTGTTCAGGCCCTTGAGCATCACCTCGGCGGAGTCCACCTTCAGCATGCCCACGGTCGCCTGCGAGTGGATGATCTGCCGTTGCAGGTTGCTCTCATCTACCACGTCAAAGTCCACCAGACCAATCGTGCCCACGCCCGCAGCCGTCAGGTACAGGGCCAGCGGCGCGCCCAGCCCACCGGTGCCTACGCAGAGCACCTTGGCCGCCTTTAGCTTCTGCTGCCCCTCCATGCCCACCTCGGGCAGAATCAGGTGGCGCGAGTAGCGCGCGATCTCGTCGTTAGTCAGCTTCGGCAGTTCGGTCACGGGTTCTTGAGTGGCAATCATGGCGTCCCCTAGGCAGATGCAAACCACCGCCCCGGCGATTCGCGGAGACCCGCTCAGCCCGCATCGGCGTCGCCGTGCTACATTGCTTCCGACGCGCAAACCGCCTCGGAGCCCGCATGTCGATCTCGCCGTCCTACCTGTTTCGGAGCGCCTGCGTTCTGCTCACCTTGGTCGCCGCCCCGCTGTTCGCGCAGACGCTCGCCGCCACACCGCCCATGGGCTGGAATAGCTGGAACCACTTTGCCAACCACGTCACCGATGCCGACGTGCGCTCCGCCGCCGACCAGCTGGTCTCCACCGGCATGCGCGACGCCGGCTACGTCTACGTCAATCTCGACGACACCTGGCAAGGCAAGCGCGACGCGGAAGGTATTCTCCACCCCAACGACCGCTTTCCGGACATGAAGGCCCTCGCCGATTACGTTCACTCCAAAGGTCTCAAGTTCGGCATCTACTCCGGGCCCGGCGCCCAAACCTGCGGGGGCTACGCGGGCAGCCTGGACCACGAGACCCAGGACGCGCAAACCTACGCCGGCTGGGGCGTCGACTACCTGAAGTATGACCTCTGCTCCTTCCAGGACGACATGCGGAAGGCCAAAGCCGAGCACCCCGACGATCCCATGTTTGAGTTCCGCATGATGCAGGCCGCCTACAAGAAGATGGGCGATGCACTCAAGGCGACCGGCCGCCCCATCCTCTACAGCCTCTGCCAGTACGGCCTGGATGAGCCCTGGAAGTTTGGCCCGGCCGTCGACGCCCAGGCATGGCGCACCACCGACGACATCAACGACACCTACGCGCGCATGATGGAGATCGCCTACGGCCAGGTTGGGCTGGAAAAATACGCCGGCCCCGGCCACTGGAACGACCCCGACATGCTGGAAGTTGGCAACGGTGGCATGAAGCCGAACGAGTACCGCGTACACATGAGCCTATGGGTTCTGCTCGCCGCGCCCCTGCTGGCCGGCAACGACCTCAGCAAGATGACCCCCGCCGACAAAGCCCTGCTGATGAACCGCGAAGCCATCGCCATCGACCAGGACCCGCTCGGCAAGCAGGCCGAGCGCGTGTGGCAGCGCGGCGACATCAGCCTGTGGCGTAAGCCCCTGACGGGCGGACGTTTCGCCATCGGCCTGGTCAACAATTCGTGGAGCACCCGCGACATTCCGTTCGATCTCAAGGAGATTGGCTTTAGCGGAGGCGCCAACGTACACGATGTCTGGACCGGCACAGACCTCGGCCGCTGGACCGGCCCGCACTCCCTCACCATGCGCGGGCACACCGCCGAACTTTGGGTCTTTACGAAGTAAGCTGGGTGCAACTCTCTGGAAGGGTCACGGCTTCAGCCGTGACAATAGGGCGTGCAGGTGAACGCGGCTTCAGCCGCTGAGGTGAGCCTGACAGTGTCCAGATGTCTCAGCAACACCCACCCGCAATCGATGGAATAATCGTCACCTCATCGGCGTCCGTCACCGGCGTTTCTTCCTTTTCCGGCAGGTAGCGCACGTCTTCGTCGCGAACGTACACGTTCACAAACGAGCGCAGTTTGCCCTCCGGCGTGAACAGGTGCTGGCGCAGCGCCGGGTACGTCGCAACCAGGCTTTGCAAGCCGGCCGCCACCGTCGCGCCGGAAACGTCCACGGTCTCCTGCTTATCGGTATAGGCGCGCAGCGGGGTGGGGATGTGAATCTTCATAAGCCGGTTCCAAGCCTCAGTGCTCTTCGATGCTACCCCACCGCAATCGGCTGTGACAGAAACGCCTTATCCTCTTCGCCCGTCCCTGTCAGCAGAAAGCTGTTCGTCATCGTGGCGTTGCCGCTCGCCTTGTCGCCGTCAACCGCGGTAATCACGTAGCTGCAGCCAAACCAGTGCGCCTCCGCAAAGTCGGTCGCGGACCACATCGCTGGGTGGTCCGGGTGCGAGTGGTAGAAACCCACGATATCCAGGCCCAGCTTGCGCCCTTCCCGCTGTGCCGCAATCAGCTCGCGCGGGTCGATGTGGTACCGGTTGTGCGCCGAGTCTGTGCGCGTGTTGCCGGCGCGCAGCAGGGAACCGACGTCGGTGCCGTCCTCGCCGGCCTTGCCCAGCAGGATTCCGCAGCACTCGTGCGGGTAGGTCTCTTCCCCATGGGCGCGAATCTGCTCGAACATCGCCTTTGCCACACGCAGCGGTCCCACGCTCATGCGTTCTGCCCCGCATACATCTCGCTGTCCACCGCGTCGGTCGCCGCGGCTTCCGGCGTCGGCTCACTCCAAAAGCGCTCGCTCAGGTACTTGTCCGCCGAGTCGCAAAGGATGGTCACAATGACCGCTTCGCGTCCGGCCCGCGCCTCTTCCTCCGCCACATCCAGGCATGCCGCCACAGCCGCCGCCGCCGAGATCCCCACCAGCAACCCCTGCGTCTGCGCCAGGCGTTTGCACATCGCGTACGCCCGCTCGGTGGGCATCTCGATGTTGCGGTCGGCCAGGTGCTCGTCATAAATCGGCGGCACAATCGCCGTGGGCATGTGCTTCAAGCCTTCCAGCCCGTTGAACGGCGAATCCGGCTGCATGGAATAGCACTTCACGGCGGCGTTCAACTCCCGCAAGCGTCGCGTCGTACCCATAAACGTGCCGCTGGTCCCCAGCCCGGCGACGAAGTGCGTCACACATCCCTGAGTTTGATCCCAAATCTCGTTCGCCGTGCCGTAGTAGTGCGATCGCCAGTTGTTTTCATTGCCGTACTGGTCGGCGTAGAAGTAGCGCTCCGGTCGCTCCGCGGCCATGCGCCGGGCCATCCGGATGGCGCCGTCAGACCCGTCCGCCGGGTCGGTGTAGAGTATCTCCGCCCCGTACGCCGCCAGAATGTGCTTCCGCTCCGGGCTCACGTTGGAGGGCATGCACAGCGTCACAGGGAAGCCCTGCGCCGCGCCCAGCATGGCGTACGCAATGCCCGTGTTGCCGCTGGTAGCGTCCAGCAGCGTCTTGCCGCGAACCAGCAGCCCGCGGCGCTGCGCATCGGCCACAATGGCCGAGGCGGCCCTGTCCTTCACGCTGCCGCCCGGGTTCGCCCACTCGGCCTTGCCGAGGATCTGCACGCCGGACAGGTGCTCAGTCAATCGCTCCAGCCGAAGCAGCGGCGTGTTGCCCACGCGCTCAGGCAGCGTCGTCCCGAGCTTCGCGCTACTCGCCTTGCCGAACGTTCCTTGCACCACGTCCGTCATCTCCCAGACCCTCTCTTTTCGTCTACCGCCAGCGTGCCATTGAAGGGGTGCGCCGCGGTGTGCGACAGTACCCTTGCGAGTGTAGCCCAGCGTCCGTGCCCCGATCACCCATCCACGGCGGTCGCGCGGTCCCCGGCATCGCTCCTCCGGAGCCCACGTCCCATGCGCCTCAAGCCCAACAAAGAAACGCCGACGCTGACCTTTGACGGCGTGCTGTCCACGCTCGGTAACGAAAGATTCGATGTCGCCCCGGCCTCCGGCGGTGCAAAGGGTGTGGCCGGCGCGCGCCGCGTGAGCAAGTACGGCTGCGCCGCCGAAATCGCCCCCGGTCCTGGCAAGGATCTTCCCATCCGCGTCCTCGCCAAGGCCGGCTGGGTGCTCAACGGCGAGATCGCCCGCCTCGTCGACCACGGCTACCAAAAGTTCCTGGAAACCACTAAGCTCCGCATCCCGGCCACCGCCGACCAGCTCCGCTGCATCCACAAATTCGACCAGGAGCTCCGCGAGGCCATCGGCGCCCTGAGCCTCTACAACGAATCCATGGGCACCACCAGCGACGTGTACACCTACGACCGCCTCAAGGGCAGGGAAACGGTCTAGCGCCAAAGTCTGGATCGCACGCGAATCGTTCGGGAACACTTCTCGCTGTGGAAGGTCTAAGTCTCAGAGGGTAGGGCGGATGAGATTCCTAACGAGCTTTGCAACGGTCCTTGTTGTGTGTCTAGGCTGGGAAGCGGCAGCGCAGGAGAAGCCTCAGTACACCCCAGCCGCTCAGATGCCGATCGACCGCATCCCCGACAGCTACGCAATCTACTCGCAACTGCTGCCCAGCAACAACATCGAGTGGAGCGATGTGCATCGGACGCAATGGCTGCTCGAAGACGTGACCGCGGCGGTACCTATGGGCATACCCTGCGACAACAGCGACCTGGCGAATCCACACCGTGGCATCAAGCCGCCGCCGGAACGGAAGGCGGAGTTCGATCAGGTGCTGTCGGACTTTGACGCCCACTGCCATGAGCGCTACCAGTTGGATGGAACGCAGTTTCACCTCGGGCTGCCCGTGCGTTTGATGAGCGAGGAGAACCGGACTCGTTACATGCGAGGTGTCAGCGGGTACATGCCACCTGCGAACGACATCATGCGCGCACCCGCAACGCCAGATGAGTTCCAGGGCGCTGCCGGCCTGCACCGTTTCACCGCCATCTATTTCAATAAGGCTCACACGCTTGCAATGACAGAGTTCGGCATGTACTGCGGCGGTCTCTGCGGCAACTGGACCTGGGTGGTCCTGGAAAAGACGCCGACAGGCTGGCGAACATTGCCCTGGGTCCGCGTGAGAAGTATCTCTTAGCTCATCGCCGCCCGCGCTGCCACTCCCGGTACGCCTCGCTCTTGCCCAGCCCGCGCGCCTTGGCCGCCCGCTTCAATGCATCCTTCTCACTCAACCCTTCACGCATCGCCGCGGAGACCTCGTCGGCCAGCGTCAGCGCCGGTCCGTTCTCTTCCGCCTGAGCCGCGGCCACATGCCCGTCCAGCAGCAGGACCATCTCCCCACGCACCACGTCTCGGCTCTCCAGAGCCGCTAAGACCTCGCTTGCCGTCCCCCGCAGGGACTCCTCGTGCAGCTTCGTCAGTTCGCGCGCCACGACCACCCGCTGCCCCGGCCCAAACACCGCCACCACGTCGCGCAAGGTTTCCAGGATGCGGTGCGGCGCCTCGTAAAAGATCTGGGTCGCTTCAACGCCCGCGGCAGCTTCCCCGGATATCCGGCCTCGCAGTTCTTCCAAAAACGTCCGTCGCTGCCCTGCCTTAGCCGGTAAGAATCCGCCAAACGCAAACCGCTCCGCGCTCAACCCACTAGCCACCAGCGCGCTCAGGGCCGCGTTGGCCCCCGGCACTGGGTAGACCGCCACGCCCGCCGCAATGGCCGCCCGTACCAGCGACTCGCCCGGGTCCGCAATCGCCGGCATGCCCGCGTCGCTCACCACCGCGATCCTGGCGCCCTCGCGCAGAGCCGCCACCAACTCCTCCGCGCGGCCCTGCTCGTTGTGCTGGTGGTAGCTCACCGTCGCCTGCTTGATGCCGTAGTGGTGCAGCAGCTTGGCCGTCTGCCGGGTGTCCTCACAGGCGATGCGGTCCACCCCGCGCAACACGCGCAACGCCCGCAGCGTGATGTCTTCCAGGTTGCCGATCGGCGTCCCCACAAGGTACAGCCCCGGGGCAAGCGGACGCGCCTGGACCTCGGCTGCTTCCTCGCCCTCCATGGCCTCTTCACTCATCGCGCGTCCCGCTCCACCGGGGCCTGCGTCAGGCGCAGCTGCACCGCGGCGCGCTCCAGGCTGCCCGGGGTGAGGATGCCGATCATGGCGCCATCCTCCACAACCGGAATAAACTCGCTCGCGCCCAGGCTCGTCGCCCGGCGCAGTGCCTCGCCGATGGTTTCTCCCGGGGACACCGCTTGAAACGATCGCGACATGGCGGACTGGAGGAAGCCGTCGCCTTCGGCCCGCAGCCGCGCCGCCAGCGACGCACGGGAGGTCCATCCCACCAGGCGGTCGCCGCGCAACACAGGGAAGAGCTCCCCTGCTGTCTGCGTGGTCTGGCGCAGCGCGTCGCGCAAGGTGCCCGAAGCGCTCAGCGGCTTGAAGTCGGTGAGCATCACGTCCCGCACGGGAACGCCCAGCGTCTCCGGCGAACCCGCGCCGATCGCGCGGCTCAGGTAACCCGTCCCCAGCAGCGTCAAGCCCAGCAGCACCGGCCAAAGCAGGCCGAAGACGATCCCGGAGAGCACCAGCGCGAGCGCAAAGGCGCTGCCCAGGCCCAAGTTAAACGGCGGTCGCAAACCTCGGCCCCCTCCCGCCCCCGTTCCAATCCCGCCCGGCGCGCGCTGTGGCTGTGG
>CAXTLD010000089.1:0-13449 GCA_964245045.1 uncultured Acidobacteriaceae bacterium | reverse complement strand
CACCGGCACTACACTGTGATTAACCAGCTGTCGCAGGTGCAGCAGATCCACCTGGACAAAGAGCAGCCACCGTACGCCATTCTGCCGATCTCCGGATGGAATCGCGCGTCCGAGGCCGCCGTCCAGTTCGCCTGTTCCCTCACCCCGGATGTCGAGGTCCTGCATGTGAACTGCCCCGGCGAGTTGCATGACCAGAACGCCGACGGCTGGGGCGACCAACTCGGCGCCGCCACCCGCCAGGCCGGCCTCAACGAACCCCGCATCGTTGCTCTGGACTCACCCTTTCGCTTTGTGACCAGCCCCATCCTCAACTACGTCCTGGAGAAGGAATCCTGCCTCACGGACCGCCGCGTCGCGGTCATCGTGCCCGAGCTCGTCACAACGCACTGGTACCAATATCTGCTGCATAACCACCGTTCCACCGTGCTGAAGGCGCTGCTGCTGATGAAAGGCAACCGTCGCATCGTCGTGATCAATGTGCCCTGGTACCTACCCGGCTAAACCCAGCTATCATTTAGGGCTGCATGGTGCTCCCGCCTACTCCAGCCATCGACGCGATCTTTGTTGGCGGCCCCAAGATCTTGTACGACGACCGCGGCCCATGGCAATCTTCCACCCACCGCGAACGCGTCCCTGCCGCCGTCCAAGTTATTAAAGGAGGCATCGTTGGCGATAAGGTGACGCAACCGTATCACGGCAGTCCTGACGCCGCGCTTTGTGTGCACTTGGCGGAGCATTACGCCTTCTGGAACCAGCGGTATGGGTTAGCGCTTCAGCCCGGCATGGTGGGCGAGAACCTAACAGTGCGCGGGATAGAAGAAAGCGCCATTTATGTTGGCGATGTGGTGCGCTTTGGTTCCGTGCTGGCCCAAGTTAGCGGCCCTCGCGTGCCATGCGCTAACCAGGCGCGCCACATCGGCCGGGCCGATTGGGTGAAGCTCACCCTTCAGGAAAACCGGACCGGGTTCTATATGCGGATATTGGAACCGGGAGTTATGAAGCCTGGCGACCTTTGGCAGCTCCAGCATCGTCCCAATGAGGATGCCTCCATCCCTAGAATCAACCAATGTATGTATCTCCAGTTCGATCCGGCCTACGCCAAACACATTGGGTACATGGTTGGCGTCGGAGACTGGTGGCGAAAGCAGGCCATCGAAAAACTTGCCGTTCGCGACGCGCACTGGACCGCCGGCATGACGAGGAGCTAGCGTTCCGTGGCAGCAGAGGAGATTGCGCCCACCTGTGCTTCTCCTGCGTTGCTTGCCTGTACCAGCAACGGACATCGACCGCTGAGCTGTTCGGTTGCGCAGCACTAAATCAATTTCTCTGAGCGCCGCATGCAAGGCCTCCTCTAGGCATCCATCCAGCGGTGGGAGTTTCCTTCATGTCTTCACGTCCTAACCTTGCGGCCGGCCTATGCGCCGGGGCCATCAGCGGTTTGGCAGCTTCGTGGCTCATGCTTCGCTTTATTCAGGGCCCCGGCGGCAACATCCAGCAGCGTCTGAAGAGGGAAGAGGACCACCAAGCCGACGAGGCCGAAGCCCGGCATCGGCAGCAAAGCGCCCAGTCCGCCCCCGAGACGGTCACCATGCAGGCAGCCGATGTATTCGCCAGCTACGCCCCGGGCGGACGCCATCTTTCCCGCGCGGAGAAGGAGCGCGCCGGCACCGTCGTCCATTACGCCTTCGGCGGGTTGATGGGCGCTGTGTACGGCGTTGCCGCGGAATACACCGCCCTGCCCACGCTCGGCTTCGGCAGCATCTTCGGCACGGCCCTTTGGGCCGGCACCGATCTGGTGAGCGTCCCCGCCGTTGGCTTCGCGAAGTGGCCCACCCAGGAACCCGCCGCCGCCCACCTAAGCCACTGGCTCGCGCACCTCGTTTACGGGGTCAGCATGGAGACTACACGCCGCGCTTTGCGCGGTTAATCGCAATTTAAGGGCGGTGCAGCACTGCGCTTACTGCCACTATCTCCGCAGCCTTGCCCCCACCCCAACGTTCGGTCGGGCAAGGCTTCGGATTAAAGCCATATGAACATAGCAAAAAGCTAAATCTTCGCTTGCGGAACTACACGCGGAGGCGTACTGTTCTCCCGCGATCAGGTTGCGGTCGTGTAAGGAGCCGAGATGTTTCCTTCCGTTACCTCGCCTCGCTGCTGCCCCCCTCTTGCTCAAGCATTCTGCCTAGCGTTGGTCAGCCTTCTGCCGATCCTTCCTCTTGCTGCGCAAAGGAAGTATCCCGGCACCTCCACGGCAGCCGCCCACTCCATTTACAACACCGCCGAGCCCATGTTCGGTGCCATGCCGCTGGTCGCCCCGGTCTTTCTACAAACCGACCAGATCGACAGCAGCATCACCGTAGTCAACTCCATCACCTTCGCCGTCAACGGCACAGTCACGCTCCGCGACCAGGGCGGCACCGTCATCGCCCACCAGCTCATCAGCTTC
The DNA here is from genome assembly GCA_964245045.1 of uncultured Acidobacteriaceae bacterium. Lineage (GTDB taxonomy): Bacteria > Acidobacteriota > Terriglobia > Terriglobales > Acidobacteriaceae > Granulicella. Next base: position 11,003 of record CAXTLD010000089.1, on the reverse strand, counting down.
CCGTCTCACAGCAGCACTTCGATAGCCGTAAAGACGCTGCTCGCCACAGCCGGCTCACAGGCCCACTCCGGCTCCGTCACTCTGGAGCAGGATGCTGCCTTGAAAGGGCCCGCGCTCCTAGCGCAGCTCTCCATGACGCTTCATAACGGCAGCCAGCCGGTGTTCCTGGAAGAGGAGTTCGGCATGCCCACCGCGCACGGGTCCACCGTGCTGCAGGGTGTCGCCAGCCAGACGCGCAATCTTCCGCTCATTGCCATCACCAGCGTTTCCGACGCCGCTCAAACGATCCATGCGTCCTGCGTTGGCGAGAACACCGCATCTTCCGCCATCGATTTGCCCGCATTCGGCACCGCTGTCGTCCAAGCGTGCTCGTGGCAGGCCGTGCACGATACAGCCCTGAACTTCGGCTCAAGCCTGCTCAACAGCAGCACATCCGTTGTTACCGATCACGCGCTGTCGCTCAAGTCGGACAGCGTTCCGGGAGCCTTCTACGCCTTCGGTCTCGCGCTCAACGGCGGCCTGGACCAACCACAGCTGCAACCGGTCGACTTCTACGACCCAGGCTTACTTCCCACCTCGGCCATCTCCTACGTCGGCGTGCCCATCGGCGCTACGAATCTCCTGCAAACCGCGCTCTCCGCTCCCGTGCTCACCCTCGCGAACTTCTCCGGCCAGCCTAGACAGGCAGCCGTCACCTGGGCTGACAGCTCTTCCGGAACGCCCAAGGTTCAGCAGATCGCCAACCTCACGCTCGCGCCCTACAGCTCACAAACCGCGGCGCTCTCTACCCCCGGCGGCAGTGGCTTTCTCAACACGTTCACCATCGCCTCAAACGGCCAGCCTGGTGACGTGCAAGCGCACCTCTTCACGCGCCTCGGCACCTCGCAAGCCCGCACCGAGCTACTCGCCAAAGACGCCCACGACGACCACAACGGCGGCGACCATCCCTGGTCAACCTCGAACGGCAACAGCTCTACCCTTCTTCTCTTCAACAGCGCCAAGACCCCTATGCTTTTTCACGTCCGCATCTCCGGAGGCGGCAACACCTGGGTGGAGTCCTACAAGCTAGCCCCCTCGGAAACACGGTCGATCTCAATTGATGGCATACTCGCAAACGGTACCGCCGACCACAACCATCACAGTCTTCCTAAGAGCCTCACGCAGGGCGAAGTGCAATGGAACACCGAGTTCGGCGGCAACGGTCTCGGCCGGCTCGTGGTGACCAACACATCGACCGCGATGGCGCGAAGTTTCAGCTGCCCAACGTACATCAATATGTGCAGTGCGCAGTTTGGCCCCGAAAACTTCGAGGATCTCCTCCTGGAGGGTGATCCTGTAGACCTGTCAGCGATACAGCCGGTTTTCTGCACAGAGTATTGCCCGAACTGCTGTGGCCAGACCTCACCAGTCGGTAGCTCATACGGCTACTCGTTCACCACCTCGTGGTCAGGCGGTAACAGCGGTACCACCTCTCAAGTGAGCTCGTCCAATACCGATATCTATCTCAAGGGCATAAGCCTCGGTCAGTTCTACATCACCGGCCAGACTCAAGGTGGCTCTTGCCAAGTAACAACGCAAGGCGGCGGCACTGTGGTCAATATCACGACTTCACCATCAGCCATAAGCATGTCGAGCGGTGATACCTCGGTTAATATCACGGTTAACGTGAACCCTTCTAGTTCGGCATCTTCCGCAAGCTTCGCTCTAGGTTTGCAGAACAACCCAAACAGTTCTAGCACTGCAACCGTTGGGTTCAATCCGCCGTCTTCATTCACGGGCAACGATAATTGGACCGTAAATGTTTCTGGCAGCAACTCGCCATCAGGAATATTTCAGGCGAAAGCCTGTCTTGGTAACACCTGCTCCAATTCCCCGACAATCATCACCATTCCTCCGCAACTCCTCATTCAGGTTCTCTACGGAGAAGGGCATGGGCAGGCTGCTGCTGGAGATAGCGTAACTGAGCCCGCGATCGCTTCTTCGATCACCCAACGCCTGAATAATCCGTCTTTCGGTTCACCAAGCACTTGGCAAGCAGCGATCGTACCGGGCCAGTTTACCGGCAGTATCAACACCTCGATCACAAATGGATCGCAACCGGAACTTGGAATCGCAGTTCAAGCGTACAATGGAAGCCTCCAGGACACAACGAGCGCATCACCCTGCTTTTTCTCACCAGATGCAGCAGGGTTCGCAGCGATCCAGTCCGCGTACAACGCAAACGCGACAACAGTCCCCCAAGTGAATCACGATCCTAACTGCTATGGTTCTTACCGTCAGCTCGTTTGGAAAACGTCTATAGGCAACAATGTGTCGACTGGTAGTGGTGCACCAGCATTCATCTTCGAGCGCCAAAAGATTGGCAATTCGGCGGTGGTACAAATCCCATGACGAATACTGCAACCCTAACCCTACTTGCCGCTTTACTGATCTGTCCACTTTGCGTTGGGCAGTCATGTTCCTATGACAAACCGCAATACGACGAACTTGCGGGACAGCTCATCATCCGCACAAAGCTCGACGCGGTTCGGCTGAACAACGGTGACCACCTTGATCAGTTGACCTCGCGGCTTCACGCTATTGTCGCATCTGATATTCGCAAACAGATAGAAAGCGGAAGGAGCGACGAAGACATTCGAGCGTACCTTCAGTGTCTCCAGCGAACTCCCGAAAGTGAGGTATGGGCCGAGGAATCAAACTTACCCCAAGCATTTGAGATAAAGAGTAACGTCCCTATCCGAATTTTTACATACTGGCTCATTCGCGGCGGGAATGCTATACCAAGCACAAAGCCGTATCTGGATGTTTTCCGGAAAGAGGCGTCGGGTTGGGTGGCTTCTACGTTTGAGCCGGGCTACGTTGGTTCTACCTTCTTTGTTCGAGTGGTCGATAGCCCAGATCGGGGCAGGTTGGTCGTGCTGAGTGGGTTTCACATAGGAGATCCCCAAACGGGATTATCGATCGAGATCTTAAGGTCCCAAAATGGTGTTCTCCGCGAGGTATACAGGAGCAACCCGCTCCCAAGAACCAGGGTCTTATCGATAGGTACAGACGGAATCTCCCTTGAGGAAGATACGTCAGGCCGGCCCCGCCAGGGTGAGTCGTCTCGTATTATCAACCTGAGATTTGAAGACATACTCAGGAGTGGGGACTAATGGCGCTCCGCCGCTCTATGAACCCGTTCCGGAGACTCGTAGCAATTGCCGCAGTAGTCCTCTTCCTGGAAGGTCCCATGGCCCTCGCTCAGGAGTGGAAGCCGACTTCGTTCCACACGACACCCAAGGGAGAGGCAATTTTCTCCTTGAGCATCTCGTTCACGAACACCTCGGACCACAAAGAAACCCAGACAATCACCAGTTCTGCCATCGAAACTATCGACACGATCAATGTCGCCGATGGTAGGGCCGCGGTTCTTGGTAGCAGCGGTAACGTGAGTGTGGTCGAAATTATCGACATCGCTACATCCACGCGGTCCGATTGGTTCTTCTGCTATCAACCGTACTTCTTCGGCTCACGTTGGATCGCTTTTGTGCAGTATTATCCTAATCATGCGGTGTATTCCCCGACTGACGTCCTTAGAGTTTATGACTTGGACCAAACTCCCATCCAGAACCGATACGGTCGCGCTCCTGGCTCGGAAAAGTACCCGTCGCAAGTTGGCATCGCGGTGTACCCTGCTGGAGTGCCGCCAGCAGACTATTCGACCGAAGCTCACTCGGCGGCGACGGCGTTACATATCCTAGGCTCGCCTCCGTTCCTCTTTCTCGCAAGCAAGCGGCTTGTTTTCCTCGCGGGAGTGGGCGCGGATTTCAGGGAATTAACCAATCAGATGATCGCCATAGACTTTTCAGCCGGAGATGACAAACACGTCGGTGTCAGAACTGTTCCGCTCCCCTTCAGTGCTCTCAAACGTCCGGGCATCAACCCAAGATTTCTCCAAGTAACCACGATGACTGAGGTCTCTCCCTACCGGGTCAGGCTCGATCTCCCTCCCAGCGAATACGGCCTGAAAGGCGACAAAGAAGCCTTTGTGTTCGTCGACATACCCTCTACGGAATAACACCAACTGGGTGAACCGGCGCGCGTAGGTGCACGCTCCACCCAGGCCGTTCAGGAGAACCAGGTGCGCATAGCTCGGCTCCTCTTGCTACTCTCGTGCATCACCATCTGCACGCTCCCCGCTGCACGAGCCATCCCTGTCTCCGCCCGAAGTGCGACCACATTGACGGAAGCCTCCGATACCATCGTCATTGGTACGTTTCACGTCCGTTCCGAAGACCAAATGCAGTCGGGAACTGCGGTGCTAGACCCCGAGACCGGCGCGCGCCGGTATGTCGCGAGTGTCTCGCCCTCTCTTGTGCTCAAGGGACCGAGCACGCAAGAGCCTCATCGCGTCAGCTACCTTGTTACGGAGGAGCTTTCGCAGTACGCCCGCGTAACTGACGGCACGCAAGGCATGTTCTTTCTCGTGAAGCAAAACGGGGATCAGTACGCGTTCACGAATCCGACCTATCCTTTCCTCCCCGCCACCTTGAGGATGGCAACGCCTCCATCCGGGTCCGCTCTCGATCAGGTAACACACGTTGAGGCAGAGGTGCTCAACTCGCCCCAAGAGAGTGTTCAGGCAAAACGTTCAGCCGCACTTAGCTTGGGAACCGTCCACACGACGTACGCGCTCGACGAACTGAAACGCGTACTGCCCTCCCTTAGCTCCAATGTGAGGCTAGAGGCGATCGGCGTTCTTTTGAGCTTAGGCGACACCTCGGAGGTGGACACCGCCACAAACGCACTCCTAACACAAAGCTCGGATCAAGACACGGCGGTCCTGCACAACCTCCGCGTTGGGATTCGCGATGGTGTTAAAACTCCGGACGCCCTTCCGCAGCTCTCCAAGTTGGTGCAAAGCGGCGATGCCGAGACAAGACGTGCCGCGATGCAGGCACTTCGCCACATAAACCTACCGGCGAGCGAAGCCCTGTTCAGCGCGGGGCTCCGCGATCCCGATCAGGGTGTCCGGTACAACGCAGTGCTCGGCTTATCGGAAATGAGTGGCGGGAGGAACATGCACCCCAACCCCATGGAGTTCCACAAACACGAAGACCATTACACCACCTACTGGATGGCGCATACGGCACAACCAAAGCAGTAGCCGAAAGCGGCCAGGTCTCCGCCGCGTCCCACCCCTCGCTGCGCGCCATCTCCCAAACGCGTCAGCCCCCATTCCGCGCGCGACCGCTACACTTGTAACCATGTGCGGCATCGTCGGTTATATCGGTCCCAAGCCCTGCGTCCCGGTCATCATGGAAGGCCTCGCCCGCCTGGAATACCGCGGCTATGACTCCGCCGGCATCGCCGTTGCGGGCGGCGCCACTGCCGACGGCCAACCGCAAGGCCTTCAGCTGCGCCGCGCCCCCGGCAAGCTGCGTAATCTCGACGCCATCCTGCGCGACAACCCAGTCCACGGGACCTATGGGATCGGGCACACGCGGTGGGCCACCCACGGCCGCCCCACCGAAGAAAATGCCCACCCGCACCGCGACGGCACCGGCACCCTCGTCGTGGTGCACAACGGCATCGTTGAAAACTACCTCACGCTCAAGAACGCCCTCATCGCCAAGGGCCACAAATTCCTCTCCGAAACCGACACCGAGATCATCGCGCACCTCATCCAGGACGAGCTCGAAATGGCCGCCATCCCATCCACGACCTCGGGTGCCCCATCTTCACCGACAGCTTTACCGTCGGTTAAGGTGGGTTCCACAGACCTCGCGGACACCAACGAATCCCAAGCCGTCCTAACCACCCCCGACGCCCGGACTCTCCCACTAGAAGAGGCCGTCCGCCGCGCCGCCCGCCGCATGACCGGCGCCTTCGCCATCGGCGTCCTCTCCGCCCTCGAGCCCGACAAGATGGTCGCCGCGCGCATGGGCCCGCCCATCGTTCTCGGCCTCGGCGACGGCGAGTTCTTCCTCGCCTCCGACGTCCCCGGCATCCTCCACCACACCCGGTCTATCTACTTCCTCCACGACCACGAAGTCGCCACCCTCACCACCGCCGGCATCACCCTCACCGACTTCCTCGGCAACCCTAAGGAACTCAAGCCGCAGCGCATCACCTGGGACCCCATCCAGGCCGAAAAAGCCGGCTACAAGCACTTCATGCTCAAGGAAATCAACGAGCAGCCGCGCGCCGTCCGCGACACCACCCTCGGCCGCGTCTCGCTCGATACCGGCCGCGCCTTCCTCCCCGACATGGCCATCTCCGAGGCCGACCTCCGCGACGCCACTGGCATCACCATCGCCGCCTGCGGCACCTCCTGGCACGCCGGGCTTGCCGGCAAGTTCATGATCGAGCGGCTCGCCCGCATTCCCGTCGACGTCGACTACGCCAGCGAGTACCGTTACCGCGATCCCATCCCCAACCCCCGCGACCTCGGCCTCGTCATCACCCAGTCTGGCGAAACCGCCGACACCATCGCCGCGCAACAGGAGCTCATCAAGAACGGCTCGAAGACCCTCGCCATTTGCAACGTCGTCGGCGCCGCCGTGACGCGTCTGGCGCAGGGCACCATCACCACCAACGCCGGCCCGGAGATCGGCGTCGCCTCCACCAAAGCCTTCACCGCCCAGCTCACCGCGCTGTTCCTGCTCGCGCTCCACATCGCCCAGGTCCGTCAACAAATCTCATCGCTCGACTCCTCAAAGCTCGTAGCTGAACTCACACTCATCCCCGCCAAGCTGGAGCAGGTCCTCCGCACCGTAGACGATCAGACCGCCCAGCTCGCCAAGGAGTTCTACAACGCCCGCGACTTCCTCTTTCTCGGCCGCGGCATCCATTACCCCATTGCACTCGAAGGCGCCCTCAAGCTCAAGGAAATCAGCTACATCCATGCCGAAGGCTACCCCGCCGGCGAGATGAAACACGGCCCCAACGCCCTCATCGACGAGAGCCTCCCGGTAGTCTGCATCGCTACGCAGGACCCCACCGACCCCTCCAGCGTCCTCAAGTACGAAAAGACCCTCTCGAACATCCAGGAAGTCACCGCGCGCTCCGGCCGCGTCATCGCCATCGCCACCGAGGGCGACACCCACATCCACCAACTCGTAGAACACGTGATCCACATCCCCCCCGCCCCCGAGTTGCTGCTCCCCATCCTCGAAGTCGTTCCCCTACAACTGCTCGCGTACCACATCGCTGTGCGCCGCGGCTGCGATGTTGACCAGCCGCGGAATTTGGCTAAGAGTGTGACGGTCGAATAGCAAAATCTGTGCTGAGTCCGAAACCACCGTCCGCCTAATCGGCGCCCGCACAGCTACGGCCAACGAGCGAAACCAATATGAAGAAGTCAGTTAAACAAGACCCATTGGCCGAACGCCCCGACCTCGACTTCAGCAAAGGCACGCGCGGCGGCAAATACACGAACCAACTGCCAGAAGGGACAAACCTGGCCATCATCGACCCCGAACTCCACGAACACTTCCCGGACTCCGAATCCGTGAACAAGGCCCTGCGCGCTTTCCTGAACATCCGCGAACACCTCAAAGCCGCGGCCCCACCCCGCCGTACAAGCAAACGCCACGCCCAAGCCGCTTGATTGCATCGACGTCAGAGCGACACCCACATCCGTAATTCGTAGAACACGTAATCCCTCATGACCGCCCGGAGCTGCTGCTTCTCGAAGTGGTCCCCCTCCAACTGCTCGGCCCTACATCGCCCCGCGGAGAGGCTGCGACGTTAACCGGCAGAGGGATCCAGCCAAGAGCATTACGGTGGAGTAGGAAGGTCATTCCGGCGAAACTTCGGTTATATTTTCCGTATGTCGCGTTCCGAGTGGTCCAAACGTGAGTCGATCAAAGAATCGATGAAGGTTACAGGAAGTGGCTTAGCCACCGTGCTCAGCAGTCTGTCCGCGATTAACATCACCGCTGCCGACCTGCGCCTCACATTCCCGGATGGCGAGACGCGTAAGCTGAGAGCACCTGATGCATTGTTGTCTCTCACCGACTCGGACCTAGAACGGGCATCCGCGTTAGCAGTCTACGGCCACTCGGATGAAGGCTCCATCGATATCGATTTCAACAGAAATTCCTACTCCGGAACGGTAGTCAGCCTCCACAGCAGTCGCAAGGCGGACTTGATATTCCTAAGTGGTTTTGTGGCCGACATGAAGGTACATCTCGCTTCGGAGAATGCGGGTAGAGGGCTGATAACAAGCGAACCGAGGCAGGTAGCGGTCCTAACGCCAGGACCTGACAAGTTGGCTCTTACCGACGCGGCTCCGCCAACTACCGGCATAAGCAAGATTCGGAAGGTTCCCGCGAAACTACCCGATGCTAAGCTCTTTATTGATGACTTAGAAGAGATCGCGGAGATTCTGAAAAGTGTCGCCCGATCAGAGAGAACGCCGCGTCCGCAGATCAAACTCTCGACTGACACGGAGGAGTTTGTAGATTTTGACGCAATGCTTAACCGGGGTGGATCTTCTAGGTATCTGCGTATGGAAGTATTGAATCGTTCACTCTCAATCAGATTTTATAGCATATTACAGCCTGAACTAGACCTTGTAGGCGTCGCCGAACCAAACGGGTGGGCGACGTACTCCCGAATCAAATCGATCTTCGACAGCCGAGCTTATACGTGTAAAAACGCGCTATCGTCACTGGACCCTTGGTCCAAAAAGTCTCTCTGGGTTGTATGGATTGCCTTACCTTACCTGCTTGGCCATCTAGAACATCGGCTAGCTCGCGGTGCACTTCTAGTCTACATCGTGTTAAGTATGCTTACTGCATTTGCATATTACCGGCCGAGTGTCGTTGTATTTCGGCGTTCACACACACAGCGGCAGTGGATAAATGACCGCACGTTCAACTATCTTCAGAATCTGCTCTTCACCGTGCTTGGAGCAGCTCTATCCGTCCTCCTTCAAGCCGTTTACGATCACGTCACGAAAAGGTGAATGAATGCAAACTGGCACACTCGTAGCCTAACGATCACGATTGGGGACTCAGGCACGTCTGAACAAAAGTTGGCCCGTATGCTCACAATAGGTGTTCATGCACACGCGACTTCTTCGTCAAGAATGAGTTTCTCGACGAGCATGTCATCGGCTCCCGCCCTACTCGCCGCCTGAAGCCGACTCCTCATAGATCGCATGAAGCTGCTTAGCTAGCATAGCTCCAAGCAGCAGCTTCATCGCTGTGAGGTCGACCGCGCCGGATACCCACGCCTCATCTGCCGCTTCAAGTGCCTTGTAGTACGGCGTTCGGTCCTGCTCAATTTGTTCAGGAATCGTCACCTTACCAGGCAGTAGCATTCGCAACCGCACGCACAGCACTAGGTAGGACACAGCCCGCGAGGTGCGCCCATTGCCGTCCGTAAACGGGTGAATCCAGTTCAGCCGCCACATGACATACGAAGCAAGGTGCAGCGGACTCTTTTCCGCCCACCTGTCGTTCACGTAGTCGCAAAGCTCCTCAATCAGCTCTGGAACCTGAAACGCCGGCGGCGGCTCATGCTTGCTCTCCCCAATCTCGATGCTGGATGGCCTGAAGTTTCCCGCATACGCCGAAATGCCATCCAGCGCCGCCCGGTGCAAATGCAGCAAGTGCGAAAGTCGGAGCTTAAACGGTCGCTCCGGCTGCAAAAACGTCTCCACCATGTCCGACACAGCACGAAACTGCTGGACGACGTTGAAGGACTCTTTACGTGCAAGCTCATCTGCGTCGGTGATGAGCTCGGCGTCTTTTGCCTTGCTGTGACGAGTGTCCTCCGCCATCTACTTGGCCGCTAGCTGTGCCTTAATCTCTTCGTCGGCTTCGACGACCATCTCCCAGGTCACATGGTCGTTTTCGATCTTCGCATTGCCATACGCAAAGCTGCGCCGCTGCGCCTCGCGCTCCGCATTGGAGAACGGACGGTTGCGCGCGGCATCTACCAAAGCTTGCAACTCTCTTGTCATGGTCAACTCCCGTCTACGCACGTCGGTGCAAGTCCCTGCAAAACATTAGCACCGGATGCGGTGAAAACTCTACAGTACTGAAGTGGGGCGGGGCCACTCATCGCTTCAACACCGGCGGCGGGTGCCTCAGTCATGTGCAGATTCCATCGCGAGCGCGCCCAAGACCCCTTACTTCACCGCCTACCCCACCAAACCCCCGCTCACCCGCACGCTGCTCGTCGACGACGACCGGGCGGGTGTTGGCGTGGGCGAGTGGTTTCGGCTTAGGAAGAAGAACGCGATCGCGGCCAGCAGAAACAGCGCGATGAACAGGCACATTCCCAGCGCAAACCGGTTGAAGTTGCCGCGCTTGAATGGGTCCCCTGGTTGTAACGGGTTTGCCGGGTCGTCGACCTTTTGTGGCACAACAATTGCCATTGTTCACTCCTCTATCTTCTTCTGGTAAGAGACTACGCCGTGCGTTCGGGTTGAGCGAGCGCCCGCCGCAAACCGTCGCGCTCGCTCCCCCATCAACAGCCGGCCGGGCTTCTGTCCATCCTGCCCACGTTCCGGCTCCGCCCCCACCGCCCTGCCACCTACCCCACGCCTGCCCGCAGACCACCTTTCCACAAGCAGACCTCCGTTTCGCGCCCGCGCACCGGTTTTCCGCCTTGTGAGCTCGCTTCATCCCCGATAGCCTTGCAGGAGGTCTACGACTTCCGTTGCAGCCCCGAGCGAGGCGCTCTGCCCGCCCAAACTGGCTAGACCCCTAAAAAGACAGACGTTCCCACTGGCACCCGAAAACAACCGAAAGATCCGGGGTAGTCCATACTAGATGTTGTGGGTTTTCCACTTGACCGGCCCCACCCATCGCGCTACCTTCAAGTTCTCCCCGGAACCCAAAACGGCGACGGAGAGCCTAACCGCCGTCGCGACGGGATCCCTCGCCGCTCCCTATCGGCTCTAGCCGCCGTCCGCCCCGCGCCACAGTACAGACGCACCCAAATCCTGCGATCCCATTGCCAGCCACATCACCTCCGCTCGAAAGGTCTCACCCCATCATGGC
>CAXTLD010000088.1:0-13510 GCA_964245045.1 uncultured Acidobacteriaceae bacterium | reverse complement strand
CAATGGGATCGGTCGGCCCCCAGGGAACGCAGGGAGCGCCGGGCACGATCGGCCCGGGCGGAGCGCCCGGTGCGCAAGGATCGCCGGGGACAACGGGGCCGGCGGGCCCGGTCGGACCCACCGGCGTCGCCGGGCCGGGAGGGGCGCAAGGCTTGCCGGGGGTGACCGGGGCTACGGGCGTACAGGGAACGGTCGGCGGGACTGGGCCCGCGGGGCCGGTTGGGCTCAATTTTCAGGGGAGCTACACGTTCAGCACAAATTACAACCTGGGTGACGGCGTCCTGTGGCAGGGCGCCGGCTGGGTTTCGCTGGTGAGCGGCAACCATGGCAACACGCCGAGTTCGAGTCCGAGCTACTGGGCCATGTTTGCTGCACAAGGTGCGACTGGGGTCACTGGGGCCACGGGCGTGGGCATGGCTGGGGCCACCGGCGCCACCGGCGCGACTGGAGTTGTGGGTTCCATAGGGCCTTCGGGGAACACGGGCGCTACAGGGGCAACGGGGTTGAACTTTGTCGGGGCGTATAGCTCGACCTATGGCTACTCGGTTGGAGATGGCGTCAGCTATAACGGCTCGAGCTACATTTCCCTGGCCGGCAACAACCATGGGCAGACGCCGAGTACGTCCCCAAGCTACTGGGGGCTGCTCGCCGCGCCTGGCGGAACCGGGAGTACAGGGGCGGTCGGCAGCACCGGCGCGACGGGGGGCATCGGTGCGATGGGTCCCATCGGCAGTACGGGGGCGACCGGCGTGACTGGGTTCACGGGCGCACAGGGAGCAATCGGGATCAACTTTCGCGACGCCTGGAACCAGGCGGCGCGCTACGCCATCAACGACGCCGTGACCTTTGCGGGATCGACCTACCTTGCGGTGTCGGGGGGCTTCAACCAGGAGCCGGATCAGTATCCACAGACGTGGGCGTTGATCGCGGAGGCAGGTGGGGTTGGACCGACCGGCGTCGCTGGGGCGACAGGGGCGGCGGCAACAATCACTCTCGGCAGGACCACGACTTTACCCGCCGGCTACCAGGCCACCGTGACGAACTCCGGCACGGCATCCGCGGCGGTGTTGAACTTCGGTATCCCGCAGGGAGCGACGGGAAGCGTCGGCACTACGGGAACAACCGCGCCGCGTGTACCGGCCGTGTACCACGCTGTCAATTACAACTCTGCCTTTTACTCCGTAAGCAACGCCACCGGGAGCGCGACGGAGAGCGCGGCCGTACTGGCGTGGATGCCGCAGGCGTGTACGGCAACCCGACTGGATGTGTACTCGCAGCAGACCGGGACGATTCGGGTAACCGTGCGGCTGGGGTCAGCGTCGCTGCTGAACAGCACGCCGCTGACGTGTACGGTGTCGCCCAACAGCAGCTGCACCAGTACGAGCGCCGTGGCGGTGGGTGCCGGGCAGTTTGTGGATCTGTTGGTGCAGAATGCTTCGGGTACAGCGGCGGCCGTTTGGACTGCCGTGGAGTGTGACCCGTAAAAGGTAGGACGGAGTGAGCGAAGTTACAGCGGCAGAAGGGAGCGCAACTCCGCGCAGAGGCGCAGCAAGGACGCGGCATCCGGAGCGGCGTCGATCTCGAGCGCCTGCTCGATCTCGCGGGCGATCTCCGTGCCTCGGGGAAAGCCGAACATGCCGAGCGAACCGGCGAGTTTGTGGGCGAAGTCGGAAGCTTGGGCACGGGTTTCTGGGGTAAGGGCGCCCGTAGCTGCTTCGCTTGCGGCCTGATCCAGGGCGTCGACACGCGTCCGCAGTGCCGGCAGGTTTTGCTGCCAGAGGCTCGCCAGGAGCGCTTTCATCTCAGACGCGCGCGTCCTGGCCCGCTCGGGGTCGGCGGCTGCGGAGTTACGGTCAGCGCCAGCCAAGCGCCCGCGCCATTTGGTCTGCCAACGTGAGGGGGTCGAAGGGCTTGAACAGAACACCCGCGACCCCGAGACCGGCGAAACGCCGCTGATCCACCCCTTGGACCTTGGCCGTGAGTAGGAGCACGGGAATGTGCGAGATTTCGGGCGTGCTCTGGAGGTGGCGAAAGGTAGTAGGGCCGTCCATCGACGGCATCATGACATCCATCAGGATGGCATCTGGCTGCTCGGCAAGAGCCCTGCGGAGGCCCTCGGGACCGGAGTTGGCAGTGCAGACGGCCCAGCCGGCGACGGTCTCCAAGGAGAGCGCGGCCACTTCACGGATGTCATCCTCGTCATCGATGATCAAGATGCGTCGGGTCAACGCGTCGGGGCTGTGGAAGGTGGGAAGCAAAGGTTTGGTCACAATTCTCAGGTTCCGGCGGAAAGCTCGACAGCCGGCGTGTGCAAGTGCCGCACCATGGCAAGCACCAGGTTCTCTATCTCTTCTGGCTGAACCCGTGCTTTTGTAAGAAATTGGGTGGGACCAAGGCGTAATTGTTCCATCTCTTCAGGTGACACATCGCGGCCGGAGTAGACAACCAATGGCAGCGTTCGAAGTGCAGGTTGACGGCGCAACCAATTTACGAGCGCGAAGCCACTGCCGTCAGGGAGGCTGAGATCGAGAACCAGAAGCTCTGGCGGATTGGTCTCGCAGGCGCGGACGGCCTCGCTCAAAGTGGGTGCGTGGGCGATGCGGACCAGATTTTGATCGACCTCTCCTTGAAAACTGGACAGGACGACGGTGGCAAGGTCTGCGTCGTCTTCCACAAGGAGAATACGGGCCGGCCCGGTGCCATCGTGCAGCACCCTGCCGAGTTCGGCGAGCAGGATACCGGGGTTGAAGGGCTTCTGTACCCACCCCTGTGTTTTGGACATGAGCGGGGCGCGCGATGTGCTTAGCGAGATGGGCGAAAGGACGCTGAGCACAACGACCGGAATGGACGCGGTGACCGGGTTGTTTTTGAGTCGCTCGATGGTCTCCCAGCCGGTCAGCCCGGGCATGTAGAGATCGAGCAGAATGGCGCTCACCCCTTGGTGCTCCGCGGCCTTCAGGGCAGCCTCGCCGGAGTCGGCCTCGAGGACGGTGTAGCCCTGATTGCGGATATGCTCGGCGACCACATGCCGTACGCCAGGGTCGTCGTCCACGACCAGGATGGCGTTGTCCGGCGAGCCTTCCTGCGTGGCCGCAGCGTCGATGGCTGGATTGCGCGGCAGGCGCAGGATGAAGGTGGTTCCCGAGGCGCCGGGCACACGCGTGTCGTTGCGCTCGGCCCATATCTGGCCATCGTGCTGGTGAACGATACTTCGACAGATGGCCAGCCCGAGACCCGTTCCGCCCTTTTGGCGCGAGTCGGAGGCCTCTACCTGATTGAAGCGGCCGAAGATGGTCTCGAGTTTCTCTTGGGGGACACCCCGACCGAAATCCTGGACACGCACCGTGAGGTCGTTGGGGTTGGTGCTGGTTTCTATGCAGACCTTGGATCCGGCCTGGGAAAACTTGATGGCGTTGGACAGCAAGTTCGTAAGCACCTGCTGCAGCCGGTCCGGGTCGCCTTCAAAGATCACCGTGCCGCCGGTTGGTCCGGAGACGGCTTCGAGACGCACCCCAGCCTCGTGCGCCATCGCGCTCATAGTCTCGACCGCCTGCAGCACCAACTCGCGCAATGAGCAGGGCCTGAGCCGCAGGGGGGAGTTGCCTGAATCCATCCGCTCCAGATCGAGGATGTCGTTGATGAGCCGCACCAAGCGATCGGTGTTGGAACTGGCGATACGGAGCAGATTGGCGGCACGGTCGTCGACCTTGCCCATCAAGCCCGCAGAGAGAAGGCCAAGCGCGCCGCGGATGCTGGTCAGCGGCGTTCGCAGCTCGTGCGAGACCGTGGAGATGAACTCGTCCTTTGCCGTGTCCAGCTGCGTACGCTGGGAGAGATCACTGCGAAACTGGGCAGCTTCCTGGGTGAGCTGATCGAAGTTCGCCTGCAAGCGGCGACGAAGCCGCTGTTCCCGGACCAGAGCGCACATAAGGAGCGCCAGGACCAGCACAAGCAAAGCGATCACGACATTGCCGGCCAGAGTCATGGATTGGTGACTAATAGTACTGCATCCGGGTGTACTAGTGTATGCAACTAATGGTTACTTAAGGCTTGGGTGTCTGCGATGACTGTATCAGGACCGGGCAGCTAGCGCGAGCAGCGCGGTGGACGCCTGCTCTGCAGCGAGCTTGCGATCGGTGAAGGCTGGAGGGGAGAAAGTGACCGGTGCAGCGTCGAAACGTACTTGCGCACGGAATGAACGGAGGCCGAGCAGGTTCCAAAGGTGGGCGGGCAGGGTCTGATCGCCCCAGGCGACGTCCTTGCGTGTTGATCTCCCGTCGGCGCGGTCCGCTGCGGAGAGTTCATAGTGAATGAACCCCGCCGTGACCGGGGCCTCCGCTGCCAGCGCATTGGCCAGCAGACCACTGCGCAGGGGCAAAAGCGGCACATTGCCCACACCGGTGCGGCCTTCGGGGAAGAACACCACGGGCAAGCCGTCGCGGAAGCCTTCGATCATGCCCCCGGCGGCCTGGGCGGCGCTGCCCCCAGCGCCACGAACGACGTAGACCGTACCGGCCATCATGCTGATCCAGCCGATGAGCGGCATGCGACGAGTCTCGATGGCGGAGACGAAGACGCAGGGGCGCAGCGAGGCATGGAGCAGAATGTCCAGGTAACTTAGGTGGTTGGTGATAACGGCGCCCTGGACGGGGACAGGGCCCTCGGCGCTCCAGGTGACGTCGGCAGCGCGGAGCACGCGGCGGCAGAAACGGGTAAGCCACTCGGCGCGCGCGCGGCGACTCTGCGGGCGGGTCACCACCAGACTCGTCAATTCATAGGCGAAGGCCCAAACGATCTTGGCCCCTTTGATCAGCTTTCGAAGCAAAAGCATGTTGTAGGTACGATACAGGGCTGGGCACAGATGCGCAGCTAAGTGTTCACGAGGTGGGCGTTACCTTTGCGCCGTGAAACTCTTCGACCGGATCGGCGGAGTGTACCCACGCCGAGTAGATCAGGTCGCGGAGTTCGATGGCGCCGGCGGCGAGTCGCTCTGCGGTGAAGGCTTTGGCTTCAGGGGTGCCAGCTTGCGTGAAGCCACCTGCCTTTTCGAGCTGGTAGGTCTTCTCGACGAGGGCGTTGGAGTGGTGAATGTAGTCGAGGTACTGGGTCCACTCGTGATCGATCTGCTGCGGCTTGGCGGCGGCGACGAGAGGAGCGACGTCGGTCCGCTTGATGTTGGCGGTGACGTAGACGGACTCGAACTGGGAGTGGATGTGGTGCTCGGTGGTGTAGCCGTTCGGGTTCGCCTTCTCGACCCAACCGTTGTAGTTGATGGTGATATGCAGGGGCTGCGAGCCGTCGGCGACGTAGTGGCCGAGCCAGCCGGCCTCAAAGAGGACGATGGTCGTGATGCCGGAAAGGTCCTGGTTAGCGGCGTCCAGGCGGCGGTAGTCGCGCAGGTCGGACTTGAGCCGCTCCCAAACCTCTTCGACCTGCCAGGGCTGCATGCCGACCTTGTCGGGGGAGAGCGGCAGCTCGGGGTGTTTGGCCTGGGCGGCCGCGAGCGCCTTCATGAAGTCGAAGCGGCGCTTGGGCAGCATGGCACCGTCGGGGCTGCAGCCGGGCGCGTTGGCGGAGCAGGGCGTACCGGCGAGGTCGGCCCACTCGAGGTCCAGGAAGTGGTCCGCGGCTTGCGTATTGCTGAGCTCGTCTTCGGCGTGGTTGCGCCACTGGTCAGGCTCCGGGCCTTCGTACTCGACGATGTCGGCGGCATTGCCGTTGCGGAGAAAGGCGGGAACGTCCTCGGGCAGGTTCTCGACGGCGAGGCGGTTGATGAGCATGTGGCCATCACGGCCCCAGGCGTGGGCTGGGGTGGGGAGAAGAGTGACAAGGCTAGAGGCGACGAGGAAGTGAGCGAGTGGGCTACGCAAACGCATTGCCATCGAGTATATGGCGTGTGTGTCAAGCCACAGATACTTGCATTCGCTGAACCCAGATCGAATTTTCCACGTCAGACAAATGTTCTTCTAAGGCAATATGGTCCGGAAAGAGGCGTATGGCATCGTCGCCCTCCAAATTCGCGGCTCTAGGTTCGATCTGTTCCAACGTCCGCATTAGCGACGCCAGACGGACGCCCAGGGGCGGATGAGAATCAATGGGATGTGAAATGCAGTCTTGAGCCACCGTTGCGAACTTAACTTGTGAAGCGCATCGCACAATCGTACGGAAATAATGAAGGCTCAAGTTGATGAGTTGCTTCTGTTCGCGTATGACGGTTTGCAGATCTTCTTCTACAAGTTTCCACAACGGCGTAAACGCTGATAGCTTTACCAGCGCGCTGGAAATGCTCTCGCTGCTCGTCGCAAGAGCAGCGAGAGCATCGGCCTTTAGTTCGCGGTCTCTACTGACCTTGCGTTCCGCCGCCTGAAACGATTCCAAAAAGCTTGATAGCACCAGTGCAGACGGTAGTGACGCGATTGCTGACGCGCCTCCTGACGAGCCGTGAGAGAAAAGCGCCGCTACTGATTCTCTGGTTCCGGTATACACCGGATAGAAACTACGGCTGAAGCGAGTATCACGACCTACGAAGTGGGCAAGTTCGTGTGCCATGACCGCAGTTAACTCATCAATGTTGAGAATGCGGCAGAGCGGAAGAGAGAGGAAAAGCGTTCTTCCCTTCACCACTCCATTTAGGCACCGAACACTAGATTCGGTAACGAAGAAATTCAAATCCAGTCCGACTATAACGTTATCCGGCAATTGCGATCCCAATTTGCGACACAGGTCTGAAAGGATTGCGCTTAGGGCGGGATGCCTTGCGAGGTTCAGAAGTTCACCTCTGACCGGGATCTCTGCCTTCCAACGAATCAGCCGCAGCGAACCAAGCATCTTCAGCACGGCCACGATAGCCCCTAGAGCAATGGCAGCCATGAATCCAATAGGAATGCGGCTCAAGAAAGCAGATGTGACGAGGTAGAGGGACGCGACTAGCAGGCAGCTATCGACAAGAGTCAGAACGGCGACTAAAGCAACGACAAGGAACATGCCTGGAACGAACGCCAATAGCACCGATCGATAGTGACGAGCTATCCGGCCAGTCAACTCTATGACGGCCAATAAGAGCAGTGAGCCGATCAAGGTCAGGGACGAATAGTGAATAAGAGCGGTATAGTTCGAATCAGTCGTGCACAGGTCCGAGATGTCTGTTGCAGCCCCCGTCGTGCAGACTGAGGAGAGGTTTAGCAGTGCCTGTGCTCTGTCTGTGAGCTGACCTAAGTTGTCCCTCGCTTCGGGTGTGCTCGCAATGGTCTCGGTCCATTGATGCCGAAGTCGGGAACTCAGCCCGTAGCCTGCAATCAGGGCAGTAGCAGGAATGCAGACGATTAGGCAGAAGACAATCAGCTTACGTTTCATCGGCGATGACTAGCAATGTAGCAGCCTATGTAGTTGCAAGTCACTACACAATTAGTGGCACCTCGGCCAGCACGGGCGAGCCGAAGACCAGGCGATAGCGCTCGACAAGCTCCGCCGGGCCGGTGGCTTTGGTGGGGTTGTCCGACAGTTTTACGGTGGGGATGCCGTCGGCGGAGGTGACCTTGCAGACGAGCGAGATGGGGCTGAGGGTGTCTTCGTTGCGGGGGTGGCAGCCGCGGAAGTCGTTGGTCAGAAGGGTGCCCCAGCCGGCGGAAAAGCGGATGCGCGGGTTGAAGTACTCATGCAGACGAACGATGGTGTCGGCATCGAGGGCGTCGGAGGCGATGAGCCGTTTGGTGCGTGGATCTTGGTTGCGATCGAGGAGCCAGGCAATGTACTCGTCGCCGGCTTCGAAGGGGTCCTTGGAGTCAATGCGTTCGCCGGTCCAGCGGGCGGTCCAGCGCGGGGCGTTCTCCAGAAACTGCGTGCTGCCGAAGGTGTCGGGGAGCATGATGAGCAACTCGCCGCCGTAACTCTGCTGCCAGAGTTCGAGGACCTTGTACTGGCTCTCGCGCAGCGCTTCGTCGGAAACCACGGAGGCGAGCGCGGCCATGACCATGGGCAGCTCGTGGGCGTTGGTGCCGATGGCTTCGAGGTTGTGCTTGTAGGCGAGCGCGGTGTTGGAGGTGCCGGTGAGCCGGTCGCCCAGGGTGGCCGCGAGCGCCTGCACGGCGTACTCCTGCCAAAGGAAGCTGTGGCGGCGACGGGTGCCAAAGTCGGACAGGCGCAGTCCCTCGACGCGGCGCAGCCGTTCGACCTTGTCCCAGAGACGCGTTTTGGCGCGGGCGTAGAGCACGTCGAGTTCGAGCTCGGAGAGCTCGGCGAGCGCGGCGCGGGTCTTCATCTCGCTGACGATGGCGAGCGCGTAGACCTCCCACATGGTGACCTCGGACCAGAGGCCGGCGAAGCGGATGACGAGCTGGCCGTCGTGTTCGCTGATGGTGTACGTGGAGAGGCGGAAGCTCCGGTCGAGCCAGTCCAGAAAGGCGGGCTCGAAGATGTGCCTGGTGCCGTAGAAGGTGTTGCCGGCCAGCCAGATGAGCTCGGACCGAGTGAAGCGGAGCTTGCCGACGTGATCGAGTTGGTCCCTGAGGGCGGACGCGGAGATGCGGTCGGCGAGGCGGACGTGGGTGGTGCGGTTGTGGATCTCGCTAGTGACGTGCGTCGCGGGGAAGTTTTTCCAGATGAACTGGAGCATGAGGAGCTTGTAGAAGTCGGTGTCGAGCAGCGAGCGGACGATGGGGTCCAGCTTCCAGTTGTGGTTGTGGGCGCGCTCGGCGAAGTTGACGTTCATGGCTGAAATTAGAGTAGCGGAGTGCACGGCCGGACCGGGTTTGCGGGTTGCATCTGCGGTGGGTTTCGCGCATCCTATAGAGACCAGATGACTCCTGGGTGCGGCTGAGCAGGACGGGGCCCGCGGCAGAGAGATTTGGAACTCCGCTTTTCATAATGAAGTGCACGGCAGCAGGTGAGAATGGCTGCGTGTGCGTATGGGTTTGGACTGCAGTTGAGCTGATGGGTGTGGCTGGCTTGCGTTGCGCCTTTGGGTTCCGAACTTGAAGTGAGACTCGGTTTCAAGCGACCTCTTGCCGTGGGATGCGCAGCGTCTCTGGAGATTAGTGATGGCAACGAAGCAAGAGCTTCTGAAGGAACAGATTCAGCACATCGACATCAAGCAGCAAGCCGGCATTGTGCCGATGGTGGATGCGATGAGCAAGATGGCGTATAGCTCGCGGGATCTGGCGCGCGCGGCGTCGATCTATGACATGATGCTGCGCGATACGGAGTGCGGCGTGATCCTGTGCCTGGCGGGGTCGTTGATTTCAGCGGGTCTGCAGAAGGTGATTGTGGACTTGATCCGCAACAACATGGTGGACGCGATTGTGTCGACCGGCGCGAACATTGTGGATCAGGACTTCTTTGAAGCGCTCGGCTTTCGGCACTATGTGGCGGGTGAGGCGTACAAGTACGGCGCGGGCGATGCGGAGCTGCGCGAGCTGATGATCGACCGCATCTATGACACGTTCATCGATGAGGAAGAGCTGCGCATTTGCGATGACACGACCAAGAAGATCATTGACGGCATGAAGCCCGGCGCGTATAGCTCGCGCGAGTACATTCGCGAGATGGGGCGCTACTTAAGAGAGAACGGACGCACGCCGGAACAGGGCAACAACGATTCGATTACGCTGGCGGCGTATGAGAAAGGTGTGCCAATTTTTGTGCCGGCGTTCTCGGACTGCTCGTTTGGGTTTGGGATTGTGGCGCACCAGCATGCGCGGCAGGGCAAGCCGATGTGCTCGATCGACTCGGGCAAGGACTTCTATGAGCTGACGCAGATCAAGATTCAGAACCCAACGACAGGCTTGCTGATGATCGGCGGCGGCGTGCCGAAGAACTTTGCGCAGGACATCGTGGTGGCGGCGGACATCCTGGGTGTGGAGGCGTCGATGCACAAGTACGCCATCCAGATCACGGTGGCCGATGCGCGCGACGGTGCGTTGAGTGGGTCGACGCTGAAGGAAGCGAGCTCGTGGGGCAAGGTGGATCTGAACTACGAGCAGATGGTGTTTGCCGAGGCGACGATTGCGTTCCCGTTGATCGCTGGGTATGCGTTCCATAAGGATGCGCAGGCTGAGCGGACGGCGAAGAACTTCGCGGAGCGGTTGGAGCCTGTGCTGGCGTAATGGCAGGAAGTAGGAAGTAGCGAGTAGGAAATAGGACGGCGGGGCTTTGGCTCTGCCGTTTCACTTTGGGGTGCAAATTACCTTTACAGAGTGGAAGGGCGTGCAGGTGTTCTGTTCGTCGTAGCCGTCCCAGTGATCGTACCGGATAGCAAGCCGGGTGTTGTCGATCCAGCGCACATCCTTCTGGTTTACCGACTTCCAACCTCCTCCGAAGACTTTCTCCGACCGGAAGCCATAAAGATCATAGAGCTCGACCCAAGAGCCGCCGCCCGTGGCCCCGGCATCGTACGTCCAAATCACAACCGCCTTCTTGCCGTCAGGTGACGGAATCGGCGGTTCGTGTGTTTGGCATCCAGCTAGCAATTGCAGACTGACGAAGAGCAGTACGAGACAACAAGCGCCACCAAGAGGCAGCGCACCTAGCCATGCGGCTACTCGCAGCCAAGCGTTTTTGTTGTGAGTACGGCGTACCAATGTTGCGCAGCCGATTAAGATCGCCGCGGCGACAGACAAACACTCGATCTGAGTGATGTGAAGGAGCATCTGGATGGAACAAGACTTCGCAGGCTAAGTTTACAGGCCGAGTTTTCTCAACTCGCGCAGAACTCTTTCCACGGCCCAGTCCAGCGACTCGCAGCCGCTGACGGTGAGGGTGGCGTGGATTTGGCTGGGGAGGATGTATTGGTTGGCCATGGGGCGGACGGCGGCTTCGTATTGTTCTCGGACGCTGGCTTCGGTGCGGCCTCGGTCGCGGATGTCGCGGTGGATGCGGCGGGTGAGGCAGATCGTGTGGGGGGCGTCGACGTAGACGGAGAGGGTGTAGAGCGGGAGGAGCTCGGGGTAGTGGAGCGCGAAGATGCCTTCGACGATGAGGTAAGGGCAAGGGGTGATGGGGGTGAAGGCGCCGGGGACGCGGGTGTGGGTGCGGAAGTCGTAGACGGGGCGCTGGATGGGGCGGCCCTGGGCGAGGGCGCGGAGGTGGGCGATGAAGAGCTCGGATTCGAGCGAGTCGGGGTGATCGAAATTGCGTTGGTGGCGGGTGTCGAGGGGGAACTGCGAGAGGTCGCGGTAGTAAAAGTCGAGGGGGAATAGGGTGGCGTTGAGTTGCGTGGCGAGCTCGCGGGCGAGGGTGGTTTTGCCGGAGCCGGAGCAGCCTGCGATGCCGATGAGGGTGGGGTTTGAGGTGGGCGGTGGGAGCTGGCTCACGGCTTTAGTTTACGGGAGTGGGTTCGGCTTGGGTGGGGCAGGTGTTCTGATCGCACCCGAGCTTGGATGGCTACGTTCCGCTTTCGTCTTGGGATTATTCAATACAAGACGACATCACAGGACCTATTGGGAATTAGCGCTCGCCTTGGGAAACCAGCAACTGGGAGCTGATCATTTCTACAGCCTTGTGGTGCGGCTTCCAGGCTTCCCAAACACTTTGGGACCAACGCCGGATCGCTCCTTCGTGCTCAGTTACTTTCTGAGCGTCAACGACATCTTGTACGGTGATTGGGCCCAAGGTATCGGGTGGTTCAAGCCAGGTAAGAGCGCCGGCTCTTTTGGTCAGTGCTCCTAGTGTTTGGGTGACGAAATTGTTTTCCAAGCCTCGCTCAAGAACAAGGTGAAGTCCGACCAGGTGTACCCAGACAGACTGTATTGTTCGACGCTCCTGTATGCCGGGGTGCTGCGCGGCATATGCATCCACGGTCAACCTATGCACAGACTTCATCAGTACTGGACTGGAGTATTCTCTCGCGAGGATTACGTTGTAGAGAGACCAACAGGAGGCTGAAGCGCCGAGGTACGGATGCTTGAAGGAGGCTCCTGCGATTAGCTCGCATTTGCAGTCGGGACAGGTCTCTAGGAGAACATTTGATCCTGCTGTCGACATAGTGTCGTCCAAAACTTGGAGCATTGTAGTTCGGTGCCTCCATTAGTGGCAAAATTCATTGTAAAAGCGCTTATGTCAGTTGAGTGCCGCAAAGCGGTGCTTCATAGCTTGAGCTGTGGTGCTTTCTGAGGCTCCGCGTTCGATTGAGCAGGAAAGGGCGGCAAGGTGCGAAAAGGGTTTACGAGAAGGCCCAAAACGGAGGAGCCCGCGGCGAGTCACGGCAAGAACTACATCACGCCAAGCGGGCTTGTGCGCCTGCAGGAGGAGCGTCAGTTTCTGCTTACCAAGGATCGCCCGGCTGTGGTGGAGGTGGTGGCGTGGGCTGCGGGCAATGGCGATCGGAGTGAGAATGCTGACTATCAGTACGGCAAGCGGCGGCTACGGCAGATTGATGGACGCATCCGCTTTCTGACGAAGCGAATCGAGGCTGCGGAGGTGGTCGACCCGGGGGCGCCGAGATCGGGGCAGCGGGCGACGAAGGTGTTCTTTGGAGCGACCGTGCGCTATGCGAATGCCGCGGGAACGGAG
Source organism: uncultured Acidobacteriaceae bacterium (assembly GCA_964245045.1). Lineage (GTDB taxonomy): Bacteria > Acidobacteriota > Terriglobia > Terriglobales > Acidobacteriaceae > Granulicella. Next base: position 1,006 of record CAXTLD010000088.1, on the reverse strand, counting down.
CGCGTGGTGAGCATTGTGGGCACAGACGAGGTCGATCTCGACCGCAACCACATCAGTTGGGCCTCGCCGTTGGCGCGCGCACTGATGGGAGCGGGGGAGGACGACGAAGTTGTGCTTCATGCGCCGGGCGGCACGGAAACGCTGACTGTGTTGGAGGTGCGTTACGAGCGCGTCTCCGTAGAGCCCTTCCGCGAGCCGCTTGGGGTTGAGGTTGTCGGTAAGGGGAACGCGGATTCCCTTCGGGAATGACAACTAAAGACGGAATGACAACTAAAGGGCCTTTTGCGACGGCGAGACGGCTGCGGCGATCTCCGGGATGAGGGCTTTGAGGAGGGTAGTGAACTGGGCTTCGGTGCGGGCGCCGGTTTCCATGACCTCTTCGTGGTGGATGAGGGCGTCCGAGAGGCCGGCGGCCATGTTGGTGACGAGGGAAAAGCCAAGGACTTCGAGGCCCATGTGGCGGGCGACGGTGGTTTCATGGACGGTGCTCATGCCGACGAGGTCGGCGCCGAGGGTGCGAAAGGCGCGGATCTCGGCGGGTGTCTCGAAGCTGGGGCCGAGGACGCCGCAGTAGACGCCCTCGGGGAGCGGGATGTTGAGGTTGTCGGCGGCGGTGTGAGCAAGGGCGCGCAGGCGCGGCGAGTAGGCGTGGCTCATGTCGAAGAAGCGGAGGCCGGCGCCGGGGGAGCAGGCGAAGCGCGGGTCGTTGGGGCCGGCGGCGGCGTTGGCGCCGGTGAGGTTGATGTGGTCGGAGAGGGCGACCAACGTTCCTTGTGCGAAGGAAGGGTTGAGGCCGCCGGCGGCGTTGGTGAGGACGAGGGCGGGGCAGCCGAGCAGGCCGAGGACGCGGGTGGGGAAGGTGACCTCCGCGAGGGGGTAGCCCTCGTAGGCGTGGACGCGGCCGGCCATGACGGCGACGGGTGTGCCGCTCACGGTTCCCAACACGAGTTTGCCGGCGTGGCCCTCGACGGTGGACTGGGGCCAGTGGGGGATGTCGGTGTAGGGG
>CAXTLD010000087.1:0-13906 GCA_964245045.1 uncultured Acidobacteriaceae bacterium | reverse complement strand
TGACCGCATAGCCGTGGTCCAGATGCGGATGCCGGGCCGGATCGATCTCGACGGAACGGCCGTCATCCATCCGGAGCGCCATGCGCCCTTCGCCAAGGCTCTCGATGGTGCCCAGCTCGCGGTTGGCCAGCTTCAGCTCCGGGGAGGGTGCGGTGAGCTGCACCCGGTCGCCTTGGGAGAACGCCCGTTCTTCTTCGCGGTAGACCGAAACGCCCTGCTGCCGGCGCGGATCGTACGCCTTCTCGGTGCCGTTTTGAAGCTCCACCGTAAGGCGGTTCCCCGGCCCATCGACACGCACCACCCGCGCATACTCACCTTTGCCGATGCCGGTCTCCTTAGAGTCCCGGCTGTAGAGCAGCACATCGCCTTCGCGATAGCGTGCCGCCCACATCCGATCGGCGCCGGTGAGGTCCTGGCGAGGTACGAGTATTTGGGTGCGGTGCTCTTCCCTGCCGACAAGGCCTTTGCCCTGCAGCTCGGCATGGATGGCCTGGTTGATTTCGGCACGGGAGCGGTTGTCGGGCGAGACAACCAACGTGCTTCCACCCCAGTGCCCAAGGGCACCGGGGACCCCGGAGCTTTCGGGAGCCTGGGCGTACACCTTCGCGATCGCCGCGATGCGCTCCGCATGGCCCCTCACCTCATGGATGCGGCCCTGCCTTTGCAGCCCGGCAAGCGCCTCCCCGACATCGCCCTTGGCGAGCTGCTCGACGACTTGCTTGAGCGCGGGGTCTTTCTGGCGCACGATCTCCTCCAGCCGAACTGTGCGCATGCCGCCCTCCCGCATCTGGGCGAAGATGCGGCCGGCCTCGACGGACTCATGTTGCCGTGTGTCGCCGGCCAGCAGAACACGGTCGTTCGGGTGGAGGCGGCCGACAAATGCGTGCATCTGCCGCGTGGAGGCCAGCGAGGTCTCGTCCACCACGTACAGGCGGCGCTCTCCGGTGTCCGCGCGCTCGCCCCGGGCAAGGTGGGCCTGCAGCGTTTTTGTCTCGATGCCGGCCTCGGCCAGCTTCTGCGCCGCCCGGCTGGTCGGCGCAAAGCCCTCCACGCGGTAGCCGTAGGCCTCGGCACCTTCACGCACGACGGCAAGCGTGGTCGTCTTCCCTGCCCCGGCGACGCCATCCAGCCCGACGATCTGCTCATGCGACCGGAACACCTGCTCGACGGCCTGCCGCTGCCCTTGGTTCAGCTCCGGATGCCGGTCCCGAACCTCTTCGGCTGTACGCCACCACACAAGCTCACCCTCGGGTCCAGTGCGTGCGGTGTGCTTCCGCGTATGGGCGAGGATTTCGCGCTCCATGCGCAAGGTCTCGGCCGTGGTGAACTGCCGGCCCTCATGCTTGGCAAGGTGCTCGACGGCGCGGAACTCGCCCGTCTCGACCCTACGCTCGAACTCCTGCCGTACCTGTCCGTAGGTGGCCTCGCCCATGCTCCGGTCGAGGGCAGCGGTCAGAATCGTGCGCTCGCTGTCGACTGCCGTGCGCTCGAAGACATGCTCGCGGGCATAGGTGACGCCCTGCTGAGCTGCTTTCTCGGGCTCGCGGACGATCTGCTGATGTCTTCCCCGCGCCTCCGCAATCACCCGCTCGGCCTGATCGCCATGCTGCGCGGCGAGGTCCCTATGCTGCCGCAGCACCTCCTCGGCCGGCAGCTGTTCCTTGGCGTCGCGCGTTCGGTGCGCGGCGATCTGTGCCGCCGCCGGGCCGTCCAGTCCTTCGGCGCGGAGGTGGTCTTTGACCTGTTCCCGGCGCGGGCTCGATGCCTCCATGTACTCCCGGGTGTAGCCCCGGATCTCCGGCTGGCCGAACTCGCCGCGCTCGACCGTGTAGCCCAGCTCCCGCAAACGCACCGCCAACTCGTTCCGATAGACCTGGGTCGCGTAGGTCTGGGAGGTGAAGAGCTGCTGCGGTTGCAAGGCGCGGGTTTGCCCGCTTTCTCTTTCCGTGACGTTGAAGATCACGGCATGGGTGTGGAGCTGCGGCGCGGCATAGCCCTCGACCGGCCGTGCCGTGTCGTGCTCAAAGGTTGCGGCGGCGAACTTGCCCGTGGGCTCGGGCTCCTTGACATTGCCGATCCGCGCCTCGGTGTACCGCTCCAACTCCCGCAAGGCCACGCGCACACTCTCCCGGTGAGCCGCGCGCACCCGTTCATCCCCACCCACCAATGCGGTAAGCGAAACGGACTTCGGCGCGGAAAAGGTCGCATCCCAACCGGCCCGGTGCTCCACCGACGTGATCTCTTTCCCGGTCTTCCCTTCGTAGGTTTTGGAGACGGAGTGCCGGACCAGCTGCGCCTCGGTATGCGGATGCTGCCCCTCGCTCAGCCGCGCGAAGTGCTCGGAGCCGACCGCGCCGGAGAGTCCCCACTCCCTGGCCAGCCGGCCTTGCCACTCGCTGTGACCCTGCTGGGCATCGGAAGATCGACTCCAGTAGTTCTGCTGGGGCGAGGTGAACTCCCGCGCATGGTACGTCCGGGCCTGGGCCGCCGAGAGCGGTTTCGAGATCGACAGCATGGCCTACTCGATCCCTGCGGACTCGTCCCAGACAAACGCCGGCGGCGGGGCTACGGGAGCCACCGCCCGGGCGTTCGGAACGGCTTTGGACGGCTTGGCCACCGGCTCTGGTGCGGCGGCGGCGACCGCCATCGCTTGGCGCACCGCTGCGGGCGGTTGAGACGGCGCGGGCGCGGCCAAGGTCAGCGGCGCCGGCGATTGCAGCTCCAGCCGCGGCTCCGGGGCATAAACCTTGGACTTGGGCGACGCCAGCATCCACCGCCACAGGTACTCCGGCCGGTGCAGCGGCCGTCCCCAGAGGCGCCGGTCTTGCCACGCCTGGACGCCGACGCGTCCCATCAGGATCAAAAACACAAGACTGATGACCGCGACCGCAGGCTGCACGAAGTACCGCTCCCACGATCGGCCGCCGAAGTATTCCTCGCGCAGCAGGTCGGCCAACTCAGTGGAGCTGACCTCGTGCGGGTAGCCCCACGTGAGCCCGGTCCAGCCTTCCCGCATCGCTTCCTCGCTCAAGCGAAACGGAAGCGCGTCCCCGGCCCACACCCTGTCAGGCAACGGCTTGGCAATCAGATCCCGCTCCTCGGCGAACGCGGTAGCGAGCTTCGGTGCAGTCCCCTTGGCGCCCCGCTTCTTGTTCTCCTTCGGGTCCGGGGGCTCCGGCTTCAGCTTCAGCACCCAACGAATCCCGGTCCGGTCGGATGGGTCGTTCCGGTGCCACGAACTGACGACATAGGGAAGCAGATACTGGCGCTGCAAGGGCGTCAGCGTGTACAGCAGCGGACCGAACAGCGGCCCCAACCCCAGTGCAAAAAACAGCACGACCAGGACACCGGCGACGGCAAACCTGCCCTTCCAGCTCATCGCCCGGCTCCCTTGCCCGGCGCCTCCGCCTTGAAGTCCACGAGCAGTTTGCGGGCCTGGTCGCGCTTGCGCGCGTCGGCTGTCTCCCGGATCTTGAGCACGCTTTCGGAACTTAACGCGTGTCCCCTCTCGCCCGCCTGGGCGGTTGCATGGAAAAGGTTCAGGAGCATGTACCGGGTCGCGGCCACCTCGCCGAGGAGCAGTTCGTTCACGTCCGGGCTCGGCCTGGCTTCCCGGAGAGCGACCTCCCGGAGCCACTCGGCGAGCGTCTTGCCGCTCCGTTTGGCGGCGGACTCGACCTCCTCCAGCTCCTCCACGGACAGCCGGGTGGCCACGGTTTTGGTGCGAAACGCCGCGCGGTTGTCCGGAGACAAGCCGCTCGAAGACGAAACGGGCGGGGCCGAAGGAGCGAAAGGCAAGCGAAGATTCCTTGCCAGCCAACGTATGCCGAACCGTCTCCACCGTCAAGGGCGGACATCCGCAGCCCCGGGCTAAGTGGCTGCCCTGCAAGCGGTTTACGGCAGAGTGCCTTGCCCGTTTTCGTGCGTAAACGGTTGTTTACGTGGGTAAACGCGGTAGGGCTAAGTAGCTGAACAAAATCATGTTGACGCAGGTAAACACACTGTAGGCCCCACAGCACCCCTTTGGGGGTGATGTGTCACCATTTCTTCCGCTGCGCAGCAGCGCGTCTTGGCTTCTGGGGATATGGGCCTCGCCGCCGCCGTCGTGCCTGTGGGTTTGTGGAACGCGCCGCTCTTTGCGCGTTCCAAGCTCGCAGTGCGAGCGGCAAATCCATCAGGCTGTGTGGGCGATCATGGCATTACTGTGGTTACCTGACTGGCCTTTTGCATGCCGGCTACTGTAAATAGGTAAGTAGGTGCTCCACTGTTGCGGTTGGCTCCTCTGTCCGTGAGCTGGAAGAGCAGGCCCGCAAAAGCCACGCTCACCGGTACCCCCCATCTGAAGGTTTCGGCCATGAGCGATCCCGCTACCCTCCGCTTGGTGTGCCTCAGCGACACGCACGGCTTTCACCGCCAGCTTTCCCTGCCTCCGGGGGACATTCTGATCCATGCCGGGGACTTCGATGGGCGCACGGGGGAGGCGATCGACGACTTCAACGCCTGGCTGGGCGCCCTTCCCTTCCGGCACAAGCTGGTCATTGCCGGCAACCACGATCTGCTCTTCGACCGGGATCCGAAGCTGGCCCGTGCGCACCTCCCCAACGCCACCTACCTCCAGGATTCTGGAGTCACGCTTGAAGGCTTAAACTTCTGGGGCCCGCCGGCGAACTCGGTCCTGGGCGAAGAGTGGGCCTTCGGGCGCGAGCGTCTGGTGAAGCTGCGTCGGCACTGGGATCGCATTCCAAACGACACCGATGTGCTCATCACTCATGAGCCTCCCTATGGGACCCTGGACAAGGCGCATCTGCTGGGCAAGCATCGCGGTTGCCAATACCTGCTCGGCGCCCTGCTGCGCGTCAAACCGAAACTGCATGTCTTTGGCCACATCCACGGCGGCCACGGCCGGGAAGCGTCCCGGCACATGACCTTGGTCAACTGCGCCGTCGTCAACGCCCAACGTCAGCTCGTTCACCCGCCCACCGTCGTCGACCTCGTGCGCTAAGGGGATCAGGGCCGCCAGGATCCTCCCTGGAAGCTCAGTTCGATCCGCTCACCGTTGGCGATGGCGGGGCTTCCCTTGCCCCAGAACTTCCGCATCTTCTCCCGCTCGCTCAGCTCAGAGTCGACGATCAGGGAGCGTATGGCCTGGATAAACTGGCCGTGACTGAAGACGTACACCAGCGACTCGGCCGGCATGGCTGCCAGCCGGTCGAGCGCGGTCCTGGCTCTCTGGAGCAACGCCGCGAAACTTTCCGCGCCTTCGCCGTCGAGAACTCCGGATCCGCCTCAGCCCAGTACCGCTCGATGGCGGGCGTCCGTTCAGCGCTTAAGGTCCCGTTCCAGCGGCTGGGCTCGAGGTAGGTGAACTCCTGGATCGGCCAAACCTCGACCGGCACGTTTGGAAACCGTGCGAGGGTCGCGGCGGCGGTCTGCTCCGTGCAGAGGAAGGGCGAGGTGACGATGAGGTCGGGCGTCTCGGTCCAGCTGGCGGCCACCTCCCTGCTCTGGTGCCAGCCCAGCGATCTTGGTTTTAGGGGGTTGTAGGGCTTTGTGGGTGTTTGGACGATGGTTTCCCTGTCCTGGCTTCTGCCATGGCCTTGGCGGTGGCTTTCCGCTCGATTGCCAATGCTTTCTGAGGATCACCCGATGAGGCCCGGACCCCCGTACCTAATTGGGAGAGTTTTTGCTTTTGTTGTGGCCGCTGCTTTTGTTGTTGTTTGTTCTTCTGTTGTGTCGGTTTTGAACCTTCCCACAGGGTGAACAACCTGTGACGACATGTAATCACCTGTAACAACTTGCTTCCTTATATAAGCAGTACCCGGAGCAACGATGTTTCGTACCCGGAGCAACGACCCTTTGTACTCGGAACAACGATATTTCGTACCCGGAGCAACGATTCAAAGGTGGGTCTGGTTGCACAGCATGGAAAACGTTGCTAAGTGACTTCTTCTCAGGAAGATGCGGCTCTGCTGTACCCGGAGCAACGATGATTTTCTGCACTGGCATCCTGTTGTTCCCGCTGTTCTCATGCGTAAACACGGTTAAATGTATTTGCTTCAACCACATACGCCCGACTTGTACCCGGAACAACGATGCGACCACAGGGCCGCAGAAAAGCCCGCTTCTGGCGGGCTCTCGCCGGCAATGCCGTACCTGTTTCAACGATGGAGACGCTTGGTTTCGCCGAAGTGGGCGGGAATCAGGTGAGCGCCTTTATGGGGCGGTCCAATGCTTAGCCCCTTGGTCTCTGCGGCCGCGTTCAGCTCCGGCCATGCGACTTTGAGAATCTTGATGGCCTCGACGAAACGGGTGCGGATTCGCCTGGGATTGCTGTCATCTTGCCAGAGCTGCTCCCGCAGAATGTCCCATGGTATGAGGGATGTCGTCTTGGCGGCGAAGCTGCGCCAATGCAAGAACACAATATAGTCCTGCATCTGGGGTTTCTGGTTGAGGCTGCGGAGCATGGCCCACGGGAAGGGAACATGGTTGCGCATGAACTCGTTGAAGAACTCCTGGTCGAACTGGATTCCCACCGGGCCGTCGATCGGCTCTGCTGTATTCTCGCGCGGCTTGATGCTGTTCGGAAGCCGGGAGTTCCGCATGATCGGGGTGATGTTGCGGCCTTCTGTTGAACCAAATCGCTCGACGACGATCGCCATAGCCGAAACACGTTGGTATGCAGCCCGAAGACGGGCGTAATTGGGACCTGTAGACTTCTGCCCAACATCGCGCATGAAGTCGGTGGCGTTCGCCAATGGGACGAAGTTGCTTTTGAGCTTGATGGCGCGGTCCACGCACCAATGCAGCAACGTTCTGTCCGAACCGTAAGCCATAGGGATAGGGTTCCCTTCCCTGTCGGTGCCGACCGCATGGAAGGTCACGCGGACGAGGGAGCCGTCGGCTGCCCGAGACAGACGGACATGTCTTGTGGCGTCAGTAGGCCGGTAGGGTAGCCCGCAAAGAATAAGCGCGTGGGCGATCTGCACCAGCTCATGCGAGACACCGGATCTGCGCTCTGCCCGGAAGTCGCTCATCGCATCAAAGAGTGAGGTCTGCGCAGCTGCCTCTTCTTTGCGATAGTTTCGCGGTCCGCCCGGCGCCTTCACATTGGGTCTTGCAGGCTTTTTGGAAGTCGGTTTGGTCAGCGCGAAAAGCTGTTTGTCCTCCTCGAAGATGTCCGATACCTTTTTCACCGGTGCCGCCTCCAATGCGGTTGTGAAATACGCAAATCCTTACAAACAGGGTTGCGTCCCTACTGGTATACGCATATACATAGCTACACGTAGAACATCTGCGTTAGCTTTCTGCCGTGAACTCGGCGATCTCGGGCTTTCCGCGTTTAGCAAAAATCGTGTTGATACCTTCGGCTAACAACGCCTGCACCGTCGTTCGCTCTTGAGCGGCTACGATCTTTAAAGCGGTTTGTACTTCTGGAGCAAAATGTCCACCGACCAAAACACGACCGCTCCGGGATGCGCGAGCCGACGTTGCTGCAACCTTAACGGGCTGGGACGTAACGCGGGACGGTGCTTGCTGTTCAAGCCCTTGCGAGAGCGGGTTCGGCTTCGGCATGTGTTTTCCTTTGTGCGTTGATGATCTTGAGTGTATACATGTATAGCTGTAGCATTTCCTGCGCCGCCTTGCTACCAGCTTCGTATTCGGCCGCCGTTTTACCAACGTTGCTGGCATGGCGATGAGCCGCCCGCAAATAGATAACTGTCGGACAAACGCCCAACCCCTGTTTCTTGATGTACTCAACGGCGTTCACGCCCTCCGTCCCTTGGGTCGGTGCCTTATTGATCACAAAAAACGACGGTGGATCGCCTGCAACTCTCAATAAGTCGGTCAGTTTGGAAATCGTCTCTAAGCCAAATAGATGGGGCTCAACCGGGCTAACTACTACGTCGGCGCGTCGTGCTGCCTCGGCTGCATCGGTGGATGAATGCGGGGGAGTATCGATCACGATGAAGTCGACGCCTTGGGCCTTCGCCTGGTTGATGGCTGAGCCGAGCCGGACAGCATGAGTAGGAACAACCCATGGAAACTGTTCGCTACGCCGGTCGGTCCACTTCGACGCGGTAGCTTGTGGGTCCACATCTAGGATCGCAACCTTGTGACCCTTCTGTACCGCTGTAACGGCTAGATCAAGCGAGAGAGTGGTTTTGCCCGCCCCTCCCTTTTCAGCGACAATCGCGACAATGTACACGTGTATACACCTATACCATCCAAGGATGCAATGAGTATAGGCCTAAGACACTAGATTAGGAGTTGTATTTAAGGTGGGCAGTGTCGTGCTAGATACCCCTCCGCTATACGGTTATATGTATACTCGTATTATGGACGATCAGTTGAAATGCGTTCGCTGGATTGGGTCGTCTCAGAAGGATCTGCGAACATTCCCGCCGGAGGTACGGCTCGATGTGGGCTTCGCTCTTTATGCAGCGCAAAAGGGTGAGACCGATCCAACGGCAAAGCCATTGAAAGGCTTCGGCGGGCACACAGTCATGGAGATCGTGGCTCCGTTCGACGGCAACACCTGGCGCACGGTCTACACTGTGCGCTTTCAAGGGTTCGTGTATGTGCTCCATGCGTTTCAGAAGAAATCGAAAACAGGCATTGCCACTCCGAAGTCTGAGATTGACTTGATTCACCAACGGCTGGCAATCGCCGAACGCCACTACAAGGAAAGGGAAGGTGCTGAGCTATGAAAACGATTCACAAAGCATTTGAGGCTGACGAGGTGACCGAAGGCAGCGGTAACGTATTTGCCGACCTGGGCCTACCGAACGCGGATCGGGAGTTAACTAAGGCCCGGCTGACGCTCGAAATAGCCCGCATCATCAAGGATCGCGGCCTGACTCAGGTAGAAGCGGCAAAGATTCTGGGGATTCAGCAGCCACATGTCTCGGCGCTGACCCGCAATCGTGCAGGGTCTTTCTCTGTCGGCCGGCTGATCGACTTTTTGACGGCGCTTGGCCAAGACGTTGAGATCACGGTCACCCCCGCACGCAAAGAGCACGGCGCAATGTCGATCGTCTTCGCCTAAGCTGCAATATGCGGTAAAGGATCGCCTTACCGCCGCGCAGATGCAAAGGCTGAGGTCTTCACATGCACCAGCGAGAAGTTTGCTGAAAAGACGCTTGTGGCGAAGAAGACGAGAGCGGCGTAGAGGAGGAGTGCTTTTTTGCAGATCAATTGGAAACACATTCGAACTCTAAACGGCGCACAATCGGAGGGGTTCGAGGAGTTCTGCAGTCAGCTGGCGCGGCGGGAACTGCCCCAAGGCGCCAGGTTCATCCGCAAGGGCAAACCCGATGCAGGCATCGAATGCTACTGGACGCTGCCAACGAGCGAAGAGATCGCCTGGCAAGCGAAGTACTTCCTGTCCTTCGAGGCCTCTCAATGGGCGCAGCTGGACAACTCGGTCAAGACGGTTCTGGACAAGCATCCCAAACTGATTCGGTATTACGTGTGTGTTCCGGTGGATCTGCCGGATGCGCGGCTTACGGGCCAAACGAGTGCGTTTCAAAAATGGCTTGATCGCGTCGCTAAGTGGAAAGGCTGGGCAGCCGGCAAAGGAATGTCGGTCGAGTTCGTGTGGTGGGGAAGTCACGAAATGATCGAGAAGCTGGCCTTACCTGCCAATTCGGGGCTGGCTCGGTTTTGGTTCGACGCCGCCGTCCTTGACCCGCTCTGGTTCGAGAAGCGCCTTGAGGAAGCGATTATTGCTGCGGGTCCACGCTATACGCCGGAAGTCAATGTAGAGCTGCCCATCGTGGAGGACTTTGACGCCTTCGGAAGGACGAGCGCATGGGTGCAGCGACTCAAACGTTTTGCCAGCCAGATCAGCAAGGTGAACCGCTTGGCAAGCTATGACGTCGCCAAACTCGGCGCCCAACGAAGTACAGTCGAGAACGTGCTCGCGCTGGTTGACGCTGCGATCGCCATGATTCGAGAAATCACGGTGGAACCCACCTCGCCGGTTTCCTTCGGCATTGTCGTTGGTCAAATCGAAACAGCGCAGGCTGTAATTCGTTCCGCGTCTGAAGAGTTGAGCGAAAGCGAAAAGCTCGAAGATACAAAGCCAAGTCAAGGATCGGAGCAATGGTATCGGGATAACCCTTTCCGCTCGTTTCGCTACCGTCTCAATGACGTGGAACGAGTCCTCAGCGAAGCCGCTGGGACTTTGACGTACACGGAGAGGCTTGCGCAGAGCGCTCTGCTGTTGTTGAACGGAACTGCGGGAATGGGCAAAACCCACCTGCTCTGCGATTTGGCCAGCAAACGTCACAAAGCCGGCTTGCCTACAGTCCTGCTCATGGGGCAGCGCTTTTTGCAACCAGCTGAACCTTGGACACAGGTGCTGCAACAACTGGATTTAGCCAAGTGGTCTGCAGAAGATTTCGTTGGCGCTTTGGAAGCTGTCGCACAGACATCTAATACAAGAGTTCTGGTTATGATCGACGCGCTCAACGAAGGCGCAGGCCGAGCGATTTGGCCGGATCATATGAGCGCTTTTCTGCAGATGATCGCAAGGTCTCCATGGATTGCCGTCGCGGTAAGCGTGCGAAGCAATTACGAAGACCTTGTGTTGCCCGCCAGCCTCATCGAATCGGCAACGAGGGTGACTCACGAAGGCTTTGCCGATCACGAATATGACGCCTCCAAGACGTTCTTCAAGTATTACGGCATTGAATTGCCGTCAACACCTCTGCTTGCTCCGGAGTACCGCAATCCGTTGTTTCTAAAGAGCATCTGCGTAGGCCTGAAAGACACCGGCCATACACGGCTACCGCGCGGCTTCCACGGTATCTCTCAAGTGTTCCGGCTTTATACGGGAGCCATCAACACTCGCCTTGCGAGGTCGTTGGATTTCGATCCAAAGTCTCAGCTCCTACAGAAGGCGTTGCAGCAGTTCGTTGCCGCCTTCCCCTCGCACCGCGAGCAGTGGTTACTTCGCAACGACGCTATGACGCACATCGATCGCCTTCTCCCGGGTCGCAGCTTTCAGAACTCCCTGTACCAAGGCCTCGTGGGCGAAGGCTTGCTGGTCGAGAACCTGGTTCGGATGGGCGATGGCGATCAGCGAGAGTTTGTGCATCTGGGATATGAGCGACTAGCCGACCACTTCACAGCCGAGTTAATCCTGGAAAAGGTCAGCCAAGCCAAGATTTCTCAATCGCCTGCAGCGCGAACCCTGACCGGAGATGACCGTCGCTTAAGCTGCGGCGTGCTCGAATTTCTCTTCATTCAGGCACCAGAAACGCTCCAGCAGGAGTTGATGGATTTCGCTCCGACGATCTTGTCGCACTGGCAATGGCGGAATGCCTATCGGCAGAGTTTAATCTGGAGAGCTCCGGATGCCTTCACTGACCGAACGCTCCACTGGTTTAACCAATCGCTTGCTCGCGACTCGGACGAAATCGAAGCGGTCGAGATTGCGTTGACACTGGCCAGCGTTCCCGATCATCCATGGAATGCGGACTTCCTGGAGCGTCAGCTACGGAAGAAAACGCTGGCCGCCCGCGATGAGTGGTGGACCCTCAAGCTACATCACCTCTACTCGAATGAACGCTCTGCTGTCCATCGCATGATCGACTGGGCCTTATCTGTGAAGGCCACGGATGTGGTGGAAGAAGAGTCTGTTCGACTTGTTTCTTTGACTCTGGCTTGGTTGCTCTCCAGTTCGAATCGTTTTCTGCGCGACCGGGCCACGAAGGCAGCCGTGAATTTGCTGAGCAGCCGCGAGTCAGTCGCCGCCGATCTTGTGCGCAGTTTTGCTATCGTCGACGATCTATACATTCGGGAGCGCGTGCTCGCGATCGCCTACGGGGTGGCAATGCGTTCGAGCCACGCCGCGCAGATTCAACCTCTTGCGGATGCTGTGCTGGAAACGGTTTTCTCGAACGCTTCCATCGTTGCCCATCATTTGTTAAGGGACTATGCCCGAGGTGTCATTGAGAGGCTGCACACCGTGTCGCCGCAGCCGAACGAGTTGTTGAAACGTGTTCGACCGCCGTACGGAAGCAAGTGGCCCAGCATCCCTTCAAAGAAAACAATCGACAAATTGAAAGAATCCTTGAAAGTGGATGGCAAAGAAGCCTGGGGCGCTCGCCGCATCATATCTTCCGTGTTCCACGATGACTTCGGGCGTTACGTGATCGGCACGAACTCCTGGTCTACTGACTGGCTCTCCCTTCGGCTCGATCAACCCGCGTGGCGTTCCTACTCGGAGCGCCTTGACGAGCTCCAATCAGGCTCCGACCCGGGCCTATCGCCGTTGTGGAACGCATACAGCGATGCTGAATCAAGGTTTTCACACGCGTCCGCCAGGAGGATGTTCGCCGAACTGCGCTCGCTGGCCGTCGAGGTTGACGAGTCAGATAAGGATCTTCGGAAGGCGATCGATGAGGCGAAGGAAGCTCTGGCGGAAGCTGAAAAAGCACTGTTGAACAGTTTGACTCCTGAACGAGCCACCGAACTACGGACTCTTTGGGAATCGCGTCAATCGCCCGGGGCTACCTATCCGCCGAAATTCGATCTGCACCTGATCCAACGTTATGTGGTCAAGCGGGTCTTCGATCTGGGTTGGACGATTGAGCGGTTCGAATATTTCGATAATCACGTTATCCGGTACAACGGTCGGGACGCGGCGAAAGCCGAAAGGGTCGGGAAGAAGTACCAGTGGATCGCGTATCACGAGATTTGCTCCTTGGTAGCCGATAACTTCCAGTTTCGGAATGAGATGGGTGGTTCTGGCGTGGAGCATGCGTATCAAGGGCCGTGGCAGGACTATGCCCGCGACCTTGATCCTTCCCACTCTTTGCTCTCTACTAAGGGCGACTCCGAGTCAGAGGAGGGCTGGTGGGCGCCTCGATTTGAGCCCGAGTGGGGCGAAGAGCAAGATGGCTTGTCGTGGGCTAAGAACTTTTCGGATTTTCCGGACCTCCGCAGCCTCGTCCAGAAAACCGACCCCGATGGCCGTTCATGGTTAGTAGGCGACCTCTCGTTTGATCGTGACCGGCCTGTCCCTGAAGGGATGGACCGGGATGAGGTCGAAGCTCGAAGATTTTGGTGTCATCTCAGGAGTTTTCTGGTCCGGAACGAAGATGTCGACGCTTTCATGGTTTGGGCGGAAAGCGTGGACTTCTGGGGGCAGTGGATGCCGACAGTGCCGTCCTCACACAAGTTGTTTTTGGGGGAATACCTCTGGTCGCCGGCTTGGAAACATTCTGATAATTCGTACTTCGGCAACGACGGATGGGTACAACCTGGACATGGCTGCCCCGTGTCGGTCCGAACGTCTGCGTTTGAATATCACCAGGAAGCGAGCGGCTTCGACTGCTCGGTTAATGCGGGTTTCACGTTGCATCTTCCTGACGAAGCCATCGTGAAGGCCATGGATCTCACCTGGACGGGTAACGCAGCGGATTTTCGCGGGCCCGATGGCGAGGTCTTGACCCAAGATCCGAGTGCTCATCGAACCGGGCCTGCGGCTCTCTTACTGCGAAGGGACATGATCGAGGAAATGACCCACAGCAAAGGATTGAATATCTGCTGGATCGTTCTGGGTGAGCGCCAAGCCTACTTGCCCGGACCCATGAAACGTCTTGGCGCGGTGCGTATCTCCGGCGCGTGCGCGCTGGAAGGAGGCCGTTTGAACGGCTTTGTGAAGTTCAGGAAAGATGAGCGCATGGACGAAAAGACAGTTGGGAACACAATTGGAGAAAAGCGATTTTAGAGGCTGCATTGTTCCTTCTGCCATCATTCAGATCCTTTTAGGTTTAACCGCTCGCCGTGACACAAACGAACGCTTAGGCCGACTGCTGCCCGGCTATGCTTGCACCTTAGGGTATACCCCTGCGTGACGCTCGATCTGTGACAGATTTGCGTCTCACATGGGTTC
>CAXTLD010000086.1:0-13959 GCA_964245045.1 uncultured Acidobacteriaceae bacterium | reverse complement strand
CAAGTTCGGCCCGCGACCGGCCCCTCCCGCAGAGGCTGCGGCAGCCCCTCCCGCAGCCGGTGCCCCCGGCAAGAAAGCTCCCAAGCCTGACCCCAGGTACCAGCTCAGCTTCGCCGTGGAAGCCCAAAACGTCACCAACCACCTCAACGGCGCGCAGCCCATCGGCGTGCTCACTTCGCCCAACTTCGGTCGCTACATCGACATCGCCAACTTCTTCTCGAGCAACACGGCCGCGAACCGCTCCGTAGATCTAGCCCTGATGTTCCGCTTCTAAGCGCCCATGCTGGATGCAGCAAACAGCCAAGGTGAAGTGAACCGAAGGGGCACGACTGATGTCGTGCCAACAATGACCGAAGGGGCACGACTTCAGTCGTGCCAATAAGCCATCCGGAATAGCTGCGGCTTCAGCCGCTGAGGGCCGTAGGGCCGCCCACACCTGCGCAGGCTTCATCGCGCATGACTGGATTCAGCAAACACACAAGGTGAACCAAACCGAAGGGGCACGACTTCAGTCGTGCCATCAACCTACCCGGAACAGCCGCGGCTTCAGCCGCTGAGGGCAGGCAAGGTAGCCCACGCAGGCGCAGGCTTCACCGCGCATGGTGGAGCAAACGAACAACACCGGGTGACGGTGAAACTGGGCCCCGGCGTACACTCCTCCACATGGGCAGCCAACACAGCCGTCGCGCCTGGATCATTACCCTCGGCGTTTCGCTGCTCATCCTGTTTCTCGCGCTCGGCACCCTGAACGCCTTCAACAAGCCGGTCCTTGACCCCCAATCCCCCGCCGAAACGCTCGTCTTCCTCGCTCTGTCCGTCGTCGCATTTCTGCTCTTCGTCGGCGTGCTTGTCGTGCTCGTCCGCAACCTCCTCAAGCTCTACGCCGACCAGCGCAGCCGCGTTCTTGGCACGCGCCTGCGCACCCGCATGCTTTGGGGCGCGGTCCTGGTCGCGCTCGTCCCGCTCGCCTTCATGTTTGCCTTTAGCTACCTGCTAATGAACCGCGCCGTCGACCGCTGGTTCTCGCAGCCCGTCACCGAGATGCGCGTCGACGCCGACGGCATGCTCAACGCCCTCACCCGCTACGCCAACGCCAACGCGCGCATCGACGCCGATGCCCTCGCTGTCGACCTCGCCGACACGCCGCTTTTCCTCGCCCCCACGCCAAAACGCACCGCATCGCGACACACTCCTCCCAACCTCACCGCCGTGCACCGCGCCCTCGAAGCCCACCAGCTCTCACTCGGCGGCGGCTTCGTCCTGCTTTACCGCGACAACCAACCCATCGCCAGCTTTCACCTCCCCGAGTCCGTCGCCCAAGCGCAAACCCCCGCACTCGCACAGGCCATCTTCCAGTCCGCCCAAACCACCGACGCGCCGCTCCTGCGACTCGGCAGCACGGACTACTCGCTCGCCGCCGCGTCCTTGCGCAACGGCGGCCTCGTCATCGTCGGGCTGCCCTTCCCGCACGACATCACCGCCATCAACACGCGTCTCCAAAACGCGGCCAAGACCTACTGGCTCGTCTTCCGCGCGCGCCGCCAGGTCCGTTCCCTCTACACCGGCCTGCTTCTACTTACTACGCTTCTGGCGCTCTTCGCCTGCTGCTGGCTCGCGCTCAACACCGCCAAGCAGGTCACACGCCCCATGGAGTCCCTCGCCGACGCCATGGAGGCCATCGCCGCCGGCGACTACGCCCGTCGCGTCGAGCAGTCCGTCACTGAAGAGCTCGGTGAACTCGTCGATAGCTTTAACGCCATGGCCGCCGATCTCGAGTCCGCCCGCACCGCCGCGGAAGCCTCCTCCGCCCAGCTCACCACCCTCAACGACGACCTCCAGCGCCGCCGTGCGGAGCTCGAAACCATCATCGAAACCATCCCCACCGGCGTCGTCACCCTCTCGCCCGACCGCCGCATCGTCCTCGTTAACCGCACCTTCACCGAGATGCTAGACCCCGGCGGCGAACGCCCCTTCGTCGGCTCCACCCTCGGCGAACTGCTCCCAGCCGAAGCCGTCGAGACCCTCCATCGGCTCATGCAACGCAGCCACCGCATGGGTTCGGCCAACGCCGAGCTACAGCTCCCCTCCGACGGCCGCACGGTCCACCTCTCCGTCGTTGTCGCTCTCTTGGAGATCGGCCCGGCGCGCGAGCATCTGGGCTATGTCGTCTCCTTCGAGGACGTCTCGGAGATCCTCCGCGCGCAAAAACAAAGCACCTGGAAGGAGGTCGCGCGCCGCGTCGCGCACGAAATCAAAAACCCGCTCACGCCCATCTCCCTGAACGCCGAACTCATCCGCCGCCACATCGATCGCCTCGATCCTCTCCTGCAGGCCGGCTCCGTCGAGTCGCCCGCGCCCGTCGTCATCCGTCGCGCCACCGACATCATCGGCGCCTCGGTGGAAACCATGCGCGCGCTCGTCGATCAGTTCTCCTCCCTCGCCGAGTTTCCCGCCGCCCAGCCTCGTCCCGCCGACCTGAACACCATTGTCGACAACGCCCTCGCCCTTTTTTCCGGTCGCCTCGGTGCGATTCGCCTGCGCCGCCGCCTCGCCCCCAATCTCCCACTTGCCCTTGCCGACCCCGAAAGCCTCAAGCGCGCCATCACCAACCTCATCGACAACGCCGCCGAAGCTATGCACGACAGCCTCCTCCGCGAGCTCGCCGTCCAAACCCGCGCGCTCGACAACGGCAATCTCGAGCTCACCGTCGCTGACACTGGCCCAGGCCTGACCGACGAGATGCGCGAGCGCCTCTTTCTACCCTACTTCTCCACCAAGCAGCGCGGCACCGGTCTCGGCCTCGCCATCGCCGCCAAAATCGTCCAGGAGCACGGCGGTTCCATCCGCGCAGAGAAGAACGACCCTGTCGGCGCGCTCTTCATCGTGGAGCTGCGCCCCGCCCCGAAGCCCGACGTTCCACCCGACCTGACCGCCGGACGAGCACCCGAAGTCGCAGCCCCGCTCTATCAATCAGCCTCGAACTGAAGAGTCAAGGCAAGGAGGAAATCACTCCACCGCGCGGCTAACCCAAAGGTCGTACTGAGTTGAGCTGATTCAGCAGCCCACCTGCGACTCCGGGGTGAAATACTGCAAGTGCCGAATCAAAGGCTGGAACGCTCACGGGCCTTCCGAGGGTACAAGTTTCGCCCTGAAAAGCGAAACGCCTCGGGGTTGCAGCCCCGAGGCGATCCTTTGAGGAGGTACTGCCCATGCGACCCGTGCGTGTCAAATGGGGGAAGCTGCTGATTGAGCTGCCGGAAGAGTTGTTCATCTTCTTGCTACTCAAAGCTTTCCTGAGTCTACATCACCAGTAACGTACAACTCCCCTGAGTGTGTTCCAGACATTCAGGGGACCCTACACCACCAGTCTTGCATACCCCAAGCATTTGTCAAGACGTTTTCCACTGTGCCCGCCAGAAGCATGGCTGCCCTCGACCGAGATCGAATCCCGACGCCTCGTACCACCAACCGCCCACCCACCATCACAAGCACTGACGTCTTATCCTGTCCTCTGCTTCCTACTTCCTACTTCCTACTTCCTACTTCCTACTTCCTACTTTATGACTCCAATTCTTATCGTCGACGACGAGGCCGACATCCGCGAGTCCCTCGAAGCCATCCTCCGCGAAGAGGATTACGCGGTCACCCTCGCCGGCACCGTCGGCGAAGCCCTCACCCTGGCTTGCGACACCGACTTCGCTGCCGTCCTGCTCGACATCTGGCTCCCCGATGGCGATGGCCTCGACCTCCTTCCCCAGCTTCGCGGCAGCCGCGACGACCCGCGCCCCAACGCCCCCGAGGTCATCATGATCTCCGGCCACGGCACCATCGAGGCCGCCGTCCGCGCCACCAAGTTAGGCGCTTTCGACTTCCTCGAAAAGCCCCTCTCGATCGATCGCACACTTCTTGTTCTGCGCAACGCCGTCCAGGCGCATACCCTCCGCGAGGACAACCAGGAGTTCGCCCGCCAGCTTGCCACGGAGGGCTCGGTCACCGGCGAATCTGTCCCCATCAAGGCGCTTCGCCAGCAGATCAAGCTCATGGCGCCCACCAACGGGCGCGTGCTCATCTTTGGTGAATCCGGCACCGGCAAGGAGCGTATCGCGCGCCTCATCCACGCCGAGTCCGAACGCCGCGAGCGTCCGCTCGTTGAGCTCAACTGCGCGGCGATCCCCGAGGTGTTTATCGAGACTGAGCTGTTTGGCTATCGGCATGGCGCCGGTCCCGGCGGCCCCAACCAACCCGCCGAAAAACGCGGGACGTTCGAGCGAGCCGACGGCGGTACGCTCTTCCTTGACGAGGTCGGCGACATGAGCCTTAAGACGCAGGCCAAGGTCCTCCGCGCGCTCGACGAACAGCGCCTCTACCCGGTTGGCGCTTCGCGGCCCGTGCAGATCGACGCCCGCGTCATCGCCGCGACCAATAAAGATCTTGAAGACGAGATCGCCCGCGGTAACTTCCGCGAGGACCTGTTCTATCGGCTCAACGTCATCCCCTTCTTCGTCCCCCCGCTGCGCGACCGCAAGGAGGACATCCCCTCCCTCGCCCGCGAGTTCCTCTCCGAGTTCGGCCAGCAGTACGGCCGCCCACGCGTCGAAATCACCGACTCCGCTCTCAGCCAGCTGCGCAACTACAGCTGGCCCGGGAACGTCCGCGAACTTCGCAACGTCATTGAGCGCGTCCTCATTCTCAACCCCAAAGCCACGCGCATCGAGATTAAGCACCTCCCCGTCCTCGTTCAACGCACAGAGGGCCGCAACGGACGCGATACCGGCCGCGAAGAGTTCACCACGCTGCAGCAGGCGCGCGAAGCCTACGAGCGCGACTACATCCTCAAGGAACTCGACCGAACGCGCGGCAACGTCACCCGCGCCGCAGAGTCACTCGGCCTCGAACGCTCACACCTCTACCGCAAGATGAAAGCCCTCGGTATCCAACTCACCGAATAGTCAAAACGCCGCCTCTACGGCCGCGTGCGTGCAATATCCGGACCCATCTGCTCCTGCGCGCTAAGGGCCGGCTCGCTGGGCACATCCGCCGAGTCGATCTCCGGCCTCGCGTCCAGATGGTCCTTGCTCAACCCAGCCGCCAGCAACCGAAACGCCTCCTCGGGCGTGTCTGCAAACTGAAACAGATCGAGGTCCTTTGGCGAGATCGCTCCCTTTTCCGCCAGCAGGTCCAGGTTGATGACGCTCTTCCAATAACTCGAGCCGTAAAGGACCACCGTAATCTTCTTGGCTAGCTTGCCGGTCTGGTCCAGCGTCAGCAGCTCAAACATCTCGTCCAGCGTGCCGAAGCCGCCGGGAAACACAACCAGGGCCTTGGCCAGGTACGCGAACCAGTACTTGCGCATGAAGAAATAGTGGAAATTGAAGTTCAACGCGGGGGTGATGTAGCGGTTGGGCACCTGCTCAAACGGCAACACGATGTTCAGCCCAATCGACTTCGCGCCGGCCTCCCACGCGCCACGATTAGCCGCCTCCATAATGCCCGGGCCACCGCCGGAGGTCACCACGAACCGATGCCGCCGCCCGGGGAGCTTCTTCGCCCAGCTCGCCATCATCCGCGCCAGCGTCCGCGCGTCCTCGTAAAAGCGTGCCATCTCCACCGCGGCCTCCGCGCGCTTGCGCTTCAACTCCGTGGTGTGCCCCGCCCGCAGCTCGTCCGGCCGGGCCGGCTGCTCCTCCGGCGGTGCAAGCTCTTCGGATCCGGTGTTCGCCAACAGCTGCAGCTGCTGGTTGGCTTCGTCCAGTGCCCGGAAACGCGCCGAGCCGAAGAAGACCACCGTGTCCTGAATGCGTTCCCGGCGAAAGCGCGCCATCGGCTCGGTATATTCGGCCAGGATGCGCAGCAACCGCCCATCCGGCGAGTTCAGGAAGTCCGTGTCGCAATACGCCAGCGGCGCCGCGGGCAGCGGTGGGGGCGGAACCTCCGCCCTGAACTTCGCGTTCCCGTTCTTCCCCTCACCATCCCACTGCACCGAACTTGCTTCCACGTCGATTGCCATCGCAAGAGCATACCGCGCCCGCGTTGCAGCGCGATCTCGCCTTAACGTCGCACGTCGCGGTAGTGCAGCAGCTCGCTCACGCCGATCCACAGGTCCAGCAGGCCGATGCCGCTCACCAGGCCGCGCACCCAGCCGCGCAGCAGCCAGTTCGCGGCCGCCGGATGGCTCATGATCCACCCGTTGCCGCTCCAATAGCGCGGCGACCACGGCAGAAGCGTCATCAGCGCGCCGATGTAAAAGCAGAAGATGACCAGCACGGCAAGGCTCGCCCGCTGCAACCACACAGGCGCAAGGTCGGAGCTCCCCGCAGTGGGAGCCGGCGGCGTCTCCGGGAAGAGCTGACCCTGGCTGGGCGACGGCATTCTTCCACGGTATCAGGGCTGGCGGCTGGCGTCTCGCAGGCCACCTCCCATCTCGTTTCGCAGCCGCACTCTGCGACAATAGAGTGAGCATGTTGCAACTATCCGGCGCCGGAAAACGCTTCGGCCACAAGCTCCTATTTGAAGAGGTCAGCTGGCTGATCACGCCCAACGAGCGTACCGGCCTGGTCGGCGGCAACGGCACGGGCAAATCCACACTCCTCAAGGTGCTTGCCGGGCTCGAAAGCCTCGACTACGGCCAGCGCACCCACACCCGCGGCATGACGCTCGGGTACCTGCCGCAGGACGGCCTCACCCTCTCCGGCCGCACCGTCTTTGAGGAGTGCCTCTCGGTCTTCGACGAACTTCGTGCCCTCGAACGCGAGTACGAGCAGCTCATGCACACCATGAGCGACGCCGACCCGAAGTCAAAGGAATACGCCGCCGCCGCCGACCGTTACTCCGAGATCGCCGACCTGCTCCATGCGCAGGATATCTACACGCTCGACGCCCAGGTCGGCGCTGTCCTCGGCGGCCTCGGCTTTTCCAAAGAAGACTGGGAGCGCCGCACCGAGGAGTTCTCCGGTGGCTGGCAGATGCGCATCTCGCTCGCCAAGCTGCTGCTGCAGAAACCCTCACTCCTCTTGCTCGACGAGCCCACCAATCATCTCGACCTCGAAAGCCGCAACTGGCTGGAAGAGTACCTCCAAACCTACGAGAACGCCTTTGTCCTCATCTCGCACGATCGCTACTTCCTCGACCAGACCGTCAGCAAGACGGTCGAGGTCTGGAACAAGCGCATGCACGTCTACCACGGCAACTACTCCAAGTACCTCACCCTCAAAGACGAGCGCCGCACCCAGCTGATGAACGCGTACAAGAACCAGCGCGAGCGCATTGAGGACCTTGAAGCCTTTATCAACCGCTTTCGCTACCAAGCCACCAAGGCCAAGCAGGTGCAATCCCGCATCAAGGAGCTCGATAAGATCGAGCGCATTGAGGTTCCGGAAGAGGAAGCGACCATCCACTTCACCTTTCCGCAGCCCGCCGCTAGCGGCCGCACCGTGCTCGAGGTCAAGGGCCTCACCAAGCACTACCCCTCTCCGAACGTCGGCACAAAACGCGTGCTTGACGATGTTGCCTTCACCATCGAACGCGGGGACCGCATCGCGCTCGTCGGCGTAAACGGCGCCGGCAAGTCCACCCTTCTTCGCATGTTGGCCAACCTCGAAAAGCCGACAAAGGGCGAGATCCGCCTAGGGCACAACGTCGTCGCGGACTACTTCGCGCAGGACCAGTACAAGGTCCTTAACGCCGAGGCGCAGATGCTGGACGACATCACCGGCTCCAACCCGCGCGTAGACGTGGTCACCCTGCGCTCTCTTCTCGGCTGCTTCATGTTCACCGGCGACGATGTGTTCAAGCGCCTCGGCGTGCTTTCGGGCGGCGAGCGCAACCGCTACGCGCTGGCCAAAATGCTTGTCTCGCCGGCAAACTTCATCCTGCTCGACGAGCCCACCAACCACCTCGATATGCGCGCCAAAGACGTCCTGCTCGAAGCCGTTCACAATTTCACCGGCACCGTCCTCTTCGTCTCCCACGATCGCTACTTCATCGATGGCCTGGCCACGCGCGTCTTCGAGGTCGAAGACCGCCGCGTGCACATCTACCCCGGCAACTACGAGGACTACCTGCACCGCAAGACCGGCGGCCTCCCTTCCGGCACCGCCGAAGCCGCCGCGCGCCTGAAGACCGACACCGCCACAGGCAGCAGTATCGATTCCGCCACCGGCATGCTCAAGCCGGTCAAGCAGGTCGGCAAGACCGCCGAACCGGCACCCGCCCCAGAGGTGCCCTCGCAACCGGAGCCGACGCAAGTCAGCGTCCTGGACCCTCTTGAGGCCAGCCTCAACGGCTCGCCTTCCGCCTACGAACGCAACGGTTCGCTCGCGCCCGTGATCCCGGCGCCAAAGCCCGCCGCCAAGCGCGTCAACCCACTCAAGCTCAAGCAGATCGAAGATCGCGTCGAGGCGATCGAGGACGAACTTCCCACCCTGGAAGCCCGCATCACCCAGGCCGAGCAGCAGCAGAGCGTCTTCACCACCGCCGATGCCGCACGCACCCTCGCCGCCGAACTCGACGCCATGCGCGACCGCCAGGCCCTGCTCACCACCGAGTGGGAAGAGCTCGCCACACAGCTCGAAGAGCAAACCACGGCCTAGATCCAAACCCGATAGCTACACTAACGTAACGTTGCGCCCTCTGCAGTTAGGCGTATGCTGTTCTTGGCTCCCGGTGGGCTTCAGACCACCGAGAGTTGTTGTACCGCTCTACCTCAGTAAGTAGAGCAGCGCTGCCATCCACCGCAAGGGCAGATGAACGGCGAGGCTAAAACGCAGATGCAATCGCACCATAGTTTCAAACCTCCTTTCATCGGGAAGTGACGGCCCTGTTCCTGCAGGGCCGTATCGCTTTTGGCGACGTCGGTCTTTCTCCCTGCATGTCCAATCGCGCACCTCTGAAGCCCCGGTGAAAGCGCTTCGCCCAGCCTACCGGCCCCGCCCGGTGTTCCTCACTGCCACAGAAGTAGCATGACCCCACCCGCCTCGTCACATGTACCCCCACCGCGTGCCGAACCTGCGAGACTGAAAGCATGCGCATTCTTATGGTCGGGGCAGGAGCCACAGGCGGCTTCTTTGGCGGCAAACTCGTAGCGGCTGGCCGCGATGTTACCTTCTTGCTGCGCGAGCGCCGCGCGCAGCAAATTTCCGAGCATGGCCTCCAGCTGGTCGACCACCAAGGGAAACAGCTCACCGTCCATCCCAAGACGCTCTCCGCAGAGGACCTCCGTCAGCGCCCACAACCCTTCGACCTCATCGTCCTCAGCACCAAGGCCTACCAGCTCGAAGCCGCCATGGACGACATCGCTCCGGCTGTCGGCCCCGCCACCATGCTTCTGCCTATCCTCAACGGCATGCGGCAGTTCCCTCTGCTCGACGCCCGCTTCGGCCCCCATCGTGTGCTGGGCGGCTCCGTCCGCATCGTAGCCGACCTTGACGAGCGAGGCCGTATCCATCAAATGACCTCACTCGACGAGATTAGCTACGGCGAGCGCTCCCGCGAGCGCACCGCGCGCATCCTCGCCCTTGACCAAACATTGCAGAACGTTGGCTTTACCGCCATCCTGCAACCGGACATCCTCGCCACCCTTTGGCAGAAATGGTGGATTCTCGCCAGCCTGGGCGCGATCTGCGTGCTCACGCGCGGCACGGTCGGCCAGGCTGCCCAGGTCCCCCAAGGTCCCGCTCTCGCGCTGGCCATCCTTGCCGAGTGCACCGCGATCGCCACCGCCAATGGCTACCCACCCAACCCAGACATGCTCGCTCAGCACCAGGCCCGCTACACCGAGCCCGGCTCCACGCTGACCTCTTCGCTATACCGCGACATGACGAAAGGCGCGTCCGTCGAGGCCGACCACATCTTCGGCGACCTGCTCGACCACGCCAAAGGTGTGCCCGCGCCCTTGCTCACCGCCGCCTACGTGCAGCTCAAGGTCTACGAGGCTGGGCGCTAATTGCGTTCAGAACCCGGACAAGGCAGGGCACCCCAGAAGAGGTGCCCTGCCTGCCGCGTCGCTCGATCTAAATACAGAAGACAGCAGCTACTCTTCAAACGCCCGGGAGGTGTCCGGCACCACGATGCTGGTTGCAACGGCTGTGCCCACCTGCGTCCCCGGCGTCAACACGGCGCTGCCGGCAGCTTGATTGATCTGTGCCACAAATGCCGGCGCCAGACCAAGGCTGAACTCAGGCAGAACCAGCACGCCGTTCTTTGGCTGCAAAGGCAGCACAAATGCAGGTTGCCGATTGATGATGAGAATGTCCTGCCGTCCCGTCACCGTACCGTTCACAACCAGGACGCCCGTAAACGTGGCGCTCGTCGTCGTGGTATCCAACGTGATGTCTTCTACGCGGATGGTCGTGCCGCCGACCAGGGCCTGGTAGCCGCCCCTGAACTGCACATCGGTCACGGTCGTTTGCAGGTCGATGACGCCCTGCACGGCCCGCAGGACATTGATGCCGTTCCTCAGGGGCGCACCGGACAGATCGGTCAGGGTGACCCCCAAGGAGGGCAGTTGCTGCAGAAAGGTCTGGTTGAACGCCACGGTGGTGAAGCCACCGATGATGCGATCCGTTTGGGCATGCATAGCGACGGGCGCGGCAAGGGCGGCCGCAGCCAGGCTGAGTTTTGCGATCAGATGTTTCATGAGAGGTCCTTTGGCAGAGGTTCGTCAGGCAGTGACAGTTTCGACGTGCAAACGAGCTACACCGGAAAGCAGGCAAATCTGGGAACCGGCAACCTTATGTGACGGGGATCCCGGACAAGCTGGGTTACCAAAGTTGTAAACGCTCGATGAATACTGGTCCCACACGCAAGTTGGCTGAGACCCATGCGGTGGTGCCCAAGACGAGATCGAAGACACTCCTCGCTAGCCAAAGCGCGAAGCTCTACCTGAAGCTCTGCCTAAGGCAGGGTTACAGTGGGTCTATGCCCTCCCATTGGCAGCCCGCCCACTGGTCCGACCGCCTCGCAGAACTGGAAGCCCGCACCCCCGAGCTGAAGCAAGCGCCCCTGCGCCGCGACATTCGCTCGCTCGGTGCCTTGCTTGGTCAGGTGCTGCGCGAGCAGGCCGGGGAGGACCTTTTCGCCACGGTCGAACATCTGCGCCGCATCGCCATTGCCCGCCGCGAGGCCGAGGCGGCCGGCAACGCCGCCGAGGCGCAGCAACACCTCGAAGAGGCCCAGGCCCTCACCCGCCGTGCCGCCGCCGACCCACAACGCGCCTACGAGCTCGCCCGCGCCTTCGCCTTCTACTTCGAGCTGATCAACCTCGCCGAGACCAACCACCGCAAGCGCCGTCGCCTCGCCGGCCTGCTCGATACCACCGCCCCGCCCCAACGCGGCAGCCTGCGCGGCACGCTCCGTCGCCTGCGCGAGGCAGGCCACACCCGCGAAACCGTCCTCGCCCTGCTCGGCCAGATCTGCGTAACCCCCGTCTTTACCGCGCACCCCACCGAGGTCGCCCGCCGCAGCGTCATGTTCAAACGCAGGCGCATCTCCGAGCTCCTGGAGGCACTCGACACGCTCGGCCTGCCGCCCACCGAGCTCGACCGCCTGCAAGACGAGCTGCTCGCCGAGATCACCGCCCTGTGGCAGACCGACGACGTTCGCCTGGCCCGCCCCACCGTGCGCGACGAGATCCGCATGGGCCTCGACTACTACGAGGCCTCGCTGTTTGCGACCGTGCCCGTGCTCTACGCGGAGATCGCGTCCGCCCTCGACGCCGAGTTCCCCACCCAAACAAAAACCACGCTCAACGACCTCCCCATCGTCCTCACCTTCGGCTCCTGGATCGGCGGCGACCGCGACGGCAACCCCTTCGTCACCGCCGAAACCACCGCCGAAGCCGCCACGATGGCCCGCGACCTGCTCCGCCGCTACTACCTCGCCCAACTCGCCGCCATCTTCGACCAGCTCGCCTCCTCCACCCAACAGGCCCCCATCTCCGAGGCCTTGCAGGCGCGCCTGGCCGGCTATCTCGATCACCTCCGCGCCTCCGGTCACACCGCCTTTGCGGAACGCTTCCCGCACGAGGCCGTCCGCCTCGCCATCGCCTGCATCACCCTGCGCCTGGGCGGCACGCCCCCGGTCAGCATGCACCGCAACCTCGCCCTCGAAGACACGGCCACCCTGCCGCCGTACGGGGGCGCTGGAGATCTGCGCGACGACCTCGACCTCGTTCGCGCCTCGCTCGCCGCCCACCACGGCCAGCGGCTCGCCGAGCTCTACATCGACCCCCTTCTGCTCGCCGTCCGCACCTTCGGCCTCCATCTCCACACACTCGACGTGCGCCAGCACGCCCGTGTCCACCGCGTCGCCGTCGACGAGGTTTCGGCCTGGCACACCGACCGAGACAGCCTCCAGCTGCCCTCTGCGCCCTCACCCCAAACCCAAGAAGTCCTGGCAAGTTTGCGGGGCGTGGCCGCGCTCAAGCAAGGGGAACCCACGGCGATAGCGCTGTACGTCATCTCCGGCGCCAGCTCGGCAGAAGACGCGCTGCACGTACTTTGGCTCGCCCGCCTGAGTGACATACACGTGGAAGGCTCCACGCTTGCCAGCGTGTGGGATCCCGGCCTGCAGCCCGTCCCGCTCTTCGAGTCGATCGAGGACCTGCAGCAAGCCCCAACCATATGCCGCGAGCTCTGGACCAGTGCGCTCTACGCGCCCCTGCTCGACTCCTGGCATCGCCGCCAGGAGGTCATGCTCGGCTACTCCGACTCCAACAAGGACGGCGGCATGATCGCCTCCACGTGGGAGATCTGGAAGGCGCATCGCGCGCTGCATCAGGTCGCCCGCGAGTGCAACGTGCGTCTGCGGCTTTTCCATGGCCGCGGCGGAACGGTCGGCCGCGGCGGTGGACCCACGCACCGGGCCCTCTTCGCGCAGCCGCTCGATAGCTTCACCGGCGAGCTCCGCCTCACCGAGCAGGGTGAGGTTCTCAACTGGAAGTACTCCGACGTCGTCCTCGCCGAGCGCAACCTCGAACTCATGATCGCCGCGTCGCTCGACGCCCTCGCCCGCCCCGACCTCCACGCAGCGACTAGCCACCAGCCACTAGCCACTAGCCACTCGTCCACCCACCTCACCGGCGCCATCGACCCCGCCTGGGAGGCCGCCATGGACGCGCTCTCCGCCGCCTCGCTCGCCTTCTACCAGCAAGGCATCGTCCAGGACCCCGAGGTCTTCGCCTTCTTCGAGCAGGCCACCCCCGTCGCCGAGCTCGAACACGCCCGCATCGGCTCCCGGCCCGCGAAACGAGCCGACGCCAGCGCCGCCCGGCAGCGCTCCATGGCCGACCTCCGCGCCATCCCCTGGGTCTTCGGCTGGATGCAATCCCGCATCGTCGTTCCAGCCTACTTCGGCGTCGGCCACGCGCTCGAAACCTACACGGACGCCCACCCGGACGGCCTCACGCTGCTCCAGGAAATGGCCCGCAGCTTCCCACTGTTTCTCGACATCATCCGCAATGTCGAGATGGCCCTTGCCAAGGCGGACTTCGGGATCGCCGCGCTGTACAGCACGCTCGCGCCCGACGCCGACCTCCGCACCCGCGTCTTCAACCTCCTCCACGAGGAGTTCGACCGCACCCGCCGCATGCTGCTCCAAATCACCGGTCAAACCGATCTACTCGAACGCAACGCCGTCCTTGCGAACTCCATCCGCCTCCGCAACCCGTATGTGGACCCCATGAGCCTGCTGCAACTCGAACTCCTGCGCCGCAAGCGCGAAGGAGTCCCGGACGGGGAAGCAGCCAGCCTCGACCGCGCCATCACGGCCACCATCAATGGCATCAGCGCGGGCCTGCGCAACACCGGCTGAGCCTGGCTCCAGCGGATCCGGATGCAGCGTCGTACACTACTCACGCCATGCGACTCACCGCACTTCTCCTCGCCGCCGGTCTTTCGGTCGCTGCTGCCGCTCAGCAGGCAACGCCCCCGCCCGCGCCGTCGGTCCCCGTCGCGCCGCCGCGGG
>CAXTLD010000085.1:1649-14042 GCA_964245045.1 uncultured Acidobacteriaceae bacterium | reverse complement strand
ACCATCCCCGCACCGACACCACCCCGCGCCACCGCCTGCAGGCCCGCACCCACAGCCAGGCAAAGCACACCCGCCAACAACCAGCGCAGATCCAAAGGTCGAAGTGTCTCGCTCACGCTTCGCGCAGCATACCAGCCGCCACGCCCCGGTTTCCAAATCCAATTAGAAACTATGCCTCAGCAAGAATGGAACGCGGAGAAAAACTGGAAACTTCCGAGGGGCACGTTCATGAGGACCTAACTCTATTGGTTTTTCCGAACAAATGTGCAATACTCTAGCCGATTCAAGGGCCCTGTTTCACGCAGCTTCATTTCTGAAAGGGATGAGTGATGACAGAGGGATCGGGACAAGCGCAAATTCAATGTAAGTGGTGGGATGGTCGGCCAATAACCGTCGGCCTGGACTGGACAGACTTTAACTGGCCGATGACACATGATCCGGCGTGGATCGTCACTTGGCCGGATGGACGACAGGAGAAGTTTGAATGGCTGAACTACCTCAACTCAAACGGGGTGCCATGGCAGGCCAAAGCTCACTCGGAACACCAAAACACGGGAGGTGACAACTTCATCAAGACCACTGTACAGATCAAGCACGAGGGAACGGATAAAGACAACATCGCTGGGATCCTAATTGCGGACTGGAACAACAGCGGCTGGACTGCGGACATCGACGAAATCCATCAAGCGGGACCTCACAACCCAACCTTCACGCTGTACAACCGGATCCTTGATCATCATTAGGACAGAGCAGAGGGCCTT
This sequence comes from uncultured Acidobacteriaceae bacterium, assembly GCA_964245045.1. Lineage (GTDB taxonomy): Bacteria > Acidobacteriota > Terriglobia > Terriglobales > Acidobacteriaceae > Granulicella. The sequence goes on along the minus strand of CAXTLD010000085.1, from coordinate 13,281 downwards.
TCGTTTCATACGAGGGGCCCCGCCCTGCGTCGAGCCCTCGTATTCTTGTCATTATTCCGACTCTGAGTGCGAACGCTGGTGCTGAAATCAGCGAGTGCAGCGAAGCAGACTAGCATCGGAAAATCGACTTCGCGGAAACGATCAGCGCAAAGCGCCAACCCCCTAGATGGCAGAGAAGTTTGTCGTCAGTCACTCTCCAGAGCCCAAGCTCTCCACGACGCCACACCACAACCTCCCAGCCGCAACCCGCATGCGACATCCGTACGCCCATGCCCGCCCGCTCAGCGTGGCCAGGACAATGCGGAAACTCCAAATACCCCCACCTATATTTCGAGAGCCTCGGTCCGTTCGTGCACTCCCGCGCGGCCTACCCGTCCCACGCGTTCCCTCTGTTCTCAGGCAAGGTCGCCAAGCGCTCTTCGGCGAGGCTGAACCGGTACAACTCCCCGCAACTGCGTTGCAACTTTACCGCAGACCAAAACCAAAACCAAAACCATTCCACTTCGCATCCGAAGCTACTGAAAACAGAGACGCTAGACCGAGCGGCGAAAGATTCCATAGCCGTTGGTGCCTTAGCCGTGGGAGCGTGCGCCTTTGGTGCGGTGGCGATCGGTGCACTGGCCATCGGCGCTTTGGCGATTCGCAGGCTGAAGGTCATGGACGCCCGCATGCAGCATCTTGAACTGGGCCACGTTCACATCGGCCATCTCTCCGTCGATCGTCTAGACTTCCCCAAGAGCTAGCCGGCGGCGATGCGCCGGCCAGGAGTTGTGTATGTATCACGCAATCGTGAAGCGGCTGGCGAAGAAGAACTTCGAATCGGTAAACCGGAAGGACTATGCAGCGGTCGTAAAGGGGTGCTCGCCGCACGTTCACCACCGCTTCAGCGGAGATCATGCCCTCGGTGGGGAGCGGCACGACCGTGAAGCTCTGCGGCTCTGGTTCGAGCGGCTCGGTCGTCTCACGCCAGGCCTCGTTCTGAACGTCGAGGACGTTTGGGTGAAGGGCTTACCGCACAACACGACCGTGGTCATGCGGTGGTCGGCAACCGACACCCGTATCGACGGCAGCCCTTATCGAAACCACGGAGTGCACATCATCAGGATGCGCTGGGGCAAGGTGTTCGATATCGACGCAAACGAGGACTCCCAGGCAGTGGCCCAAAACCTCGCGTTGCTTGCTGCCCACGGCGTCGCGGAGGCAACAGCACCTCCCATCGTGTCTTAGTCCCCATCGGGAACGGCAATTTTTTCGGAAGGCTCGCCTCCTCCAACGCGCAGCCACAACCTCCCTGCCGCAACCCGCATGCGATATCCTTGCGCCCATGCCCGCCGTCTCCGCCGACCCCGCCATCAACACCCCCGGCCACCACGCCTCGCCCGACCGCCTCCTCCACCTCCCGCGCCTGCTCGCCGCGTTCTACGCCTTCCACCCCGACCCCGCGAACCCCGCCGAGCGCGTCAGCTTTGGTACCAGCGGCCATCGCGGGTCGTCGCTCCATACCAGCTTTAATGAGGACCACATCCTCGCCATCACCCAGGCCATCGTCGAGTTCCGCGCCCACGAGCGCACCACCGGCCCGCTCTTTCTCGCGCAAGACACCCACGCGCTCTCCGAGCCCGCCTTCATCGCCGCGCTGGAGGTGCTCGCCGCCAACAGCGTCCCCACCCTCATCGACCGCGACCTCGGCTACACGCCCACCCCGGCCCTCTCGCACGCCATTCTCACCCACAACGCCAACACGAAGCTCCACAAAGCCGACGGCATCGTCATCACCCCTTCCCACAACCCGCCCGAGGACGGCGGCTTCAAGTACAACCCGCCCAGCGGCGGACCGGCCGACACCTCCGCCACCAAGTGGATCCAGGACCGGGCGAACGAACTGATTGCCGCGAAACTCGCCGGCGTCAAACGCATGCCCTACAAGCAGGCCCTCATCGCCGACACCACCCAGCGCCACGACTTCATCACTGCCTACGTGGCCGACCTCGCCAACATCATCGACTTCGACGTGCTCCGGGGCACCACGCTCAAGCTGGCCGTCGACCCGCTGGGCGGTGCCGGCGTCCACTACTGGCCGCGCATCGCCGAGCAGTATAAGCTCCCGCTCCAGATCCTCAACCCTTATGTCGACCCCACCTTCCGCTTTATGACCCTGGACTGGGACGGGCGCATCCGCATGGATTGCTCCTCGCCCTTCGCCATGGCCAGCATGATCGCCAACAAGGACCTCTACGACGTGGCCTGGGGCTGCGACACCGACCACGACCGCCACGGCATCGTCGCCCGCTCCGCCGGCCTACTCAACCCCAACCACTACCTCGCCGTCTCGATCCAGTACCTCTTCACGCACCGGCCTGCTTGGTCGCAGAACGTGGGCATCGGCAAGACGCTGGTGTCCTCGTCCATGATCGACCGCGTTGCGGGCGGTCTGGGCCGCCGACTGCTCGAAGTTCCGGTCGGCTTCAAGTGGTTCGTCGACGGTCTGATCGACGGCACACTCGGCTTCGTCGGCGAGGAGTCCGCTGGCGCCACCTTCCTCCGCCGCAACGGGCAGGTCTGGACCACCGACAAGGACGGCCTGATCCTCGGCCTGCTCGCCGCCGAGATGACCGCCGCAACCGGCAAGGACCCCGGCCAACTCTACGCCGACCTCACCGCCCAATACGGCGCGCCCGTCTACCAACGCATCGACGCCGCCTGCAGCAAGGACGACAAGGCCAAACTCGCCAAACTCTCCCCCGCGCAGGTCTCCGCCAAAGAGCTGGCCGGCGACCCCATCACCGCCATCCTGACCGAAGCCCCCGGCAACCACGCCCCCATCGGCGGCCTCAAGGTCACCACAGCCAACGGCTGGTTCGCCGCGCGGCCTTCCGGCACTGAGGACGTGTACAAGATCTACGCCGAAAGCTTCGGGGGCGAGGACCACCTAAAGCGCATTCAGGAGGAAGCTAAGGCGCTGGTGACAGCAGCCTTGGCCCTATAACTCCAGCAGCCACAGACTTCTACCTAGATGGCGCGTCGCCGCCGCGCAGCACCGGCCAATGCCAGTACGCCCGTGCCGAAAAGCATGAGTGCCGAGGGCTCCGGGGCCGTCGCTACAACGCCCGACTCCGGCGTAAGCGTGCCGACTTGCAAATCGATAGTGGAAAGATCGCTTTGCTGAATGAAGGAGGGACCGTACACACCCGATGCGTACACGCGACTAAATAGGTCTCCCCCTGCATAGCCCATCAGCGTCGTTGTGTCCAGCCCAAGCGCAATCTGCGGAAGGTAAGAAGTTGGGGTCACGACCGCGATACCGTAATAGTTTGCTTGAAGAGGATTAGGTCCGTTATAGCCGCCCAGGTTCGTTAAGTCCAGGTTGTCCGGCCCACTGGCCAGCAAGTGGACACCCGTGATGGTCCCCGCAGTGGTATCCATGGTGATCGTTCCAGAAAGCGTCGCGCCGTCCACGAACGACCCTTGCGCGTTAAACACGGTGAGCGTGTCCGCAAGTGCAGGAAAACTGCACGCGAACAGGACGGCGGCAGCAAGTGCGATGGAACGTCGCATAAACTCTCCTTGTGTTGCTGGTCTTCTGATATGCAGGAGCGTACACCAAAGCTATGAATCATTTGCCGATTTATAGCGGCAGCGACGAGTTCTACCATCGTCCTCCACAAATCTGCGACCTCGCCATTGACACCGACATCTACTCCCCGTAGGCTGAGACGCAGATGACCCGGACCCGCACCGCAGTCGCCCTTTGTTGCATGTGTTGTCGCATGCAGCGCTGTTGCGCCGGTGCCGATCTGCTCTAAGCGAGTTCCCCTCAGCCACTCGCTCCAGAAGCCTTCCGCAAGCACCCACGCAACAGCCCTCAAGGCACAGCGTGGGTTTTTTGCATGTAGCGCCCACGCTCCCTCCCAACATTCAGGATTTTCCTTAGGAGCCGGCATGGCATCGCACATCCACCCTCATCGCAGCACCGCCGTCGCAGCAACCCACGGCAAACTCGGCTTCAACGTCGACGCGGCGGCCATCGTCCTCGCGCTCGCCTTGGCCGCGCTCATTCGGCTCAACATCATCCACCGCATCGGCTGGTAAATGCCCTCGCCCGCCGAAGTTGTCCCTGAGATCACGACCGAGCCCACGGCTGCCGCTGCCGGCGTCAGCATATCGCGCCCCCGCCAGATCGCCGCGCTGTTCCCCGGCACGGCCCTGCTCTTCGGCATTGGCCTCGCCGGCAAGGGCCTCGAAAGCCTGAGCACCTGGCTGCGGTCCGCCCACGGTATCCCTGCGCCGCACATTGAGTACGTTCTGTGGGCCATCCTGCTCGGCCTGCTGATCGCCAACGTCGCCCGGGTTCCCGCCGTGTTTCGCCCCGGCATCGCCACCTACGAGCTTTGGCTCAAGCTCGGCATCGTGCTCGTCGGTGCCAAGTTCCTTTTCGCCGACATGCTCCACCTGGGCGGCCTTTCCCTCGTCCTGGTCTTCGTCGAACTCATCCTTTCGCTCAGCGTCATGACGCTGCTCGGCCGCCTCTTCCGCCTTCCGCCCAAACTTACCTCCTTGCTCGCCATCGGCAGCTCCATCTGCGGCGTCACCGCCATCATGGCCGCGCAGGGCGCTATCGACCCCGACGAAGAAGACACCTCCACCGCCATCGCCGCCATCCTCACCCTGGGCGCCATCGCCCTGTTCACCTTCCCCGCCATCGGCCACGCGCTGCACATGGGCCAGCAACCCTACGGCATCTGGACCGGCCTCGCCGTCGACAACACCGCCGAGGCCACCGTCACCGGCGCCCTCTACGGCGACGAGGCCGGCCGCTTCGCCGTACTCGCCAAGACTGCCCGTTCCGCGTTCATCGGCTTCGTCGTGCTCGGCTACGCGGTCTACTGGGCCTCGCGCGGCCAGGCGCACCGTGTAGAACACAAGGCGCTGTTCCTCTGGCAAAAATTCCCCAAATTCATCCTCGGCTTCGTCGCCATTTCGGTCCTCGCCACCGCCGGCTTTTTCACCAAGTCGCAACTGACGTCGCTGTCGAACTTATCCAAGTGGGCCTTTTTGCCCGCGTTCGCCGGCGTCGGTCTCCGCACCCAATTGCGCGACCTCATCAACCAGGGCTGGCGCCCCATTCTGGTCGGCGTTCTCGGCGAAATCTTCATCGCACTGGTAACACTCGGTCTAGTGTTCGGAGCCGTGCACCTCGGCGGCATGCAATAAGGATTTCTGGGCTCGATCCGTAGCCCAAACGCACTGTGGCGATGATAAGCGCCAATGGCGCGTTCTATACCAGCCTAGGCCGAAGGCCTAGGTTGCGGCACGGCAAGAAACCTAGGGCTGAAAGCCCGAGATATACCAGACTAGGCCGAAGCCAAGCGAAAGTCCTTAATAGAGTTAGAGGGGTGGGGCCCGATCTATACGATTAGCCTCGCACCACCAGGCCTCAAACACGCCAACGGCACCCAGCGCCAAAGGCGCGCCCTATACCAACCTAGGCCGCAGGCCTAGGTTGTGGCACGGCAAAAACTAGGGCTGAAGACCCGATCTATCCGGTAGCAGCAGGCCCCTGAACTTGGTTGCCCCCCAGGGATTCGAACCCCGATTGATCGGTTCAGAGCCGACTGTCCTACCATTGAACGAGGGGGCAACAGCCCATAAAAGAAAAGTGGCGGTCGGAGCCCTGGCGGGGTAGCGGGCAACATCGACCACCACAGTTAGAATAACGGCCCCACGCTCCCCTGTCAAGACCTACTCCTCGCGCAATACCTCCAACGGTTTCTGCCCCAGCACCCGGTGGCTCGCCAACCAACCGCACGCCACTGTCAGCAGCCCCGCGCCCAGCCACGCCGCCAACGTCAGCCCCGGCTGAAAGTGGTAGTCAAAGTGCAGCGCCCGAGTCAGCAAAATCCTGGACGCGATATTCGCAAACACCAGCCCTACCGCGCCCGCAATCAACCCCAGCGTCGCAAACTCAATCGAGAAGATCGCCGCAATCCGCGCCCGCGTCGCGCCTAACGTCTTCAACACCACTACCTCGCGGATGCGCCGGTATCGCGTGCCCGCAATCGCGCTTGCCAGAATCACCACGCCCGCAAACACCGAAAACGCCGCCAGGAACTGAATCACATTCACAATCTGCAACACAGCCTGGCGCACCGTCTCCACCGTCGCCGCCACGTCGATCACCGTGACCGAAGGAAAACGTTCATAAAGCGCCCGGCGAACCTGCGCCGTCGCCCCGGGCACGGCATGCACGCCGCCGTACCACACCGCCGGCAGGTCGTGCAGCACAGGCTCCGGCAACACAAAGCCCGCGCGCGCATACGCATGCTGCGAGTCGGGCTCAAACACCGTCGCCACCGTCGTCGTAAACTCCCGGCCCTGCGCGGAAAACCCAATCGCGTCGCCAGGCTTCACACCGAGAAACTTCGCCTCCGCCCGGTCGATCGCCAGCAACGGCTTGGCCGCAGACCCCGCCGCCTGCGCCGCGTCCCACCACCTGCCCTCGATCACCCGGTCCCCCACCGGCGGCTGGTCCGGCGTCAACCCATACGTCAGATTCACGTTGCCGAAGCTGCGCCGGCGCATGGTCGGCAGCTTCAGCTTGTCCAGCGGCGTTCCTTTCACGGCCGTGATGCGCGCGGCAATCACCGGCAAGATCTCCGGCTCGCCCTGCACCTGCGGCTGGTGCGCCAGCAATGCGCGCACCGCGCCTACCTCCTCCGGACTGATGTCGATCAGAAACAGGTTCGGCAGCTTGCTCAGCGACGTCGTCGCGATGTCCGCGATCACCGCATGCTGTACGGTGTACACCGTCGCAATCTGCATCACACCCAGCCCCAACGCGGCCAGCAGCGCCGTCGACGGATTACCCGGCCGATACAGGTTCGCCAATCCATGCCGCAACGTCGACGGCAGACGGAACCGCACGCGATTCAGCACGGCCTTCAGCAACGCCAGCAACCCCGCCGCCAGCCCTAACAGCGCCAGCAGTGCCCCGGCCAGCCCGAAGCCGAAGATGCTGCCAATCTGTCGCGACTCCGCGACGCGCGCCGCCAGCAGCACCAACCCGCCCAGAATCACCGCAAACGCGCCAATCTGCACGCCTGACCCGCGCAGCCGGCGCACCAACCGCTGGGCAAACGGGTCGTCCGAGGTCTCCACCGCGCGCCGCAAAATCAAGATCGGTCGCACCCCGCGGATGTCCAGCAACGGTGGCAAGCTGAACAGCAACGTCGTCAACACGCCCGCGGTCAGCCCCAACCCCAGCGCCCGCGGGTCGAGCCGAAACGTCGGCGTTAGATGCAGCAGGCGCGCCAGAAACAACGGCATCACCAGTTGCACGCCAAAGCCCATCAGCACGCCCAGCAGCCCCCCGGCCAGCCCCAGCAGCAACGTCTGCAGCAGGTAAATCTTCATCACCTGCGTGGACCCCGCGCCCAGCGCCTTCATAATCGCGATCGAATCCAACCGCTGCTGCAGGTGCGCCCGGATCGCCATCGCGACGCCGATCGCACCCAACACCAGCGCCACCAGCGACATCAACGAAAGCAACCCCGTCGCCCCGTCCAGCGCCCGCGTCAGCCCCTCGTTGGCCTCGCGGTAGTCCGACACATTCGTCTCCGGCAACGCTGTCTGTAACTCGCCCTTGGCCTTCGCAATTACCTCGTCCGAAGCCGCCTTGCCGGGGCTGCCCTGCGGCATGCGCACCAGAATGCGCCGGGTCGCCCGCGACCCCGGCGCCAACAGCCCGGTCTCCGCCAACGCATGCTGCGAAATCAGCACCCGCGGCCCGGCCGCAAACGCTCCACTCAGCCGGTCCGGCTCGTCTTCCACCACAGCCGCGATGCGATACATGCGGTCGTTCAACCGAATCGAGTCCCCCAGATGCAGGTGCAAGCGCAACAGCAGATCGTCCCCCGCCGCCACGGTCGTGTCGGTTAACGCTTCGCGCAACGGCACCGCCGGCGCCAACACCACCTTGCCGTAAAACGGGTAGCTCCCCGGGTCCACCGCCTTCAACGAAACCAGCAGCGGATCGAGCGAGTTCGACGCGGAGGCCATCGACAGCATTTCGGTTACCGGGCTGACCTCGGCCCGCTCGGCCTGCGTGAACTTGGCCAAACCGGCCGCCTCCGCCGGGGTCAACTCCTGGGTCGACCGCGCCGACAGATCCGCCGCCATGATGCTGCGCGCCCGCACCAGCAGCATCGACCGGAACGCTGCCGAAAACCCGCGCACCCCCGTCAGCGCCGCCACGCCGATCGCCACCGACAAGACCACAAACGCAAACTTGCCCCGCGACGAGCGCAACTCCCGAAACGCAATCCGCGCGGCTGTACCAAACGACAGACGACCCATCGCGCTCACGCTCCAGCCACAACGGCGGGTGTCGCCGCGCTGCGCTCATCCGCCACCACCAGCCCGTCCCGCAGCACAATCCGCCGCCCCGCATGCGCGGCCAACGCCGGGTCATGCGTCACCAGCACCAGCGTCGTGCCCTCGGCCTGGTTCAGTTGCAGCAGCAACTGCAAAATATGCTCCCCATTCGCCGTGTCCAGATTGCCCGTCGGCTCATCGGCCATCACAATCGGCGGCCGCAGGATGAACGCCCGCGCCAGCGCCACGCGTTGCTGCTCACCACCTGAAAGCTGAATCGGGTAATGGTCGGCGCGCGCCGCCAATCCCACTGATGCGAGCAGCGTGCGCGCGCGTTCCAGCCCCGCGCGCGGGTCGTTGCCCTCATCGTTCAACTCAAACGGCAGCAGCACATTCTCGAGCGCGGTCAAAGTCGGGATCAGCTGGTAGCTCTGAAAGACGAAGCCCACCGTGCGCCCGCGCAGCTGCGCCAGCCGGTCTTCCGGCAGCGCGCTGATGTCCGTGCCATGGAGCGAAACCGATCCGGAGGTGGGATTGTCCAGCCCCGCCAACAGCCCCAGCAGCGTGGACTTGCCCGACCCGGACGCGCCCATGATCGCCACAAACTCGCCGCGCGCCACAATGAAATCCACGCCCTTCAAGATGTCCACCGTGGTCGCGCCGGTGCGCAGCGACTTGCGCAGCGCGCTCACCACGATCATGGGCGCAAGCGCCTCGTGCTCTCCAACTGCCAGCTCCCGTTCCCCCAAAATCCCATCCTTCTCGCTAAAATGAAATACGTGCGATCGGCCCCATCAGTTCTCATCTTAGCGACTCTTGCCGCGCTGCTCGCCGCGGCCCGTCTTCCCCTGCGTGCCGTGAACGCCGCCTCCGCCTCTGTGCGCAAGGCCGAACTGGCCGCCGCTCCCGCACGCCACGGCGACGAAAACTCATCCCGCCCCCTTCTTGTCTGCTTCGGCGACAGCCTCACCGCCGGCGCCGGCGTCGCGCCCGATGAGGCCTACCCCGCCTACCTGCAGCAGCGTCTCGACGGGGACGGCTACAACTACCGCGTCGTCAACGAGGGCGTCAGCGGCAACACCACCAAGGACGGCGTCAACCGCCTCGCCGCGGTGCTCGCGCGCCACCCGCAAGTCGTCGTCGTCGAGTTCGGCGGCAACGACGGGCTGCGCGGCCTGCCCACCGCCCAGGCCCAGCGCAACCTCGACCTCATCGTCGGGCGACTCAAAGCCAGCGGCGCCAAGGTCGCCATGGCCGGCATCACGCTCCCGCCCCAGTACGGCGGCGAGTACATCCGCAGCTTCAACGCCATGTTCCCCAACGTCGCCACCAAGAACCACGTGCCGCTGCTCCCCTTTGTCCTGCAAGACGTCTACGGCGTCCCCGGCGACATCCAGGAAGACGGCATCCACGCCACCGCGCAAGGCAATCGCCAGGTCGCGGTCAACATCGAGCACCTCGTGCAACCGCTGCTGAAAAAGTAACCTCGGCCATTGACAAAGGGGCACAGCTTCAGCCGTTAGCGTCCTCACCTTGCGCTTACGAGCTTTCACTCGTCGCAGAAGGGCACGGCTTCAGCCGTGCCATCCCCAATCTTGCGCTGCAAGCGGCTTTAGCCGCTGAGGTTGATCGACGACGCCTTGCCCTATCCCAGCACCACCACGGGCTGCACCAGCGTCCCGGCCACCCGCCGCGCAATCGCCAACAACTCTTGGGGCCCGGTAAACAGCTTCACCATCGGCGCACGCGAAAACTCCGGCACGTTCACCTGCATGCCGTTGCGCACACGCCCCGCCGTCGTCTCATCCAAGATCGTGGACGGCATCGCCGGCAATAGCAGACGCGGAGGCACCATGCGCTCCTCCACCGCTTGCACCGCCAGCGTTTTGAACGTGTTCAAATCCGTCGACTCCGCCAGCGTGAACGGACCCGCGGCAGTCCGTCGCAAACTGGCCAGATGCGCCCCACAGCCGGCCAGCAACCCAAGCTCGTGCGCCACCGACCGCACATAGCCACCTGCGGACACATGCATGGCAAAGCTCGCGACCTCGCCGTCCAGCCCCGTCAGCACAAAGCTGTGGATGTGGATGCGCGCAGGTTTCACCGGCGCCTCTTTGCCCGCGCGCGCCAGCTTATACGCAGGAACGCCGTTGATCTTTTTTGCCGAGAACACAGGCGGCATCTGATCGATCTCGCCCTCGAACCGCTCGGCCAATCCACGTAGCTCGTCCAACCCCAACAGCAACGGCTGAGGCTCCGCAACCTGTTCTCCGTCCGCGTCAAACGTGTCCGTCGCCCAGCCAAACCGGATCGTGCCCGTGTACTGCTTTTCGGCCGCGTTGAAGAACTGCGCCAATCGCGTGTACTTGCCCAGCAGCAGCGGCAACACACCGGTCGCCATCGGATCCAGCGTGCCCAGGTGGCCCACGGAACGCTCGCCCGTCACCCGGCGCATCACCGCCACCACGTCATGCGAGGTCACGCCTGCGGGCTTGTCGATCACCAGCAAGCCGTTCATCGCCAACTCCCGAATCGCGTTCCCATCCGCGCCCTCATCGGCGATTTTCGATCAGCGACAAGAACTCATTGCGCGTCTGCGGTTGCGTCCGGAACGCGCCCAGCATCGCGCTGGTCACGGTGCGCGAGCTTTGCTTTTCCACGCCCCGCATCATCATGCACAGGTGCTGCGCCTCCATCGTTACGGCCACGCCCTGCGGATGAACCGCGTCCTCGATCGCCTCGGCCACCTGCCGCGTCAAGCGCTCCTGCACCTGCAACCGCCGCGCAAACACATCCACGATGCGCGGAATTTTGCTCAGTCCAATCACTTTGCCTTGCGGCAGGTAGGCCACATGCGCGCGGCCAAAGAACGGCAAGAGATGGTGTTCGCACAGTGAGTAAAACTCAATATCGCGCACAATCACCATCTCGTCGTAATCCACGTCGAACAACGCCCCATTGATCGCCTCTTCCACGGTCTGCGCATAGCCGCGCGTCAAAAAATGCATCGACTTCGCTATGCGCTCCGGCGTGTTCACTAGGCCATCGCGCGCGGGGTCTTCGCCGATGCGCGTCAGCACCTCCGCATAGATCTCACCCAGGCTGGCGTCGCGCAACGTGCGCCCTGCAGCGTCGTCTGCCTGCGCGGCCGCGGTGCGGCCCTGGTGCAACCCGGTAGGTGCGTCGATAGGTTCTTTGACTGTCATGATGCTGATCTACGGTGCTGCCTTTCCGGTGTCTTCACGTCAACGAGGGTGAAGGT
>CAXTLD010000085.1:0-1549 GCA_964245045.1 uncultured Acidobacteriaceae bacterium | reverse complement strand
AACCGCAGCAGCGTGCGCGCCCACAACGCGGCAATCGCCACGCGCTGCCACGTCACCAGGTACGGCAGCAACCACAGCAGCAGCGGCAGCAGCAGCAACAGGATGTCCAACAAGCGCCAGAGGGCCAACCGCAGCGCATGCGGGAACAGCAGCGCCAGGTTCTTCGTCCAGCCCTCCACCATGTCCCGGAAGCCGCCGTACATGTGCGTGCGCAGCGCGTCCGGCGCATAGCGTAAGCGAATAGGATACTTTGCCCGCTTGATCGCCACCGCCAGTGCCATGTCCTCCAGCACCGAACGGCCCACGGCTCGGTGCCCGCCTACCGCGAAGTAGGCCTCGCGCTTGACCAGCAGAAACTGCCCATTTGCCGCCGCCGTGCGATCCCCCGGGTCGTTCACCTTGGCCGGCGGGTACACGCTCGCCAACTCGCTGAAGATCAGCGGCATCAACACGTGCTGCGCCACACCCGTCACCACCTGCTGCGGCGAGTACGACAACAGCGCCACCCCGTGCCGCTCAGCTTCATGCAGCGCACGACGCAGATCGCCGGGCGCATGCCGCGTGTCGGCGTCGGTAAACAACAGCCACCGCCCCTGCGCGGCCTCCGCACCCGCCCAACAGGCGTTCGTCTTGCCGGTAAAGCTCCGTTGCGCCCCGCGCAGCTCTAGCCGCGGCGCGCGCAGCACGCGCACCCCGTTGAAGTGTGCCGCCACCTCCTCGGCAATCGCCGCGGTCCGGTCCTCAGAGGCGTCGTCGACCACCAAGACCTCCCAGTCGCTCCCCAGCGCAAACACCCGATCGTTCTGCGCCGTCAGCGTTTGGAGGCACGCGCCCACATTCAGCTCTTCATTACGCGCCGGCACAATGACTGAAAGCTCCAGCGGCGCGGCTGCCCCTGGCACCGGCATAGGCGTGGGCACCGGCGCCGGCCGCGACGCCTCGCCCGGAAACAGACCCAGCACCGGCGTATAGCTCGCCGCCGCCGGACGCGCCGGCTTGCCCGTTTGCTCGCCGTCCTCAGACCCGCTGCGTCCAGCTTCGCGCACAGCTTCGTATGATAGAAGCGATGCCCTTCTCCTGGAAACCCGAGCGCATGATGGGGACCGTGGTGGCTCTCTGCCTGCTGCCCGCCGGCTGCGACCGGGGCAGCCACCCCGAGCAACTCGGCACGCCCGCCCCCCCGCTCGCCCTGCACGACGCCCAACGCGCCGTCAATCTTCGCGACCTGCGCGGCCAGGTCGTCGTGCTGAACTTCTGGGCCAGCTGGTGCGCGCCCTGCCTCACCGAGATGCCCTCCCTGGAGGCGCTGCAACAACAGTTGCCGGAGGTAAAAATCGTTCTCGTCGCTTTTGACGAGGACGAAACCACCTACCAAACCTACCTCCAGCGCCACCCCCTCACGCTCAACACCGTGCTCGACACCACCGGCACGGCCCACGCCCGCTTCGGCACCTATCGCCCGCCGGAGACCTACATCATCGACAAAACCGGCGTCATCCGCCGCAAATTCATCGGCGCCCAGGACTGGACCAGCCCCGAGATCGTGGCC
>CAXTLD010000084.1:0-14146 GCA_964245045.1 uncultured Acidobacteriaceae bacterium | reverse complement strand
CCGAAGCACGCGAGGCTCTGGTGAACATGTACCTGAGCATGATCCCGATCGGCCGGCTCGCTCGGGCAGAGGAGGTCGCCAACGCGGCGGTTTTCCTGGCGTCCGACCAGAGTTCGTACATGACCGGCGCAGATCTGATGAACGACGGCGGCGTCGGCCAGGTCTAAAACATTTCGCTTCAACGACCGCAACGGAGACAAGACATGGCAAAGAACGAGATCGAAAAAGTACGTGAAGTGTTTGCAGGCACGAGCGCCGGCGATGCGGACCTGGCAACTAGGTACCTTAACCACGAACGCTTCATACAGCACAATCCATATGCGGAAGACGGCGTGGAAGGCTTGAAGAAGTTCATCAGCCAATCGCCGCGTAACCAGCTTCAACTAAACGTGGTTCGGGCGATTCAGGACGGCCCTTATGTGGTCACGCAGGCAAAAGGGCAGCGATCTGGACGCAGTATTTTCTTCGACATCTTCCGCTTCGAGGACGACCTGGTTGTGGAACACTGGGCTTTCTCTACGATGGATGCTCCACCAAATTTGAGCGGACACACGCAGATCGATGGGCCGACTGAGGCAAAGCACATCGAGGACACGGAGAAGAACAAGGCCATCGTTCGGCATTACTACGAAACCGTTCACGTCGGTGGAGATCACAAGGTCATTCCGCAGTTGGTTTCGGATGACTGCATCCGCCATGAGCCGGGCGTTCGCGACGGCATGGTTGCGTTTCAACAGGACCTGGAACGACTTGTGAGGGGCCGAACCATCGATGAGATCAAATTCGTCCTCGGCCAAGGCGACCTCGTCTTTATCGCCGCCAAAGGAACGGTTCACGGTGAGCCTTGCGTCTACATCGACCTATACCGAGTGGAAGACGGCAAAATCGCGGAACGCTGGGGTTTTCCTGACGAGGTTCCGCCGCAAACGGAACGCAAAAACACGAACGGCATGCTGTAGATCAGTTGCGGCTGCCTGCTTCGTGCCGCGGAACGCGGCTTGTTGCTCGGCGCTGCCACCCCTTAACGCACTAACCCTCCCTCAGAAAAGGTGGCACAATGAAATACGCAATCATTGGTTCCGGCAACATCGGAACCGCACTCACCCGCGTCTTTGCGCGCAAGAACATCGACGTTGCGATCACCAACTCACGCGGACCCGAGACACTTGCCTCAATAGCGGCGGAATTGGGTCGCAATGTTTCTCCCGTTTCGCTGAAGGAAGCGCTTGACGCCGAGGTGATCTTTCTCGCGGTTCCCTATCCCGCTCACAAGGCCGTGGCTGCGCTATTGCCGCAGTGGAACGGAAAGCTTGTTGTCGACCTTACCAACGCGTTTCGTGTTCCTCCGGAGACGCTCGGGGACCGTCTTTCCTCTGAAATCGTTGCCGACGCATTTGTCGGCGCACGCCTGGTCAAGGCGTTCAATCATCTACCGGCGGCACAGCTTGGAACGAATCCGGGGCAGGACCCGCAGGTGATCTTCGTGTCGAGCAATGACGCTGGGGCCAGCGCAGCCGTCGCCTCTGTCGCAACGCAGCTGGGCTTCGCTCCAATCGAACTCGGAAGGCTTGACCAGGGTGGCGTACCTCTCCACGTTCGAGGCGGAAAGCCAGGCGGGCTACTGCTTCAGAACCTGGCGAAAGTCGGCTGATGCCTGGGTAGTTGCAGATTGACAGGGGCCTTATGTACGAAATGTGAGGAGCCCGAGCCGAGGCTCCTCACGTGAGCGTCGCTCAGCTCAGTGCGAGGTGACCGGCGTTCCGGGCGTGAACGAGACGCCCCGCAGCACCTCGGCTGCCGCGGCGTTCCGCAAGGGCGTGAAGGTCTCTTCCGCTGCCACGGCGGCCGAGGTGTTGGCAAGGCGGTCCGTGATGACGAACAGCTTGTTCGGGTCGGCGCCCTGGTCGCCTCCGCCACTCACGGTGGACGAGGTCGCCCAGAGCACCACGTTGTACCCCTGGATGCGATTGCCCTGCACGCTGCCGATCAGATTCCGCAGGCCATCGGTGGCCGGCGCGAACGGCAGGCTGGTGCCGCCGGAGCCACCGTTGACGCCTGTGGGATAGCCGGGCACCGTGTACGGCGTGCCGAGATTGAGGCCCTTGGTCAGCGTGTAAGCGAGTTGCCATTGCTGTGTGCCGGCGTTGAAGATCCACTTCTGCAGGCCGCCGGTGTTGGTGGGGGCCGCCGCGGCGGAATAGGTGTTCGAGTTGGCGTCGTACGTGTTGGCGCCGTTGCCCTCATCGGCCACATACAGGGTGGTGGGGTTGGCGAACCACAGCCCGAACGGGTACGCCACCGGGCTGGTCAGCTTGTTGACTGCGGTGGGAAAGCCGGCCAGGATGCACATGTTCTTCGCCAGGCCGGTGTTGCTGTTGTACGTTGACGCAAGATCGATATGGGCAGCGCGGCGCCGGCTACGGGAAGGCCTGTGCCGTGGGGGCAGGCAGTGCCGGTGGTGTCGATGAAATACACGGTGTTCACGCCGTTGCCGCCACTGCCCTTGGTGACGTAGAGCACGTTGTTGTACAGGGTCTCGCCGCGAAAGTTAT
Organism: uncultured Acidobacteriaceae bacterium; assembly: GCA_964245045.1. GTDB lineage: Bacteria > Acidobacteriota > Terriglobia > Terriglobales > Acidobacteriaceae > Granulicella. Next base: position 11,594 of record CAXTLD010000084.1, on the reverse strand, counting down.
CGTCCTTGCCGACCTTGTCGGTCGTGGCCGGAACGTTGGGCAGCTCGGAAACGTTGAAGCTGCCGACCGGTATGGGCAGGCCTGGCGTTTGTGCTGTTTCAGGTTGCGAGAGCTTGGGAACGAACTGCACGCCTGCGCCGAGAACGACATTCTGCGGCTCCGGTGTGCCCCCGTTGCCGGCGTTGCCGACGGTGTAGAAGATGTCGTTGCGGCCCGTGTTCACGTAGATGGCCGCGCGCCCGTTATTGCCGCTGTACGCGTTGGTCTCGGTGAAGCTGAACTGCGCTTGCGCGTTCACCGTGGCCGCCACGCGATAGGCGACGACCGGATCCGGATTGGTCGCGTCAACGGCAAGCGGCGTGTTGGAGTTGGATACGTCGAGCGCATTCACCGGGGCAACGTAGCCCATGAACGAAAGATAATTGCCGTCGGTGGACAGATGCAGCGCCAGCTCGGACTTGGAGCTGAAGCTGGTGACGAGCTGATCGCCCGAGGCCGTGGTGTTGTTCGGCACAGCGACGGTGTTGACCAGGTTGCCGGTCGGGGTGAGCTCATCGAGGTAGATGGGCGAGGTAATGCCGAAATTGCCGTCGATCTGATCGTTGTTGAACACGTAAGGATAGGCGCCGTCCGTGACCGCGGAGACGCAGGTCACCTTGGTTGCCGCGTTGGGAACGCAGCCCGGCGGCAGTGTTTGCCCGATGGTCACGCTGCCCGCATTGCCGGCGTAGACCGATCGGCTGACGACCAGGTTGCCTGGGGTGAGCGCGGTTTGCGCAACAGCCGCAAGTGGTGTGCCGAGTAGCAGAAACGGCATGATTTTTTGAGCGATCTGCGAGGCCGTGCGAGCGCGGGCAATGGTGTTCATGGACGACTCCTCTTTTTGAACGTGTTCAGAATGTGCGGTGAACGTCGTGGGGCAGGAGCTAACGAACGACGCGCCGCCTGCGGACGGCCTCGCTCAGAACGCCGACACCGGACAGAACAAGCACGAGCGATTGTGGCTCCGGCGTGGTGGCGATGCTGATGTCGTCCAGCACCACGGAGCCGTCGGGAGATCCGATCGATGGGTCGCCGGTTGCCGTGAAGTTCAGTGTGGTGCTGGCGGCGCTGGCCACGAAGGTAGCCGTGTAGTCCGTGAAGAAGGCGTTGTTGGTGGCGTTAGGGAAGCCGTTGGTGGCGACGGCGCCCGGCGAGCCGGCGAGAGCCACACCGTTTGCCGTGACCGCAAACGAGTTCGGAGTGTCCGCGTCGGCCCAGAAGCTCAACGCGTAGCTTTCCCCCGGCGTGGTGGTAAAGGTCTGCGCGACCGTGTTGGGCACGTACAGGTTGGCGTAAGTGAGGTTGAGCGAGTTGGTTCCGTCATAAACGTATGGGTCCGCACTGTCGATGTAGACAGCGCCGGTGAGCACGTTCCAGGAGCCCGCATCGAGACTTTGCCCGGCGTAGTACACATTGCCGCCGGTTGCGGATTCCAAGCCGCCGTCCGTCAGAAACGAACTGGCGTGCGCGCTGGCGGTGAAGGCTGCAAGCGCAACGACGGCGGGGACGCGAAACGCGCGCAGGATGCCGCGCAGGGAGGTTGCAGATGTGCCGGACAAGACGTTCATCGAGGAGTTTCCTGAGTGTTGGAGGTGGCTGGGTTTCCAGTGCTAAGCATGCGCCATCTCGCCGCTGCAAAGCGCGCTCGATGTTAAACATTGGGTGAAAAGGAAGATAGGGCCGCAGATCGCGCGCAAAGAGGCGCGGCGCTCTAACTCGGAGTCTCGGCGCTGAGCAGCGCGCGGCAGTGCGTGGCAATCTCGGCTTCTTCTTCGGTTGGCAACACGGCGATCTGATCGCTGTTTGCAGAGCGGAAGAGGAAGTCGATGCCGTCCGTGAGGCGCTTGCGAATCGGTTCACTGTGTTCGCCGATGCCGCCGGTGAACACCAGCAGATCCAGCCCGCCGAGCAGGGCCGCATAGGCACCGACGCTCTTGCGCACGGCGGTGCAAAACGCCTCGATGGCAAGCGCTGCCGCGGCGTCGCCGTTTGCTTCGCGTGTGAGCAGCGCACGCATGTCGGCCTCGCCGCCGGAGAGTCCCGCGAGCCCGCACTCATGGTTCAGCATTCCCTCGAGCGCGTCAGGACTTAGGCGCTCGTTGCGCAGCAGGTAGAGCAACACCCCTGGGTCGAGATCGCCGGAGCGCGTGCCCATGGGGATGCCGCCGGTTGGGCTTAGGCCCATGGTGGTGTCCACGGATTTACCGTCGTGCACGGCGGTGACGCTGGAGCCGCTGCCGAGATGCGCAATGACGAGCCGTGCGGGCGGCGTGGGCCCAAGTCTGCGAAGGACCGACTCGCAGGAGAGACCGTGGAAGCCGTAACGCTGTACACCTTGCGCAAAGAAGCGCGCAGGAATGGGCAGATGCGTTGAAACATCGGGCATGGTGCGATGGAAGGTGGTGTCGAAACAGGCGATCTGTGGGACGTCGGGGAAGAGCTTTTCCGCGCTGCGGATGAGGGCGAGCGCTTGCGGGATGTGCAGCGGCGCGAGATGCACGGCGGCTTGGAGATCGTCGATGACCGTGGGCGTGATGCGTTGGTGTTCGCGCAGCTTCGGTCCGCCGTGCACGATGCGATGACCGACCGCAATGGGCGCGGACGGTAGGTGCTGCTTTAGCGCGGTGGCGAGTTGCTCGAGCGCCTGTTCCTGCGACTCGCAAACGTGCTGCTGGTTGACGAGTGTGGCACCATCGGCGGAGCGGATTTGGAGCGAGCCGTCAGCGCGACCGATGCCGTCCGCGGAGGCCGTGAGGACGAGTGTCTCCTCGCTGCCTTGGCGCTCGAAGCAGCCGGCCTTCAGCGAGGAGGAACCGCTGTTCAAGGCTAGGATGATGTTGCTATCTGGCATTAGTCGTCGTTCACCATCTCGCCGGCCTTGGGCTTGAAGCCGGGCCAGGTCCAGTCCGAAATCTCGGGCCGGTCGATACCTTCGCTGTAGGCGTAGTTCAGGCTTTCGATGACCTGATCGCGCAGCCACTCCTGCACATGCGCGCCGACGGTACTGAGCTTGGGGACGCGGGCGATCACATCCATGCACAGGTGATAGCGATCGATCTTGTTGAGAATCGCGAGCTCCATTGGCGTGTCGATGTTGCCCTTTTCGCGGTAGCCGTGCACGTGCATGTTTTCGTGATTGCGGCGCTTGTAGCAGAGCTTATGCACGAGCGTCGGGTAGCTGTGGAAGTTGAAGATGACCGGCTTGTCGACGGTGAACAGCGAGTCGAAGTCGTCGTCGCTGAGCCCGTGCGGATGGGCTGAGGTGGGCAGCAGTTTGAACAGGTCGACGACGTTGACGAAGCGAAGTTTAAGTTCGGGGAACTTGTCGCGCAGGATGGCCGCCGCGGCCACGGCCTCCATGGTGGGGATGTCGCCCGCGCAGGCCAGCACGACGTCGGGTTCAACGCCGTCATCGGTGCTTGCCCAGTCCCAGATACCGATGCCCTTGGTGCAGTGCTTCACCGCGGCCTCGATGTCCAGGTAGACCAGGTGCGGCTGCTTGTCCGCGACGATGACGTTGATGTAGTCGCGCGAACGCAGGCAGTGGTCCGCGACGGAAAGCAGGCAGTTGGCATCGGGCGGCAGATAGATGCGCGTGACCTCTGGGCTTTTGTTGGTGACGAGGTCGAGAAAGCCGGGGTCCTGATGCGTGAAGCCGTTGTGATCCTGCCGCCAAACCAGCGAGGAGATGAGCAGGTTGAGCGAGGGCACCGGTGCGCGCCAGCCGAGCTCCTTCTTGGATTTTTCGAGCCACTTGGCGTGCTGGTTGAACATCGAGTCGATGATGTGAATGAACGCCTCGTAGGAGTTCAGGAGGCCGTGGCGACCGGTGAGCGTGTAGCCCTCCAGGCAGCCTTCGAGCGTGTGTTCGGAGAGCATCTCCATCACGCGGCCGTCGCGGCTGATGTCGGTACCGTCGGCGTCTTCAGGGAGGTAGGTTTCGAGCCAAACCTTGTCGGATGCCGCGTAGATGCCGTCCAGCTTGTTCGACGCGGTTTCATCGGGACCGAAGACGCGGAAGTTGGTCATGTTGCGCTTCATCACGTCACGCAGAAACTTCGCGAGCGTGCCGGTGGGTGACTCGTACTTGGCAGCCGGTTGCTCGATAGCAACGCCGTAGTCTTTGAAGGGCGGCATGTCGAGCGGGTGCGTGAGATTGCCGCCGTTGGCGTGCGGGTTGGCGCTGATGCGGCGATCGCCTTTGGGCGCCATCGCTTGCAGTTCGGGGATCAGCGTGCCGTGTTCGTCAAAGAGCTCTTCGGGCCGGTAGCTGCGCAGCCAGCTTTCCACTTGCGCGAGCGAGGTGGGGTTGGTGAGCGGGTCGAGGATGGGGACCTGGTGGGCGCGCCAGAAGTTCTCCACCTTGTGGCCTTCCACTTCCTTGGGGCCGGTCCAGCCCTTGGGCGAGCGCAGCACGATCATGGGCCAACGTGGGCGCTCTACATTGGCCGCGCCTGCCTCGCGCGCTTTGGCCTGGATCTCGCGGATGCTGAGCACGCATTGCTCCATCACCGCGGCCATTTGCTGGTGCATCGATCCTGGGTCGGAGCCCTCGACGAAGTACGGCGTCCAACCGTAGCCGCGAAATAGCTGCTCGAGCTCCTCGTCGCTGATGCGCGCGAGGATCGTGGGGTTCGCGATCTTGTAGCCGTTAAGATGGAGGATGGGCAGCACGGCGCCGTCGCGCGCGGGGTTGAGGAATTTGTTGGTGTGCCACGAGGTGGCGAGCGGGCCGGTCTCCGCCTCGCCGTCGCCAACCATCACCGCGACGATCAGGTCAGGGTTGTCGAAGGCCGCGCCGAAGCCGTGCGAGAGCGAGTAGCCGAGCTCGCCGCCCTCGTGGATGGAGCCCGGAGTTTCGGGCGTGCAGTGGCTGCCGAGCGCGCCGGGAAAGCTGAACATCTGAAACAGCCGCAGCATGCCGGCCTCGTTGCGTCCGCGGTCCGGGTAGATCTCGGAGTAGTGGCCTTCGAGGTAGCTGTTGGAGAGCGTGGCGGGCGCGCCGTGGCCGGGGCCGGCAATGTAGAGCACGTTGAGATCGTGCTTCCTGATCACACGGTTCAGATGAACCCAGGTGAAGGACTGGCCGGGATCGGATCCCCAGTGACCGAGCAGGCGGCGCTTGATGTGCTCGGGCTTGAGCGGCTCGCGCAGCAGCGGGTTGGCCCGCAGATAGATCATGCCGGCGGACATGTAGTTGCACGCGCGCCAATAGGCGTCCATCTTCTGAAGCTCATCGGCGCTGAGGGGGGTGGGTTGGGTATCCGCCATGACACCAAGACTAGGTGTGCGTGCGCCGCGCCGCAAGGGCGAACCGTCCCTGTTCACAGGACTTTGTTTTCTACGCCACCGCAACTAGCGCAGAGCGCCTGTTGTGCAAAGCGTAGACTTGGAAGGTATGGGTACGTTTGGACCGTCGAGTATGGGAGCGGGTGCGCCGCGGATGCGCCCTGCGGATGGGCCGGTGCGCGGTGGGGCGGCGCGTGCGGCTGCGGCCAGTGAACCGAAGAAGAAAGCCCCGAAGTTCAGCGCCGTATGGCCGGAAATCAAGGCACTGGTGAAGCCGCGCAGCGGTTTGCTGGCGCTCAGCTTTCTGTTGATGCTGGTGAACCGGGCGGCGTCGCTGGTGCTGCCGATCTCGTTCAAGCCGCTGATCGACCAGGTGTTCATCCACGAGCGCATGAACATGCTGCTGCCGATTGTGGGCGCGGTGCTGGGCGCGACGATCCTGCAGGGCGTCACGTCCTACGCGTTGACACAGACGCTGAGCAAGGCGGGGCAGCGGCTCATCGCGGAGCTGCGGCTACGCGTGCAGGCGCATATCGGGCGTTTGCCGGTGAGCTTCTACGACGAGAACCGCACGGGCACGCTGGTCGCGCGCATCATGACCGATGTGGAAGGCGTGCGCAACATCATCGGCACGGGCGTGACAGACTTTGTGGGTGGCGTGCTAACGGCGGTGTTTGCGTTTGCGTACCTGATTCACTACTCGGCGCGCATGACGCTGGTGACGTTCTTCATCATGCTGGCGTTTGCCACGGTGTTGCAGCGTGCATTCAAAACGATTCGCCCGATCTTTCGCGAACGCTCCAAGATCAACGCGGAGGTGACCGGACGTTTGACGGAGAGCCTGGGCGGGGTGCGCGTGGTGAAGGGCTACCACGCGGAGGACAGCGAGTCGCGGGTATTTGGGGCGGGCGTGGACCGATTGCTGACCAACGTAATCAGCTCGCTGACTGCACAATCGCTGATGGCGTTATCTGCGACGGTGATCCTGGGCGTGGTGGGCGCGGTGGTGATGTGGATGGGCGCGCACCTGCATGCGCAAGGCAAATTGACGGCTGGCGAGTACTTCAGCTATGTGATGCTGTTGGCGTTTATGACTGCGCCGATTGTGGGGCTGGTCTCGATCGGCACGCAGCTGACCGAGGCAGTGGCGGGGCTGGACCGCACGCGCGAAGTGATGGCGGAGCTGGAGGAAGATGCCGAGGCCGGACGCACGGAGACGATTGGGCCGATTGTGGGCGAGGTGCGGTTCGAGGACGTGAGCTTTGCGTATGTGCCGGACAAACCGGTGCTGCATGGGATCAGCTTCGCGGCGCAGCCAGGGACGGTGACGGCGTTGGTGGGGTCGAGCGGCTCAGGCAAGTCGACCATCATTAGCTTGATCTGCGCGTTTCACACGGCGCAGCAAGGGCAGGTGATGGTGGACGGTGTAAACCTTGCGAAGGTGCGCCTGGCGGGCTATCGCCGGCAGCTTGGCGTGGTGCTGCAGGAGACGTTTTTGTTCGACGGCACGATCCGCGAGAATGTGTTGTTTTCGCGGCCCGATGCGAGCGATGCGGAGTTTGCCGATGCTTGCCGGATAGCGCGCGTGGACGAGTTTGCGGAGCGTTTCGCGGAAGGCTACGAGACGATTGTGGGCGAGCGCGGCGTAAAGCTATCGGGTGGACAACGGCAGCGGTTGTCGATCGCGCGTGCGATCCTAGCGGACCCACGCGTGCTGATTCTGGATGAGGCAACGAGCTCGCTGGACTCAGAGAGCGAGGCCATGATCCAGCACGGTTTGGGCTTCCTCATGCAGGGGCGAACGACGTTTGTGATCGCGCATCGGCTGTCGACGATTCGGCGTGCGGAGCAGATCCTGGTGATTGAGGACGGGCGCATCGCGGAGCGCGGCACGCATGAGGAACTGTATGCGCTCAACGGCCGGTATCGCGATCTGTACGACCGACAGCATGGGTTGGAGCGGAATTTGTTTTTGGCGCCGGGCGAGGGCGATGTGCTGGTGGAGGCTGGGGCGTAGGGTCTTACCAGAAAGCTCTCACGCAGAGGGCGCGAAGGTGACGCCAAGGACGCGACGGCCTTGGTTGTGTCTCACGGAATCAAGAACGCGGTCCCAAGCGGGACCGCATTCTTGTGTGAGAGATGAATCAGGACGCCAGCGGTAGACCCATCTTTTGCGAGAGGGCATCCGCCATCTGCGTGTGTTCGGCGATAACCTTTTCTCCGGAGGCGACAGCTGTTTTGAGCGCGGGCACCTGCGTAGAACTCTCTTCTTCCTTGAAGTCCTTCAGGTCTTCGTGGTGATCTTCGTCCATTGCCTTCACGTACTCTTTGTCGAAGTCCGTGCCGGACAGGGCGTTCAGTTTGTTGAAGAGGTGCTGATGCTCTGTGTTGAGCGAGATTGACGGCTTTACGTCTGCTTCGGCCATCAGCGGCGCCATCTTCTTGCCCAGGGTCTGGTGATCTTTGATCATGCGCTGCGCGAACGCGCGCACGTCCGCGTTGGTGCTCTTGCGTAAGGCGAGCTTGCCGAGTTCAACCTCGGCCACATTGCCCTGCGAAGCTTTTTCAAGAAATGCTTTATCGCTGTGGGATTGCGCGGCCGCTGTTCCGGCCAACGCAACCCCAAGCACTACGCCCAAAGCTGCTTTCATGTTCGTTCCTCCTGCACATCGTACGACAGGGCCCGATCGTAGCTGGTTACATCCCGGCAGCAGCGGAGGTGCCGCCCATCTTTTTCACCATCTTGTCGGCCATCTCGGTGTGCTGCGCGACGACCTTCTCGCCCTGCTTCACGACCGGCTTCATCTGCCTCACCTGCGTAGACGTTTCTTCGGTCTTGAAGTTGTCCAGTGACTTGTGGTGATCCGTGTCCATGGCGGACATGTACTGCTTGTCAAAGTCGGTGCCGGAGAGCTGGTTGAGCTGATCGTAGAGCTGCTGGTGCTGCGAGTCGAGCGCCGTGGCTGGGGTTACGCCCATCTGCTGCGCGAACGGCAGCATCTTCTGCTCGAGCATCTGGTGATCGGTGATCATCTTCTGCGCATAGGCCTTGACTTGCGCGTTGCTGGACTTTTGCAGAGCGAGCTGGCTGAAGGTGATCTCGGTGTAGTCGCTCAGCGAGGCCGTTGTGAGAAACTGCTTGTCCTGGTCGGTGCCCGAGTTCATGCCCTGCATGTTGCCTTGCATGCCGCTCATGGCTCCCGTGCTCCCAGAGGTCCCCGTAGTGCCAGCGCCTGTGCCTGTGGCGCCTGTTTGTGCGCCGGCAAAGGCCGGGCCGATCAACGTTGCGCATCCGAGCGCCATCGTGCACATTATGCGAGTGTTCATTGTGTGTTCTCCAAACTTGGGGGCCGCACCGGGCCCGATTGCGTACGGTTGATGAGAATCGTTGCGCCGGGTTGCGCGTTGCATGCGCGGGGGCGAAAGTGGATATGCTGAGCAAGAGAGATTTCATGCCCCCAACACAGACCGTCGCCGTTACCGTACCTTCGCTCGTTCCCCCCACCGCCGACCGCGAGCCGCACGCGACGACCCTGCATGGCAGCACCTTGCACGACGACTACGCGTGGCTGCGCGAGAAGGGCAGTGAGCGCGTCACGGCCTACCTCGAAGCCGAAAATGCCTATACGGCCGCCGCAATGGCCGGGACAGAGCCGCTGCAGGAGCGCATCTACGAGGAGATCCTTTCGCACATTCAGGAGAGCGACAGCTCGGTTCCGTACCGCGACGGCCGGTGGGAGTACATCTCCCGCACCGAAAAAGGCAAACAGTACGCCCGCTATTGTCGTCGGCCGGTGGGCGCGGACGGCAGCGTGAACGAAGCGGACGAGACGGTGATTTTGGACGTGAACCTCTTGGCTGAAGGACAGGCGTTTATGGCGGTGGGGGCTTCGGCGGTGAGCCCGAACGGGCAGCTGTTGGCCTACACGACCGACACCACGGGCTTCCGTCAGTACACCCTGCATGTGAAGGATTTGGAGACGGGCGAGCTGTTTGCAGATACGGCGGAGCGGGTGGGATCGCTCGCGTGGGCGTCGGACTCGCGCACGTTGCTGTATGCGACCGAGGACGAGCAGACCAAGCGCCAGGATCGGCTGTTTCGGCGCGTGGTGGGCGGCGGGGACGAGCCGATTGGGGTGTTCTACGAACCCGACGAGCGCTTCAACCTGGGCATTGGGCGCACGCGGGATCGACGGTACTTCATCCTTGGGCTGGGCAGCCACACGACCACCGAGGCGTGGTTTCTCTCGACGGCGCTGCCTGGGGCGAGCTTCACGCGCATTGCGGAGCGTGTGGACGAAGAAGAGTACGACGTCGACCACCGCGACGGCTTCTTCTACATTCGGACGAACCGTGAAGCCGAGCAGTTCAGGCTGGTGCGCGCGCCGGTGGCGACGCCGGGACGCGAGCACTGGCAGGAACTGCTGCCGGAGAATAAAGACGCGCCTCTGCGGGATGTCGACCTGTTTCAGAATTTTCTGGTGGCGGCGTATCGCGAGCGCGGGCTGTCAGTGCTGCGGGTGTTCGGGCTGGATGGTGAGGGCAAGCCGGTCGCTCCGCAGGAGATCCGGTTCCCAGACCCGGCGTACTCGTCTGGCGGCGAAATCAACGTCCAGTTTGAGACGACTACGTACCGGTATGCCTACCAGGCGCTGGCGCGACCGGCTTCGGTGTTCCGGTATGACGTGCGGACCGGCGAGTCGACGTTGCTGAAGCAGCAGCCGGTGCCGGGCGACTTCGACGCGGCGCGGTACGGGTCTGAGCGGCTGTGGTTCAAGGCTGCGGATGGGACTGAGGTGCCGGTGTCGCTGGTGTATCGGCGGGACCTGTTTCGGAAAGACCGCACGTCGCCGCTGTACGTGTACGGCTATGGGTCGTACGGGTATCCGTTGCCGCTAGGGTTTTCCGCGGCGCGTTTGGCGCTGCTGGATCGCGGGCTGGTGGTGGCGTATGCGCACATCCGCGGCGGCGGCGAGCTGGGCGACCCGTGGCACGACGCGGGCAAGATGATGCAGAAGCGGAACACCTTCACGGACTTTGTGGAGGCGGTGGAGTTCCTGGTGCGCGAGGGATACGGCGACGCGAAACGGGTAGCGATTGAGGGTGGATCGGCGGGCGGGTTGCTGATGGGCGCGGTGGTGAATCTGGCGCTGGCGCAGGGCAAGCCGGAGCTGTTTCGCGCGGTGCTGAGCCATGTGCCCTTTGTGGACGTAATGAACACGATGCTGGACGCGAGCCTGCCGCTGACCGTGGGTGAGTATGAGGAGTGGGGCAATCCGAACGAAGAGGCGGCGTTCCGTTACATGCTGAGCTACTCGCCGTACGACAACCTCCATGAGGGCGCGTACCCAGCCATGCTGGTGAAGACGAGCCTGAACGACTCGCAGGTGATGTACTGGGAGCCGGCCAAGTATGTGGCCAAGCTGCGCACGTTGAAGCGCAACGCAGACCGGCCCCTGCTGCTGCACACCAACATGGAGGCCGGCCACGGCGGGGCCTCTGGACGCTACGACTACCTGAAGGAGATCGCGTTCGACTACACGTTTCTGCTGCGGGAACTTGGGGTAACTGACCAACGTAATGAAGACCGGGCGACGGCGGGCGCTTAGGATAGGGTCTGTGACGCGTTTTGGACGGAGGTGCTGGTGTGTGGTGGCGCTGCTTGCCCTGTGGGCAACGGGCGCACGTGGCGAGGCCGTGAAGGACATGGCGCCGCCGACCAGCTATGTGGACGACCTGGCGGGGGTGATCGACCCGGGCGCGAAGGCGCAGATGGAGGCGCTGGGCGCGGAGGTGGAGCGCGAGGCGCACGCGACCATTGAGATTGTGACCATCCATTCGCTGGACGGCGACACGATCGAAGACTTCGCGACGCAGCTGGAAGACAAGTGGAAGGTGGGGCCGAAGGGCACCGACCGCGGCGTGATCATGATCTTCGCCGTGAACGACCACAAGCGACGCATCGAGGTTGGGTACGGCCTGGAAGGCGTGCTGAACGATGCCAAAGCGGGCGACATTGGGCGGAGCATGGTGCCGGACCTGCAGGCCGGCGACTATGGGTCGGCGATCCTGGGCGGGGAACGGCAGATCGCGGACGACATCGCCAAAGATGCGGGCGTGGCACTAGCACCGCTGCCGGGGCCGGTGCGGGAACAGCGGCAAGCGGCACGCGGCGGCGGCGGGTTGAGCATCGGGCCGGTCATCTTCGTAATCGCGATGCTGTTCTTTTTGTTTCGCGGCGGGCGTGGGGGACGGGGCGGTGG
>CAXTLD010000083.1:0-14221 GCA_964245045.1 uncultured Acidobacteriaceae bacterium | reverse complement strand
CGCTTATCAACCCGCCCCCGGGGGTGGGGCTGGGTCTTTTGTGTAAATCCCAACCACGCTAGGGCGCGGGGGGCTGGGGGTACCCCCCTTATACTTATTGGGTAAAGTCTTCAGAGTAGAGGCTTTAGGGTCGGACTTCAGGGTTGGGGTTTGATGATTCGGAGTTCGGACTCCGTATTAGAATTCGAAGCTCGCTCTTAACCCCGATGCTGCCGGGAGAGTAGGGCGCGTGAGCGCGGTGTCCTCGGATCCCGTTTGGAAGAGGGTTGCAAGGTGGCTATAACCAGTGTAAGCGAGGATGCGGGAATGGAAGGCAATGTCGACCGCGCCGGCGTTCACGGGGTCGACCGCGAAGACTCAGGCTTCTGTAGAGCCGTGCGAAAAGGGCAGCTAGGGTCCGGGTTGGGCCGGGGTCGGCGAGCCGCTTTGCGTTTTCAGTTTGCCGATCAGCCATTTGAGGCCTTTCGCGAAAGCGATGAAGCCACCTCCTCCCGGGAGCAACCACAGCAGGCATTTTCCTGGGTTGTCCGTGAGGTACGCCAGAAATCGATTCCAAAGGCTCGAAGGGGTGACAGCCAGCACCTTTACCTGGCGCGAAGCTGACTTAATTCGCTGGCTCATGGGGTTGGTATTGTTGCAGGTGTTCTGTTCTTCTCCGAAAACCATATAGGCATTGAACGTCAACGTCTGCTCGCCTGCGAAGGAGAGCGCAGTTGAGGGGCCGAGGCTCTTCGGGGTCATATTGAACTTCCAGGTTGTCGAACCGCCGATGGGTAAGTTTTGGCAGGCGTGCGATTCAGTCGCTCTTGCAATCGTGAAGGCATTGGGATCGGCTTCCAAGGTGACCATCATGAAGTCGGAGACTTTGAGCGGGGTAGCGACCACAGACCCCGCTGGGAGCTCGGCCTCGGATGCCGTAGGGGACAGTATCGTTGCGGAGACTGGATACTCGGTCCCAATGATTTCAGTCGCGGGTACGTTGTAAGTCCACGTTCCCAGCTTCGCCCGCTCGACGACCTGCGCATTCTGCTCTGCCGGGGTCATCTCGGCGGGAGGTGGAACGGCAGCGGGCGTGCGGCCGACGGGTGTTCGGTCCGAGTGTGCGCGGCGTACTGATGTGCGGTGCGAGGTCGCGTCCACTGGTTGTCTCCGACGAAGCGATGTGGATCGCTTGCGGTAGGCACGGCTGGGCGCCCGCGAAGCGGTGCCGAATCCGAATATAGGAGCTTCAGGCGGCGGTGGGCCGGGAGCAAAGGTCGAGTGGGGCGGTGCGTTCTCCCCCGGCGGTGCGAGTTCGGCGGCTGCGGACTGACTCGCCTGTTCCGCGCCTCTTTGTATCCACTCACGTTGGGCTTCCAGCGGGCTTAACTCCGGCGCATTGGGCGGGGGAGGCGGAACAGACTTGGCGACGTTGTTGTGAGGGTGGCAGCCACTGAGACAGAGCAGACTTAGCGTCAAGGTGAAAAAGAGGGGGGTGCGCACGGGCGATCTCCGCTGCTCCATTGAGGGAAGATAGGGGCCGTAAATGACAACCAAGGGTACCGCACAGCGAACCGGGGTGTTCGGAAACTTCGTCCATCAGCGACAAGGCGGGGCGATCCAGAAGGAGGACGGGCCCGCGGTGAGCAGCGGCCAGTCCCCCTTTTACAGCCCTTAGCCCACCACGCGGTAGCCGAGGCGGAACGGGTTGGCGGCTAGGGCGCCGAGTAGGTACCAGCCGGTGGCGCCGATGTGTAGGGACGGCCCGTAGGTGTAGCCGAAGCCGGTGTCCATGAGGCTGGTGGCGGCGACTAGGCCTTCGCCAGCGGGGATGGGTTTGCGGTTGACGGTTTGGTTGGCGCCGAGTTCGGTCTGCGCCTTGATGCATTGCTCGACGAGGCTGGCGGCGCTTTGGAGGTCGGTGAGGAGGCTGGCGATGTTCTCGCCTCCGCGGAGGACGCGAGCGGCGAGCGCCGCGATGGTGTGCCCGGTGCCTTCGAGCCAAACCGCATTTGGGTCGGTTTTGGCGGCTGCGGCGGCGAAGCTGGCGGTGTCGAAGACGAGACCACGAATGGTCTCCGTGCCGGTGAGGCTGGAGTTCGGGGACGTGGGCGTGTCGGTGGTTTGGAGGTTGGCGAGCGCCCAATCGATGGTGCCGCGGTAGGTGTTGTTCAGCAGGGCGAGGTAGGACCAGGTGTTGACGTCTTCCGGGATGGGGTAGGTGTTGATGGTCTGCTGGTCGCCCGTGGTGCCGGTGTAGAAGAAGGGTCCCTTGGGGTTGAACATGGCCTTAACAAAGCCGAGGGCGTGCTGGGCGAGCGCCGACCAGGTCATGCCGTTGAAGTTGGAAGCGGCGTTCCCGGTGAGCTGGCTGAGCATGGTGAAGAAGGCGAACGTGTCGATGTTGTGTTCGGTGGATTTGCCGTTGGGGGAGGGGGCCGAGATGTTCTGGCCATTGGTGTACTTGATGATGGCGCCGAACTTGTAGCCACCGACGCCTGCGGAGTCATAGGTGTTGGTGGCGATCCAGTTGCCGACGAGAAGCGCGGCGTTGAGGAAACGAGCGTCGCCGGTGCGGTGGTAAAGCTGCGCGAGCGCCATGCCGGCCCAGGCCTGATCCCCAACGGTGCTGGTGTAGAAGTAGAACGGGTCGGAGGCGGGGGTGACGTAGACGCCGTCCGCGCTGGCGATGCCGGTGAAGAAGGCCTGGGGGAAGCGGCCGTCGGCGAGCGGGAAGGGGTAGGGGTGAGCCTGGCCGTAGAGCAGGCCCTCGCCGAGGAGGACGGCGCGGCGCTGCAGCGCGGGGTCCTCGCTGGCCAGGTAGGCGTGGATGGCGACGGCGTTGTCGTAGGTGAAGCCGGTGGAGAGGAGGCCGTTGTCGCTGTAGCTTTGCGAGAGGCGGACGGTGTTGCCGGTGGCGTAGGCGTCCATCATGAAGTTCTGGAAGGTGAACGCTCGTTCGATGGACGTAAGGAGGCCGGGCAGAAGGCTGGAAAGCGGGCTGCCGGTGGGGTGTGTGAGCGGTGGCTGCGCGGAACAGAAGGCGGGTGTGAGGGTGGAGGCGATGGCGACGGCGGGCGCGTAGCCGAGGAGGCGGCGGCGCGAGAGTCTCTGGTAGGCCAAGAGGGGTCTCCTTTGAAGCGACTTGATGATACGCGCTGGGGATGAGTATGGAAAAGCGCTCGCCGGGGCTAGCTTAACGAGAGTTGAGTGTTATCGACTCACATATTCTGCAACGATGGTCAGCATGGGGCATCTTATTTGCAGTAGTTGAACTCCGAGGATCTGGGGGCTGAGTTATGGCGATCAAGTGGGACAAGTTGACGGTGAAGTCGGCGGAAGCGGTGCAGGGCGCGGCGGGGATGGCCGCGGAGCATGGCAATCCGGAGGTGCTGCCGGTGCACCTGATGGCGGCGTTGCTGGAGGACAAGGAGGGGGTGGTGCTGCCGGTGCTGGAGAAGGTGGGGGTGCCGGTGCAGCAGGTGCTGGCGCAGATGAACGCGGCCATGGCGAAGCTGCCCAAGGTGCAGGGCGCGAGTCAGCAGCCTGGGATGGGCGGGGCGCTGAGCAAGGTGCTGGATCAGGCGTTTCGCGAGGCGGAGAACTTCAAGGATGAGTATGTGTCGACCGAGCACCTCTTGCTGGCGTTAGCGGCGCAGAAGGGTGAGCCGGTAGCGCAGGCGTTGGCAGCACAGGGCGCGGATCATGCGGCGATTTTGAAGGCTTTGCAAGCAGTACGGGGATCGCAGCGGGTGACGGACCAAAACCCGGAGGGCAAGTTCCAGGCGTTGGCGAAGTATGCCAAGGACCTGACGGAGCTGGCGCGGCGCGGGAAGTTGGACCCGGTGATTGGGCGCGACGAGGAGATTCGGCGGGTGATCCAGGTGCTTTCGCGACGGACCAAGAATAATCCGGTGCTGATTGGTGAGCCTGGGGTGGGGAAGACGGCGATTGTGGAGGGGCTGGCGCGGCGGATCTTTTCCGGCGATGTGCCGGAGATTTTGCGCGACAAGCGGGTGATCTCGCTGGACCTGGGATCGATGCTGGCGGGGGCGAAGTTCCGCGGCGAGTTCGAGGACCGGTTGAAGGCGGTGCTGAAGGAGATCGAGGAGTCGAATGGGCAGATCATTTTGTTTATCGACGAGCTGCACACGTTAGTGGGCGCGGGCGCGGCGGAGGGGGCGATTGACGCCTCGAACATGCTGAAGCCGGCGCTGGCGCGCGGGGAACTGCGAGCGATCGGCGCGACGACGCTGAACGAGTACCGGAAGTACATCGAAAAGGATGCGGCGCTGGAGCGGCGTTTCCAGATCGTGTTTGTGGGCGAGCCGAATGTGGAGGACACGATCGCGATCCTGCGTGGGCTGCGCGAGCGCTATGAGACGCACCACAAGGTGCGAATCAAGGACTCGGCGATTGTGGCGGCGGCGGAGTTGAGCCACCGGTACATCAGCGACCGGTTCCTGCCGGACAAGGCGATTGATCTGGTGGACGAGGCCGCGGCGGCGTTGGCGATCCAGATCGGCAGCGTGCCGGTGGAGATTGACGACCTGGAACGGCGGGCGATTTCGCTCGAGATTGAGAAGAACGCCCTTGGCCGGGAGAGCGATGCGAACTCGCAGGAGCGGCTGCAGGCGGTGGAGCGCGAGCTGGCCGAGGTCGGGGAGCAGGCGGCAGGGTTGCGGGCACGGTGGCAGAAGGAGCGAGGGGCCATTGGCGAGATCGCGGCGCTCAAGGAGCGACTGGAAGGGCTGCGGTTTGAGGCGAGCGAGGCGACGCGCAAGGGCGATCTGCAGCGGGCGGCGGAGCTGCAATATGGGGAGATTCCGGCGGCGGAGCGGCAGTTGCGGGAGTTGACGGAGGTGCAGGACGAGGCGGTGGCGGCTGGTAAAACGCAGGTCCCCACTGGGAATGACAACCAAAAAGGCAAGGCGGGGCCGAGTCGGCTGTTGAAGGAGGAGGTGGACGAGGAGGATATCGCGCGGATCGTGTCGAAGTGGACGGGGATTCCGGTGAGCAAGATGCTGGAGGGCGAGGTCCAGAAGCTGACGGAGATGGAAGGCCGTCTGCGGCAACGTGTGGTTGGGCAGGATGAGGCGTTGACGGCGGTGGCGAATGCGATCCGGCGTTCACGAGCCGGGCTGAGCGACCCGAAGCGGCCGATTGGGAGCTTTATCTTCCTGGGGCCGACGGGTGTGGGCAAGACCGAGACGGCACGGGCTCTGGCGGAGTTCCTGTTCGACGACGAGAACGCGATGGTGCGCATCGACATGAGCGAGTACATGGAGAAGCACGCGGTGGCGCGGCTGATTGGGGCGCCTCCGGGCTATGTCGGGTTCGACGAGGGTGGGCAGCTGACGGAAGCCATTCGGCGGCGGCCGTATGCGGTGGTGCTGTTTGATGAGATTGAGAAGGCGCACCCGGATGTGTTCAACGTGTTGCTGCAGGTGTTGGATGATGGGCGGTTGACGGACTCGAAGGGTCGGACGGTGGACTTCAAGAACACGGTGCTGATCATGACCTCGAACGTGGGCGCAAGCCAGCTAATGACGGCGTGGGCCGAGGGCGAGGAGGGCTTTGCGGAGGCGAAAGAGCGTGTGATGGGCGAGTTGCGGAAGCAGTTTCGGCCGGAGTTCCTGAACCGCGTGGATGACATTGTGGTCTTCCATCCGCTGGGCGAGTCGCAGCTGACGCACATAGTCGATCTGCGGCTGAACGACCTGTGCAAGCTCCTGGCGGATCGCCGGATTACGCTGGAGCTGACGGACGCGGCGCGCGCGGCCATCTTCCACGCCGGGTACGACCGGGCGTATGGGGCGCGGCCGCTGAAGCGGGCCATCCAGCGGCTGGTGCAGGATCCGCTGGCCATGCGGATTCTGGACGGCCGGGTGCTCCACGGGGACCGGGTGATGGTGGACGTGGACGGTGCGGGGGGGCTTCGGTTCACCACGCCGGACCGCGAGCCGGCCGAGATGGTGGTCGCGTAAAGGCTGACCCAGGCGCTAGAAGGCCCGGATAGACCCGCCGTTCTCCGGCTTGCGTGGCCGCCCACGATAGCATGGGCAAGTGCATAGGGTGGGCGGCAGCCGTGGGTGGGATTTTGGCGTTCTGCTCACGGCGGCCGTCTGCGTAGGTGGGTACTCCTTTGCGCTGTCCCACGATCGCATCCTGTGGAGCGATGAGCTGTTTGGGTGGATGTTGGTGACGGACCCAAGCTGGGCGCATGCCCTGCGGGCGTGGCGTCTTGGTGCGGATGGCGGCGGCCTGGGTTTCTACGTGCTTTGCCGCCTGTGGCTGGATGTATTTGGGCGTAACGCCGTTGCGTTTCGGGCATTTTCCGCGGCAGGCGTCTTTGCCGGCTTGGCGGGAATGTGGTTTTCGCTGCGGCGGTTCTATCGTCCGGAGATCGTGGCAACGGCGCTGTTTGCGGTCTGGTTCGGCAGCCAGACCGTGCTGTTTCAGATGGTGCAAACGCGGTTTTACGGGCTGCTGCTGGGCGCAGCGGCGTGGGCACTGTATGCGGGTTTGCGGAGCGCGCGGGAGACGGACGCGGGCGAGCCGGCCCGGTTGTCTACGCTGGCCCTGGAGTTTGTCGCGCATCTGTTGTTGGTGAGCACTCACCCATTTGGTGTTCTGTTCAGCGGGCTGCTATTGGCGGCGGCGCTGCTGGATGACGGTATCGCACGGCGGCGAAGACCGCGCTTCTATGCCGTTGGTGTGCTGGGGTGGGCGGTGCTGCTGTTCTCCTGGACGGCGATGCGGAACTCCGCGCGGGTGGGTCAGCCATGGTTCTGGACGACGCGGCCGCACGTCATGGACCTCGTCATGACGTTTATCCCGGACATGCTGCCGAGTGTGCACCGGTTTGCGTTGCTGGTGCTCGTAGCAGTGGCAATCTCGCTGCTTCGGGAGGGTGGGTGGCGACGCTTGCTGGTGGGGGTGGCCGAGCGCCGAAGCGTGCTGCTGGCCGCTTGGCTGCTGATTAGCACACCGCTGCTGTGCTGGTCGGTGTCTCAGCGAGGCACGTCGTATTTTGTGGACAGGTACTTCCTGCCGTATATGCTGGGTGTTGCCGTGCTGCTTACGGAGTGTCTGACCGGTCTGTTTCCGCAACAATCTAAGCGACGGCGACCGGTTGCGCTGGGGTTGGCATTGCCGCGGCGGGGTTGCTGCTGGCCGCGGTGGCGCGCGGCAGTTTGTGGCGGTATGCCAGGACCTTCGACCTGCCGCCAAGGGACTTCACGGGAGCTTTGCTGTCGATGGTGCCTCGCGACGAGCCGATTCTGCTACCCAAGGCCGATATCTTTGATGTGATGGTGTACTACCGCGGTGCGCCTGAATGGCGGATGTACTTTCCGCTGGACTGGGAGCTGGCGACCTCGTCGGAGAGTCCGCGGTGGCTGGTTTCGGCGGATCGCGAGATGGAGAACTGGAAACTCGCCGGGTACTACGCCGCGCACATCCAGGAGTCTTCGGCTCTGTTGCAGTCGTTCGAACGATTTGCGGTGGTGACCAGCGGGGACATGCCCTGGCTGCAAAAGCGCATTGCGAGCCAGCCGGGTTGGCGGGTGCAGAAGCTGGGTGAGTTCAAAGACGGCTTTTGGAGCAACACGATCTGGCAGGTTACGCGCGCGCAGTGAGTTTTGGGGCGCGGGGCGGATCGCGGTAGGCTACGGGAGTGGACGGGAAGCGCGGGTTGGGGAGCAAGTGAGTAGGCGGGCGATCATTATCGGGGCGGGGCCGGCGGGGTTGACGGCGGCGTTGGAGCTGCTGCGGCGGACGGACGTGGTGCCGATTGTGCTGGAAGCGTCACGGGAGATTGGGGGGATCTCGCGGACGATTCAGTACAAGGGCAATCGGATGGACATCGGCGGGCACCGGTTCTTTTCCAAGAGCGACCGGGTGATGCAGTGGTGGATGGAGCTGATGCCGCCGTTGCTGGACGACGCGGGTGGGGGCCCGGCGGAGATTGCGTACCAGGGGAAGCGGCGCGTGGTGGAGGTACCGGCGGTGTCGCCGGAGCACCCGCCGCTGCGGGGGATGGGACCGCGTACGGCGGTGCTGGCGACGGATACGGAGGAGACCGATCCGGATGGCAGGGAGCATGTAGCCGAGCACGGGCACACAGAGACGCTGGTGGTGGAGGCGCCGGAGCCGGAGGACGGCGACCGGGTGATGCTGGTGCGTCCACGGCAAAGCCGGATCTACTACCTGCGGCGATTTTTTGCGTATCCGATTCAGCTGACGGGGGCGACGATCCGCAACCTGGGGCTGGCGCGCATGGTGCGCATCGGGGTGAGCTACCTGCGGGCGCGGATGCGGCCGATACGACCGGAGCGGAGCCTTGAGGATTTTTTGGTGAACCGGTTCGGTCGGGAGCTGTACCTGACCTTCTTCAAAAGCTATACGGAGAAGGTTTGGGGGGTGCCGTGCGACCAGATCTCGGCCGAGTGGGGCGCGCAGCGTATCAAGGGGCTCAGCTTGACGACGGCGGTGCGACATTTTGTTCGCAAAACGCTAAAGTTTCGGGGCCGAGCTGCCGATAAAGGAAGTGGGACGCACGATGTGGCCCAAAAGAAGACGGACACGTCGCTGATCGAGCGCTTCCTGTACCCGAAGTTTGGCCCGGGTCAGCTTTGGGAGCACGTGGCGGACAAGGTTATGGCCGCGGGTGGCGAAATCTGCCTCGGTTGGACCGTGGACCGGGTGGAGGTGAGCGAAGAAGGTGAGGATGCGAGTTATGTGAGCGCGGTGGAAGCGGTGAACGAGGCGGGCGAGCGCCAGCGGTTTGCGGGCGAGTTCTTCCTTTCGACCATGCCGATGCAGGCGCTTACGCGGGCGCTGGAGCATGGGGGTGCCGCTGTGCCCGAAGACGTGCGGACGGTGAGTGAGGGCCTGCAATATCGGGACTTCATCACCGTGGGTGTGCTGGCGAATCGATTGGAGGTGCAGGAGCCTGAGGGAGGGTTGATTCGGGATACGTGGATCTATATTCAGGAGCCGGACGTGCAGTTGGGGCGGTTGCAGATCTTTAACAACTGGAGCCCGTATATGACGGCCGACCCGGACAAGGTGTGGCTAGGGCTGGAGTACTTTTGCTACGAGACCGACCCGCTGTGGACGATGCCGGATGAGGAACTGAAGCGGTTTGCGATTGGGGAACTGGAGACGATCGGGATGCTGAAGGCGTCAGAGGTGCTGGATGCGCATGTGGTGCGCGTGCCGAAGACCTACCCGGCGTACTTCGGCACGTATAGCCGGTTTGAGGAGTTGCGGCAATGGATGGATGGATTTGAGAACTTGTACCTGGTGGGACGAAACGGGATGCACAAGTACAACAACCAGGACCACTCGATGCTGACGGCGATGACGGTAGTGGATGGGATTGCGGCGGGGCGCGTGGATAAGGCGGCGGTGTGGGCGATCAACACGGAGCAGGAGTACCACGAGGAGAAGGGAAAGCGGTAGCTGCTGTGTTATTGCGAGGTTTAGGTGAGGTTGCTCGCGAGTTGGCTGATGGTGAGGTAAAGCAAGGGCTGTTGCAGGGATGGGGCGATCTCGGCAAGCGGATTGAGGACGAAGGCGCGGTGGTGGAGTTCGGGGTGGGGCAGGATTAGGTCGGGGTCGTCGAGGATGAGGCTTTTGCCGTGTTCATTTTGGTAAAGCAGGAGATCGAGATCGATGATGCGGGGACCCTTCGGGGGGTGGTCGGCGGCACGGAGGCGGCCCATGGCTTCTTCCAGGGCGAGCATGCCGCGAAGCAGGTCGAGGGGGCCTAGATCGGTGGTGAGGAGGGCGGCGGCGTTGGTGAAAGCGGGTTGGTCGAGGTAGCCGACGGGGTCTGTTTGATGAAAGGACGAGACGGCGGTGACCTGGCCGAGGTCGCGAAGACGGTGAAGGGCTTCGCGAAGGTTGGCCGCGGGGTCGCCGAAGCGGGAGGGGAGATTGGAGCCGAGGGCGATGGCGGCCAGCATGGGTGAGGCTTAGGCGGCGGCCCAGGCTGGATGGCGGCTGGGTTGGGGCGTGCGGGTGGGCTTGGCGGCTGGTTGGACGGCGGGTCTGGCAAGGGTGAGCGTGGCGAGCTCCCAGGCACTGCGGTCGCGCAGCAGGCGTTGCACGAGGGCGGTGTGCATGGCGTGGCCGGCGCGATGGGCGACGACGTTGCCCCAGAGGCGGCGACCGACCAGGGCGAGATCGCCGATAAGGTCGAGGACTTTGTGGCGGACGAACTCGTCCGGGAAGCGGAGGGGACCGTTTTGGATGCGACCCTGGCCGATGATGATCGCCGACTCTTCAGTGGCACCGCGGATCAGGCCCATGTTGCGCAACCGGGCCTCATCTTCGCGGAAGCCGAAGGTGCGCGCCGGGGCGATGAGCTCGGCGTAGGCGCCGGCTTCGAGGTCACCTGTGAAGCGGTCGCGACCGATGGGCGCGGGGAAGTCGATGGTGTAGTCGACCGCATAGCCGTCGCCCGGGTAGACGCCGATGAACTTGCTGTCGGGGCCGTCGCCTTCGCGTACCTCGACGGGCTTGAGGATGCGGAGATACTCGCGTTTGCGGCGCTGCTGCCTGAGGCCGATCTGTTGCAGGGCGGCGACATAGGGTTGGGCGGAGCCGTCGAGGATGGGGACCTCGAGGTTATCGATCTCGCAGATGACGTTGTCTACGCCGAGGCCGATGAGCGCGCTGAGGAGGTGTTCGGTTGTGGAGATGAGGACGCCCTGGCGCATGAGGCTGGTGGCGTAGGAGACCTTGGCGACGTTGCTGCCGATGGCCGGGATCTCGTAGTTGTCGAGATCGGCGCGGCGGAAGACGATGCCGGAGCCGGGCGCGGCGGGGACGAGGCGGAGGTTGGCCGGTGCGCCGGAGTGGAGACCGATGCCCGCGAAGCTGAGCGGGGCCTCCAGCGTGCATTCGAGTTGATGGTTCGTGGCCAGCGTGAAACCTTGTCTTCGCAGGGGCGACTCCGGAAAGAGTACACCTGACGTAGAGCAGGAAAGTGTTGCTTTTTTGCCACAGCTGACCAAGTGGAGGCTTGCCGAGGTTGGTGCAGGCGCGAAGTGTCTGAAACTGCTACAGCGCACCGGCGTCGCGGAGCAGGCGGACGGTGGCGGCGAGGGGGAGGCCGACGACGTTGAAGAAGTCGCCGTCGATGCGCGCGGCCCAACGGGCGGCGTAGCCCTGGATGCCGTAGGCGCCGGCCTTGTCCAGCGAGTCGCCCGTGTTCAGGTAGGCACGGAGCTCGGTTTCGGGGACGGGGGTGAAGGTGACCGCGGTGGTTTCGACGTGGGCGAGCGCGGAGCCGGCATGGAGGACGGCGATGCCGGTATGGACGTGGTGAGTGCGGTCGGCGAGGGTGCGGAGCATGCGTTCCGCGTCGGCGAGATCCGTGGGCTTGTTGAGGACGAGGTGGCCGAGGGCGACGGTGGTGTCGGCGGCAAGCACGGTGTAGGTAGGGCGCTGCTGGGCGATGGTGCGGGCCTTTTCGAGCGCGAGGCGACGGACATAGGTGGAGGGCGGCTCGTCGGGGTGACGGGTTTCATCGATATGGGCAGGGTGGACGGTGTGCGGGATGGCGATTTGGGTGAGGAGTTCGCGGCGGCGGGGGGAGGCGGAGGCGAGCAGGAGCATGTGGGTCAGGGTACTTGTTGGCTGGGGTTGGCGCTTCGCGTTGGCTGCGGTTGGCGCTTCGCGTTGGCTGAGGTTGCCGCTCTGCGTTGGCTGGGCATCGAATAGGTGATGAGTGTGTCTGAGATGGCGGCGGCGTTGGGAGCGGAGACCAGTTCGGGTCTGCAGGCGAGTCCGGTGCGGTTTGGGTTTGAGAACACGTATGCGCGATTGCCGGATCGATTCTTTGCGCGTCAGAGCTTGCGCCCGGTGGCCAGCCCGCGGCTCCTGCAGCTCAACGTGCCGCTGGCCGAAGCCTTGGGGCTGGACCCGGCGGCGCTGGCCAGTCCGGCAGGTGTCGAGGTGCTGGCGGGGAACCATGTGGCGGAGGGCTCGGAGCCGCTCGCGCAGGCGTATGCGGGGCACCAGTTTGGGCATTTTGTGCCGCAACTGGGTGACGGGCGCGCGACGTTGCTGGGCGAGGTCCAGGGGCGGGATGGCGTGCGCTACGACGTGCAGCTGAAGGGCGCTGGGCGGACGGCGTTTTCGCGCGGCGGCGATGGCCGGGCAGCGGTGGGGCCGGTGCTGCGGGAGTACATCGTGAGCGAGGCCATGGCGGCGCTCGGGGTGCCGACCACGCGCGCGCTGGCGGCGGTGGCGACGGGCGAACTCGTGATGCGGGAGGCACCACTGCCCGGGGCGGTGTTGACGCGGGTGGCGGCGAGCCACTTGCGAGTGGGAACCTTTCAGTACTTTGCGGCGCGCAGGGATGTGGATGGGCTGCGGACGCTGGCGGAGTATGCCCTGGCGCGGCACTATATGCCGGCCGCAGGCGCTTCCAACGCGGCCAAGGCGGAGCGGCCATTTCGGGCGCTGTTAGAGGGCGTAGTGCGGCGGCAGGCGGCGCTGGTGGCGCAGTGGATGCTGCTAGGGTTTGTGCACGGCGTGATGAACACGGACAACACGTCGATCTCGGGGGAGACGATCGACTATGGGCCGTGTGCGTTTCTGGAAGCGTATGACCCGGGGACGGTATTCAGCTCAATCGACAGGTATGGGCGGTATGCGTATGGTAACCAGCCGCGGGTAATGTTGTGGAACCTGACGCGGCTGGCTGAGGCGCTGCTGCCGGTGCTGGCGGAGGAGGCTGGGGGTGACGAAGCGGGGGTGGCTGTAGCGGCCGAGGTGCTGAACGGATTTTTGCCGCAGTATGAGGCGGCGCGGGCGGCGGGCCTGCGTCGCAAGCTGGGCCTCGTATCCGAGCAGGCGGGCGATCTGGCGTTGGCGGAGGACCTGTTGGAGCGCATGGCCGCTAACGGGGCGGATTTCACGCTAACCTTTCGGCGGCTGTGCGAGGCGGCGGCGGGACCGGCGGGCGATGCAGGGGTGCGTGCGTTGTTTGCCGATCCCGGCGCGTATGACGCGTGGGCTGTCGGGTGGCGGCGGCGGCAGGAGGGTGACGCGGGGGATCGCGCGGCAGCGATGCGGCGCGTGAATCCGGTGTACATCCCGCGCAATCACCGGGTCGAAGAGGCCCTACAGGCGGCCATGCGCGACGACTTGGCACCGTTTGAGGCACTCCTGGATGCGGTGTCGCAACCGTTTGAGGAGCGTCCAGGCATGGAGCGGTATGCGATGCCGGCGCGGGAGGAAGAACGGGTGCTGCATACGTTTTGCGGAACCTAAGCGGCTAGAGCGGGTCGATCGACTCGACCGACAGGTGCATGGACATAGTGTGGGCGGCACCCGGGGTGAGTGTAATCGCGTTCTGGGCGGCGTTGGCGGTTTCCAGGCAGGCGAAGTGCTGCCAGGCGTCCGGGGCCAGGTCGGCGAGTTTGGCGGTGAGGTCGGCGGCGGGGTTCCAGACGACCGTGGTTGCGGAGTTGGTCTTGGTGACGGTGAGGCGGCGCTTCAGGACGGGGTCGACGAGGGTCACGGGCGTTGTGGTGTCGAGGTAAGGGCGGTCAGTCTCCCCTGTGAAGCGGAGGGGGTTTTCGGTTTGGGTCTTCGGGCGAAAGTTGTCGGTTTTGTCGAGGTACTGGGTGTTGGCAAGGCCGACGACGGAGGCCTGATGGATGTCGGCGAGGCTGAAGTAGGCGTGGAGCGCCTCTTCGAAGAGCAACGGGGTGTCGCCGGTGTTGGCTGCCGAGAGGCGGACGGTGAGGGTGGAGCCCAGGATGAGGTCCAGGCCGAGCTGGAGGGCCCCGAAGCCGAAGCTGCGTTGTAGGTCGGTCGGGTCGAGGGTAAGGGAGAGGTGAAGGTCGGTGCCGGCGAGGGCGGCAAATCGTAGGGTCCAGGGCGAAGTCCGCGCGAAACCGTGCGAAGGCGACCCCGGCGATGGGTGGACGGGTGAGGTGTCCGGCGCGCCGAACCAGGGAAAGATAACGGGGATGCCGCCGCGGATGGCTTTTCCGGGCGCAAAGGCGGAGCGCTCGGAGAGAAAAAGCGCTGGTTGCTGGCCGGCGGGCTGCCATCGGGTGAGATGGGCGCCTTGCAGGTACAGCTCGGCGGTGCAGGCCGGGGTGGTGACCAGGGCGCGGGTCATGCCGGGGTGAGGCTCGTCGAAGGCGAGGCAGCCGGGGATGGCGAAGGCTCCGGTGAGTTCTGGGAGGGTCTGCATGAGGGGGTCCTGGGG
>CAXTLD010000082.1:0-14234 GCA_964245045.1 uncultured Acidobacteriaceae bacterium | reverse complement strand
GTATCCGCCACCCCGACCATCAACCCCACCCGCGCCAGCTCGTCTTCGTCACTCAAATCGATAGCCGCTGTCGCGCCCAGCGCCAGCATCTCCTCTATCTGCTTCTTGCGGACACCCGCAATCACCTTCGCCCCGATCTCAAGCGCCGCAAACAGCGCACACCGCCCCACACTGCCTGCCGCGCCGGTCAGCAGGATCGTCTGCCCTGCCTGCGCTTCCACGCCCAGCCGGATCAGCTGATCCCCGGTCAGCGACACCAGCGGCACCGTACCCGCCGGCGTTACCTCCAGCCCTTCCGGCATATGCGCCAGGTCAGCGGCCTTCACCACACAAAGCTCGGCATAGGTGTGCGTCGCCATGGCAAACACCTTGTCTCCCTCGGCGAACCCCGTCACTCCCTCGCCCAGGCAATCCACAACCCCAGCCACATCCCTGCCCAGAACCCCGGGAAACGTCACAGGAAAGCGCTCCTTGGCCTCACCGCTGCGCATCTTCCAGTCCACCGGGTTCACACTGGCAGCCAGCACCCGCACCCGCACCTCGCCCGGTCCCGCCTGCGGATCAGGGTATTGTTCATACTTCAGCTTCGACGGTCCACCATACTCGTGCAGCACTGCAGCGTTCATCGTACGCGTGCCTCTCTCACCTGAGATGCACGTTGCAGCGCCCAAGCGCGCCCACGGCGCATCTGAACGGGCGAGTGCATTGCGAGGAGCCGCGCATGGAGCTGGTAACCCCAAACGGTCGCATCGGCACACCCCACTGGCGTGTGGAGGATCTGGCCAAAGTGACAGTCAAAGCTCTCTACGGAGCCGACCAGCAGCCGCTCATGGAGCACGGCTACATGGCGCACGCCGTCGCTCCGCTCAAGGTGGGCCGCATCTTCTTCGCCGACCAGATCGTCGCTATGGTCATCGCCGAAACAGCCGAGATCGCCGAGCAGGCCGCCTCTGCCGTCGAGATCGCCTACGCCGCCAACGTGCCTTCGGGCACAATGGACAGCGCCGGCGCAAAGGTGGTCAAGCCCAAGTCTCTGGGCGAGATCGAGCTGAGCTCCGGCAACGTGGAGAAAGGCTTCAACAAGCAGCCGTCTGCATCGACGCCTGGTACGAGACTCCGCCACAGCACCACAACCCCATCGAACTCTTCCAAACCACCTGCGCCTGGCGGACGGGCGAGCACGGCAACGAGGAACTCCTGGTTTGGGAGTCCACACAGAACGCGTGCGGCTTCCAGTACGGCCTCGCGCAGCAGCTGGGCGTAAAGGCGAACCAGGTTTCGCATCTTCAGCCCCTTTATCGGCGGAGCTTTTGGCTCCAAGGGTGAACTCGGCCAATTGACCGCCCTGGTCGCGTTCGCCACCCGCTGGCTGCAACGACCAGTGAAGTTCGTCGCGAGCCGGCGACAAGGCTTCTCGGTTCGGACGTTTCGCGCGGAGCCGCGCCACCACCTGCGCCTCGGTGCCGACATCGAAGGCAAGCTGCTCGCGCTCGGTCACGCCCACGCCACCCTGCGCGCAACCGTGGAAGTGGGCACGCACGAGATCGGCACAGGCATTCGCACCGTCATTACGCTCACAGTTGCCGATCTGCTCGGGCTCCCCATCGATTCCGTCGAAACGCGCATCGGCGACTCGCAACTCCCGGCCGCGCCCTTGTCGGCAGGCTCGAACACCACGGCCACCATCACGAGCGTGTTGGCCAAATGCTGCGGCGAAATCCGCGAACGCCTGGCGAGCGCGGCCAGCAACGACAAGCGCAGTGCTCTCTTCCGCTGCGATCCCAACTCATCCGGTTCATCGACGGTCACGCCGTGGTCACCCACGATCCGGAAGCCGGCGCGCAAGGCCCATCGGAGCCGCTGACGGTAACGCTACGACGCACACAGGGCCGCAAACCGCTCATCCAGCGCACCTCCAACATACCGCACGGTTTGCCGCCAATCATCGGTCCGGCGCTGGTGAACAAAGGCAAACCGGTGATGATGGGCGGCGCGCGCCTGAAGGACCGCATGCAGTTTGCGCATAGGGCGCACTTCGTCGAGGTTCGCGTCTCTCAGACCACCGGCGAAGTGCGTGTGCCGCGCATGGTGGGCGTGTTCGCCGGCGGGCGCATCATGAACCCGCGCACCGCCTACGCGCAGTTGCAGGGCGGACAGGTATGGGGCCTCAGCTCAGCGCTGCATGAGGCCACCGAGATCGATCCGCTGTTGGCGCGCTACTGCAACGCCGACCTCGCCGAATACCACGTTCCCGTCGCACGCGACATCTGCGACGTGACCACGATCATGCTCGACGAAGAAGACACACTCGTCAACCAGCTAGGGGTCAAGGGCATCGGCGAACTAGGCACAACCGGCCTCGCCGCCGCCATTGCCAACGCTGTCTACCATGCCTCCGGTGTGCGGATACGCAAGCTTCCCATTCGACTCGACAAGGTCCTGTGCGCGATGCCGTAACAGCGTTCGCACGCGCGCGCGAACTGCTTAACTGAGTGTCTCCTGCAGCTTGCCGAGTGTGCGCGCAAGGTCCTTGTCGTGGCGCTTTTGCTCGTCGATTTTTGTAATCGAATGCATCACCGTGGTGTGGTGCTTGCCGCCGAACTGACGGCCAATCTCCGGCAGCGACGCTTCCGTCATCTGCTTGGCGAGATACATCGCGATCTGCCGCGGCACCACGATCTGCCGCGAATTGTTCTTCTGCTTCAGCTCGCCTATACGCATCCCAAACTGTTCCGCCACGGCGCGCTGAATGGCTTCAATGGTGATCTTGCGCACCTGCGTGTCGATGAACTGCTTAAGGCACTGTTGCGCCGTGGGCAGCGAGGGCTCGATGTTCTGGATGGAGCACCAGGCAATCAGGCGGTTCAGCGCGCCTTCAAGCTCGCGTACGTTGGTACGCACGTTGCCCGCAATGAACAGCGCGACATCCATCGGCAGCTTGGCGTTTTCGATCTCTGCCTTGCGTTGCAAAATTGCGACCTTGGTTTCGAGGTCGGGCGCTTGCACATCCACCACGAGACCCCACTCAAACCGTGAACGCATGCGGTCTTCGAAGCCGTTCAAGTCTCTCGGCGGTCGGTCACTCGCAATCACGATCTGCTTCATGTTCTCGTGCAGTGCATTGAACGTATGGAAGAACTCTTCCTGCGTCCGTTCCTTGCCGGCAAGAAACTGTACATCGTCAATCAGCAGCACATCCACGGAGCGATACCGGTCACGAAAGCCGGTCATGCCGTCGTGTTGATGGCGCACACTGTTGATCATCTCGTTGGTGAACGCTTCACCGGTGATATAGCGAACGCCGGCGTGCGGCTGCCGCCGCTTCACCTCATGGCCGATCGCCTGCATCAGGTGCGTTTTGCCCAAACCCACACCGCCGTAGATGAATAGCGGGTTGTACATGCGGGCGGGGCGCTCGGAGACCTTTTGCGCCGCGGCGTGCGCAAACTCGGTACCGGGTCCGGCGACGAAGTGATTGAAGGTGTAACTGGGCTTGAGTTGCGCGGCAGAGTTCCAATCGAAGCGACTCTGCTCAGGCCCAGTTGCCGGCGATGCGGGCAGCGCTGGGGGACGCGCCGGGCGCGGGGCGCTCGCTGAGTGCGTGGGCTGCGGTGCGAAACCGCCATCCTCGCGCACACGCGCTGCCACAGGCTCAGGCGGCGGCGCCTGGAAGCGCACATCATCAATCTCGAGCCCCAGCGTGTCGATGGCCTCGTGGATGTGGTCGCCGTAGCGGTCGCCGATGCTTTCAAACTCCGCCGTAGGCACCCGCACAAACAGGGTGCGGCCTTCCACGTGAGAGAACCGCGTCGGTTTGAGCCAGGCCTCAAAGCTCTGCCGCTTGACCTTCTTTTCCAGCGCACCGAGGATGCGCACCCACTGGTTGAGAACGGCAGCTGAGACTGGAACAAATGACATTGCTTGCTACTTCCTTTACTCGTAACGCGTTCATGTGATGCCCCGAAGCGCGGCGAAAAGTTGGCCGTAAATTGGGGCGTAGTGAGCCGTGCACCACACACAGGGTGGAGTGCTGCGCAGATCACCGTTTCTCTTTGAGCTCTGCCGAGAGGCGGCTGAGAAGTGCAGCGAAAGGGCGCTGGACCGTTGCGTTCGGCCCAATCAACCTTGTCAGAACGGAGTCGATACTAGCACGTTGAAAGCGGGCTGCTAAGCGTCTTTCCAGCTAATTTTGCGCCCCCATGGCTGCTTGCACCAACGGTGGTGAAACTGCGATTTGGTTGCCCAGAACAGCCCCGGAAGTCACTGCGGTTGTAGCACCGAAGGTTGGCAAAGTTGGCCGCGAGGCAGGGCTGCGCTATACTCAGTACTTGCTGCCGAAGCGAGTCCCTCTCCATCATGACTCGTTCTGACGCCTGCCACTGGCATCGCGCATAGGCAGACGTGAGATCGACAGGACAACCCACCATGCCCAAACGTACCTTTCAGCCCAACCGTCGCCGTCGAAGCAAAGTTCACGGCTTTCTGAGCCGCATGAAGACCAAAGCGGGTGTCGCCGTTCTGAACCGCCGCCGCGCCAAGGGTCGCCATAAAATCGCCGTCTCCGCCGGCTATCGCGACTAGCCCGTTTCGGCTTGAATAGCTGTACTCTCAGTCTCAACCACACAGGGAGAGCGTGCATGCAGAGGCCGGTTTCACTTCAGGCTGCATGTGAAGCTCTCCCTGATTTTTGGTCGCCACGGGTGGTGGCGCAAGTCAACGACCAGTACGTCAAGGTCGCGCGCATTCTTGGGGAGTTTCCCTGGCATGCACACACAGACGAAGACGAGATGTTTTTTGTGTTGCGCGGCGTTCTGCGCATCGGGCGAAGTGCGGCCGATGGCGGTGACGTTATCGTGCGTGCCGGCGAGTTCTTTGTTGTGCCTCGCGGTGTGCGGCACAACACCGCGGCCGACGAAGAAACGTGGATCGCGCTGATCGAAACCGTCACAACGGCACACACCGGCGACACATCGTCCCCGATGACACGCTCGATTGCAGAGCAACTAGCGAACAGCGAGTTGTAACAGCAGCAGCTCTCACCGGCAAATGGACCGCGCGGCGATATGAATCCATCAACTGGACATCGGCTTCGGAAGCATGCGGATTACCAACGCGTCTACAAGGCTGGTCGGAAACAATGGGCGCGACAGATCGCGTACTTCGTTGCGCTGCGCGAGCCAGGGTCGCAAGCGGCCTTGCGCAGCGCCACCGCCGGCCCGCGTGTGGGCCTCACGGTGCCCAAGGCGCTGGGCAAAGCGGTGGAACGGAATCGCATTAAGCGGCGTTTACGTGAGATCGTCCGCGGCGCTTTGCCGGCCTTGGGCGACCTCGCGGTGGATGTTGTGCTTCACCCAAAGCGCAGTGTGCTCGATGCAGAATTCGCGACGCTCGAGCGTGAGGTCGCGCAGATCTTCAAGATCGTGCGCGCCAAGGCTGCCCAACCTGCCCCGGCGCAGCAAAAGTCGACGCCGGTCGAGAGTGCATCGGCGTGACAGAGAGCGAGCCGACCGCGGCCGATCGCCCCGCGGCGATAGGTAGGCGCGCCCGGATCGCACAGCTCCTCCATGCGCTCTACAAACACGCGCTGTCCCCCGCGCTCCACGGCGTTGCCGTGACCCAATGCAAGTATCTGCCCACGTGCAGCGACTACGCCTATGTAGCGGTGGTGCGGCACGGCTGGATGCGCGGTGGATGGCTCGCCTTGCGGCGTGTGGCGCGCTGCCATCCGCTTGCGTCCGGCGGCAGCGATCCTGTGCCGTAACAGCGCAGGAACCAAATCGTCGGCAGCAACGTTTACCATAGAAGAAGCGTTCCTGCGCGCCTTTCACTCAGCTTTGCGCGCCGGCTCTTCGAGATAGGACCTACCTTTGCCAGAAATTCGGAATCCCAACGCGGGCGGCGGCGGCGCCGGTGGCGGCAGTCAAGACAATCGCTCGTTTCTGTTGATGATGCTTGTGATGATGGGCGTGATCTTCGGCCTGCAGTTCTGGCGCACGCGGCACAACCCGCAGACGGCGGAGCCAAGCGCACCCGCAGCCGTAACCGCGCCAGTAACGCCAAATCCTGGTGTAGACAACACCGCGACCGCCGCAGGCGCGGTGCCCGGTTCCGGACCGATGGCGGCCCAAAGCGTACAGGCGGCCAGCGAAAGCAGTACCGTCGTGGAGAACGAGCTGTACCGGATCACGTTCTCCAATCGCGGCGGCCAGGCGACTTCGTGGATCCTGAAGCGCTACAAAGACAATGAAGGGCGGCCCCTCGACCTTGTGCACCAGGGCGCAGCCAAGCTCTACGGCTATCCGCTGTCGCTGTATACCTACGACGCGAATCTAACGCGTCTGCTCAGCCAGGCGCTATTTGTTCCGTCCGCGACAGGGCAGTTGCAATCTCCGGCAACGCTGAGCTTCCACTATCAGGCGGGCAACTTGAACGTGGTCAAGACCTTCAGCTTCAGTGCCGACTACGTCGTCAAGGCGGACACAGAGGTCTCCCGCAGCGGCGCCCCGGTCGCGGCCACACTGGCCTGGCCCGCAGGGTTGGGCGACATGGAAACGGCCCAGGCCTATGCCGGGTCTACGATCGATACGATGACCGGCGGCAAGGAAGATCACACCGCCTTCAAGAAGGTGACCGGGGGCGCCACGCTGAACGGTCCCTTTGACTGGGGCGGCACGGCGGACCAGTACTTCGCCGCCGTCTTCCTGCCCGATCGCCCTGCGGATGCGCAGCTGGTTACGCTGCGGAACGAAATCGACGTGAACAAGGTGCAACGGCAGGTCGGCCAGGGCGCGCCGGCCAAAGGCACGGCCATGGTTCCCGTGCTCGGCGCAGCGCTCGGGGACCACACGTCGCACGTGCAGACCCGGCTGTTTGTCGGACCCAAAGCGATGCCGGTGCTGCGCGCGGTGAGCTCGACCGATGGACGCAATCTGGAGACGTTGCTGGACTTCGGCTTCTTCGGGCCGATCGGCAAGTGGTTGTTTGAAGGGCTCCAGTTCACCTACGCCCATATCGCACACAACTGGGGATGGGCAATCGTTCTTTTCACCATCGCCATAAATCTGGTGCTGCTGCCGCTGCGGGTGAAGAGCATGCAGGCAGCGCTGAAAATGCAACGCATCCAGCCGGAGATCGATGCGATTAAGAAGAGGCATGGCAACCCCGGACCGACCGACCCCAAGGCCGCGCAGATGAACCAGGAGGTCATGGCGTACCAAAAGGAGCAGGGCGTCAGCATGTTCGGCGGCTGCGTGCCGACGCTGGTCCAACTGCCTTTGCTGTTCGCCATGTTCACCGTGCTCACCAGGGTCGTGGAGTTCCGGCAGGCGCACTTCTGGTGGCTGCCGGACCTATCCTCGGCCGACCCGTACCACATACTGCCCATCGTGATGGTGCTAACGTCATTTGCGGTGCAGTTCTTTACGCCCATGCCCGGGCAAGACCCGCAGCAGCAGCGCATGATGGCGTTCATGATGCCGGCGTTTTCCGGCTATATGACATGGAACTACGCTGCGGGGCTGGCACTGTACTGGAATGTCGGCAACCTGATCATGATCATCCAGCAGCAGGTCATGAACCGCACCGCGCTGGGCCGGGAGATGCGCGAGCTGCAGTTGAAACGAGCCAAACGCAAGCAGGTCACCGCAGGCAGCGCACGCACCATTCAGGCGCGGCGCTAACCCGCAAAGGTACACTGAGGCTGCCGGTCGAGACGCGCACCGGTTGTCTGGGCTTTGAAGCGCTTTCACTGAAGGAACCCCATGCAAGACTTGGCACAGGCCGCCGAAACCGTTGCCCACTTCATGCGACTGCTGACCACCACCGGTGGCCTTCGGCTGCGCTTTCGCATCATCGCCGGTGCCGGAGCCGCAGACCCCGACGGCTTTGAGCGCCGCGACATCTATGTGGAATGCAAGGGTCCCGACGCGGGCCTGCTGGTGGACCGTGAAGGGGAGTTGCTGCGCGCGCTGGAGCACGTTGCCGCCAAGATGCTCGACCTGGAGCCCGAGGAGCACGATCGGGTCTCCTTTGACGCCCAGGGCTTCAAAGCGGAGCGGGCGCGGGCGCTGCGCGACAGTGCCGAGCAGGCGATAGACAGCGTGGAAGACACCGGGCAGCCGTACAGCTTCGCACCGATGAGTTCGCGCGAGCGTCGCATGCTGCACCTGTTCCTGAAGGAATCCGGCCTGCGCACGGCGAGCTCGGGCGAAGGCGCACGTCGCTTTGTGGTGCTCTACCCGGAGGGGTACCGCATCCCGGAAGAGCGAAGCACCGGCGATCGCGGCGACCGTGGGCGGGGGCAATCCGCGCGACCGAACCGGCGCGGCGAGCGGTCGCGATCGAACCGCTACTAGAACCTCTGAACTAATCCTGTTGCGGGCAGAGTCTTGTGCCATGCCGAGCTCGGCGACCGAGCTCTGTCTGCCGTGCGCGCGAGGACGGGCCTCCACTTGCTGCAGCTCATCTCGCCGGGGTTGCCGCCAACGCTTTCCCACACCGGGGTGTGGCGTTCCGCCGTTCGGCGCGCGGGACTTTGTTGTGCGGCTTTCCCTATGCTCGGTCGTGTCCCTGTTAAGAACCGTCTGCCGTGATTGGCCCGCAAACCGGCATTTAGAGGGCATTTCCCACACGCGGCGGCCAGCTTTCTCAACCAAGTCCCGCTCGCCCTGTGAAAAGAGGGAGAAAGAGCGGTTGATCTGCTCTCCGCCAGTCGCGTTGTTCGAGGTTCGGCTGGGGCGTGGTCGTGATTTGGAATTCGTGTCCTCACCCAAAAGTGTTAGCGATGTACAACTTGGGAGGGATATCCACTTGCCCACGGCAAACGACGGAGACTACGGTTTACATAGAGTTTCTCCATCTAGTTCTTAGAAGCAGACCTCGCAGGGAGGCCGTTCAGAGTGCACAGCGGGGCTGTCCGAAACCCCACAGTGGGTGCCGACAAATCCACATGGCTGGAAGTCTGCACAAAGGCCCGCTTGTCGCCTAGAATCAGGGCTATCCGCAGGAGAAACCGACCGTGTCTACCGCTACGCTCACCCCTGATGTCGCCGCCGTGCCCACGGGCAACCTGGAGATCACGGTTTCCCGCGCGGAGTTGCTGCGCGAGCTCACCGCCGCACAGACCGTAGTGGAGCGCAAGACCACGATTCCGATCCTGTCGAATTTCCTCTTCGAGGCCACGGCGGGCGAGGACGGGAACGGGCGCTTGACGATCACGGCTACCGACCTGGACCAGTCGCTTCGGACCAGTTGTGCGGCGCGGGTGAAGAAAGCCGGCGCGTGCACCATCCCGGCGCGCAAGCTGTACGACTATATCCGGCTGCTACCCGAAGGCGACATCTCGATCAAGCTGATGGACAACCACTGGGTGCAGATCCGCGCCGGGCGGTCCAATACAAAAATGGTGGGGATGGCACGCGCGAACTTCCCGCAGGTGCCGGAGTTTCCGCAAGGGTTGGGGTACAAGATTGCGGCGGGGGCGCTGCGCAACATGATCGCGAAGGTGATCTTTGCGATCTCGAACGAGGAGTCGCGGTACACGCTGAACGGCGCGTTGCTGGTGCTCAAGGCGGAGTCCATGGCGATGGTGGCGACTGATGGGCATCGTTTGGCGCACATCGAGAAGCTAGGCGAGACTCTGGAAGGGCTCACGGGCGAGAAGAAGACGCTGATCCCGCGTAAGGCCTTGGCGGAGCTGAACGGCCTGCTGGGCGCGACAGAAGTCGAACAGATCGAGTTCGCCGATGACGAGCAGACGCTGTTCTTCAAGATCGGCGGCCGCGTGCTGACGAGCCGCAAGCTGACCGGCCAGTTTCCGAACTATGAAGCCGTGTTGCCGCGCGACAACAACAAGTTTGTGATCGTGCGATCGGAGGACCTGATGGGGTCGATCCAACGCGTGGCGCAGTTTGCCGATGAGCGCTCCGGGGCGATTCGCATCCGTTTGGAGCAGAATGAACTCAAGCTGAGTGCGCAGTCAACCGATTCCGGCGAGTCCGAGGACGTGATCGAGACGCCGTACAGCTACGATCCGCTGGTCGTTGGTTTCAATTCCAGCTACCTGGTGGAGTTTTTGCGGGCGATCGGCAACACCGGCGAGGTGCGGATGGAGTTCAAGGACGCGCAGTCGGCAGGGCAGATGCGGCCCGAGAACGCCAACGAGGACGTGCGCTATCGGTACATCTTGATGCCGATGCGGATCTGACCTACGCGCAGAGACAACGGGCGAGCGATTCTTCAGGCAGCAGTACCAGCAAGCTGCAATACCCATCAATGCCTCACCTGATCAGGGTGAGGCATTACTTCGTACTGGCAAGTATCATCCTGATTTGCTGCTCGCTTTTCAGGCTGGGGTTGTGCCTTAGCTTCTGGCGAAGCCAGCTGTTAGGACCGAAGTAGAAATGGAAGTATCCTGCTTCTGCGACGCTGTACAGATCCGGTGGAAGAAGCTGCTTCAGCTTCTTGAGAAAGTCTACTAAGCCGTTCATGACGTGGTCAGACGCGCTCCAGGCGCCATCTGTTACGCCGTCGTTATGGTAGAGACAGAGCACATATTCGGAGAAGAAGAGCGTGTTTGCCGCCGCTGCAAAAATAACAGGAACAGCATACAGATGGAGTGTACCCCGGAACTCCGAAGCCTTCTTGAGTGTGATCTTTAGAAGCTTCGTGGAGTAGAGTATGCCCACGTGACTGGGCAGCACTTTTAGCACTCTTTGCAGCAGCAAGGCTTTATCGAAGATCAGTCCGATCTCCGGAAAATCCACATGGCCGAGATCGAAGTTGCTGCTTGATAACCATTTGAAGTTGCGATTGTTAAAAAGGGCTACCTGATTGCCAGTGTCGATCGCGGCGTCCAGAAGATAAAGCGGATTCAGCCACGGTGCAAACATATCATCGTCGCCGATGCTGAAGATGAAATCGTACTTATCGACGTTGTTGCACCAGAAGAAGTAAAGGTTGTCGTCGAAGCCGCTGCCGGGATTGATAGAGTACCGAACGTTGAGGTGAGGCGGAAGGGGCGCGATCGGATTGTTCGGGTCGGAGTCAGTAACGCAAAGTTCGTAGATATTATGTCCGCGGTATGTATCAATGATCTCTCGACACTGACTGATGAGTCGTAGTAGCGCATCGTTTCGTTTGTAAGTCAGAATGAGGATGCAAACACGACTAGGGGAAGTTGGCGTAGATGTGGGCATGAGTGTGGACCTCCAATGCAAATCCGCGAGTGTCGGTCGGCATGTCTTGCCTTTTCGCGATCATGAGATCTGAATTAAAACGACACTCCTCTCACTGAGATCATCTGCAAGTTCAAGGCCAAACGCTCGCTGCTGCGTGGCAGTATCCCAACCTGACCGGGTTACCTCGATCGCACAAATGGGGGACGGATATCTCGTTGCGCTTGTTTGCATCGTATGGTTCGACTGCGATTGCAGGAGGAGACAGGTATGGCGCAAAAGCATCCGGTACGGGGCGTGTTGGCGGGCGTGGCAGGTGGGTTGGTGGCGTCGTGGGCGATGAATGTGTGGAGTGCGGGGCCGGGGTCGGCGTTAGCCAAGCAGGTGGAGACGCCGGACGAACAGAAGCAACTCGCCAATTTGAGCGACGGGGAAGACGCCACGATGAAGACGGCGGATGCGGTGGCCAGCCTGGCACAGGGTGGGCAGCACCTGACGCATGAGCAGCGCGAGACCGGCGGGCCGGTGGTGCACTACACCTACGGAGCGCTTGTGGGTGGGCTCTACGGTGGGTTGGCGGAGTATCTGCCGCTGGTGCGGTCGGGGTTTGGAACGACGTATGGGTCGGCGTTGTTTGTAGGCGGCGATCTGCTGGCGGTGCCGGCGCTGGGATTGTCGAAGCCGGTCGCGGCGTATCCGGCGTCGTCGTTTGCCGGGCCGTTTACGGCGCATCTGGTGTACGGCGCGACAATGGAGTTGGTGCGGCGCGTGGTGCGGCTGGTGCTGTAGCCGCTACAGGACGCGGCTGTGTTTGTAACCCGCGGCGGTGAGGGCGGCCAGGAGTTCCTCGACCTGCTCACGGCCGCGGGTCTCCATGGTCATGTCGATGACGGTGTCACCGAGGTTTACGCCGTAGTAGGCGCGGTTGTAGAGCGTGTCGACGATGTTGGCGCGATGCGCGGCAATGATGGTGGTGAGGTCCGTGAGCGCGCCGGGGCGGTCGAGCAGGTGGATGCGGAGGCGGATGAGGCGACCGTCCTGGACGAGGCCGCGCTCGATAATGCGGCTGAGCAGGGTGACGTCGATGTTGCCGCCGCAGACGAGCACGGCGATGCGGGTGAAGGCCGGGAGGCTGGTGCGGCGCTGAACAATAGCGGCGAGGGCGGCCGCGCCTGCACCTTCGGCAAGGGTCTTTTCGCGTTCCAGCAAGGTGAGGATGGCGCTGGCGATCTCGTCTTCCTCGACGGTGACGATCTCGTCGACGTAGCGCTGGATGAGGGGTAGGGTGAGGTCGCCGGCGCGGCGAACAGCGATGCCGTCCGCGATGGTAGTGGCGGGGGCTAGGGGGACGGGGTGGCCGTCGCGGAGGGCGCGCTGCATGGAGGGCAGTCGGGCGGTCTGGACGCCGACCACACGCACCTCCGGGCGGAGGGATTTGAGGGCGGTGGCGATGCCCGCGATGAGGCCGCCACCGCCGATGGGAACGACGACCGCTTCAAGGTCGGGAACCTGGTCGAGGAGTTCGAGGCCGATGGTGCCCTGGCCGGCGATGACGAGCGGGTCGTCGAAGGGGTGAATGAAGGTTAGGCCATCGGCCTCGCAGCGACGGGTGGCCTCGGCGCAGGCTTCGTCGTAGTTGGCGCCGTGGAGGACGACCTCGGCGCCGAAGTTTCGTGTGGCCTGGACCTTGACGAGGGGGGTGGCCAGGGGCATGACGATGGTGGAGCGGATGCCGCGGCGGGTGGCGTGGTAGGCGACGCCCTGGGCGTGGTTGCCGGCGGAAGCGGCGACGACGCCGCGGGGTGCCTGCTCGGGGGTGAGCGTGGCGATGCGATTCAGCGCGCCGCGCTCCTTGAAGGAGCCGGTCATCTGCAGGTTTTCGAGCTTGAGGAAGACGGATTGGCCGGTCTGCTGGGAGAGGGTTTCGGAGCGGGCGCAGGGGGTGCGATAGACGGCGGTGCCGAGGCGCTCGCGGGCGGCTTCGATGTCGGCCAGGGTGAGGGCGGGCTCGGCGGCGGTGGGGGTGGCCATGTGTGGCTATCTTAGCGGGGAGGTGAAAGGGGTCCCCCTACTCTTTCGGTAAAGTATTCAAAATAGTGACTTTAGGTTCGGACTTGCTGGCCGGGAAGGGGTGTAGCGCGAGTTTGGCCAGGCGTTGGTTTTGAGACTGCTTTTAGGGTAGCTGATTCGTGGGGAATGATCGGCAAGGGCAGTGAAAAGCGGGTTGGCGAAGGTAGGTAGAACATCTGACGCTACGGACGCCAAGAGTACGCTATGGTGCGCGACGGCGGCGTTGGCGCGGCTGGACATTTGGCGTGGTTGGGGGTGGCGCGGTCGTTGGTGAGGTTTGAGATGAGAGGTTTGAGGTGCGAGGTGTTTGGGCAACCGCCGGATCTTCTTCGGGGCTGATGAGCCAGTGGGCGGTGGGGATTAGGCTGTCTGGCCGGCGGCGGTGGAGCTGGACCAGGCCCACTGAAAGTTGTAGCCACCGAGCCAGCCGGTGACGTCGACGACTTCGCCGATGAAGAAGAGGCCGGGGAGGCGGAGGCTTTGGAGGGTGCGGGCGTCGAGCTCGCGGGTGTCGACGCCGCCGACGGTGACCTCGGCTTTGCCGAAGCCTTCGGTGCCGGCGGGGTGGAGAGTCCAGGTGTGGAGCGCGCGTTCGAGCTGCGTGAGGCGAGCGTTGGTCCAATCTTCGCCTTGGCGGAGCTGGAGGTCGGCCCAGCGGTCGGCAAGGCGGGCGGGCAGGAGGGAGCGCAGGGCGGCGACGAGCGAGGCGCGGTCGCGGCGGTCGCTCGAGGCCAGGATCGGGTCGAAGAGGCTGCGGTCTGGGGCCAAGTCGACCTGGAGGGCGGCACCGGGGCGCCAATAGCTGGAGACCTGCAAGACGGCGGGACCGCTGAGGCCGCGGTGGGTGATGAGGAGCTTTTCGCGGAAAGACGGCAGCGGGCGGGAGCGGGATTTTGCAGGTTGGTTGAGCTTCTGCGGGTTTGATGCAGTGGTCATGGTGACCTCGGCGGAGAGGCCGGTGAGGTCGCACCAATCGGCGGCGTCGGATGG
>CAXTLD010000081.1:0-14428 GCA_964245045.1 uncultured Acidobacteriaceae bacterium | reverse complement strand
ACGAGGCCGAGCCCTCGCTGCAGATGCAACAGATCCTGCGCTCCATCGGCCAAACCGAGCTACCCACCCCCAAACCCACCCTCGAGATCAACCCCGACCACGAGATCGTTAAGAAGCTCATACTGCGCGTGGACGAGCCCGTGACCGAGGACGCGGCATGGCTGCTCTTCGACCAGGCCCTGCTGCTCGAAGGCCTCCCCTTGAACGAGCCCGCCACGTTCGTTCAACGCCTCAACCGCGTCCTCAATTTATCGATCTAACGGCGGTCACCTCGCATATGCGTACCTAGCAAGGCGGAGCGCTTCGAACATCGAAGCGCTCCGTGGTCCTCACGCGACAAGCTGTCCCAGCACGCGTTTTCTCTGTTGCAGACTACTGCACGATAGCCGCGCCTCCGACCTTAAAGGGTCGGCCGTTGGCTAAGCTGCTGTAATCGGTGCTCGGCGAGAATACGGTGTTGGTTTGCGTACTGGCGTCGGCAACCATGCCAAGGTAGTGGTTGCCCTGAAGCGTTACGTTCGATGATGTGAACGTTTGGCCGGGTAGATAGAAAATGCCGTCCAGCTTGCTATAAGGATTCCAATTCGACACGGACATCCCGGCCTGCCCCGCAGGCAGGCTGCGATCTGTGTAAAACAGTATGCCTTGCAGGCTGCCGGACGTGGGCGCAGAAAGGGTTGCGTTCACGTTTGTGATCGAAATCGTGCCGTAGCTGTATCCGTTCCCCTGCGAGGAATATATCGTCACGCCTGCGCCTGTAAGCGTCGGTCCGTTGACTGTCAAATTGCCTAAAATAACGTACGTACCGGGCGCAAGCTGCACCGTTGCGCTCGCACTCGTCTGAATGTTGACGTAACCGCAATACGTTCCAGGATTTAAGTTGGCGCTTCCGGTGATGTTTACGTTTACCCCATTGCAGCCCCCTACGGCTGGAGCGGGCACACTGCTCAGTGGATCAGGGATCGCCGGATAGTTAAACGTGGGCGCAGGCGAAACGCTGCCCGTACTGCTGCCACTGGAGCCACTGACAAAGAACGGGGTACCGTTGCTTGTTGCAGACCCAGCAAAGGTATACGACTGTCCAAGATAGAACGGGCAAGTCGTCTGCAGCGATTGATTGGTCACGTTGAGGGACGGCGGGGCGGCGTGTAGCGAGAGCAAGTACACGCACGGCGACGGTTTCAGCGTCGTCTCCGCCCGCGCCGCAACCTTGACCGAATTAAAACCCAGAACCTTCGCGAAGATTGTCGGTACAGACTTCGACACGACCGCCTCGACGAAAGCAGATTTGCCCAGGCCTGGGTCACTGGCCAGAGCACAGGGCGGGTTGTTGACTGTGACCGTAAGCTGAGGACCCGCACTGGCGCAATTGGTGAGCAGTGTGCTTCCGCTCATGCCGTTTTCGGTCAGTGCCGTCTGTGCGGCAGTCCGCATCGCGGAACAGTTCGCCACGCCGGCACAGGCCGTGATCTCCAGCGCTCCCGCGAGCGCCGCCGCATCCGCCGCGTTCTGCAACTGGCGCTTCTGATAGCGAAGCACACCGGCGTCCACCGAGAGCCCGAGCACGCCCACAAGGACCGTCATGCAGACGGCAGCCAGCACCAGCGTCTGCCCGCTCTCGTTTCTCCGAAAAGGCTTCCCGAACACCTTCCAATCTGTGGGATGTTTCATCCTTTGCCTGCCACGCGATGGCAACCGGCCCCCAACAGGGATGTCCGGGAGCCCGCCTTATCTCCTGACCGTAGCCTTCGTCCTGCTTGCCTGTCTCTCCCACAAAGGTGCCATCGTGCGTGGAGGCGCATCCACACACCGCGCTATTCCAACCCGTCCAGCGGTTCCAGTCGGCCCCCAGCCAAACGCAAGCGCCGGTCACACCGCGTGGCGATTTCTTCATTGTGCGTCACCAGCAGCGCCGCCAGACCGTCTTCCCGGCAGATCTGCTGCATCAGCGTAAAAAGGGCAGCGGCGGTCTGAACATCAAGGTTCCCGGTTGGCTCATCGGCCAGCAGCAACGCCGGCCGCGTCACCAGCGCTCGCGCCATTGCCACCCGTTGCTGTTCGCCGCCCGACAGCTCACCCGACCGATGCTGCGGGCGCGTTCCGAGCCCCACGCGGTCCAGCCATCGCGCCGCCTCCGTCAGCGCCTCACGCCTCCTCATGCCGCGTGCCAGCAAGGGCATGGCCACATTCTCGGCGGCGGTGAACTCCGGCAGAAGGTAGTGGAACTGCCACACATAGCCGATCAGCTGGTTGCGCACCGCGGCCATCCGCTCGGCAGACAGCGCATGCAATGCCGTGGAACCGACCCACACCTCCCCGGCCGATGGCCGTTCCAACCCCGCGAGGAGATGCAACAAGGTGCTCTTTCCCGCACCGCTGCGGCCAACCACCGCAACCATCTCGCCCGCCCTGACTTGGAGGTGCAGCTCTCGAAAGAGCTCCAGCCCTGGGCCTTCGCCTGTCGGTGCCGGGTACACCTTCGTAAGCCCGAGTGCCCGCACGGCTGGTTGCGTGGCCACCGCCTGCGACCCCGTGCCACCTTCCTGAGCGGCCTCGGTCACCTCGTGCTCGCCCCCTCAACGGCGCGCTCGGCACCGTTCACCATGCCGCGCGGTCGCCACTCCGGCTGGAACGCCACCCCCATCCGGTTCCAGGCGTTGATGTTTGCAATCGCAAACGTGAGGTCGACCAGACCTTTGCCGTCGAAGAAGCGCGTCACTGCCGCGTACGCTTCATCGCTCACCTCGCTGCCTGTCAGCCTCGTCATCACGTCGGTCCAACGCAGCGCCGCCTGCTCGCGCGGCGTAAACGCGTCGGAGGCGGGCTCGCTCACCACCGCTTCGATCCGGCTCTCTGGCTCATGGTGCTTGCGCAGCTCCGCCTTGTGCATCTCCGTGCAGAAAGCACAGCCGTTCAGCACCGACGCCCGCAAGTACACCAATCCGAGCAGCACCGGCTCGATCGCCGTGCCCGTGTTCACATAGTGTCCAAACGCGCTTAGCGCCGCATAGCCTTCCGGCGCTAGCTTCGGGTAGGGCAAACGTTTTGTCATGCGTTCCTCCTCTTCGCAGAAGCCGGCCTATTCATAACGCAACGCCTCCGCAGGCAGAATAGCCGCCGCCGACCGCGACGGATACAGCGTCGCAAACAGTGCAATGCCGAGCGACAACGCGCTCACCAAGACCGCATCCGTGGCCCTAGGCGCAAACGGCAGGTGATCGATCGAGTACACACCCGGATCGAGCCGGATAAACCGATAGTGGCCCCCCAGCACACTGCCCGCGTAGCCCAGGGCCAGCCCAAGGGTCGTGCCTACCGCTGAGATCAGCACGCCTTGCAGCAGAAAGATCCGCCGCACCTGCCCGGGTGTCACGCCAAAGCTCATCATCACGGCGATGTCGCGGGTCTTCTCCATCACCATCATCGTGAGGGCGCTCAGAATGTTCAGTGCCGCTACCACCACGATCAGAGCCAGCACCACAAACGTCACCGCCTGCTCCAGCTTCAGCGCCCGAAACAACTCCCGGTTCTGCTCCTGCCAGGTCGTGGCCTGGAACCCCGGCCCTGCTGCCTGCTCCAAGGCTTTCGCCACCGCCGGCGCGCGGTTCAGGTCGTTCAGGTGGAAGCTGAGCGTGGTTATCAGATCCGGCTCCGAAAACAGCCGCTGTGCATCCGCTAGGCGCACGAACGCATAGGCAGAGTCGTATTGAAAGAAGCCGGACGAAAAGATCCCCGTCACGCGGAACCGCTGGTACCGTGGCGCTAGCCCCAAGGGCGTCATCTCTCCCTGCGGACTGGTGATCAGCACGGTGTCGCCCACCCCGGCGCCAAGCGTCAGGGCCAACTCATGTCCGATCACCGTCGGCGGCGGCAGTGGCGAGCCCGCCGTGTAGGCCCCGGT
This sequence comes from uncultured Acidobacteriaceae bacterium, assembly GCA_964245045.1. Taxonomy (GTDB): domain Bacteria; phylum Acidobacteriota; class Terriglobia; order Terriglobales; family Acidobacteriaceae; genus Granulicella. The sequence goes on along the minus strand of CAXTLD010000081.1, from coordinate 10,527 downwards.
CACCGGCTCTGGCGCCAACTCCGCCCACGAACCCTCGTTCACCGACTGCAACAGGTTGCCAATGCGGCGCTCGTCGGCGGGCACAATACCCTTGATCAGCGCCCCGCCCGACCGCGGCCCCCGCGAAATCAGCACCTGCCCATACAGCCCCGGAGCGACCGCATCCACGTGCGGCGTACGCGCCAGCTGTGACATCAGCGATCGCCAGTCCCGCATCCCGTCCCCTTGCACACGCAGGAGCTCCACCTGCGCTGTCGCCCCCACGAGGCGGTCTTGCAGATCACGCCGCATGCCGTTGGTGATGGCGAGCGCGAGAATCAGCGACGCCACCCCCGCCGCTACTCCCAGCACCGAAATGGCCGTGATGAGCCCCACCACCGCCTGGCGTCGCCGCGCACGGAGGTACCTTGCCGCCACAAATAGCTCAAAGCGCACCTCCTCATGCTAGCGCTCACGGCATCCTCGCCACCCATGGGCGCTCCTGCTCCGCAGCGACACGGTATGCGAGCACTCGCCATCCCACAATCGTTGTAGCGCCGGTCCCCACACTGTCGCACATGCGACCGTTTTCCCACAGCAACGTCAAATCTCTGGTAACCATCGCGGGCCCGGCGCTTCCGCAATCAACCCCCGCACGGATACACTAAGAAGCAACTCTCTGGTTGCCATGTAAGGGCTTCCAGTCCCTTTCGTCGCAGATCACCGCGGCGGCCACGTTTTTCATCGCAGACCGCGCCCTCACGATCAGGGCTATGTGTCGAAGGGGGAGCATGTTCGAACGATATACAGAGAAGGCCCGGCGCGTTATCTTTTTCGCGCGCTACGAGGCAAGTCAATTCGGCTCGCCCTACATTGAAACCGAACACCTCCTGCTCGGGCTTCTGCGCGAGGACAAGGCGCTCACCAATCGCTTCCTCCGCTCCCATGCGTCCGTCGAGTCTATCCGCAAACAGATCGAACAACACACCACCGTCCGCGAAAAGGTGTCCACCTCCGTCGACCTTCCACTCTCTAACGAGTGCAAGCGCGTGCTCGCCTACGCGGCAGAGGAGGCTGAGCGCCTCAGCCACAAGCACATCGGCACCGAACATCTGCTGCTAGGCCTGCTGCGCGAGGAAAAGTGCTTTGCTGCGGAAATCCTCACCGAACGCGGTCTGCGCCTTCCGGCCATCCGCGAGGAACTGCAGCGCTCCACACAGGAAAAGCCGCAAGGTTCCACCGGCTCCAGCTCCGGCAGCTCGAAGCAGCGCGGTCAGCAACAGGAACAGTCCATGCTTGCCGAGTTCTCACGCGACCTCACCCAAGCCGCGACCGATGGCACCCTGGACCCACTAGTCGGCCGTGACACCGAGGTCGATCGCGTCATACAGATTCTCTGCCGCCGCACGAAGAACAACCCTGTCCTGATCGGCGAGCCCGGCGTCGGTAAGACCGCCATTGTCGAAGGTCTTGCCCAGAAGATCGCCGACGGCGAGGTCCCCAGCTTCCTGGCCGAAAAAAAAGTCCTCTCGCTCGATCTGTCGCTGATCGTCGCCGGGACCAAGTACCGCGGCCAGTTCGAAGAACGCCTGAAGACCATTATGAAAGAGCTGATGGAAAATCAGAACTCCATCGTCTTTATCGATGAGCTGCACACGCTGGTCGGTGCCGGCTCCGCAGAAGGTTCGTTGGATGCCGCCAACATCCTGAAGCCCGCCCTCAGCCGCGGCGAGATTCAGTGCATCGGCGCGACCACCCCGGCCGAGTATCGCAAGTCAATCGAAAAGGATCGCTCTCTCGAACGCCGCTTCCAGGCCGTCAAAGTCCCGCCTCCGAACGAGGAGGACGCGATCAAGATCATCATGGGCATCCGCGAAAAATATGAGAAGTTTCACGCCGTCAGCTACACCGACGACGCGATCACTTTCTCCGTCTCGCACTCTAACCGCTACATTCCTGACCGGTTCCTGCCCGACAAGGCTATCGACCTGATCGACGAAGCCGGCGCCCGTGTGAAGCTGCGTCAAACTACGCTCCCCGAGGAGCTCACCGAGGTCCAGAAGCGGATCAAGTTCATTGTGCACCGCATGGAAAACGCTATCGCGAACCACGAGTTCGAGAAAGCCCGCTTCTACTCCGACGAGGAGCGTAAAGAGCGCGAGAACCTCCGCTCGCTGCGCGACAAGTACCACCTCGACGAGTCCAGCTCCGGCATCGTCACGCGCGAAGACATCGAGGATGTCGTCTCGCGCTGGACGGGCGTGCCCATTACCTCCATCAAGGAAGAGGAAACCCAAAAACTCCTCCGTGTGGAAGAAGAGCTTCACAAGCGCGTCATCGCGCAGGATAAGGCCATCTCGGCCCTGGCCCGCGCCATCCGGCGCAGCCGCGCCGGCCTCAAGAACCCTGCCCGGCCGATCGGCTCGTTTTTGTTTCTCGGCCCCACTGGTGTCGGCAAGACGGAGGTTGCGCGCACCCTGGCGCAGTTCCTCTTCGGCTCCGAGAAGTCGCTGATTCGTTTCGACATGTCCGAGTTCATGGAGAAGCACTCCGTCTCCAAGCTCATCGGTTCGCCTCCGGGCTACGTCGGGTACGAGGAAGGCGGGCAGCTCACCGAGCGAGTGAAGCGCAGCCCGTACTCCGTCGTCCTCCTGGACGAGGTCGAAAAGGCACATCCGGACGTCTTTAATTTGCTCTTGCAAGTTTTTGAGGACGGGCAACTTACAGACGGGCTCGGCAACACGGTCGACTTCAAAAATACCATTCTGGTCATGACCTCAAACATTGGGGCCAAGCACCTCATGAAGCGCGAAAGCCTCGGCTTCCAGTCCTCCAAAGACGAGGTCGTCTTCTCCAAGATGCAGGAGATGGTGATGGGTGAGGTGAAGCGTACCTTCAACCCCGAGTTCATCAACCGCCTCGACGAGGTCATCGTCTTCACCGCCCTTACTGACCCCGAGCTCATGCAGATCCTCGAACTGCTTGTCCAGCAGCTCAACAACAACCTCGTCCACAAGGCGATCACTATCTCTGTGCAGGATGACGCTAAGCGCTGGATCCTCGAAAAGACGCTGGTAGATCGCTCCTACGGCGCTCGTCCGCTCCGCCGCGCCCTCCAGCGCTACATCGAAGACCCGCTCTCCGAAGCGCTGATCGCCGGCAAACTCCCCGAACGCCCAGCCTTCCTGGAGGTTTACCTTGACGCGAACCAGCTTTTCTACAGACCCGTCTCCCCCGACGGCGTCACCGAAGAGTCCGCCGTCGGTCTCGCGCTCACTGCGGTGTAGCACTCTCCAACACACGTAAAAGGCCCTGGGATACCAGGGCCTTTTGCTGTGCTACGGTATGGCAAACACCTCAGCCTAAGCAATCACCTGCACCGCGCCCCGCCCCACCAAGCCCTCCACGCGTTCAATGAACTGCACATCCGCCAGCACGCCATATCCGTGCGGCTCCAGGTCCGCCGCGAACTGGTCCGGCTCTTCCAACCGCAGCATCACTTTGCCCTTGCCTGGCGCTCCCTGAAACAAACTCTGCAGCTTTTCCATCAGCGCCGTATCCGGACTGTGCAGGGGCACACGGATCCGCAGCGCCTCCGGCAGCTTCAGTTGCACATCCTCCAGGGCCACAATGGACGACACCGCGATCTTCGGCGCGGAGTCCTCCTCGCCGCGCAGCGAGCCTCGAATCAGCACCGGCACGTCCATTTTGAGCTTTTCGGCCAGCTTTTCGTAGCTTTGCGGAAAGGCAATCAGCTCGATCTTCCCCGTCGCATCTTCCAGGCAGGCCTGGGCATACATCTCGCCCGAACGCTTCGACTTTGCCACCTTCAGCCCCGTAATCACGCCCGCCACCTGGATCTCGTTCTGAGGATCCGCCGCCTTGCCGCGCGTAAACACGACGGGCTCCGGCTTCATCTCGCACGCTGCAGCAGTGTCGATCACGCCTTTGAGGTTCCGCAGCTTGTCCCGGTACTTATCCAGCGGGTGCCCCGAGACAAAGAAACCAAGCACTTCCTTCTCGTTCGCCAACCGCGTGTACTCATCCCACTCCGGCGCTGCCGGCAAGGTCTCTTCAACGGCGCTTACCGTCTCAGTCTCGCCGCCGCCAAACAACCCAAACAAGCCATGCTGGCCGCTGGCGGCATCGCGCTGCTGCTTTTGCGCGCGCTCCATCGCCTTATCCAGCGCCGCCATCACCTGTGAACGTTTCCCAAACGCATCCAGCGCCCCAGCTTTGCAAAGCGATTCCAGCACCCGCTTGTTCATCAATCGCAGGTCCACCTTCTCGCAAAACTCCCAGAGCGACCGGAAGCCCGTTGCGCCCGTCGTCTTCAGCTCTTCCCGAGCTTGAAGGATCGACTCGATCGCGTTATGTCCTACATTCTTAATCGCGGCCAGCCCAAAGCGGATCGCGTCGCCCGCCGGTGTGAAATCCGCAGCCGAGATCTGCACATCCGGCGGCACTACCGCGATCTCCATTTCGCGGCACTCGCCGATATACTTCACTACGTTCTCCGGCTTCGACGTTTCGGAGGTCAGCAGCGCCGCCATGAACTCCACCGGGTAGTGCGTCTTCAGCCACGCCGTGTGATACGCCAGCAGCGCATACGCCGCCGAGTGCGACTTGTTGAAGCCGTACCCAGCAAACTGCTCCATCAGGTCGAACAGCCTGCCCGCGGTCTCTTTGGGGTGCTTCCGTTCCAACGCGCCGGCCATAAAGATGTCCCGCTGTTTGGCCATCTCCGCGGGATCCTTTTTGCCCATGGCGCGCCGCAGCAGGTCCGCGCCCCCTAGCGAATAACCCGCGATCGCTGAGGAGATCTGCATGACCTGCTCCTGATACACGATCACGCCCAGCGTCTCTTTCAGGATCGTTTCGAGCTCCGGGAACATATACTCCACCGCACGCCGGCCCCACTTGCGCTCGATGAAGTCGTCGATCATCCCACCCTGAATCGGCCCCGGCCGGTACAGCGCATTCAGCGCCGTCAGATCCTCTACGCTGGTCGGCTTGTACCGCCGCAACACGTCTCGCATCCCGCCAGACTCAAACTGAAATACGCCGCTGGTCAGCGCCTTGTGAAACACCTGCTCGTACGTCCGCTGGTCATCGAGCGCGATGGTGGCCATGTCCACGGTCTCGCCGCGATTGCTCTTGATCAGCTTCAGGCAGTCGTCAATCACCGTCAGCGTGGTCAGCCCAAGAAAGTCCATCTTGAGCAGGCCCATTTTCTCTACGGCTTTCATGTCGTAGCTGGTGACCACGGCCTCGTCCTTGGTCCGCGTCACTGGCACCAGCTCGGTCAGCGGCTGCGGCGCAATCACCACCCCGGCCGCGTGCACCCCCGCGCCCCGCACCAGCCCCTCCAGCCGCTGCGCCGTTTCGATCAACTCCCGGATCTTCGGGTCCGCCTCACACGCCGCGGAGAGCGGGGGCGAGTCCTTCAATGCCTGTTCGATCGTGATCCCGATCGTCGCCGGGATCAGCTTGGCGATCCGGTCCACCTCCCCGTACGGCATGTCCATCGCCCGGCCCACGTCCTTGATCGCCGCCTTGGCCGCCATGGTGTTGAACGTGATGATCTGCGCGACCTGGTCCGTGCCGTATTTGTGCCGCACGTACTCAATCACCTCACCGCGCCGGTTCATGCAGAAGTCGATGTCGACGTCCGGCATGCTCACGCGTTCGGGGTTCAGGAACCGCTCAAACAGCAGGTTGTTCTGCAGCGGATCGACGTCCGTGATCTCCATGACGTACGCCACAAGCGACCCCGCCGCGGACCCACGCCCCGGACCCACCGGTATGCTGTGCTCCTTGGCGTAGCGGATAAAGTCCCACACGATCATGAAGTAGCCGGGAAACTTCATGCTCTTGATGCACTCAATCTCCCGGTTCAGCCGCTCCTCATAATCTGCAATGGAGCTGCGCAGGATTCCCCGCTCTTCCAGGTGCCGCACGGCGGTGTCGCGCCGCTTCCGCCACCCGTCGCGGCACACCTGCTCAAAGTACGTGTCGATCGTTTCGCCCTCAGGTAGGGGAAACTTCGGGAACGGGTTTTTGACCTTGGCCAGCTCTAGCTGGCAGCGCTCCGCAAACTGCATCGTCCGTGTGCACACCTCCGGCGCGTGGCTGAACAGCCGGTGCATCTCCTCGGCCGACTTGATGTAAAATTCCTGCGTGTCGAATTTGAACCGCTTCGGGTTGTTCATCGAATCGGCCGTCTGCACACACAGCAGCACCTCATGGGATCGCGCGTCCCGGTCCTCGATGTAGTGCGAATCATTGGTCGCAATCAGCGGGATGCCAAGGTCCTTCTCGAGCCGGAACATGGCCTCGGTAACCGCCTTGTCCGGCCCCAGCCCATGATCCTGGATTTCCAAAAAGAAGTTCCCCTTGCCGAACATCTCCTCGAACTCGCCGCCCACACGTTTAGCCTCGTCGTACTTGTCGGCCATCAGGAACTGTGACATCTCGCCCGCCAGGCAACCGGAAAACCCAATCAGCCCTTCGCTGTGTTCGGCCAAGAACCGCTTTGAAATACGCGGCTTGCGGTAGAACCCATGAAGTGCCGCCTCAGAGGTCAGCCGCACCAGATTCCGGTACCCCGCTTCGTTCTCCGCCAACACCAGGAAGTGGTTGTACTTCGACTCCGGATCGGGCTTGCCCCGGTGGTCGTCCTCCTTGCAGACATACAGCTCGCAGCCCAGGATGGGCTTCAGCGCCTGCTTCTTCATCGCCTCAAAGAAGTGCACCGCGCCATAGATATTGCCGTGGTCGGTGATCGCCGCCGCGCCCTGCCCGATCTTCTTCAGGTGCTTGGCCAGCTTGTCAACGTCGCAAGCGCCATCCAGGAGTGAGTAGTCGGTGTGCAGGTGTAGGTGCGTAAACTCAGCGGCCATACCCCTAGTTTACTGCCCGGAAATCGCAACAAAGTCGTGGGAAACAAGGTACGAAATTAAAGTCCGAGGTAGGCGCGCATAGCCGAGTTCACACGCTGCACGGCTTCTGGTTCGAGAGTGCCCGCAAGCTGGCGAACTCTTCCCAGGGGTACAGTGACGATTAGATCCACCATCACCTGCGAGACCTTTCTCAGGCCATTGAGAGCGCTCGGCTGAACCAGGACGCGCATAGGAAGCGACTAGGCGAGAGTGCTTGAAATAAGTGCTACTGTGACAGTTTCACTGTGGTCTAGGACCGCCGCCTGGATAACGAGGGCAGGTCGTGGTTTGTCGAGAGGCGGAAAAGGAGCCACTACTATGACATCACCACAATTCATTTCCAAACGGTGTCCAGCCACTCCCAATCCGGCTCCATTAGCTCCTCGGGATGCCGACGATGATGCTCGGCAAGCACTGTCATCTGCCGTCGCAACTCCTCATCAAACGCCGGAGTCCCCCGAATCGCCAGCAACTCTTCCGCCGTCATCGGCACCCATTCAGGGTTCGGTTTGGGCAAGCTTGCCATGCTCTCAGCCTACACCTCCTCGCCTTCTGTGCCTCGCGCCGCAAAGGCTTGCCGCGCCTGCATGATCTCCCAGTGATGCTTGTCCACCCACGTCCATACCCCGCAGAACGCCGCACCTAAACTGTGCCCCAGAGCGGTCAATTCGTACTCCACTCGCGGCGGCACTACAGGGTATACCGTCCGCGTCACGAGCCCGTCGGACTCCATTTGCCGCACCGTCTTGGTCAGCATCTTCTGGCTAATCCCGCCGACCCGCTCGCCCAGCTGCCGAAACCGCACGCGCCCATGCTCCTCCAGAGTTTCCAGCACCAGCATCGTCCATTTGTCGGCCACCCGGCCAATGATCTCGCGCACCAGCGGCTCCAACTCCGCCTCGGTCATCGTGCACTTTGCTGGCTCGCCGTCCAGCGCCACAGCATGGTTCTCCAAAACCGCTTCAGCCATCACACACTCTCCTACTGGTAAGTATCGCACGAACAAGTGCCTACTTCCCAAAGGAGAGCAATCGCCCTATCGTCACGTTAGGAGATTCCAACCTCATGAACCTCACCAGTAACACCATCCTCATCACTGGCGGAGGCACAGGCATCGGCCGCGGCCTCGCCGAGGCCTTCCAAACGCGGGGCAACCAGGTCATCATCGCCGGCCGCCGCCAGTCCGTTCTCGACGAGACCACGCGCGCCAACCCCGGCATGAAGTCGCTCACCCTCGACATTGAAGACCCCAAGGACATCGAGCGCCTGGCAGCCCAGGTTAAAACCGAGTTCCCGGCCCTCAACGTCCTTATTAACAACGCCGGCATTCTCAAGATGGAAAATCTGAAAAACGGCAGCAGTGATCTCGCCGTCGCCGAGCAGACCATCGCCATCAACCTCCTCGGCCCCTTGCGACTGACAGCGTCCCTTCTTCCCCATCTTCTCAACCAACCCAAAGCCACCGTCATGACCGTCTCCTCCGGCCTCGCCTTTGTTCCGCTGTCGCCCTCGCCTACCTACTGCGCCACCAAGGCAGCCATCCACTCCTGGACGCAGTCCCTCCAGCACCAGCTCCGCGACACGCCTATCGACGTGTTCGAGATCGATCCGCCGTACGTGCAAACCGAGCTCATCGGAGCACATCAGGCTACCGACCCCAACGCCATGCCCCTGGGCGAGTACATCGCCGAAACCATGGGGATCCTCGCCGACCCACCAGCGTCCGGCGAGATCAACGTCCAGCGTGTCCTCCCCCTCCGCTTTGCCGAGAAGAACGGCAACTACGAGCAGGTCTTCACGGGCTTGAACGCCCAGTTCGCCTCGCTCTGATACGGGTGCCCCACCTTCGCAGCCGCGGTATGGTCAAAAAGGTGGGGTGCACGTGCAGCGCGATCCAGCCCGGCTGAAGAGGTATGCTCGAACACCATGAAGCTGCCCTTCGCCGCCACCGTCCTCACGCTGACCCTCACCGCGACTGCCCAGCAGACCGCCGCGCCCAAGCCCATTGTGCTCCACGCCGCCCACCTGCTCGACGTGGCCAACGCCAGGCTTGTGTCTCCCGGCGAGGTCCTGGTAGAAGGCGAACGCATCCGCGAGGCCGGTCCTCACGTCACCCGCCCGGCTGGCGCCCAAATCATCGACCTCGGCCAAACCACCCTCATGCCCGGCCTCATCGATGCCCATGTCCATCTCTTTCTCCACCCCGGCAACGAGGCCTTTCAGACCGTCGAGGAGACCGTGCCCCAGCGCACCCTGCTCGCCGCCGGGGCGGCCAAGGCCGACCTTCTCGCCGGTTTCACCGCCGAGCGCGATATGGGCACCGAGGGAGCCGGGTGCGCCGACACCGCCGTCCGCAACGCGATCAACGAAGGCCTGATCCCGGGCCCGCGCATGCGCGTCAGCTGCAACGCCGTCGACATCAACGGCGGCCACGAAGACACCTCCAGCCTCAACCCCGAGGAGCACCTGCTCTCGAACGCCGACCGCGCCAACTCCGTAGACGACCTCATCAACGTCATCCGCGAACAGCACAAACAAGGCGCGGACTTTACGAAGATCTACGAGACCGGCCGCGACAAACTGGTCGGTCAAAGCTTCACCACGCCGTTTCAATACACCGAAGCGCAACTCGCCGCCGCCGTCGCCGAAGCGCAGCGCACCGGGTCCCGCGTCGGCGTCCATTGCACCGGCGAACCCGGCGCCCTGTTTGCCGCCATCGCCGGCGTCGCGTCCATCGACCACGCTTACGCGCTTTCCCCCGAAACCATGCGCCTCATGCACGACAAGCAGATCTACGCCGTGCCCACCTTCGCCATCAGCGAGTACTTCGGGCAGCACGCCGCCACCGCCGACCGCTCGCAGACTGTTAACGGCGAGTTGTTGTTCCACGCCGCCCAGTTCAAGCGCCAGATGGCGGCCGGCATTCCGTTTGCCGTCGGCTCCGACGTCGGCCCGTTCCCGCACGGCAGCCAGGCTCGCGAGTACGAGCTCATGGTCCAGTACGGCATGAGCCCCGCCGACACCCTGCGCGCCGGCCTGCTCAACGGCGCCAAACTTCTCGACTGGGCAGGTGAGATCGGGCAACTTCAACCAAACTTCTACGCCGACATTATCGCCGTTCCCGGCAATCCGCTGGACAACATCTCCGTCCTTGCCCACCCCACGTTCGTGATGAAGAACGGCGAGCTGATCCGCAAAGACTAGCCGGCTAACGGCCCGCTCTTCCCCAGGGTGTCCCACCTACTCGACTCTAAGCGCCATCTAAGTAGGCAAATTACTTTCGTAGGTGGGCAGAACAGAATGTTCGCGCTGAAGGCGCGAGCTATCGTAGCCTGGCGTGCAGCCCCAGGTACGCCCAACGCAACCGAGAGGCGGGCTGTAGGCCCGCCCTCCGAATCGCCAACGCCTTCCCCAAGACACCCACGCCCTTCCGCTGTCTGTGTCACCTTCGTGCGATACCGGCATCGCAGCGAAAGCGTCTATACTGCATCCGACCCACGCCGGCGTACCGCTCCGGCGCGCGGCCACTACAAGAGGATGCCCCGCATGATCCCGCAACCCCCCCCGCCCCCCCCTGCTCCCCCCCCCGCCCACGCCGGCGTCACCC
>CAXTLD010000080.1:0-14630 GCA_964245045.1 uncultured Acidobacteriaceae bacterium | reverse complement strand
TTTGGAGCGGGAGACGGGAATCGGACCCGCGACCAACAGCTTGGAAGGCTGTGACTCTACCACTGAGTTACTCCCGCAGCCCACGCTGCCGCGACCTGTGCTATCGCGGCCCCGTGTCAAAATCTGGAGCTGATGATGGGGCTTGAACCCATGACCTCTCCCTTACCAAGGGAGTGCTCTACCACTGAGCTACATCAGCCTCTTGTTGCCGCGACCCATGTTGCGATCGCTGCTTCTACTCTACCGCGCCTTGAGGCGTGCGAGCACGATCCGAAAGGCGAAAAAGCCTAACAGCAGCCAGGTACACTGCTGGTACCTGCCCGGCTCCATCGTTTGCCAGACCAAAAGGCCCAGCATACCCAGCACGACGAGGGCAACCACCAGACGTCCGTTGCTGAGCGGGCCCATCAGAACACTGCCCGAAAGATTGCCAGCTGCGGACATCTGCTGCCCAAAGAATGTGGTGCACAGGGGAGGATTCGAACCTCCGTAACGCATTGCGTGGCAGATTTACAGTCTGCTGCCATTAACCACTCGGCCACCTGTGCCCTGCTCTGTCGGCCACGCATCCGCCTGGACGCACCCGCTCGCTGTATCGAGGGCGAGGTCGTTTGCGGAGGAGAAAGACTGACAGACCTTGAGATGTACTCTGCGCTACCCGAACGTGGAGCTGGCGAAGGGATTCGAACCCCCGACCGCCTGATTACAAATCAGGTGCTCTACCAGCTGAGCTACGCCAGCCCAGACAGCGCACGTGCCGCCGCAAACCCACACGACGCACAGAAAGAGCGTACCACAGGAGAGCACGGGAACGAAGGGCCCGCGCCCTTCAGACGCCGCTCGCTTCCCGATCTGGGAAATCACTGCCAACGCTGATTCCGATCGCCCGCGCGACCCGTCTAGGGCATTGTGGGCGTGCGACACGCGGGCCGGTTGGGCCGTGGGAGGGATGGTAGGATGAGCGGCATGACGGTATGGTCGCGGCAGGCGTTTCTTTGCTTGTTAGCGCTGAGCTTAACGGTGGGCCTACGCCCGGCGGCGGCGCAAAGTCCCGAGGCCGACGAGGGTCCGGCCACCCCCAGGGCGGACGTCAGCCGCCAGCACGCCTTGGGCAACGACACGGTCGTGAAGATGAGCAAGGCCGGACTGGACGACACGGTCATTGTGCAAACCATACAAACGCAACCGGGAGCGTACGACACCGCGCCCGACGACCTGATCGCGCTGAAAAACGCCGGCGTGTCGCAGCGCGTGATCGCGGCCATGCAGGCGCGCAGCGCGGGGCTGGCCATACGGACGGGAGCGGCCCCTGAGGTCAACCCCGCGCCCCTCGCCGCCGGCGTCGACGAGATCGGCGTGTACTACCAGGACAAGGACGGGCAGTGGGTTCCGTTGAAAACTGAACGCGTTCAGTTTAAGTCCAGCGGGTGGCTCAAGAACGCGGCCACGGACGGGCTCGTCAAGCAGGACATGAACGGTCACCTGGACGGCCCGAAGTCGCCGCTGAACCTGAACACGGGCGTCCATCTGCTCATCTACACGCCTGCGGGAACGCAACCGGAGGAGTACGACTTCTTGCGGCTGGATCAGCACTCCGGGAGCCGCGACTTCCGGGTGAAGACCGGCGGCTTGTTTCACTCCGAGACGGGCTCGCAGCGCAACGACCTCGAGTTCCATCCCGTAAAGGTGGCCAAGAACATGTATACCTTCACCGTTCCCCTGGACATCGAGAAGGGCGAGTACGGCGTGCTGCCCCCCGGCTCGTCCAACGTGCCCGGGCTTTCCAACGCGGGCAAGATCTTTACGTTCTCTATACGCGAATGAGCACACGACGACGATCCTGGTGGCCTGTTTGGGTGGGCGTTGGGGTGCTGGTCGCCCTGGCGGTGCTCCTGTATCTGCGCACCAAGGCTCCCCCGGAGGCCGCGCGCCTGCTACCGGAGAGCGACGCCATTGTGTACGCGAATTTGCGGCCTCTGCGCGGCCTGACGAGCACGACCGGCACGGACACCGCAAGTCCAGCGGGCGCGCCCGTGGCTCGCAGCAAGGAGTACCAGGCGTTCATCGATGCCACCGGCATCGTGCCGGAGCGCGACCTGGACAGCGCGGCCTTTGCCCTGCACCGCATGCCGGACCCGCGGGGACCGAACGGAGCCGTGGCGTACTCCGAGGTGTTTGTCGGACATTTTGACGCGGCGCGCTTGCGACGCTTCCTCGCCCAGTCTGCCGTGGGAATGGAAACCTACGCGGGCCGGGAGATCTTCAGTTTGCCCGTTGAGAACCGGACGCTGCGCGTGGCCATTGTGGCGTACGGCATCGTCGCGGCCTCCAACATGCCCTCCGCGGAACAGATTCACTCCATGCTGGACCGCTCGCGGGCGGGGGCGCTTTGGCAGCCCGGGTCGTCGCTGCTGGCGGCGCGCTTCGGCGAGGTGCCCTTGCTCGCGCAGGCGTGGGGCATCGGGCGGATCGGCTTGCCGTTTGGGCAGCGTGGGCACGTCTCCGTCATGGGCTTCGAGCTCCCGGTGCCGGTGGATACCGAGTTGATCGCGAGCTTGCGGTACAGCGGCGCCGTGCACCTGCGCGTCGAGGAAATTGCGCCGGACGCGTTGGCGGCCCAGCACACCGCGGAGTCCGTAGGCAATGTGCTTGGCGTGGTCCGGGGCTTGGCGGGCGCGGAAGCGCCGCATGGGCCCCGCGATGCGGCCATGCGATCCCTGCTCAGTTCAGCCACGGTTTGGCAGAAGTCGGAACGCGCCGTGCTTACTGCCAATGCGACGGTAGAGCAGGTGCGTCTGCTGTTTGCAGGCACCGGCGGGGCGGACTTGGCGATGCGTGATCGCTGATTCATCACACGGAACGCGGGCTCGATCCCGGCAGCCCCATCACGCACGAACGGCATCCTACAGGAACAAGCTAGATTTGAGGAGTGGTGCATGTTTCGTCGGGTATCTACACAAGGTGTGGGGAAGATCGGCCTGATTCTGGGTGCGAGTGGTGCGCTTGCGGGCGCAACGTGCATGGCGCAGCAGGCAGCGCAGCAGGGAGTTCAACAAGGAACAAGCTCGCTGCTCACCGGCCAGGCCGCGTTTACCAACTGGGACCAACAGGAACCCGGCGTGCGGCACAAGATCACCGTGGGCGACCTGCCCGCGCCGAACCCTGCGGAGGCAGTCGATAACACGCCTCACCTGGTCGATCGCCCCGCCGGCGCCATGCCGGTCGTACCTCCTGGGTTTCAGATTGCGCTGTATGCCGGCGGCGACGCGCCACCGCTGCAACGTGCCGACAAAACGGAGCACATGCAGCGCTCCGGCGGCACCTTCACCGAGCCGCGGTTGATGCGCACCGCACCCAACGGAGACGTGTTTCTGGCAGACTCCGGTGGGGGAACCATTTTTGTTCTGCGAGGGGTCGGTGCGGACGGCAAGGCGGCGACGATTGGGAAGTTCGCGACCGGCCTGGATCATCCGTTTGGGATCGCGTTCTATCCGGTGAACAATCCGCAGTGGGTGTATGTGGGCAACGCAACGACCGTACAGCGGTTTGCATACCACGCAGGCGACCTCCAGGCGACCGGCGCGCCTCAGACCATCGTCCCCGATATCCCGGGTTATGCCCAGTTGAAGGGTGGCGGCCATTGGACGCGCGATGTGGTCTTTACCGCCGACGGCAAGCACATGCTGGTTTCGGTCGGTTCCGGATCAAACGTCGACGACGCCGATACGCACCCGCGTGAGTTTCATCGCGCCGATGTGCTCGAGTACACGCCGGACGGCCAGTTTGTGGAGGTCTATGCTTCCGGCATCCGCAACTGCGTCGGCGAGGCGATCAACCCGGTCACGCACCAGCTTTGGTGTTCCACCAACGAGCGCGACAATCTCGGCAATCATCTTGTGCCCGACTACGTGACCAGCGTTCCGGAGAACAGCTTCTTCGGTTGGCCGTGGTACTACATGGGCGCGCATCGCGACCCGCGGCTGCAGAACCCGTGCGCGAATGGCACGGGGGCAAACCCGCAGCTGCCGACGCCGCTCGATCCGTCACAGGCCGCTAGCTGCAAGCGTGTTGACCTCAGCAGCAAGGTGCGCACGCCTGACGTGTTGGTGCAGCCGCACATGGCGTCGCTGGAGTTGACCTTCTACCCGGCCACAAAGACACAGTTCCCGTCGCAGTTCGCGGGTGGGGCTTTTGTGGCGGAACATGGATCATGGAACCGCGCCGACCGGGCAGGCTACAACGTGATCTATATCCCCATGGTCAACGGCAAAGCTACCGGCGAGTACGACGACTTCGTCGACGGCTTCGTGACCAAGGACGGGCAAGTGTGGGGGCGTCCCGTGGGCGTGACGGTGGCCAAAGACGGCTCTCTGCTGGTCACTGACGACGGTACGCGCAGCGTTTGGCGCGTCACCTATATCGGCGGGGCAACAGGTGGGGGAGCGAATGGCCGGTAAGGCTTGCCGATACACCATGGTCCTGCTCGCCTGCGCTCCCTTAGCCGGAGCGCAGGCGTCCGTTGGTGCGCAGATCCCGCCAACCGCAACCACCGCGCTCAATGGGCAACAGGTGTCGCTTCCCGGCGACCTGCGCGTGCCTGCCACCGTGCTGATCATCGGCTTCACGCAGCACTCGCAGGACGCGACTACCGCGTGGCAAAAACTGGTCCGGTTGCAGCTTGCCCGCAGCGGCAGCATAGGGTTCTACGACATGGCCATGCTGGCCGAGATACCCGGCTTTGTCCGGCCCGTGGTGTTGCGTTCCATCAAGCACGCGGTGCCCGACGTGCTGAAGCCCAACTTCCTTCCGCTCACAGACAAAGAGGACGCCTGGAAGCAAGCCGCCGGCTACGCGAAAGATCAGCCGGATGCTGCATATGTGCTGCTTGTAGACCGTGGGGGGCGTGTGCAGTGGTCCACCCATGCGGCCTGCTCCGTGGCCGGTTTCGAGCAGTTGCGGCAGCGGGCACTCGCGCTCGCCGGAACCGGTCAGTAGACCGTGTGACCAAGCGCTGTACCGGTGTGCGTTAGCATAGGGGCGCATGTCTTTACGTCTGCCGGTTGTTGCCCGTTGCGTTTCGTTGTGTGTTGCTTTGTGTGCGTCGCCACTTGTGGCGCAGAGTGCGGGCCCTAACCCTGCTGAAAGCTTCCTCAAAGCGCGTGCGCTGTACTACACCCCCGTGGACAACGGCCTGCGCAGCTTTCATTGCGATGTGCGTTTCGATTGGAAGGCATTCATCCAGAAGGCGACGAATGAACCGGTGGCGGATGACAACGCGCGTCTGCAGTATCTGCGATCCGTTCAGCTGACTGTGGAGGATGACCTTCACGGCGCGGGCGCGTTGCACTGGACCGCCGCGACGCCGCCGCCCGAGGACAACGAGGACGCGATTGCCAAAGTGCGCGAAGGCTTGCAGCAGATCTGGGCAGGGTTCGCGCAAACCTGGAACGGATACGTGAACGGCGAGCTGGTGAGCCTGGACGCCAAAGCAACTGTGGAGCACACCGCAGCTGGCTACCACGTGGCCGTACGCGACGGCGCGAAGTTGGCCGAAGAGCAATACAACAACGACATGCTGTTGCAAACCGTGCATGTGAGCACGCCGGCACAGGAGACTACGATGACGCCGACGTTCACGACGAGCCAGCAACGTCTACTCGTGACCGGCATGCGCAGCATGGTGCGACAGCCGCCCTCGGCCCCGCCGTCCGAGGTGGTGATGCAGGTGCAGTACGCGCCGGTGGGCACGTTCCAGATTCCGTCGGAGCTGACCGTCAACGTAGGGCAGCCAGCTTCGACTTCCATTTGGTGAACTGCACGGTGCAGACGCAGCTCACGGCGAAGTAGCTTCACCTGCACAACGAACCGCTAGTTGGCCTTCGGTGGGTTGCCGTCGAGCGTGACCGGGGCGGCGGCGTGCAGTGGCTTGCCGTCGGGGTTGGGCGTCATGCTCTTCACGTTGCTCATCAGATCGCTCATCTTCATGCCGCTGAGCGCCTCAAACAGCGCCGGCACCTGTGCGGCCATGCGCGTGATGTCGCCGGTGAGCTTGGACGCGCCGACGCCGTCGCCGTCGCCCGTGGAGACGATGGTGATCTTGTCGACCCTTGAGAGCGGCTCGGCCATGGCGCGCACCACCTCCGGCATGTTGGTGATGAGCTTGTCGACGACGGCGGCCTGTGTCCACTCTTGGTAGGCTTCGGCCTTGATGTTCATGGCCTTGGCCTCGGCCTCGCCCTTCTGGAAGATAATCGCGGCTTCGGCCTCGCCTTGTACCCGGATGGCCTGCGCGCGGCCTTCGGCTTCGGCGATCAGGCGTCCGCGTTCCGCACTGGCGACGTTTTCCACGCGCCGCTTGTCAATCTCCGAGCGCTTCAGCACGGTCGCAATCAGCTCGCGTTCGTTGCGCTGGATCTCGGCCTCCTGCACCTTGACCTGCGCCTCCTTTTCGACCTGCTGCACCTTGACCTGCTCGGCGATGACGCGCTGCTGCATGACGTTGGTCTGCAGTTCGTAAGCCTTGTCGGCCTGCGCCTGTTGGCGGCGGGACTGCTCCTCAAAGGTCGCGCGTTGTATGTCGAGATCGCGCTGCGCTTCCGCCTGTTTGGCAAGCGACATGGTTTCCGCGAGCACACGCTCTTGATCGGCGGCGGCTTTGGCTACGGCAGCTTCGCGCAACGCAATCGCACGGCGGATCGCAGTGTCGCGCTCGGCTTCTGCGGAGGCGATCTCCGCGTCGCGGCGGATGCGCGCCACGTCCGGGCGGCCCATGTTGGTGATGTATTCGTTTTTGTCGCGGACTTCCTTGATGGTGAAGCTCACCACTTCGAGGCCCATCTTCGAGAGGTCGTCTGAGCAGGTGGCGCGCATGCGTTCGCCCACCATCTCCGGCTCCTTGACGATCTGCTCCACGGTGAGTTGGCCGATGATGCCGCGCAGATGACCTTCCATCACCAGGCGGATGAGACCTTCGCGCTCGGCGGGCAGTTTGCTGAGGAACTGCTCCGCGGAGGTCATGATGCTTTCGGCGTCGGAGCGGACCTTGATCTGCGCGACGGCCTCCACGGTAACGGCCACGCCCTGCTTGGTGTAGAGGTCCTGCTGCGGCGCGACGTCGAAGCTCATCAGCTCGAGCGACAAAAGGCGGGCGTGCTCAAACATCGGGAAAAGAAATGTGCCGTGGCCTTTGACGACGCGTTGGCCGCGCATGCCGTAGACGATCAGGGCCTCGTTGGGACCGGCTTTGCGAAACAGACGGGCGAGCGCGCCCATGAGGATCAGGGTGACCAGAACGATCAGCCCTGTGACGAGGATGGTGCCGTTATGTGCCATGGACTCCTCTCTCCAACAGAGGGTTCCTACGTGCAGCTTGTGAATGATGCGTGCGTTGGCGGGCCGCGCCTCTGCGATCAGGCGTGGCAGTTAATCTGTCGGGGCTAGTCGGCGTTTTGGGCGGCGGGCGCGTCGCCGAGCAGGCTCTGTTGCAGCTCATCCCAGCGGCGAACGTAGCCGAAGCCGCGCTGGTAACGCAGTACCACCACCTCCGCATTGCGGGCGATGGGCGCGCCGTCCTCCGCGCAGATGGGCATGGAGCGGCGTGCACCGTTCTGCGAATAGAGCATCTCGCCGACACCGTTGCGCGGGACCGGTGCGCTCACGCGACCAAGCACGCCGACCATGGGCGTATCCGCGGGCTCCAACGTGCGTTCACGCGGCAGCAGTACCTTGGCGAGAAACCAGAAGACCAGCCCCGCGCCGGCAAAGCCGCTCAGCACGGACAGACCGAGGACGGGCGCCCAGGGCAGCACGCCACCGTGGGTGAGCACGTAGCCCGTGCCGCCGAACCAGCACAAAAACGCAACGATGGTGAAGCCGTTCACCGGCGCCATCTGAGCATTGGCGTGGCTTTGCGCGCCGGCCTTGCTGAGGAGGTGACCGTGGCCGCCAAGGTGCCAGTGCCCGACGTGCAGATGGAGGAAGCCACCGGCAAATGCGAGCACGCTAAGCACCAGGCCGACGCCGAAGCAGGTGAGGTAGATGGCATCCCAATCGAGCTGGGAAAGGGCGAAAGTCATCGGGGGCCTCCGGGGGAGGTGAAGTCACGTGCAGAAGAGGTGGACAGGGGCCGGGGCGTGCTCGCCGTTGCGGCGCGCGGGGGCGCGGCCGCCGTGCGCATAAGAGCGGGAAGGCGGTCGGCCAGCTGGGAGCTTGCCAGCATGCCTTCCAGCAGCAACAGGCAGCCGCGGGTGTCCTCCTGCCGGGCCAGCAGGAGCAGGGCGCGGCAGAGCTCCGGGTCGCGGCGAAAGCGCTCCGCGCCGTCGATCAACCACAGATCGAGCTTGTCTTCGAGCAGCGGCGCGGGTGGCAACGCGGCGTCGTAATCTTCGGGGTCGTCCACCAGATAGCCCGGGTGCACCTTGAAGAAGCGCGCCAGCAACGAGCGCGAGGTGTTGGTGAGGTGCGGGCGCGTACCGGACTCGATCTGCGAAAGGTAGCTTTGACTGAGCGATGTGCCGAGTTCTTCGCGTAGCGCGCGTACCAGCTCGCCCTGCGTCATGGCCCGGCCAAGCTGACGACGGCTGCCCTCGACCTCGCGCAAACCCCGAACTTTTTCGCTAAGTTTCATGCGTGTATTGCAATCCGCGATGATGGTATTGCGGATTGCAATACGGTGTCAAGCGTGACGAATGGCGCGACCGCGTGTGGGGTCACCTCTTGTACGCTTACCGCAGCGAGGACGTGATGCAAGAAATGAAGCCGAAGGCGTTTCAGAGAGGCGGCGAGCGGGAACGCATACGCTTCGCCGTGGGCTCGTGCAGCCTGGGCGCGGTGCTGGTGGCGCGGAGCGAACGCGGCATCTGCGCCGTTCTGTTGGGCGAAGATCCGGACGCGCTGGTCAGCGATCTTCAGGACCGGTTTCGACAGGCGGAGCTGATGGGCGGCGGACCCGAGTTCGAGGACGTCGTGGCGCAGGTGGCAGGCCTGGTCGACGACCCGCGCACGGGTGACTCCCTGCCCCTGGATCTGCGTGGGACAGCGTTTCAGCAACGTGTGTGGGCGGCAATGCGGGCGGTGCCGTCCGGCACGACGACCACCTACGCGCGCCTTGCGGAGGCGATTGGAATGCCCACAGCGTCCAGGGCCGTGGGCGCGGCAGTTGGGGCCAATCCGGTGGCGGTGGCCATTCCGTGCCACCGCGTCATCCGGACCGATGGCACGATCGGCGAATACCGCTGGGGCGTGGAGCGCAAGCGCGCGCTAATGGCGCGCGAGGCGGCCGAAGGGCAAGTGGACGACGCGCTGCTTTTTAGGGCAACAACATACTTCACAAAATGAGTTTGAGAAGTCGGCATCCCCGATAGCGACAGACCTATTCTCCACTGAAGGTTACGGTTGACTCGGGTGCGAGAGCCGCCCCTGCAAACCGAATTGTCTTCGGTGTTGCCTCCATTCGAAAATGACAGTCTACAAAGAAGGTGTTCTCAATGCGGACTGGACCGCCCCGATAAACAACTAACGCGTCTTTCACAATCACGTTCTTTAAATAGAGGCCATCCAAATCAAACTCTCCGCCGTTGAGGACGTAATAAGCGGGACCAACGTTCGGACTGTTAGCTTGGTGAGGATGATCAAGTTCTTCCAGCTGCGCGATGCGGTCGCCATGCACACGCCCGATGAAAGCCAGTCGGCCAATCCACGGCTCGTTCCCTGTAAATTCAGCCTCTACGTTCATGTAGGGCTGTGCCGATACTGTGGATGGAGCTAAAGCAGAGTTTAGGGTGGACTTATAGTCCAGCAGGAGTGAAGTGGCCTTCCATGCAGCAGGATTGATGGATGCGCTTTGTAGGAAGCCTGCTGCGGCGTCTGCAATAACATCTGGACCCAACGTCTCATGTGCTTTGGTTGCAGATGAGATGATTCGTGAGACTTGCACAGGAGTCTCACTATTTATGGGCCTTGTACTGAGCGAACTCAACTGAGTACCCGACAGCGAAGATCGAAGAGAACTCAAGCTGTTGTCGATACTCTTCAGGTGGTCGCTGGTATTCGCCTCAAACGTCGCTTCCGCAGAGACCCTATGAACCACGGTATAGACGGCGGCAAGGAGCAGCCCTAACAACGTCAGAATGATGGTGATGTTTGTAGCGACTAAACCCCACTCGCGCAGCCAAAAAAAGAACTTCTTCGCTCCGTGTGGTCTGAATTCATCTCGTAGGCCATGGATTGAAGAAGTTATTGAAGCGTTTTGCTCCTTAACGACATCTGCGATTTCCTGGCGCAACCATCTCTTGTCCTCATCGCGCAGCTTCATGTCGTAATCGAACTCTTGGTCCTCAATAGCGTCCAGCAAGGCTTGCATCGCTCTGTAGCTCCGTGCGAAGGTATCGCATAGAGTCTTTCACTTTGCCCAGTTGCTAAGCGGGGGCATCAGTGTTACAGGCTGCAACGTTCAGGCTACGCTCGCCCTTACAGTGTGAGGAGAGTCTACCACCTTAAGGTCGCGGAACAAGAGCTTGCAGCTCCAACGGATCAGAGACCCGCGGGCGCGCTGCCGCCGAGGTCGGCCATGGTGGAGCGCAGGTACTTGTGGGGGTTTACGGCGATGCCGCGTACCTGAACCTCGTAATGGAGGTGGGGCCCGGTGACCCGACCGGTGTGGCCGACGTAGCCGATGACCTCGCCTTTGACGACCTGCTGGCCGGAGGTGACGTTGAAGCCCTGGAGATGGCCGTAGACGGTAACGATGCCGTTGCCGTGGTCGATCTCGATCTCGTTGCCGTAGCCGGTACCGGGCCCGGCCTTCAGCACGCGCCCGGCGGCTGGGGCGTGGACGGGCGTACCGTTGGGCGAGCCGATGTCGACGCCCTTGTGGAACTCACCCGTGCCCAGACCAAGGATGGGATCGACGCGCTCACCAAAGCCGGAGTTGATGGGCCCGAGAATGGGCCACATGTCCGGGACGTTGCTGCCCGAAAGGCTCCCGCCCAGGTCCAGGCCACCGGCCAGATCGCCGAGCGCCCCGCGTACGCCCAGGTTGGCGTTCAACGGCTGCGACGGCGGCGCGAGGCCTGCCTGTGCCGTGGAGCGGAGGGCGTAAAAGGTGTCCAGCGACTTGTAGTAGCTTTCGTCGCTGAAGCCGGCGTCGTCCTTGATCGACGCTTTGGCTGCGCCGGCGCTGGCGGCCAGCTTGCCTGGGCGCAGGCTGTGACCATGGGCAAAGGTGAGCCTGCCGGCGGTGAGTCCGTAGATGGCGGACACCTCGGTGGCGAGCGAACCGAGGCTGGCGGCCTGAACGTCGCGCTCGTGCGCGGTGCGTTCCAAGTGCGCGTAGTCGCTGCGGCTTTGCGCGAGTTGGTCCCGCAGCCGGTTGATCGTCTCGGCCTTGGCCAGCATGCGACCGTACGAGCCGGCCATGCCCGCGATGGTGAATAGGCCCACAACCCCGGCGGCCAGAAACAGGTACACATACCGCATGGGAATCGCGATGCGATCCGTTTCGCCGTTTTCCGATTGCGTGACAAAGACCACGAAGCGTTTGCGCATAAGGACGTACCCGGCCCCAAGGTGTGACGGTGTGTTTGGCGTGTGAGTTGCGGAAAGACCCCGAAATCGTCCGAACGGTCCAAGCTTTTCAACTACGGCGCCGCAGGAGGGACGCGGCGCGACCACGACTTCCTGTGATGGTAAATGAGGCGGGTGACCCAGACAAATCGCGCTTGCACCCACCACGGTGCAACCGCGGGAGCAAAGCCGAGGCTATGCTCACGGTATGGTCGAACGCCGGGAACCGAGGCCAGGGAAGACACGGCGCAAGCCGGCCGGCGGCGGTGGGGAGCTTGCGCTGATTCGGCAGATTCGGTTGACCGCTAAACGCGTTGCAAGCGGCGCCGGCGAGGAGCTGCAGCTGGGTATCGGGGACGACTGCGCCATCCTTCGCCCGCGGCGTGGGGAGGAGATCGTGGTCACGACGGACTTTTCGCTGGAGGGCCGGCACTTTCGCCGCGACTGGCACAGCCCGACGTCGATTGGGCATCGGGCACTAGCGCGCGGGCTCAGCGATCTGGCGGCCATGGGTGCCCGGCCGGTGGCGGCCTTTCTTTCGCTGGCGCTGCCGCGATCCGTGGCCCGCGACCGGGCTTGGCTCCGGGGCTTTCTGGACGGCCTGCTTGCCCTGGCTGCGCGCGCCGGTGCTCCCGTGGCGGGCGGGGACACCGCCGAGGCGCCCGGGGACGAGGTGCTGGCTGATATCGTGCTGCTGGGAGCCGTCCCGCAAGGGCGGGCCTTGCGGCGGGACGGTGCGCGCGTCGGCGACCGACTCTTTGTCACCGGGGGGCTGGGCGGAGCGGCGGCGCAACTCCGATCGTTGGCGGACGGTACGCGCATCCAGCGGCGGAAGAGCACGAGCCCGCAGCCTCACTTCTTCCCGGAGCCGCGCCTCGCGATTGGCCAGTGGCTGGTCCAGCATCGGCGCGCGACGGCGGCCATTGATGTGAGTGACGGCTTGTCTACCGACCTGCGTCATCTTTGTGAGGCTTCCGGCGTGGGCGCGGAGGTAGAGGCAGCCCAGCTTCCGCTCCATTCACTGCTGGCCGGCTCGGAGCCGAAATATGCGCTCGATTTGGCGCTGCACGGCGGCGAGGATTATGAGTTGCTGTTCACGGCCAGTGCCGGTGCGCGTGTGCCGCCTCAGGTGGGCGGCGTTGCATTGACTGAGATCGGCCGGGTAGTGGAGTTGCGGCGCGGGCGGCCGCGGGTGACGTTGATCGGGGCTGGCGGTCGTCGCTCGGCTCTGGCCGCGGCAGGGTGGGAGCATCTGCGATGACGGACACAGGAGCGCCCGACGCATTTCCACGCAGCTGGACGGCCAAGGTGCTCCCCGGGCCGCCGCTGATCGCGCCGTCGCGCCAGTTCGTTTACCCGCAACGCGTGCCGGGAGAGGAAGATGCGCTCGGGCGCGGCGCTCTGCTGGTGGAGGTGCGACCGGGGGACGGGGGGTTGTTCCTGGCCACGTGTGCGCTCGGCTTTCGGGACCCGTCGCTGCCGTCCGGGGTCTGGTCGTGCCCTGCCCCGGACGACATGCTGGCCGTCGCCGGCGGCTACGCCTACCTGGTGGCGACGCGCCGGCCGGAGGTGGTGCAGTTGCTAGAGCAACGACCGGTGACCGCGCTGTTCGCAGCCCCGGAGCATGGGCTGTTGTTGCTGGCCGGCTTCCACGACGTGCTGGCGATCGGGGCGGAAGGGTTGCGGTGGCGCACGAAGCGCTTGAGCTGGGAAGGGCTCACGCTGCACGGGGTGCGCGAAGGGCACTTGGAGGGCCAAGGTTGGGACATGGTGACGGATCGGGAGTTGCCCTTTTCCGTCGACCTTCTGACCGGGGCGCACCGGGGCGGCGGCTACACGAGGGCCGTGGGCTCGGCTGGCGGCTCGTTCGGCGGCTCGGCTGGACCCTCACCTGGCGGCAGCGAGTAGAAGCTGAGCGCGGCGTCGCCCTGCTCGAGGACGCGCGTTCTGCGCAGCGCGCCGTAGGTCTCGACCAGCGGCGACCGTCGCGCATGCTCCGCGATGACGAGCGCGCCCGGCGCAAGCAGACCCGCGTGGCGCACGGCGAGCAGGTCCAGGGTGGTGGCGTACTCGGCTGCGGCCTCGTAGGGCGGATCGAGGAAGGCAAGCTCGAGGAGGCAGCCGGACGGGCGGTCCTCACTGAGCACGCGAGCCGTCGCACGCCCGTCGACCGTGACGTTTGCCGCCGGTATGCCCAGCGTCGCCAGGTTCTTGCGGATGGCGGCCAGGGCGGGCGGCGCGCGCTCCACGAACAGGCAGGAGACTGCGCCGCGACTCAGGGCCTCGATGCCCACCGCGCCCGAACCGGCGTACAGGTCGGCGAAGCGGGCTCCTGGCAGGCGAGGGCCGAGGACGTTGAAGAGGGTCTCCCGTAGACGGTCGCTGGTGGGCCGTGTACCGGTGCCCCGGGGCGTCACCAGGAGCCGCGATCGATGGGTACCCCCGATGACCCGCATGGAAGTTGAGCATAGCGCGTTGGCCGCCGCGACAGCGGAGGCTCGGCGCGACGGGAGAGGCGAGCCCTACAATCAGTTTGTGCTGCAATTTTCACTTCCCGTGGGGCGCTGGCTGGGCGTGCAAGTGCGCCTGCATGTCTCGTTGTTTCTGCTGCTGGCGTTGGCTGGGGGGTACTCGGCGGTGATGACCGGGGGTCTGTCGCGTGGCGTGGCGCTTTGGCTGGCGCTGTGCGCCGCGGTGCTGGTGCGGGAGATTGCGCGCGCGGTGGCCGCTGCGGGTTACGGCATGCCGGTGCGCGGGCTGTTTCTGTTGCCCGTGGGCGGCGTAATGGCGTTGGCGCCGCGCGAGGGCGGCGGCAGCGCGCCGGCGAACCAGGCCCGCGCGATCTCGATCATTGGCTCGGCGGCCAACTTCGCCGTGGGGCTGCTGTTGTTTGGGTTCGCCTATGGCGTAGATCCGCACGTCGCGCTGCTGGATCAGCCCTGGATCACGATTGAGCACATCCTGCGCAGCGCCGTGTGGCTGCAGGTGCTGGTCGGCGCGGTCAACCTGCTGCCCGCAACGACGCTGCCGACCGGACGCCTGCTACGGTCCAAGCCACAGCCACAGCG
>CAXTLD010000079.1:0-15140 GCA_964245045.1 uncultured Acidobacteriaceae bacterium | reverse complement strand
GGCATCTGCCGCTGCCTCCCTACATCCATCGCAACGAAACGGAGCCGAACACGGCGGAGGACCGGGATCGGTATCAGACAGTGTACTCGCGGCCGTTTGGGAGCCTGGCGACCGAGACGCAGAAGAACTACGCGCAAGCTGAGGACGAGAGGGGGTCGGCGGCGGCGCCTACGGCTGGGTTGCACTTCACGCCTGAGGTGTTGCGAGCGGTGGAGGCGCGGGGGGTGGAGGTAGCACGGGTGACGCTGCATGTGGGGCGGGGGACGTTTCAGCCGGTGCGCGTGGAGCGAACCGAGGAGATTCGGTTGCATGCTGAGCCGTATACGCTATCGGCGGCGGCGGCCGAGGCGTTGAACCGGGCGTGGGCGGAGGGGCGGCGCGTGGTGGCGGTAGGGACCACGACGACGCGAACGCTGGAGCATGTAGCGCGAGTCTTTGAGGCGCGGTATGGGGCGTTGTCCCGCGAGAATCCGCTGCGGTTGGAGCCGCACAGCGGCAGCACGGGGCTGTTTCTGTCGCCGGGGCCGGAGGGGGACGACCGATTCAAGTTAGTGGGTGGGCTACTGACGAACTTTCACCTCCCGCAATCGACGCTGTTGATGTTGGTGAGCGCGTTTGCGGGTCGGGAGCGGGTGCTGGCAGCCTATCTGCATGCGGTAGAAAAGGGGTACCGGTTCTTTAGCTATGGTGATTGCATGTTGATCCTGTCTTGAGGCGCGATATGGGTTTACCTACGTTCGCTTAGCTGCAGCTACGGACGGTTGACCTGATTGCGCGAAATTTTGGCCGTGAGATGCTGGGCAGTCCAGTTTTCCAAATGGGCACGTAACTGCCTAAGTGGAACGACACCTTCTTCCAGCACGGCGCGGTTGAAATCACGCAGGTCGAATCGAGTTCCCAGTTTCGCGGCAGCCTGGGCGCGAAGGCTCCTAATCTCCAGGGCGCCGGAGTCATATGCGGTCAATTGCCCGGGCATAACCGCGATCCGGTCCACATAGTCGTTGGCCACATCCGCGGTGAAGTGTCCCGAGGACACCATGTAATCCACTGCTTGCTGGCGTGTCCAGTGGAAAGCATGGAGGCCTGGGTCGACGACCATGCCGTGGGCCGGCCATAACCTGCGCATGACGGCGGCATCCGGTGTGTCGTAGATACCGGCTTCTTCGCCCATGGCCTCGGCATAACGCGCCCAACCTTCGGCATACGCAGCATTATCGATCATCTTCGATAGGCGGGTCGGTGGTTGTAAGTCGCGTGCGACGGCCTTCTGCAGATAGTGCCCGGGCATTGTCTCGTGGACGGTGACAATTTCAGCGTCGGCCCGCGTTTCCGTACGCCAGTCGCCTAACTTGATGAGAAACACGGCCGGTTTTCGGGGGCCGGGTTCCTGTTGAAATCTGGACCCAACACCCGCGTCTTCCTCAAAGGTTGACAGCGGTCGGATGACGACATCCTGCTGGGGCATGCGACTGGTAAGTTGCGCTGCGGTTATGTCCTTAGCCCGCTGTAGAAAAGTCTGTGAAAAAGCGAGCAACTCTCCTTTCGATTGGAAGTGCTCTGACGGCTTGCTTTGTATGTCGGCCAGGATGCTCGCTAGGTTTGTTTGATGGTAAATTGCCTTACCAACCTTGCGTATCTCGGCCATGTTCTCGCGTACGGTTCTCTGACCTAAGTCGAAGATTTCCTGCGGTGTCCGCGTCAGGGTGGTGTTTGCGCGTAGGAACGCTTGGTAGCAGGCGGGCCCGTTAGGCAGGTCGGAGATCGCGACGCCCTCTCGTGCCTTGGGCATGTACTCTGCTTGTAGGAAATCTCGGTAAGACTTCAGGGCCGGGTTGATTCCCCTTACAGTGATGTCTCGGAATGCTTGTTGAAAAGCAGCATCATGGCTGCGCTCCGCAGGGGAATAGAAGGGCGACTTTTCGGGGTCTGCAACCGCCAAAGCATCCATTTGGCGAACAACCCTACGTACGACTGACTGCGGTGCGGAGTAGCCCTCGGTAAGTCCGAGCTTTAAGTTGGCTATCTCCACGTCCACATAATGAGGCACTTCGCTCCAACGTTGGAGAGCCTGTTCTTTTTCTTCGGGCGTGCTTACCGGTTGCTTTTCTGCGACTTCTGCCAGATGGGATTGCCATCCGTCGAAGTGGTTCACATCCCAGAGTTCTGTCCTGCATACTCGTAGCTGCAGATCGGACTCTAGTTGTTCGCGCAAATTCGTATAGGTAGCACGATCACCCGGGGCTAGATTATTTTCGCGCAAAGCAAGGAGTTCTTTCAGGTCC
The DNA here is from genome assembly GCA_964245045.1 of uncultured Acidobacteriaceae bacterium. Classification (GTDB taxonomy): domain Bacteria; phylum Acidobacteriota; class Terriglobia; order Terriglobales; family Acidobacteriaceae; genus Granulicella. Next base: position 12,858 of record CAXTLD010000079.1, on the reverse strand, counting down.
TGCCGTTCTTCTGCATCGTGAGCTGCTAGAGCCTTGGATGTCCGGTCGGCGAAGCGATTGTGGTCGCGCGTGGGCAGGCCTGTGGAATACGCGAGCGTCGGATCGAACCGGAGTTGTTCATCCACAAAGCGATCAGCCAGCTGATTGAGCCTGATGCCTGTTTGTGCATTTCCTGTGATTGTAGCGATTAGTAGGAAAATAAGAACTGGTCGATAGCCGTGCATAAGATCACCATACCAAGCCGACCGACACAGCGGGTTAGCGCTGACAGCAAACTCGGGTAAGTGGGATGGGTTAGGGGCGAGACTTGAAGCGGTCCTGGAATTGAGTGAGGAGGACGTGGACTTGGGCTGGCCAGGGACGGTCGCCCTGGCCATGGAGGGTTTCGGCCCAAACGAGTGGTGGGCTGGGCCGAAATAAACGCCAGTGGGTCGACTGGCTCGAGGAGCAGGGTGAGATCGGCGGGCTGCCCTTCGGGGGCGGGCACCTTGCCGAGCTCGGCGAGGAGGGCTTGCACCTGGCGCGCGGTGGCACGACCGGTGGCGTGGTTTGGCGGGCCGGTTAAGACGGCGACGGTGTGGGCGCGGTCGAAGACGAGCTTGAAGCTGGACCAATTGCAGGTATAGGCGCTCTTGGCGAGGGCGCAGCCGGCGTCTGGGGCGACCGGTTGCTGCGTGAGGACGGCTAAGGGGGCGAGCGCGAAGAGGAAGGCGGCAAGTTTAGGGCGGAGGCTGCCATGCTTTCTGCACTGTTGCGTACCGGGCGGAGTTTGGGCGAGGGAAAGGGGTTCTGCGTCGAGGAGTCGGCTTCGGGCGCAACTGCCTGCCACGCTTCGAGCCACTGTCAATGTGTCCGTTTCCGAGACACATTTGCTCTCCCTTACACAACTTAGAGGCTCCATGACTCGAAAGAGGTAGACACAAGCTTCCGCGGGTACCGGTAGTATCGGTCTAACGTCTCAGCTCCGAGGGCCGGGTGGCAGCACAAAGCGATCGTCGAGCTTTTCCCCTGGGTGCTATCACTCTGCTTTTGCTTGCCCTTTTTTTTGGGGCGTCGCTCCAGGGGCAGCAGCAACGGTTCCAGCAATATGGCACGGCAGACGGGCTGGCCAACCTCAACGTTCACGCTCTTTTGCAGGACCGCACAGGTTTCCTCTGGGTGGGCACAGATAACGGTCTCTTTCGCTACGATGGAGCGCGCTTCCAGGAATACGGCCATGGCCATGGCTTACCGAGCACGGAGGTACACGCGATCGGGCAATCGTCGCGATCGGAAGCTTTGTGGGTAGGTACATCAGCGGGTTTAGCCCGCTTCGACGACGCCGCGCATCCTTCGCACGCGGTAAGCTGGCCGGCACTCAATTTCGGCGACATACGCCAGATCACGTTTGACGTCGCTGGCAACATGTACCTTTTACGACATTCCGAAATCGTAGCGTGTGCGACCAGCGAGGATCGCGAGCCCCACTGTCAGGTTGCTGTGAAGGGTGAAGTGCATGGTTTATTGCTCCAGGGAACATCTCTCATCTTAAGCCGTGGGAAGGAGTTATGGCTGAAAAACAAGAATGCTCCGGAAGCTCTGTTAGACACTCCCAGTCTGCCGCAGGATGAGTGGCAGGCGCTGGCTGAAGATAAGGCGGGTAATTTATGGGTACGGAGTAACACACAGCTGTTTGAGCGTCTCGCGGGTAAGGCGGTGTTCACCGACCGAACTGAAGGCTTGGAACATAACCTAGAACCGCAGCTTGCGGTGGACAACCTTGGCCATGTTTTTGTCAGCACGCTTTCCGGAGCTGTGGCCTTCGATGCACGGGGGAGGACGGTGCTCAGCGCAGGCACCGAGGCGTCCGATGACGCGGTAGGGCCGCTTCTCGTCGATCGCGAGGGGAACCTGTGGCTGGGGATGACAGGTGGTGGGCTGTTGCGACGCCTGGGACAGGGCCAGTGGGTCGGTTGGAAACGAGAGAATGGGCTTCTAAATAACAGCGTTTGGGCAATCCAACATATGCGCGACGGTTCACTTTGGGTTGGGACCAGCGCCGGCCTGACTCTGTTTGGGGCAGACGGCAAGCTTCGCTCCTCCGTCACAACGCGAGATGGCCTGCCAGCCGACCGAGTGGTGTCGATGCAGCCTGCAGCAACCGGTGACGTCTTTGTAGGAACAGACCCGAAGGGACTTTCTCAATTTTCTTCTTCGGGGAAACTCCTGCGAGTCTATTCGGAAACAGTCGGGCTCCACGGACGGATGCTTGCCATAACGTTGGACCAAGATAACCGTCTTTGGCTGGCAACCAGCGGCGGAGTCTACTGTAGTCAAGCACTGAGGACCGCGGGCCAGCAGCTAAGATTTCGTCGAGTGGCGGTACCAAACATGACCTCAGAAGCCGTATTTCGCGACATTCTAGTAACGAAGCACGGATCGATCTGGATTGCGAGCTCGCAAGGTGTTGCCCTTTTCTCAAAAGGCGAATGGCGCACGTTCAAAACCAGCGACGGATTGGCCTCGGATGATATAGACGTAATCACGGAGCACGATGATGTGCTTTGGGTGGGATATCGCGATGCTCTTGGTCTGGGGCGGTTCGACGTACGCCGGGGCCAGTTCTCAGGCGAGTTAATCACCAAGAAAGATGGTCTTTCATCCGACGTTATCTACTCTCTCGGGGTTGATCATGCGGGATCTGTCTGGGCATGCAGCGATCGAGGTGTGGACGTCCTCGAGGGGGGACATTGGAGGCACTTCGACAGTAGTAACGGGCTTATCTGGAACGACACAAACAGCCGCGCTTTGAATATCGATGAGACCGGCGAGGTGTGGATAGGAACTTCCGAGGGCATGAGCCGCTTCAGCCCCAATCCAGAACAAGCCAAGGCACAAGTTACAAACGCAGCAATCACTGCGGTTCAGAGCGGAGATCATCAGTGGTTGACGGAGCAAGAACCGGTTCTCCCGTATGCGCAAAGAGAAATCAACATCCGCTTTGCCAGTCTGAGCTTCGCGAATCCTCTTAGTTCTTTTCGGTATCGTTTGTCTGGCTACAGTCACGGATGGGTGGAGACGCAAAGTCACAGTGTACAGTTCGAGGCCTTGCCGGCCGGCCATTACCTTTTTGAGGTGGAGGCAAGGAGCGCCGATGGATCCTGGGATGCCGTCTCCACCAGGTTTCAGTTTCAGGTGCTGGCTCCTTGGTGGCAGCGTTGGTATTGGATTGCTGGATACGTCGCTACGATGTCGCTCATCCTTGTAGCACTTTGGCATCTTAGAGAAAGAGCACTTATCAAGCAAAAGGAGTACCTGCAAGCGGTCGTCAATCAGCAGACTAACGAGTTAAGGGAGAGTTACAGCCGATTGGAGGCGATTGCGTACCTCGATCAGCTGACCTCTCTACCGAATCGACGCAAGTTCAGTGAGGAGCTACGGCACAGGCTGAGCCTGGATTCACCGATGATCCTGCTGCTGATCGATCTTGATCGCTTTAAGGAGATTAACGACGAGTATGGCCACGATGCGGGGGACGCCGTGCTGGTGCAAACAGCAATCCGGCTCCTATCAGCTGCAGGCGAGACCGCACTTGTAGCTCGCTTGGGCGGCGATGAGTTCGCGATCCTGCTTGAGGCGGCGACGACCGATGCGGACGAGGTTGAGAGGATCTGCAGACGTGTGCTCAAGGCGTGTTCAGCCCCGATTGGCTTCCGAAAGGTTGAGTTAGAGGTGGGCTGCAGTATCGGCGTCGCGATCTCTGATGACTTACATGCAACGGAAGCATCGCTGTACAAAGCAGCGGACCTTGCCTTGTACCAGGTAAAGCGAGGCGGTCGGAATGGGTTCAGTCTGTCTCAGCACAAACACGATTCGTTCAGTGTAGAAAACGACCGATCGAAGCTGTCCGCGATGCCCGTGCCACAGTGACAGGCTGCTTGTTGTTCGGCAGTGTCGCTTAAGCCTTGGGCGTTCTAAGCTATACAGTGCATGCCCGAGAACAACAGCAACACCGCCAAGCCTCCGGTTTACCTCCTCGACACAATGGCCTTCATCTTTCGCGCGTACCACGCGATGCAGCGGTCGCGGCCGATGTCGACGCGGACCGGGATTCCGACTGCCGCGACGTATGTGTTTGTGAACATGTTGAACAAATTGCGCGAGGACTTTGCGCCTGTGTATCTGGCAGCGGTGTATGACGTGGGGCGACCGGTGCACCGGAATGAACTGGCCGGTCAGATGAAGGACGTGCAGAAGTTCAACATCAAAACGCAGCAGTTCGAGCGTGTGGAGTACGGCGGCTATAAGGCCAACCGCGTGGAGACGCCGGCGGATTTGATCCAGCAGCAGCCGTATATCCGGCGGGCGCTGGAGGCGTTTCGGATCCCGATCGTGTTTTATGAGGGGTTTGAAGCCGATGACGTGATCGGTACGCTGAGCTGCCAGCTGAGTGCGTTGGGGCACCGGGTGTATGTGGTCTCGAGCGACAAAGACATGATGCAGCTGGTGAACCAGGATGTATCGATCCTGAACCCGACCAAGGACAACCTGGTGCTGGATCCGGCGGGGGTGGAGGGGGTGCTGGGCGTGCGACCGGAGCGGGTGATCGACGTAATGGCGCTGCGGGGGGATGCGATCGACAACATCCCGGGAGCGCCCGGGATTGGGGACAAGGGGTCAGTTGAGCTGATTCAGCAGTTTGGGACGGTGGAGGCGGCGATTGCGGCGGCGACGGAGCGACCGGAGGCGATCAAGCGCAAGACGTACCGGGAGTCGCTGGCGAACAACCGAGACAACATTCTGCTGAGCAAGGAGTTGGTGACGATCCACACGTCTGTCCCGATTGAGGCGAATGTGGAAGCGATGCGGACGCCCGCGCCGGACACCGCGGCATTGCGCACGTTGTATACGGAGCTGGAATTTACCACGCTGCTGAAAAACCTGGCCCCGGATGTGGCGGAGGTGGTGCCGGAGTATGTGGTGGGCGCGCCGGCGGAGGAGCTTACCGAACTGCTCCGGGAGGCGCGGGAGGCTGGCTGGTTGGCGTTGGCGTTGGCGGCGAACGCGCAGGCGGTGAGCGAGGAGGTGGCGGCGGAGCCGGGCGATGCGGGGGTGGAGGCTGAGCTGGAAGGCGCGGCGGAGGTGGAGCCGGAGCCGCCGGGGACGATGCTGCTGTTTGGGAACAGCGAAGCGCCGGAGGGGAACGGAGCTGGGAATGCTTTGACGGAGTCGACTACAGAAGCGGCCGGTCGTATCGGTCTGGCGGTTCGGGCTAGGTTGGGGATGGAGCTAGGGCTAGACGCGCCGGGGTTGCGGGAGGCGCTGGGGGATGCTTCGCTGCCGAAGTTGGTACATGACCTCAAGGCAGTGTTGCGCGCCTTGGAGCCGCATGGGGTAGAGCTGCGCGGCGACGTGACGGACGTCATGCTGCAGAGCTATCTGGTGAACCCGACGCATGGGTCGCACACGCTGGTGGACATCGCGGCACGCACGACGAGCCGGGCGCTGGTGCATCAGCCGACAAAAGAAACCCCCGATGATCCGAAGCGTTTGCCGGAGGCCGCGGCGGCGGTGGCACGGCTGGCGGTGGCGCTGGGCGAGCAGATGGCCGAGGCGTCAAGGGTTGAGCACGCGATTCCGAAGGACGAGCCGGGGTTGGGTGGGGCGTTGACGACGGAGATGCTGTTTAGCGGTGGTGGTGCGGCAATCAGCAGAACGCAGATCCCCTTCGGGGATGACAACAAAAACGGCGTCCACGACAAGTCTGGGCTAGGCGAAGGCTTGAGTGAGAGCTCGTCGTTGAGGGACGTGTACCGCGAGATCGACCTGCCGCTTGTGCATGTGCTGCTGCGGATGGAGCGGGCGGGGGTGCGCGTGGATCTGCCGCTGCTGGGGGAGATGGGAACGCGGCTGGGGGTGATGATCGACGACCTGGCGGAGCGGGTGTATGCGAGCTCGGGGCATCGGTTCAACCTGAACTCGCCCAAGCAGTTAGGCGATGTGCTCTTCAACAAGATGGATCTTCCGAAGCCGCTGAAATACGGCAAGGGCAAGGTGATCTCGACCGCGCAGGACATACTTGAGGATCTCGCCCAGCACCATGAGGTGCCGATGATGGTGCTGGAGCATCGGCAGTTGCAGAAGCTGAAGTCGACGTATCTGGATCAGCTGCCGGTGCTGGCGGATGCCGAAGGGCGGGTGCATACGACCTTCAACCAGGTGGGCACGGCGACGGGCCGGCTGAGCTCGACGAATCCGAACCTGCAGAATATTCCAATCCGGACGGCGGTGGGGCGGGAAATTCGGGCGGCGTTTATTGCAGCGCCGGGGAACTTGCTCATGTCGGCGGACTATTCGCAGATTGAGCTGCGGCTGATGGCGCACTTTTCGGGGGATGCGCTGCTGGTGGATGCGTACCGGACGGGCAAGGACATCCACACGCTGACGGCGGCGGAGGTGTTTGAGGTGGACCCGGCCACGATGGACAAGGAGACGCGCGCGCGAGCCAAGGCAGTGAACTTTGGGATTGTCTATGGGATCTCGCCGTTTGGCTTGGCGGCGAATCTGAACATCGACCAGAAGACCGCGCGGGAGTACATTGAGCGCTACTTTGCGCGGTACCGGGGGGTGGCGGAGTTCATTGAACGCACGCTGGCCGAGGTGCGGAAAACGCAGGCGGTGAAGACGGCATTTGGGCGGGTGCGGCCGATTCCGGATATTCAGTCGCGCAACCCGAATCAGCGCGGATTCGCGGAGCGCACCGCGGTGAACACGCCTCTGCAGGGGACGGCGGCGGATTTAATCAAGGTGGCGATGATCCGGATTGACGGGGAGATGCAGCGGCGCGGGTTGCGGTCACAGATGACGCTGCAGGTGCATGACGAGTTGTTGTTTGACGTGGTGCCGGAAGAGGCCGACGAGATGCAGGCGCTGGTGAAGGAGCAGATGGAGGGTGCGGCGGCGTTTCGGGTGCCGATTGTGGCCGAGGTTGGGTTGGGGGCGAACTGGCGGGATATTTAGTGAGGTGGGTGTCTGTTCTCGCTTAGCTTCAGGGGTGGTTAAAGTTTTCGTGAGTTTTGCCGATAAGGGATGTGAAGGCACTGAAAAGGAGGGGCCGAGACGGATGTACACCGGTGATTTGTAGGGAGGAGTCAAACGCCAAGCTCGGCGCGGATAGCGGCGGCGATGGCCTCGGCGTGGTGGCGCATGCGGGCTTCGTCTTCGGCCTCGATCATGACGCGGGCGAGGGCTTCCGTGCCGGAGTAGCGGATAACGACGCGCCCGGTGTCGCGAAGCTCGTTTTCAGCCGCCTGAATCGCATGGACGACGCTGGGGAGGGTGTCGAGGGGCGTCTTCTCGCGGACGCGGACGTTCAGGATGACCTGCGGGTACGTCTTCAGGTCGGCGATGAGCTCGCCGAGGGTTTTGCCGGAGCGGTGCATGACATCGAGGACCATGAGGGAGGTGAGGAGGCCGTCGCCGGTGGTGGCCTTGGCGGGAAAGAGGATGTGACCGGACTGTTCGCCACCGAGGGAGGCGCCGGTCTTTTGCATTTCTTCGAGGACGTATTTGTCGCCGACCGGGGCGCGCAACATGCGGATGCCGGAGCGGCGGAGGGCGGCCTCAAAGCCCATGTTGCTCATAGTGGTGGCGACGACGGTGTCGCCGTGCAGATCGCCGCGGGCATGGAGGTCGCGGGCGCAGGCTAGCATTATGGCGTCGCCGTTGACGACGCGGCCGTTTTCGTCAGCGAAGAGGGCGCGGTCGGCGTCGCCGTCGAAGGTGAAGCCCATGTGGGCGTGACGTACTTTGACCTCGGCTGCAACGATTTCCGGATGCAGCGCGCCGCAGTCGGCGTTGATGTTGCGGCCATCGGGAGAGGCGTGGGTGATGTCGACCGTGCCCTGGAGCTGGGCGAAGAGCTGGGGCGCGAGCGTGGTGGCGGCACCGTTCGCGCAGTCAATGACGACATGACGGTTGCCGAGCGAAACGCCGGGGACGGCGCCGAGGAGGAACTGGAGGTATTCGAGGCGGAGAGCCTCGAGGACGGAGGGAAGGAGGTTTGGATCGGCGGGTTGGAAATTCTTGTGAGCGGGCGTTCTGGCCAGTTCGGCCTCGATGAGGGCCTCGATGGCTAGTTCGGTGCTGTCGGGGAGCTTGTAGCCGTCACCGCCGAAGATCTTGATTCCGTTGTCCTGCCAGGGGTTATGGGAAGCGGAGACGACGACCCCGGCGGAGTAGCCGTGCTCCCGCGCGAGGAACGCGATGGCGGGTGTGGTGATCACGCCCGCGTTGTCGAGCTCGGCACCGGCTGCGCGAAGGCCTGCGGTCAGGGTGGCCGCGATCCAAGGACCAGACTCCCGGGTGTCCATGCCGAGGACGACGCGCACGGGGCGGTCCGGCTGGTCGGTGCGGAGTTTATTGCCCAAAGCCTGGCCGACGGCGTGAACGGTGCGGGGGTCGAGGGGGCTTTGGCCGGCGACGGCGCGTATGCCGTCGGTGCCGAACAACTTGCGCATAATGCGTGCAGTCTCCCCCTTCAGTGTACGCAAGGTGGGTGGTTGAGCTTGTGCAACTTGCGTGTGGTATGGGGAGGCGTGGCTTGGCGAACTGCATCCAAGCGCAGAACAGGACGGACCATAGCTGGTGACTTGCTTCCGTGCGATCGCGTCGTTGCCAGCGATGGCCGGGGTGCGCGTCCCACCCCGGCTAAAACATCACAGATCATCCAGCTACAGTCGCCGCTTACGAGAGCGGCGCAGGTTCCTACAAAATGCTGCGTTGCAGACTCATACGTATTGCTTTTCTAACTTCCGTCGTTGCCGTGTTCAGTTTGCCCGACTTGGCACAAGCTCCCAACACAAGCCCGCCCATTCCGGGGCAGGTTCCGGCGCCTGCCGCTGTAGAAGCTGCGGCACCGATTACGAGAGTGCAAAGCCCCATACCCGCGGGCGCTCCCGTGGTTGGGCCGAACCGTCTGGAGGGTGTTCGGCGTGGCGCGCATGCTATGCACGGCTTCACTGAGCGGTTCAACGCCACGATGCGCTGCGTTGCCGGCACGGCCACGGCGGAGGGATTTGAGGTCACCAAGGGTTCCCCCTGTGTGAACCCAGGCTCGTTCCACTCGGCCACGGGCACCTTCGACCTGGAGCGCACGCTTGCCTTTGGCGCCACGAGCGCACCGCCACCGTCGTCCACACACTTTGCCCTGCAGTTCAGCGCATCGAACGGGCCCGCGAGCAACACCTATGTGGGGATGAGCACATGCGCGGTGGGCACGTTTACGTGTGGGGCAGCGTCGGAGATTGGCGTTTTGGTGAATGCGTCGGCGTTTTCGCTGCAGGTTGGCGGCGCGACGCTGGCTTCATGGTCCATCCGCGGCAACCCGCCCGGGTCCGGGTTGGTCGGCACCACCGACAGTGGGAACGGCAACGTGGGCTTTGGGCCACCGAACGCCAACGCTTCATATGGGGTGACCCTGACGGTTCCGGGAGATGGAACGGCGATCCTGAGCGTTCTGCCGATGGGTGGGGCGCTGTGCCTCCAGGCCTGCGGGTATGTGGCGCGCGTACCGATCACGATGCCGACCGGAGGCCTGCACCAGTTCTTTGTGCGTGGCGGCGCCGGCGATGCGATCAGTGACGTTTCCTATGCCGGCGGGTACACGCTGGATCAGGGCAATGCGAGCGCGGTGTACGACATCGCGGGCGGGCCACAGTCGCATGTGGGCGAGATGCTGCGCTGGGCGCTGCACGCGGACGGCACGGAATGGGACTACAAGACGCCCGCTACCGACATTGCGAACGTGTTTGCGGTGATCCCACCGAACTATAACCCGGAGGCGGCCAACCCTCTGGCGCTGCAGGTGCGAGGCCAGGAGAGCTCCGTGATCTCGTTCTTCGGGACGTTTCACAACGTGACCGAGGCGCTATACCAGAACGGCTTTGTGCAGGGCTATTTGGATTTTCACCACGGCACAATCTATGGCAGCCCGGCGGATTTGACCGACGTCGCGGGGGCGATGTCCGTATTGCAAGGATCCCTTGCGTTGGTAGGTCGGCCGTTTCTGATGGCCGATTCCGGTGGGGGCATCGTGGCGCTCGATGCGATCGCGCACGGCGCCATCGCGCCGCTTGCGTTGCTGTGTTACTCGTGCAACACGAATCTGTTCTGGGACGCGTACACGAACAAGCAGATGCCCTTTGTGGAAACCGACTACGGCTTTGCTGACCCAGCGCAGTATTCCGCATACACGGGCCCGTCCGGCGAGGTTAGCTATGATCCGACGGTGGCGATTCGGACACTAGGCTCAGGGCAGACCCTGCTGACCGGTGTGCCCATGCTCTTCATTGCGGACCAGGCACCCGGGGACGCCACGGTGGCGACGGACCAGAACTCCGCGCTGTTCACGGCCGCGGCAAACAGGACCCGAGCCGGGACGGCGACGATCGTGTACGTCGGCGGTGGCCACGTGAGCCCGAACAAATTTAACGGGCCACAGGCGTTGAGCTTCTTCAATCAGCACTAAGTCGGGCTGCGCGCTTCTAACTTCGCGAAGTTGGAAGGAGCACACCCCACCGAGCGCGTAAATGCCCGCGTGAACGCAGCCCCGGACTGGAAGCCGATGAGAAAGGCGATCTCCGCGACCCTGCGTTCTCCTCGGCGAAGTTCGTCTTTGGCCATTTCCATGCGCCAGCGGTGCAGATACTGCATGGGAGCGACGCCGACCAAGCTGGTGAAACGCAGATTGAATGCAGAGCGCGAAGACCCACACAGCCTTGCCAAGGCTTCGGTGGTCCACCGGTTTGCTGGATCGCTATGCAAGGCGAGGAGGGCTCGCGCAATTACCGGATCACTAAAGCCCCGAAGCATCGCTCCGTGTGTGGGTTGTGCATTGGCAACTTCAGATCTCAGGATTTCTACAAGCAGCAATTCCATCAGGCGAGCCACCACAAAGTGGCTTCCGGGACCGGGTGCCCTGCTTTCCTCCTCGTTCATGGCGAGAAGTGCGCGCGTCCGAGCAGAGTTGGTGTCGCATGCGGCGACGTGCACGAGAGAAGGAAGCAACTGAATTAACAATCCCTCGTTCGGTGTATCGAAGACGAAACGACCTCCGCGAATCGCGACTGCCTCTGCGTTGCCCTCACCCACGCGCATGGTCTTGGAACGGGTAGTGGACACCAGCGTTTCGCTATCCACTGGCTCTGTTTCCCGGTCCGACGCCAACACGAACGGCACAATGGTGCGAATCAGCAGGAAGTCGCCTCGCGTGACTCGAATCGGATCTTGGTCCGACCGGAGAAGAAGGCAACTCCCACGGTCGACACGGAAGAACAGCAGATCGTGCCGTTCGCGAAAGCCAACGGCCCACCTGCCGTTCGCCTGGATAGCACCCCACAAGGTCTCTTGCGGTCGCAAAAGACGGATCAGGTCAAGAAACGGATCGAGCGCTTTTGGACGATCGGTCAATGAATCTAGCCTCCCCGTCATCGACTTAGAAAGAACAGCCTTTTACCGTGAAGTTGCGGATGGCATAAGGCAGCCGCACAACAAAGGACTTGTTTATGACCGATACGGAGATTCGATCCCTCTTTGAAGCTTATCTCGATGCATTCGCCACGACCTCCGTCGCCGAGCAGGAACGGCTGCTGCGCTCCAGCCTGGCGGAGGATGTGGTGTTCACCAATCCGGGCGTAGACGGGCGCGGGCTCCAGAACCTTCTGCGTCATGTAGCCAAGTTCCAAACACGTTTCCCGGGCCACCGCTTTCGTTTGAACTGGTTACGCCAGCAGCATGGTCAACTACTGTCGGAATGGACTCAGATAGGCGGGGACGGTGCGGAACTCGTAACCGCTCATAGCTATGGCCGCCTGAATGCGGAAGGCCGCATAGACCACCTGGCTGGTTTCTGGAGTTCCGGGGCGGTGTAGATTGATAACCATTCCAAAACGGCTACCGGTTACGACGGCTCCGTATTGCGGTTCTCTTCGAGCCTTCAGACCGCTAAATCTGTATCGCGCCCATTCGGCCGAGGCATGTATAGGGCGTTCTGTTGGGGTTAGGGGGAGCACCTGGCGACCGGGAGAGAACGCAAATTTTGTTCAGGGGAGGACAAAGCACGAGAGGGGTTCGAGTGACGCATCCTGCGACGTCGGGTATGTCGCTGCAGTTGGGTGGCGCATCACCGAGCGGTCAGGGGTGTATGGGTTGGCTTAGGGAGTTTGGGCGGCTTTTTGGGCTGCGGCTGGGGTGGTGACTGCGGCGGCTGTAGGGAGTTGGGTGGTGTTCCAGCCGCCGCCGAGGGCTTGGATGAGTTGGACGGCGGCGGTCATTTCGCTGACGCGGAGGGTGACCTGCGTTTGCTGATTTTGGAGCAGCGTGGTTTGGGCGGTGATGACGTTGAGGAAGGGGTCGAGGCCGGTGCGGTAGCGGTCGAGGGCGATGTTGAGGTAGCGCTGGGAGGCGTCGACGGCGAGGTTTTCGCGGTTGAGCTGGTCGGAGCTGACGCGGATGGTGGAGATGTAGTCCTCGACCTGCTGAAAGGCGACGAGGACGGTTTGGCGGTAGCTGGCGACGTCGGCGTTGTATTGGGCGGTGTACTGGGCGACGGTGGCGCGGCGGAGGCCGCCGTCGAAGAGGAACTGGGATGCGTTACCGCCGGCGGACCAGAAAAGGGCGGGGGCGGAGAAGAGGCTGGCGATGTTGGAAGTTTCGAGGCCGCCGGAGCCGGTGAGGGTGAGGTTGGGGTAGAAGGCGGCGGTTTCGACGCCGATGAGGGCGTTGGCTTCGGCGAGGGTGCGCTCGGAGGCGGCGATGTCGGGGCGGCGCGGGAGGAGCTCGGACGGAACGCCGACGGGGAGGGCGGGGACGGGGGTGGTG
>CAXTLD010000078.1:0-16175 GCA_964245045.1 uncultured Acidobacteriaceae bacterium | reverse complement strand
GTGGTGGGTTTGGGGGTGGTGGAGTTAAGGACACGTTCGCGGAAGGTGAAGCCCTCGCCGGTCCCAGCTGCCGCGTTCGCCGCAGTATTGCTTGCAGCCGCCGTTGAGGTCGGTGAACTTGAGGCCGGTGGCGGAGGGGACGATGGCGAGACGGCAAGCGGGGCCCGGGGTGGCGCTGTTGGCGGGTACGTCGTCGAAGACGAAGCTGCCGTCCTGGCGATAGAGTGCGCCGCCGGAGAGGCTGCAGGAGTGGCCGTTGTAGAAGTGGAGGAAGACATTGAAGTGGATGGAGGCGGCGCCAACTGGCTGAACAATAAGGGTGTCGGTGGATTGGTAGTGGTGGCCCCCCACGTCGGCGTTGGGAAAGGTGTGACGGTAGCGGCCGGCGATCTTTCGGGCGAGCTCGCCGCCTTCTGCGGGGTCGCCGCGCTCTACTGTGGCTTGGGGGGAGGCATCGGTGTTGGCCTGCGTGACTGCCTTTTTGGCCGCGTACGGCTTGGTGGAGCCGTGGGCCGAGATGGTGGCGAGCGATAGCAGAAGGAACAGGGTCGGATAGAGGCGCATAGGAGCAGGGTAGACGGTGCGACGTTTGCGAGCTTCGCCTTCGGGCATCGTTGTGAGTGTCTGCAAGGCTGCTGGACCTATACAAACTGTTCAGTAAGGAGCGGATTCGGTGCGCTTCACCTTGTGTGACCGGTTACGGTGTTCAAGTCTGGCCCTCGTTGAATGAGTCAAGAAAGCCGCGTAGGGTCTAAATATGATCTTGCACGATTTTTCGCAGACGTTTCTTTTTACCTTTCGCGGTAACGGCCAAGCCCACGGGGAGCCTGTGGTGGAGGTGCTTGTGGAACAGCTTGCGGATTACGATCCTTCCACGGCCGAGGATGCTTATAAGCGGTCCTGGTTCGGCACAGAAGACGGGTTGCGTACGATGCTTGCCGACCTCCGGTTTGAGGCTTTCGACATCCAGGGCGTGATGGCCGCGTTGCACGGGCATCGGGGCGCGGATCGCAGGCTTGCCGTCACACCGGATCAGTTGGATGCGGCGGGGTTCCGGGAGGTGGTTGGACAGGCTGGTTGAGGGGCGGTGGCTTGGCTAGCTGTTTATGAGCCTTGGATTGGAGTTTGGGTGGTGGTTAAGAGCGCTCACGCAAAGGGCGCGGAGGTTGCGCGGAGGACGCAAAGGAATTCTGGCAGGGTTGAGGGTAGGGGCTCCACGTTGGCGGGATTACCTCGCTGGGGGTGTGGGGCTACTGTGCGGGCGACGGCGCCGGTCGCGAGACGGTTGGGGTAGGTCGCAGCTTGCGTCCGCCTTCGCTCCACCAGAGGACGAGGCCGGTGAAGAGCACGGCGCCGACGGCGCATTTGACGGCTACGGGCGCGTGGGTGGGGGAGAGGAAGCCTTCGAAGCAGCCGGCGATGATGAGCAGCGGGATGGTGGCCGAGACCAGTTGGACGGCCTCGGAGCCGGCCTTGGCGAGGGCGTCGCGGCGGCGCAGCTGGCCGGGGAACAGGATGCCGGCGCCGACGCGCAGGCCGGCCGCGCCCGCGAGCATGATGCTGGGGATTTCTAGCGCGCCGTGCGAGACCATGAAAGCGAGCAGGCTGCCGGCCATTTTGTGTTGGGCGCAGCAGGCCAGGACGGTGCCAATTTGGAGGCCGTTGTTGGCGAGCTCAAAGAGGGTAAACAGACCCGCCGTGATGCCGCCGGCGAAGGTGAGGAAGCAGACGCTCATGTTGTTGGTCATGATGCCGGAGGCGCCCTGGGGCTTGGCGGAAAGCAGGGCGTCGGTCCACATCTGATGGTGGTTGATCTTGTCCATCATGGCCGGGCCGAGCATGAGGGGGGCGAAGTCCGGGCGGACCAGCTGGATGAGCATACCGAGGCCGAAGGTGAGCAGAAACACCGCCGTAGCCAGGGTGATGTAGGGCAACAGGCGACGTAGTAGGCGGGGGTAGCCGTGGGCGAGGAAGTGCCACAGGCTCCAGAAGCTGATGCGGCGACCGGCGTAGACGTAGTTGTGCGCGGTACCAACGAGGCGGTTGAGGTAGACCTCGAGGGCGCGCGAGGATGGGTCGGCGCGCACGGCGGACAGGTCGGCGGCAGCCTGGCGGTAGAGTAGGCCCAGATCGCGGAGATCGGCACGCGAGAGGCTCTTGACGCCGGCGGATCGGACCTCGTCGAGGAGCGTTTCCAGCCGGGACCAGTTATTCTTCCTTTGGTCGATCCAGAGATTGGTGATCATGAGCAGCAGTTTTGAACGGCGAGGGTTCGCCGACCAGCTTAGCATCGAGACCCCCGAGCAGGTGGCGCTGGAGTTTCCCGTTGCGGGGCTCGGGAGCCGGTTTGTGGCCTTGTTGCTGGATCAGGTGATCCAGGGAGCGGCCCTGTTTGCGCTGGGCATGGTGGTGATCACGGTGCTGGCGGCCGTGGGGCGGCAACGCGATGAACGGCTGGCGGGCAAGTGGTTCATTGCGGGCATTATCTTTGTGGTGTTTCTGATTATCTGGGGATATTTCGCGCTGTTTGAGGCGTTTTGGCAGGGGCAAACGCCGGGCAAGCGCGTGATGAAGCTGCGGGTCATCAAGGACAGCGGGCGGCAGATTACCTTGTTTGAGTCGTTGGCACGCAACCTGATTCGCTTTGTGGATTACATGCCGAGCTTCTACCTTGCGGGCGTGATTACGATGCTTTGCAACAGGCGCAACAAGCGGCTGGGCGATTTGGCGGCAGGCACGATGGTGATTCATGAGCGCGCGGATGCCCAACCGCTGCTGTGGACCGGCGCGGCGTCACGGTCGGCGAACCCGGGAAGTCTGTTTGCGCCTGCAGCGGTAGCGCTTGAGCCGTGGCGGCCGGCGGCCGGGGCTGCGGCGCTCTTCCCTGCTGACGCGGTGGCGCGACTTTCCCGTAAGGATTTGGTCGTGATTGAGGCATTCTTTGCGCGGGCGCTGGATCTACCGTTGGAGACGCGGGCGGCGATGGCGTATCGGATCCTTGCCGAGATGACGGGGCGCATGGGCGTCCCCTCGCCCGAGGGCAACCCGGAACGTGCGCTGGAGGCGATCGCGGTGCAACTGCGGGGGCAAGGACGGCGATTTTAGGTTGTCAGGACCCGAGAGCTGGCAAGCGGTTGATGCTCTGGCGGGGTACCTTCACCCAGGATCAGACTTTCGCCTTCGGCGAGGGGGTGCATTTTGTCGCGTAAGCCGGCCTTCTGCGCGGCGACCAGCAGGCGGGGCAGCGGCTCGGACATAGGCTCGCGGCCTAAGCGGAAGGTGTTGAAGTGCATGGGGATCATGGTGGTGGCGCGGAGGTCTGCAAAGGCCTGCAGCGCGTCCTCGGGGCTGGTGTGCACGGCGCGGTAGCTGTCCGGGAAGTAAGCGCCGATGGGCAGCATGGCGATCTCGGGCCGGAGCCGGTTCGCGATTTCGTGAAAGCCGCTGAAGTAGGCGGTGTCGCCGGAGTGGTAGAGCGTGGGAGCGCCGGGGGATTGCAGGACGTAGCCGCCGAAGCCGCGGTGGGTGTCCTTGAACATGCGCGCGCCCCAGTGCTGGCAGGGGGTGGCGGTAATGGTGAGCAGACCCAGGTGCGTGGCCATGTGGGTTTCCTCCCACCAGGCCAGTTCGCGGACCTCGCCAAAGCCGAGAGTCTGGACGAGGTCGGCGACGCCGTTGGGCACGATGACGGCGGGTGAGGGCAGGCCACGGCGGCGCATCTCCCGGCACACCGCGCGCAAGGAGGGCCGGTTGAGGTGATCCATGTGCGCGTGGGTCAGCAGCACGGTGTGGATAGGGGGCAGGTCGCGGACGCGGACGCCGGGACGCCGCTGCCGGCGCAGCACAACCAGGCGCGTGGCGAAGACGGGGTCGACCAGGAGCCCGTGGCCGGCGGTCTGCAGCAGAAACGAGGAGTGGCCGATGAAGGTGATGACCGTTTGGCTGGCGGCGGCGCGCGGAGGCACCTGCGGTTGGCCCTCCAGCGGGTGGGCGTGCGACTCGCGGACCAGGCGCAGCAGCTGTCGAATCTTGGTGGACCGCCAGGAACGGGTGCGTTTCATGCGCGTGGCCTTCTCCTCATCTAGAGATGCCCCGCGGCTTGAAAACGATTGCGCCGCAGCGAGGGTTCGATCACTGGATCCAAGTGCGCTTGGGCTGGCAGTCCGCAACTAGACATCGGGACTGGCGCATCGTAGAGGATAGAGTAGACGTGCAGGCACACACGGGCGAGCGCGGCTTCGCCACACCCAGCCTGCCGGAGACGACGGGCATGAGCCAGACTGAACCCACATCCCCTCTCGCCACCGCCGACGCCCCGGCCAGCAACGCTGTGGGGAAAGACGGAGCGTTGGCGCACCTGACGCCGGAGGCGCGGCGGATCTGGGCGCATGTGTCGCATTCGCCGGTGGGCAATCTTTGGGATTTCGAGGGCACCTCGCCGTGGATCGTGCTGAAGCGCTCGGCCAAGGCCTTTCTGGACGACAATCTGATCTCGCGCGCGGCGGAGTTGGGGTACTACTTTCTGTTTGCGCTGTTTCCGATGCTGCTGAGCGCGTCGAGCATCCTGGGGCTGATCGCGAAAAAGGCGAGCACTGTCTATATGGGCCTGCTGAACTACCTTTCCATCGTGATTCCGCATTCGGCGTTTCAGATGGTGATTGAGACTTTCAACCAGACTGCGGCGGCGGCCACTGGCGGAAAATTTATCTTTGGGTTGGCCGCGGCGCTCTGGTCGGCCAGCGTTGGCTTCGCGGCGATTCAGGACACGGCCAATATTGTGTACAAGGTGCGCGAGACGCGACCGTATTGGAAGGCTAAACTGCAGGCGATCGGGGTGACTGTGCTGCTGATTTTAGTAATCACGATGGCGCTGTTCACCATGCTCGCCGCGGACTACCTGGTGCGGCGCACGGAGGACTTTACGCGCAACCACGTGATGATGGTTACCGAGGTTACGCTGATTCACGTGGTGTCGTGGATCTGCGTGCTGGTGCTGCTGATGTTATTGTTTGCGCTGATCTATTATTTTGCGCCGGATGTAAAGAATAAGTACTGGCACTGGTTTACGCCCGGGGCGGCGATCGGCATCATCGGCTGGCTGGTAGCTTCGATGGCCCTGCGCATCTATCTGCATTACTCGTCGAGTTACACAGCGGCTTATGGCTCGCTGGGTGGGGTCATTATCCTGCTGACGTGGTTTTATATCACCGGGCTGATGATCCTTGCCGGGGCCGAGGTTAACTCCGAAATCCAGGCGGCGGTGGTGGAAAAGCGCATGAAGGAACAAGGGGAGCTGCCCTTGCACGCCAGCACCGATCCGGATAATCCTGTGGTCCCCGTGGCTGCGGCTTAGAGGCGTTGCTGCGGCAGTGTTCAAGGCAATCGGAGGCTATGATCCAGGTATGGCGACCGTGCTTCCCGTTTCGACCGAAGAATACCTGCACACGAGCTATGAGCCGGATGCCGAGTATCTGGACGGCACGCTCGAGGAACGCCACGTGGGAGAGTACGATCACAACCGGGTTCAGTATCTATTGGTGAACTGGTTCGAACGGAATGGCCGCAGGTGGGGTGTACGGTCGGTCCAGGAGCAGCGCACAAGGCTCACGCCGACCCGGTATCGCATTCCTGATGTGAGCGTGTTTCCACGCTCCTATGCGATTGAGCAGATCTTTACTCGGCCTCAGTTGATCGCGATCGAGGTGCTGTCGCCGGAGGACCGGGAACAGCGAGTCCAGGCCCGTTTGCAAGATTTTCTGGCCTTTGGTGTCGAGAACGTTTGGGTGATCGACCCAAAGGCCCGTAAAGGATGGAACTGCTCGACGGGCACGTGGCTGACGCAGGATCGGTTCACGGTTCCGGGGACAGCAGTTTACCTTGCGCTTGCGGAGTTGTTCGCGGAGCTTGATGCCGACAAGGAAGAGGACTGAAGAGGATGCGACGCCGCAGCTACGGGCGTGTGGCGTCCTGCCAGCGTTTGCCGTCGCTCTGCACGCCGATGCCATGCTCGTAGATCATGTTGCCGCCGAGGTGCGCGGAGACGGAAACGAGCGCGATGCCGAGGGCCCCGAGCACACGTGCCGTGCCTCGCGTGCCCCGTTGACGGCGCGCCCACCAGGAGGCGCCGAAGACGCCGGTAGCGGCGACGTTGAGCAAGGCGTGTACGGTGCCGACCCGGCGGGGCGCCTCGGCCTCGATCTCGCTCCAGTCGTTCATGCCGAGGACGGCGGCTCCGCTGGCGCTGAGCAGACCAAGGATGACCAGCGCGTCCGCGGCCTTGTCCATGGTTTTGTTGCCGGTGATGGCGGCTAGAGCGTCGAAGAGAACCGCGGCGGTCCAGGAGCCGACCGGAACGTCGGTCATGACGGCGTGAAGCGGCTCGTGCAGCCAGGTTCCGTGCACGATGTCGCGCACGCGCTCGCCGGTGGGGCCGTCGCCGCCGAGCACGGAGCGCACGGCTTTCTGCACAGCCAGTTCGGCTGCGGGCGTGATCCAGGCTTGTTGCTCGGCCAGACGGGCGATCGGATCCTTGCTTACGGCTTGCTTGCTCATGTGTGTTGTCTCCGCAGTGAGGCGAGGATCGGCGGACGACCTCGCTGAAATGTTTGGATGCATAAGCGGAAGTCCACTGCCGTGGAGCCAGATTGCCTGAGCGTGGTGTCGTGAAGATTGTGCTGGACGACGTTGACGGTTTGCGCAGGGTGGGCTGCCGATTGTCTGGAATAGAGGCTGCCTATTTGCGTGCAGCTTCCTGTTGCCGTTGCAGTTCCCAGTCGCATACGTTGCGGAGGTAGTCCCAGGAGTACAGGCCAGCCTCGTGCCCGTCGTTCCAGTGGAACTTGATGGCGTACTTGCCGACGGATTCGATCTCGAGGGGCGTTGGTGGGGCCTCATACATGGGCAGTAGCGTGTGTGGCGTTGGCTTGCCGACGCCGGGCGGGCGGCCGCCGTCGGCCTCGCGGGCCTCGTGGCAGACGGCGCAGGGGCAGGCGTCGCGCAGCCAGCGAAAGGTCCAGTGGCTGTGGTGGCCATCGCGCCAGTCGATGCTCATGCCGGTGCCGCCGGTTTTGTCGACGCGCACTTTGGCAGGACGCAAGGCGTCGCCGGCGAGGCGGCGTTGCTCACGCGCGCGGTCTGCCGCGGCTGCTGCGGCACTGACGAAACGAACTCCATCGTGGCTCATCTGTTTGCTCCTTCTCAACCGTTTCGCTGCCGCCAGAAAAAGTATCCGGCGATGATGCAACCGGTCCCTACGACAATGGCCCACAGCGCATTGGCTGGGACGCGCCGGGCGAACCGCGCGCCCACCCAACCGCCAAGGCCCGCGAAGACCATGCTTACGACGCAGAAGCGCCACTCGACGGCGCCCTGGACGATGAACGTTGCGATGGCGCACAGGTTGGACGCGCAGGCGGCGACCACCTTCATCGCGTTGAGCGCGTGCATTTCTTCCATGCCGAAGAGCGCGAGCACGGTCATCACCAGAAAGCCGCCACCCGCGCCGAAGTAGCCGATGTAGAGCGTGATGGGCAGCAGAGCCAAAGCCAGCGGCAGCAGTGGGATGGGCGGTTCGAATTCGGCACGCGATTCCCCTGCGCGTCGCCGTAGCCACTTCGATACTGGCCCTGAGATGCCGAAGACGAGCGTTCCGCCGAGGATGAGCCAGGGGATGAGGCGAAGGAACGTCTGCTGCTGAGTATGCAGCAGAACTTCTGCACCGACGACGCCGCCGACGACACAGGTGAGCAGGACCGTCGGGAGCAAGTCTCGCCGGACATCCCCGCGCAGGGTTGCCAGGGAGGTCAGTTGCCCCGGCCAGAGCGCCACGGTATTGGTGGCGTTTGCCTGGACAGGAGCTACGCCGACCCCGAGCATCGCCGGGAAGGAGAGGAAGGAGCCACCGCCCGCCATGGCATTCATGACCCCGGCGACCGTCGAGGCGACCACCAGCCAGACGTACGGCAGATGCGGAATGGCGCGCAGGGGCATTGTTCCTATTCTACGTTTGCGAGACGGCCTGCCTTAGCTGTTGGCCTTTTCCTCCTGGTAGTGCCCGATGTGGCTGTAGGTCTCCTTGGGGAAGCGCAGCGTCTTGTAGACATTGCCGCAGTCCGGGTCGTGTGGGTTTGGGATGATGGCGAACTCCTGCTCGGCCTGCCACTCCATGATGCGGTTGCGGCGCGGCGGGCTGTAGTCGCGGCCCTCGACCTGCACGAGCATTTGCCGGGCGTCCTCGTCGGAGAAGTCGTTGTCTTTGGTGAGTTCGGCGAGCACTTCGTCGTCGGTGAGAAAGTGGCGGGCGATCATGGCGAAGGTCAGGCGGCCGTAGTGGCCGATGTCTTCGCCGCGATCGAGGGCGTCGAGCAGATGCGCCATCATGCTGTCTTCGCGCAGGGCTTCGATACCTCGCACCTCGGGTTCGCCGACGGCATGGCCTTCGGGCGATTGCGCGGCAGGCCCCTTCGCCGGATCCAGCGAGCCGGGTTCAACGAGATGTTCACTGCGGTGCGTCGGTGCGGTTGTGGCGTCGTCGGACTTTGAGTTTTTGGTGCTGCTGGTCTGGGTTTTCAGTTTTGCCAGTTCGGCTTCGGCGCGCTCCGCCCGGTCGACGGCGCGGCGCAGCGTTTCACTCTGTTCGTCGATGATTGGCTCATCTCGCTCGATGGTGCGTTCCGCCATTGGTGTTCCCTTCCCTGTCGGACGCTGCACTGCGTCCGTACTTTCTTAGGATGTGAGCTGGGCGTGGAAGGCAGCTTGGAAAGGCGAAGAAAAAGCGAAATCGAGGCGCTAGTCAAAAGTAGGTCGCATCCGTTACACTGTGCGCCGGACGAAGAAGAGGGATCGGACGCAAGCCGATGGCTTGCGGGATGTCTACTCTGCGGTCTTGATTGACGATGACACGCTTCCCTCTCCATCACCGGACGCTTCGAATACTGTGCGGCTTGCTGTGCGCGATTGCAGTTGCTACGGCCATTCACCGGCCGGTGCGCGCCGGCACGGAGGCGGAAACGGCCAAGGACGGTCGGCAGGTATATCAGTCCAAGGTGGCCGCGTACTACAATTACAAGTTCGGCTCCGGGTCGCCGTTTTTGCCGTCCAATGCGACCACGGACACCGGCGACTTTATCCAGCCGGACAGCTACCTGACCGCCAACTACTGTGGGCATTGCCACCAGGCCGCCGCCGCGCAGTGGCGGCAGACGGCACACGCGAACTCTAATCGCGCACCTTGGTACCAGCGCAATGTGCAGTTGCTGAAGGCGGAAAAGGGCACCGAGCACATGCGGCATTGCGAAGGTTGCCATGATCCCATCGCCGTGGTCTCGGGTCAGCTCACCACAGGCAAGCCGACCAACCACTCTTACGACGCCGACGGGATTACGTGCACGGTCTGCCATTCCATTCAGAAGGTGACTACGCGCGGCACGGGCAGCTACGTGATGGGCGTGCCCGCTGTCCTGGTGGACGAGAACAATCAGCCGATCACCCGCCCGGTCACCGATGCCGAGATTTTGGCGCATCTGGACCGCCACTCCAAAGCGGTGATGAAGGACTTCTACAGGACCCCCGAATACTGCGCCAGCTGCCACAAGGCGGCGCTGCCGCGGCAGTTGAACGACTATAAGTGGCTGCGGGCGTTTTCCGTGTATGACGAGTGGCAGGCGTCGAGCTTTGCCAAGCAGTCGCCACTGCCCTTTTACGTGAAGGATTCCGTTTCCACCTGCCAGACCTGCCATATGCAGCGCGAGGCGCTCACCGCGACCGAGCACGATCCGGGCGCAAAGGCAGGCAAGCTGGCCAGCCATCGCTGGCTGGGCGGTAATACCCTAATCCCGGCCTTTTATGGCTATAGCGAGCAGTCGGCGCGCATTGTGGCGTTTCTGAGAACCAACGTGTTTAACCTGGATCTGTTTGCGCTGGAGCGCGATGGGCACGAGGGTGACGTGAACGCGCTGGTAGCGCCGCTTGGGCTTACGTCGTACAGCGTCAACCCCGGAGAAAAGCTGACGGCGGACGTGGTGATTCAGAACAAGGGCATGGCGCACAGCCATGTGCCCGAGCAGCGCGACATGTATGAGTCGTGGGTGAACTTCACAGTGAAGGACGCTGCCGGCAAGACCCTGGCTGAGAGCGGCTTCCTGAAGCCCTCCGGCGATCTGGACGAGCGCGCCCACAGCTTTACCAACCGGCTGATCAACGTGAAGGGCGGCATGAACGACCTTCACCAGGTGTGGGACAACCGCGTGGTGGCGTATAACAACTCGATCCAGTCCGGTCGCTCGCAGCTGGTGCGTTACACCTTCCGCATGCCGGCCGAGGCGCACGGCGCGGTCACGCTGACGGCGACGATCAAGTACCGTCGTTTCGATCAGCACTTCATCGACTTCGCCATGGGCAAGGATCACTATCCGGAGCCGGTGGTGGACATGATCTCGAGCAGCCGGACGGTGACCGTGGGCGACAACGCCCCGATGCCGGCCACCGATGCGGACATCAAGCCCTGGATGCGGTGGAATAACTACGGCATCGCGCTGCTGGACGCGCTGCAGTATCAGGCCTCGCTCGCGGCGTTTCAACACGTTGCCAAACTTCGCCCCGACTACGCCGATGCGTACACGAATATGGCCATTGTGGAGATTCAATGGGAGCGGTATGGAGAGGCCCGGCCACACCTGGCCAAGGCGCTGGAGCTGGCACCAGGCAATGCCCGTGCGCTGTACTACCGCGCTCTGGTGGAGCGTAACGAAGGCAACCTGGATCTTGCGATCAACGATTTGACCGAAGTGCTGAAGGGCTATCCGCGGTCCAAGGATGCGCACCGCGAGCTCGGGTTCTCGCTTTATCAGCAGCACAAGTATAAGGAAGCGATTGCGCAGTATAACGCTCTGCAGGCGATTGACCCAGATGACCTGGCCGCGCACTATAACCTGTCGATCCTGAATCGTCGGCTTGGGGACAAGGAGAAGGCCGCCAAGGAGGCCGCGTACTTCGCGGACCAGAAGGACGATCCCATGGCCAGCACGTTCGCATTGGAGTTCCTGCGCAAACACAACGAGATCGCTAACGAGAGCGTGCCGTGGCACACGCACGACCTGACCGGCGGCAAGCCATCAGCGGCGGAGGCTGCGGCCGCCAACGCTGCGGAGAAGAGCGTGGGCGGGGCGGGCGCGGGCGGCCGTTGATGCCTGATTGACGGGCGCAGCTAGCCGCTCACCTACGACCAAGTCGTCACATAACCCCAGTGCACCTGTTCGGTACCAAGCCTCGATGAAACACCTGTTTGCCGCCTTCCTGCTTACCGCCACTCTTACGGCCCAAACCCCGACCCCTTCCCCGCTGGAGCACCAGGCGGAGCCGCCGACCGAGGGCGCGCAAGGCCCGGCGCAGGGTGGATCTTCTACTGGCGGCGCACATAGTGCCGTCCTGGATGCGCAGCACCGCGCGATCACCGCGGGTGGCTTCGTGGCTAATGGACCCGTCATCTTTCAGGACATCGCCGCCAAAGCCGGCCTTGGGGCCTGGAGCGAGCACATGGGCGGCGCGACCAAGGGCAGCATCCTGGAGACCGTTGGATCTGGCGTGGCGTTGCTGGATTACGACAACGACGGTTGGCTGGACATTTATCTCGTCAATGGATCGAATGCGGCGGCGGAGGCCGGCAAAGGTCCGGCCTCGCACGCCGCGCTGTTCCACAACAATCACGATGGAACCTTTACGGACGTGACCGCGAAGGCCGGCGTGGCGAACGATCGGTGGGGCTTTGGCGCTGTGGTGGGCGACTTCGACAACGATGGCTGGCCGGACATTTTTGTATCGAACTTCGGCAAGAGCCGGCTGTATCACAATAACCACAACGGCACCTTCACCGATGTGGCGGAGAAGGCCGGCGTGACTGTGGGCGCGTGGTCTACCGGTGCGACCTGGGGCGACTACGACGGCGACGGCTTCCTCGACCTCTTCGTGCCGGGCTACGTTCACCTTGACGCTCCCGACCAGACCCAGACGGGCGGCGCCGGCGCCAGCTCCTTTTGTGAGTTCCGCGGGGTGAAGGTGATGTGCGGGCCTCGCGGGTTGAAGGGCGAAGGCGATCACCTGTTCCACAACAACGGCGACGGCACCTTTACCGAGACGAGCGAGCACGCCGGTGTGGCCGACAAGAACCACTTTTACGGCCTTGCGTCGCTGTTCATTGACGTGAACGGCGACGGCAAGCCGGATCTGCTGGTGGCTGACGACTCTACGCCGAACTACCTGTATCTGAACAAGGGCGACGGGACGTTTGAGGACGCGAGCTTCGCTTCTGGGTACGCCTTGAACGAGAGCGGCCGGGAGACGGCCTCCATGGGCATCGCTGCCGGCGATCTCACCCACAACGGGCGGATTGACCTGTACAACACGACTTTTTCGGACGACTACAAGCCGCTGTATCGCAACGACGGCGACGGCAACTTCACGGACGTGGCCTACCAGGAGGGGATCGCCGAGTCCACGGTTCCGTTCCTCGGCTGGGGTGCGAGCTTTTTCGACTTCGATAACGACGGCTGGCTCGACCTGATGTTTGTGAATGGCCACGTGTACCCGCAGGTGGATTTACAGAACTGGGGCACGACCTGGAAGCAACGTCCGCTGCTGTTCCAAAACAGCAAGGGCAAGCTGAAGCTGATGCCGGCGGTGGAAGGCACCGGATTGGCGAAGGTTGCGACCTCCCGTGGCATGGCGTACGGCGATCTGTTCAACAACGGCCACATGGACGTGGTGGTGAACAATCTGGACAGTTCGCCTTCGCTGTTTCGCAATGTGGTTGAGAACGGCAATCACTGGATTGCTTTCAGGTTAGTCGGTCAACCGCAGACCGAGCCTGGGAAAGCTGGAAGCCCGCGCGATGCGGTCGGCGCGACGGTTTGGGTGACGGCGAACGGCTTTCGCCAGCGCATGGACGTGGTGGCGGGCGGCAGCTTTGCTTCCAGCCCAGACCAGCGACCGCACTTCGGCCTGGGTGCCGCGACCGCCATTGAGAAAGTGGAAGTGCGCTGGCCCAGTGGCCGAACCGAAACCGTTCCGCCGCCAAAGACGCTGGATAGCTTTTACGTGCTGACCGAAGGCAAGGGACTTACCCCTGCTCGCTGAGGTACGCTTTCCCAACCCCTAACAAACACATAAGGAGAAGCCGTTGAACGCATTGTCCCGCAACGTCCGCCTGCGTCGCATTCTTGCCTGCTCGGCGCTTGCCGCCTCGGTCCACTTCAGCTCTTTAGCGCAGAGCGCGGCAGCGCCGGAGAGCGGAACCGCTGGTGTGCAAGCCGCAAGTGCCGGTGCCGGTTTCACCGCGGAGCAAGTTACCAAACTGCTGCCCGCCACGGTGTATTTTCAGGGCCGGACCGCGCCGCTGCAATTGCGGAACGCGGCGGCCACACACTTGCCCAACGGCCAGATCGTTTGGGCGTCGCTGGTAGACAGCTCCGGGTACGCCACGTCCGTGCAGGAGAAGTACCAATTTTATCTCGTTACCGAGGGACCGCTCCGCATCGGCGAGGCTACCGTGGCCGCTGGCGCCTACGGCGGGGGGTTCGTGGGCGATCATTTCCTGCTGATGGATCTTGGCGGGCACACGGTTGCGCAGGGCCCGCTACAAACAGACGCCGGCCTGCAGCGCCCACGTCCCTTGCAGCTGCAAGCGCAAGGAACTTCTGGGGTGCGGTTGTACCTTGGGCGTCGGTGGACGACGTTGCAGGGTGGCGGTTCGCGGCCGTAGCCGGACTGGACGCCGCGCGTATGCGCCTTGGCCCGGGGCCGATCATTCGCCTCCCGTCGGCGTATTCGACGCGTCAGAGCAGACACAGATTCCCTTCGGGAATGACAACAAAAAGAAGAACGGAGCCGCGGGAGTGGCGAGAGCTAGGCGACGGGGGCGGCGTCGTGGATGGTGCTGAGTTTTAGGATCTCGAGTTCGCGCTTGCCGTTGGGGGTGGTGACGACGGCGGTGTCGCCGATTTCTTTGCCGATGAGGGCGCGACCGATGGGTGAGGTGGTGGAGATGAGGCCGTTGGCGACGTCGGACTCTTCGCTGGTGACGAGCTTGTAGGTGAGCTCCTGGTCCTTGTCCGTGTCAAGGACGACCACGGTGGAGCCAAAGCCGACCTTGTCGCGGGGGATGTTGGCCATGTTGACGAGGGAGAGCTCGGCCATGCGGCGTTTAAGCTGGCCGAGGCGCGCGTTGACGAACTCCTGGCGCTGCTTGGCCATGTGATACTCGGCGTTTTCGGAGAGGTCGCCGAGGGCGACGGCCTTTTTGATCTCGGCGGGGAGTTCGGTGGTGAGTTCGTATTCGAGCTGACGAATCTGCTCGTCCAGTGCCTTCTTAATATCCTGCATGGGTGCGCTCTGTGGGGTGCCGGAGAGGCGCGCGGTGAGTCTTCGCGAGCGCGGACGGCGGGGATAAAGGATGAGTATAGCGTGGGGGCGGCGGGTGGACCAAGCGGGTGGGTAGGCTGATGTGGGCGGGGTGCCGTTGATGGTCAGCTATGAGGGGTGAGGTTTTGAGCCGTGAGGGTTGGTGGTCAGCTATGAGCGGTGAGGTTTGAGGGTTGAGGTTTGAGGGCTTGGGTGGGATCAGACCTCGTCGGGGTTGGGTAGGAGGGCGGGGCCGTGCAGTGTGGAGAGGTAGGTTTCGAGCAGGATGGTGGCCGCGACCTGATCGATGAGGGACTTGCGGTGGAGGCGATCAGCGGCCGTGTGTTGGCGGCCGTGGGTGTCGAGCAGGGCGTGGGCTTCCCTGGTGGTGAGCCGCTCGTCGAGGACGTGATGCTCGAGGGTGGGGTGCTGCTGAAACAGGGCGTCGGCGAAGGCGAGGGCCTTTGCGGATTGCGCGCTGGGAGAGCCGTCGCTGTGCAGAGGGTTGCCTACGACGAGGGAGGTAACCTCGTGGCGACGGATGAGGCGCGCGATCGATTTCAGATCGGCGTGCAGCGTTTTGCGGTGGATGGTGAGCAGAGGACGGGCGAGCAGGTTGAGCGGGTCGGAAAGGGCGAGCCCGATGCGACGGTCACCGACGTCGAAGGCGAGGGTGCGCGGAAGTGCCACTTCCCTACTGTAGCCGGGCTGCGGCGAGTGCGGGTGCCGTGAGCTAAACCTTAGACTTAGAACGAGGTATCTGCTTTGCGGATGATGAAGGCGGTTGGGTTGCTCTTGCTGTTGGCGGGGCTTGCGGCAGGGTGGATGCTGCTGATGCCGTTCGGACCGCAGCGGCAGACCTTTGTGGAGATTGCGCCGCGTACGGGCACGCTGGGCATAGGGGCGGCGTTGGCTCAAGGTGGGGTGATCCGAAGCCGATGGATGTTTGCTGCCGTGCGGGAGGTGGAAGGTGGCACGCTGAAGGCGGGCGAGTACCGGTTCGATCATCCGGTGTCGCTGCTGGAGGCGTATCGGCGGCTGCGGCGAGGGGATGTGTTCACGGTGGCCGTGACGATACCGGAGGGGTACAACCTGTTCGATGTGGCGGGTGCTGTGGAGGCGGCGGGGTTGGCGAGGCGGGAAGAGTTCCTGGCGGAGGCGGGCCGCAGTGTGGGGCTGGTGCAGCCCTGGAGCCCGCGGGCGAGCTCCGTGGAGGGCTATTTGTTTCCGGACACGTACCATTTCAGCCGCCATGCCACGCCGAGGGTGATGTTGGTTGCGATGACGCAGCGGTTTGGTCAGGTGGCGCGAAGTTTGGGGCTGACGGGCCCGGAGACCCCGGCGTTGGTGACAATGGCGTCGCTGGTGGAGCGTGAGGTGAACAGGGATGCGGAGAGGCCGGTGGTGGCGGGGGTGTTTGAGAACCGGCTGAGGTTGGGGATACCGTTGCAGACCGATCCGGCGGTGGTGTATGCGTCGATGTTGCAGGGAACGTGGACGGGGGAGATTCACCGAAGCGAGTTGCGTTCGAACTCGGCGTACAACACGTATACCCACACCGGGTTGCCGCCCGGGCCGATCTGCAACCCTGGACTGGCGGCGCTGCGGGCGGCGTTGCACCCGGCAGCGACGGACTTTTTGTACTTTGTCGCGGGCCCGGATGGGTCGACGCGATTTGCGCGGACGCTCGGCGAGCATAACGCGAATGTGGCGGTGTATCGCGGGGAGAAGGAAAACTCTACGCGGTAGCGCGGGGCGGGGCGGAGCGCGTGCCTGTCTAGGGG
>CAXTLD010000077.1:0-16335 GCA_964245045.1 uncultured Acidobacteriaceae bacterium | reverse complement strand
CAGGATAACTCTGGGTTGGGTAGGAGGTTGGCGGCGGTGGCGGATAAGCCGCAGCCGGGTAGCCTTGGCTGTAGCCGGGGTTGTTCACGGGTTGGTACTGCACGGGCGTGGGTGGTGGGGTGGCCGGCTGTGGCGAACTGCTGCCGCCGCCGAAGATATGGCTCAGAAAACCACCGCCGCTGCTCCCGGCGCTTTTGCTAGCTTGCGCCGCCTGCTCGAGCTTGTCTTGAAGCAGATGGTTTTGCGATTTGAGCTCGCCAAGCTGTGACTGCGCCTGTTCCAGGCCATACTGCTGCACCAACACGGTCTGCACCAGCACGTACAAGGCGTCGGGGAACCCGGCGAGACCCTGTTGAATGTGCTGTTCGGCTTCGCTGTCTTTGGTTTGCACCTGTGTGCCGCGGATGCGGCTGATCAGGCCGTCAATCATCTGCTGTTCCTGGGGGGTCATCGGTTCTGGTCTCCTCGTGCGTCGATGTATACGATGCGGATTGGGCGGTGGTTCGTGCTTGGACCGGCTGGTCGCCTGCACACGACCGGGGGCTTGGACCGACGACAGCGATGCTGCTAGACTTGGGAACGTAGACGGATGCGAGCCCCAGGCTTGCCGGCGCTACGATGTGGGGCTGTAGCTCAGCTGGGAGAGCGCCTCGTTCGCAACGAGGAGGTCAGCGGTTCGATCCCGCTCAGCTCCACCAATTTCAACATTCTCGGACGCGGCTAACTCGTCATACTAGCTTCATCGCCTCCGGGTCCCACCGCACAATCTCTCCGCGATCTACGCTGCGGTTGCTGAGCAGGGCCGCGCCGGCGGCGCGAAAGCCAAACGTGGCGTCCTCCACCACGGGCTGGCGGCTGCGCACGGCGCTAAAGAAGTTGTGGAAGTGGTCGTAGCTATCGGAGTAGCCGCGGGGCGCGGCAAAGCTCTGGACGTCCTCCGGCGGAGACCCGCCCGGGTGCTGCACCGGGTACTTCTTCCGATAAGCCTCGAGCGTTTGCTTCTGCATGGCGTCGGCAAAGGTGGACACGGTGTAGCCGGGTTCTGTGGGCAGCGGCGTGCGTGTGACGGTGACCGTGCCCCTGCTGCCGTTGATCTCCATCAGACCTTCGGAGCCGGTGAAGAGGAAACCTTCGCTCTCTTCGCCGCCATCGACGAAGTTGACGTGCAGACTCAGGTTGAAGCCTTCCGGATAGTCGAATAGCGCAAGCAGGACATCGTCCACGTCGCGACCGTCCTTCCAGAAGCGCAGGCCGCCGGTGGCCATGGCGCGCGTGGGGCCTTTGGCGCCGGTGATGAAGTGCGTTCCGCTGAACAGGTGCACAAACAAGTCGCCGGCCACGCCGGAGCCGTAGTCCTTCCACTTGCGCCACTGGAAGAAGCGCTCGGCGGAGAAGGGCATGGGCGGCGCGGAGCCGAGAAACCGGGGCCAGTCGCAGGTTTCCGGCGAGGCGTCCAGCGGCACGGTGTAGTTCCAGGCGCCGATGGCCGAGTTGCGGTCCCAGTGCGCGGTCACCATGTTGAGCTTGCCGATCGCGCCCGCGGCGAGCAGCTCCTTGGCCTTGGCGTAGACGATGGAGCTGACGCGCTGGCTGCCTACCTGCAGGATCCGATTGTTGGCGCGTGTGGCCTCGATGATGGCCGGCCCGTCGGAGAACAGATGCACCATGGGTTTCTCGAGGTAGACGTCCTTGCCCGCGCGGAGGGCGTCGACCGCGGCCTGCTTGTGCCAGTGGTCGGGCGTGGCGATGATGACCGCGTCGACGTCCTTGCGGGCGAGGATCTCGCGGTAGTCGCGGGTGGTGAAGAGGTCGTTGCCCCAGAGCTCCTTGCTGTGGGTGAGGCGGCCGTCGTAGCAATCGGCGACGGCGACCAGCTTGACGCCGGGGACCTCCAGCGCGAAACGGGTGTCGCTTTGGCCCTGACTGCCGGCGCCAATGAGGGCGAGCTGGATGTTGTCGTTGGGAGAACGCGGCGCGGCCGGGGCGGCCTGTGCGAGCAGCGGGCGCGCCCAGCGCGCGGCGCCGGCAACGGTTGCGGACTGCAGGGCGGAACGGAGGAACGATCGGCGGTGGTGAAGGGGCAAGCTGGTGGTCTCACTTTCATCCGGGCGCGCGTGCCGCCCGCGGGAGCGCTCCCACGGTAGGGGATGGGCAATAGCCATGTCCAGCAGCGCGCGCGGCCAGCTCGCAGGCGACCGCCAGGTCAGGTTAAGGGAATGCGGACGACGATGCCGGTAGTGAGGCTGCTCTGGCTCGTGTGGGAGCCGAGGAGCCTGGTGTAGCTGTAGTCCAGGACGCGCCAGTCGATCCACGGGAGGATGCGGAGGTCGGCGCCTGCAGCGTAGCCCGCCGCGAAGCTGTGCGTGTCCTGCGCCGCGACGCCTTGCCCGGACTGGACGTGCGCTCCGCCGAGGAGGCCTTCAGCGTAGGGACGGATGGGCACAATGGGCAGATGTGCCACCACGCGGGGGCCGGCGGTCACCGAGGTGACCTTGCTGTACGTGTCGGAGTTGACGATCACGCCGCGGAGGTCGACACCAAAATTGAGCACAGGGAAGTGGGCGCGGTCGTAAAAGGCGCCGAAGGTGCCGCCGTCCGTGCGGCTGGAGTTAGCCACGTCCAGCTTGGCGCTGGTAAAGCCCGCGTAGACCCCAATCTGGGGCGTGGCTGGGAAGGGCGGCAGCGGCGAGAAGGGCTACGGGGAGGAGCAGGTGCTTCACAGGGGACCTTGGAACGGGGATGGCTTGAGTATATCGCCGAGGGGTTTGAGATCGCGTCCGGTATTGGGAGCCGAGGCGTCGTCAGAAGGAAGCCATTCTGTCTGTATAGAGAGTGTCCGACGCTCCCTTGTGAGCCACTGGAGATAACTGCTCCAAGCCCAGTCCTCGGGGCGGTCGACCAAGCCGCGCTTCACTGGATTGCGGTGGATGTAACGAAGAGCATTGAGCCATCTGCGGTGCGTAAAGATGTTTACGTCGTGGTACCGCGCTTGCCAGAATTGTTCCCGGCCGGCTTTGAGTTGTCTTGAAGTTTGTGTCTTCAGAACGTTTAACGCGGTGGCGAGGCGGAGGTGGTCCGGTTCGCTGAGGAGCATGTGGACGTGCTCCGGCATTACGACGTAGCCGTGTATCTCGAAGCTGTACTTCGCCCTGATTCGTTCAAGTGTGTGTTCGAAGACAAGCTTCGCGCGGTTGTCGTTGAGGTACGGGAGACGGCGGTAACAGCTGAAGGTGATGAGGTGGTCGTGGTCGTGTGTTTGGTAACGTTTCAGACCACTTGGCACGGGCCTAGGGTAGTGCCCTAGGGGAGAAGAGAGCTATCCCACTTTGGTGTTCGCTTCTGGGTCGTGGGGGTGAGTGCTCTCATTTGTGTGTGCCCCATCCATGACGAAGTCATGGGTGGGATCGGGGGAGCCCGCTATCCCACCCGTGCGCGATGAAGCTACGCACGGATGGGGCACACACAGTTGTGGTGGTAGAAGAGTGATGGGTGAGCCACCCTTCCACAGTGTTGGTAATCCGAACAGGTTATGGATGGGCCACCCACCGTCGTGGCAGCTAAAAGTCGGTCACAGGTGAGGCTACGCGCCCGCACCTGTCCCTAGAATGCGAAAGCGGATCTAGCGGCGTTCGTGGAACACATTCCAGACATGGTGTTATGAAACTGGTCAACCATCTTGTCATCTGTGATTGTAAGTTTGCGACCGTCAGAAAATCGAAACACGCCCTCAACGATGATTGTGTGGACATTTGCGAAGCGGACGTGGAGAACATGTCGGTTATATTGGTCGACAATGTCGATGGTGTGGTCATCTGGCCGACGCCAATCGAATGCGTTGTTTGGATTCGCATGTGTCTGGTTTTTATCGACGACTGCGACAACTTTACCAGTCTGATCGAGTATAACGGCATTGATCTGCAGCGAGTTCCTTTTTCGATCTACCGAAAGGAGGTCAGGGTTGATCGCTTGAGGATCGGAATCAGAGAGGATGCCGCAGTGCTCTCCGGAACACGTCCCCCTGCTGCCGTGAGCACCGAGCAAGACAGTCAAGTTCCCTTTCGGTGTCTGACAGTCTTTGTCCTCTGGTATTTGGTCGCTGGCTGGAGTAATTGTTCGAAGCCAACCGCGATCGCTGCCAAAGTCCTCCTCTGTCCGTCGCTTTAGAGATTTAGCTAACGGAGGAGCAATTGTAATGTTGAATTGGTTCATCACTCCGTTGTTTGTTCCAGCACTCTGATTGTGGTTGCCGTTACTTGGATTAGAACTCTGGGCCAAGCAGACTGAACTGAGAACGTTGATGAGAAAGACAACGATGATTTTCATGCTGACCTGTGTCCCTATTTATTGATTTGGTTCATTGTTCCATTGTTGGTGCCCGCACCCTGGTTGTGATCGCCTCTATTCTCCTGATTGACACTTGGCGCTTGGAGCTGTTTGGGTTGGTAGTGGTAGAAGGTAACGATTCCAAGTATCGCCAAGACCATCAGAAAGCCGATCCCTGCAACCAACAGCATGAGCTGTTTTGGTTTGTGGGCTAGCTCCACAGTCTTTGCAACAGCATCGGGTCAATCTGCCATAAGTGCACTCCTTTATCTTCACGCAAATAAGAACTCTTTGCTTCTGAGGTCCCTCACAGTATCACGCAGTTTGGCTGCTTTTTCGAACTCGAACTTGTTGGCGGCTTCGCGCATATCTGTTTCCAGCTTGGCGATGTGGGCGTCTAGTTCGGCTTGGGTGGTGAAGTCGAGGGCGACGTTGGTGGTGTCTTTGCGGCTAGCCGGCGTGGATCGGCTGATGAGATCGCGAGTGAACCGCTGATGGTGTCGAGGTACGAGCGCATCAGCGCAGGTTATCCTCGTCCCACGCTGCGCGTTCGGCGCGCATGAAGGCTTCTGCGCCGCCGACTTCGGCATAAGCATCCTTCGCGGTCCCGAACAGACTTTCAACCAGAATCCACCATTCGTCGTAGGAGAGGCGCTGTTCTGAGACTTCGTCGTTGAGGATTGGGTTTGGGGCGGTGCTGGGCTGTGTGGACATGACAGCCTCCTCCTTTGAAGAATACAGCTTTGGTGAGCTAACAGCAGCTATGCGGGTCTAAAACTAGACCCTGCGAGAAGTGACATAAAAGCAGAGGCTATGCGAACAAGAACTCCTTCGTCCGCAGCTCTTTGACCTGATCCCGGAGTTTGGCGGCGCGTTCGAACTCGAACTTCTTGGCGGCTTCGCGCATGTCGGTTTCTAGTTTTGCAATGTGGGTGTCTAGCTCGGCTTGGGTGGTGAAGTCGAGGGCGACGTTGGTGGTGTCTTCGGCAGTTAGGTCGGCGTAGTCGGCTTGGAGGACTACGGCTAGGCTGTCGTCGATGCTGCGGATGACGGTGCGGGGGGTGATGTTGTTGGCTTCATTGTAGGCCTGTTGTTTTTCGCGGCGGCGATCCGTTTCTTCTATGGCCCGGCGCATCGAATCGGTCATCTTGTCGGCATAGAGAATGGCGCGGCCTTCTAAGTGGCGGGCGGCTCGGCCTATGGTTTGGATCAGGGAGCCTTGCGAGCGCAGGAAGCCTTCTTTGTCTGCGTCTAGGATGGCAACAAGCGACACCTCGGGGAGGTCGAGGCCTTCGCGGAGAAGGTTGATGCCGATCAGGACGTCGTACTCGCCTTTGCGGAGGTCGCGGAGTAAGCGGATGCGTTCCAGGGTTTCTATCTCGGAGTGCATGTAGCGGCAGCGCACGCCTACCTCGGTGTAGTAATTGGCTAAGTCCTCGGCCATGCGCTTGGTGAGGGTTGTTACCAGGACGCGCTGGTTATTGTTGGCGCGGTCACGGATCTCTGCGAGTAAGTCATCGATCTGGCCCTTGATCGGGCGGATCTCCACTTCTGGGTCAATGAGACCCGTCGGGCGGATGATTTGTTCGGTGACGACGCCCGCTGCCTTCGTCAGTTCATAGGGGCCGGGCGTCGCGGAGACGTAGATGGTCTGGTCGATGCGGCCTTCCCACTCCTCAAAGCGGAGCGGGCGGTTATCCATCGCGGACGGAAGCCTAAATCCGTAATCGACGAGGTTCTGCTTGCGCGAGCGGTCGCCGTGCCACATGCCGTGGATCTGGGGGACGGTGACGTGGGATTCGTCGATGAAGACGAGGAAGTCGCGTGGGAAGTAATCGAGGAGGGTAGGCGGTGGCTCGCCGGGCAGACGGCCTGAAAAGTGGCGGGAGTAATTCTCAATGCCGTGGCAGTAGCCCACGGAGTTGATCATCTCTAAGTCAAATCGTGTGCGTTGGTGGATGCGCTGGGACTCGACGAGGCGGCCTTCTTTTTCCAGCTGCGCTTCCCAGTCGGCTAGCTCGGCGAGGATGTTGGAAACGGCCTGGTTCTTACGGTCGGGTGGGACGACGTAGTGGCTCTTAGGATAGATGGGTAGGCGAGCGTACTTCTGCTTGACGGTGCCGAAGAGGGGGTCGATTTGGGAGAGCGATTCGATCTCGTCTCCGAAAAGCTCGATGCGGAAGGCGTTCTCGTCGTAGGTGGGGTAGACCTCGATGATATCACCCCTAACTCGGAAGGTACCGCGGCGAAAGTCGACGTCGTTGCGCTCGTAGAGGATTTCTACAAGACGGCGAGTGATGTCCTGACGCTTAATGTGCTGGCCCTTTTCCAGCAGCAGTAACATGCCGTAGTAAGCCTCCGGCGAGCCTAGGCCGTAGATACAGCTGACGGAGCTGACGATGATGGCATCGCGGCGCTCGAATAGGCTCCGCGTGGCGCTCAGGCGTAACTTGTCCAGCTCGTCATTGATGGTGGACTCCTTCTCAATGTATAGGTCGCCGGAGGGGATATAGGCTTCGGGTTGATAGTAGTCGTAGTAGCTGACGAAGTATTCGACGGCGTTGTTGGGAAAGAATTGTTTGAACTCGTGAAAGAGCTGGGCGGCGAGGGTCTTATTATGGGCGAGGATGAGCGCGGGGCGGTTAAGCTCGGCGATGACCTTGGCCATAGTGAACGTCTTGCCGGAGCCGGTGACACCAAGCAAAACTTGGTCCTTTTCGCCGGAGGTGATGCCGTCGACCAACTGGGCTATGGCGGTGGGTTGGTCTCCCTGAGGGGTGTAATCGGTGTGAAGCTGGAAGTCCATCTTGGCAGGATAGCGCAGGTGGGCGAAGGAAAAGTGAAGCTCGCTCGGTGCACCGGGTGTATCCGTTCGGTGAGTTTGAGGAGGCGTTCGGCGTTAGCGGGGAGTGCACGTAGGATGAAGGCGGGTGGAGGCGTGCGGTGAAAAGTGAGTTATGGTTAGTGCGGCATGGGGAGACGGAGTGGAGTCTGAGTGGGGCGCATACAAGCCGGACGGACATTCCGCTGACGGAGCATGGTCGGCAGCGGGCCTTGGAGTTGAAGGACTACCTCGGAAAGCGTGAGTTCGCGGCGGTGTTGGTCAGTCCCCGGCAGCGGGCGCAGGAGACGGCGCGGCTGGCTGGGTTTGGGGACGTGATGCAAGTGGAGGATGGCCTGCAGGAGTGGAACTACGGGGAAAGCGAGGGCAAGACCACGGCCGAGATGCGGGCCAAGTACGGCGATCCGGACTGGAGCGTGTGGACGCGACCGATCGTGGGCGGGGAGTCGGTGCAGCAGGTCGGCGAGCGGGCCGACGGGGTGATTGCCCGCGCACTGGCGGCCGCGGGTGATGGCGGCAGGGTGGCGCTGTTTGCCCACGCACACATCTTGCGGATCCTGGCGGCGCGATGGATTGGGCTGCCGGCTACGGGCGGGCAGCTGTTTGCGCTGGGGACGGGGGCGGTGAGCGTGTTGGGCTTTGAGCGGGAAACGCGGGTGGTGGCGCACTGGAACCGCGGGTTCGAGGGGGAGTGAGTGTCCCACTTTGGGTCGAAAACCGGACTTTACGGTACGACGGTTACCTGTTTTCGCACTGACGTGACCTGGCCTATTTGGGCATTTAGCAGGAAGCTACGTACAGGAGGTGACGACATGGTATTGGCAGTGATGTTGCTTTCCGGTTTGGCGGTTTGCCTTGCACTGGCATACGTGCTCGACAGGACGGCCGATGTGTGTTTTCGGGCACCGCCGATGTTGGACGTTCGTGGGGCTAAGCCCACGCCTGAGTGATCTGTGTTGGTGGAAAGCAAAGGCCGGAGAAGAGCGGACGTTATGATGAGGAGGTAACGCGAGACAAGCGAAAACCAGGAGCTGTTTTTGAGCCGATCTATGTATCCGGTGCTCGATCCGAGCTCCCCTGAAGATGCGCGCAAGCAGATGTGTGCGTTGGCGGTCATGGCAAAGGCGCCCCGGCCAGGCAAGGTGAAGACGCGGTTGCAGCCACCTTTGACGGCGGCAGAGGCCGCGGCACTGAATGTATGTTTTCTGTGCGATACAACGGAAAACATCGCTGGGGTTGCGGCTGAGGGTGGAGCGGCCGGCTTGGTCTGCTATACACCGATCGGCGATGAGGTAGCGTTCGAGGGCTTGCTGCCGAAGAGCTTCTGTTTGGTGGCACAGCGCGGCGACGGGTTTGGCGAACGGTTGTGGCTGGCGACGCAGGATTTGCTGGCGTGCGGCTTTGGGGCGGTATGCTTGATCGATTCGGACTCGCCCACGCTGCCGGGCAGTGCTCTGCGGGAGGCGGTGTCGGCTCTGCAAAGGCCGGGGGATCGCGTCGTGCTGGGCGGGTCGATGGATGGCGGCTACTACCTGATTGGGCTAAAGGCTGCCCACCGAGAGCCGTTCGAGCACATCACCTGGAGTACGCCGAGCGTGTATGCAGAGACGGTGCGGCAGGTACGTGGGGTGGGGCTGGATTTGGTGGAGCTGCCGACCTGGTATGACGTCGATGATGCGGCGACCTTGACGTTGCTGGAGGATGAGCTGTTGGAAAGGCGGCGGCCTGGGTTCGTGCAGGTGGATGGATGGAACGCGCGGCACACGCGGGAGTTCCTGCAAGCGCGCAGAGGAGCGTTAGCCGGCCCGCGATTCGGCAAGCCAGCTGAAGTATCGGGTGGTAATTGAGGCTTTGAGACCTCGCCCAGACACCAGGGCAAGGTTGGCGTCATGACGAGCTGCCGGAGCCGCGCAGTCAAGGGAACGCTTTCGGTGCGGCTGTAGCCGTGCCTTGGCTTTTGTGAGCAGACGTTTGGTGCATGTCGTCACTGTGCCGAACCCAGGATTCGCTTGTGATGTTGAGGTTGGGACAATTCGTGGAACGATTCCGGGACGGCGCGCCCTGGCTGACCAACATTGCGCTTTGCGTGTTGGGGCTGGCGTTGGTTTGGCTTGCACGACAGTTTGGGTTTGAGAGTGGGCACTTCTGGATCGGCTTTGAAGATGTGGCACTGCTTTCTGCGCTGGTGTATCTGGGTGCCGTCGTGGTTGTGAGAACGCAGCCTGTCAACGGTGCGACGATCTGGATTGTTGTGTGGCTTGCAGTCGCGATGCATGCGATGACGTATCTGTTGGACCCGTTCTTGTCGTCGGATATCTACCGGTATGTGTGGGACGGGATGGTGCAGCACCATGGGCTGAGTCCGTATCGGTATGTTCCGGGCAATCCGGTACTGACGTGGCTGCGAGCGTCGAATCAGGAGGTCTTCGATAACATCAACCGGCGGGACTACGCCCGAACCATCTACCCGCCTGTGGCACAGATCATTTACTGGTTGGCGGCGTGGTTTCAACCGTCCGTGGAGGCGATGAAACTTGTCATGCTGGCGTTTGAGGCGCTGGCCGGGTGGGCGCTGGTCAGGCTGCTGCGAGCATGGCGCCGGCCCGCGGCTGAGGTGCTCCTGTTGGTATGGTGTCCACTGCTGGTGTGGGAGATCGGCGATGCGGGGCATGTGGATGCAGTGGTGATCGGTTTTGTGGCGCTGGCGCTGCTGTTTCGATGGCGCGAGCAGCCGTGGCTCTGTGGGCTGTTTCTGGGCTGCGCGGTGATGACCAAGTTTTATCCCGTGGTTCTGCTGCCCGCGCTGTGGCAGCGGCGCGATTGGCGCATGCCGGTTGCGGTAGCGGCGGTCGTGGCCGTCGGCTATGGGCTGTATGCGCGGGTGGGCTGGCTGGTGTTCGGTTTTCTTGGCGGATATCAGAAAGAAGAAGGGATGGAGAGTGGGACGCGGTACTTTCTACTGGAGTATGCGCGAACACGTCTCGGGATGGGATGGCTGCCGAACGCGGTGTACTACGGGCTATGCGCGTTGGTGATGGGCGCGATTGCGTGGTGGTGCTGGCGGCGCGCGACGCTTGAAACCTCCGTCGTCGCAAAGGATCAGGCTTTGCGCGGAGAGGACGAACCGGGAGTGTGGGCCACACCGGCCTTTGTGCGCGGAGCGGGCGCGTTGGCGTTTGCGATGATGCTGCTGTTTTCACCGCACTACCCCTGGTACGTCCTGTGGCTGGTACCGTTCATGGTGCTGGCTCCGAGCCTGCCGATGTACACGTATGTACTGGGGCTTTGGTTCGGGCTGACAACGGCCCTGGCCGAGCCGGGGCCCAAAATGTTCTTGATGAACGAGTGTCTGTATCTGGCCGTGGCGGCCAGCTTTGGCATGCAATGGGTGCTCCGGCGATGGCCGGTACCGCCATGGTGGATTTCGCGGTTGCGTGCGGAGAAGCAGCTTGTCGCAGCATAGCGTGTGACACCCGCGGGAGGGAGGCGGTGTGAGATGTACAAGGGTGATGTGCTGACGCGCAAGAGTTCGCAAAAAGAAGACCCTACCCTGCGCAGATGCGATGATGTGGGTTGGCTATAACCGCGTTTGCGGCGATGCTGTTGTGTTCCGCCGGTGCAGAGCGCGACCATGTATCTGCCGCAGATCATGAAGCGGATCGCGGGAATCTCGCCGGTGGGGGCGGATATGAGCTGGAAGTATTGACGTAGATGGGGCCGCCAGGACGGGTTGCAGCCGCTACACTGAGCTGTATGTCGGCAGGTGTTTCGGTGGTGATTCCAGCGTTGAACGAGGCTGGAGCGATTGGGACGGTGGTGCGGTCGATGCCGTGGGGCAGCATCGACGAGTGCCTTGTGGTGGATAACGGCAGCACGGACGGTACGGGTGAGGTGGCGGCGGCGGCAGGCGCGCGGGTGGTGCGCTCGCCACGGGGGTATGGGGCGGCGATGAGCGCGGGGTCTGCCGCGGCTTTGCCGACCAGCCAGGTGCTGGTCTTTATGGATGGCGATGGCGCGGACGATATGGCGGATTTTGAGCGGCTTGCCGGGCCGGTGCTGCGGGGCGAGGCGGATTTTGTGATCGGGTCGCGCATACGTGGCGTGCGGGAGCCGGGTTCGATGTTGGGCAGCCAGGTCTTTGCGGCACATCTGATCGGCGCACTGGTGCGATTGCTGTATGGCTTCCGGTACACGGATATGTGCGCGTTACGGGCAATCCGGCGGGAGTGTTTGGACGCCATGGGGATGCGCGAGATGACATTTGGCTGGAACCTGGAAATGCAGATCAGGGCGGTGCGGATGGGGCTGCGCATCCAGGAGGTACCGGTGCGGTACCGGCGGCGGATTGCGGGGGTGTCAAAGGTTTCCGGGGACTTGAAGGCGTCGTTTGTGGCGGGGACGCGCATCCTCGGGGTGTTTTGGCGAGTGCGGAAGGGGCAGTGAAGGATGGCCTGAGCGAGATGGTAATCGCCCTAGAGCACGTGAGTGTGGCGCGCGGTGACCGGCTCGTGCTCCATGACGTGAACCTGCGCGTGGGGGCGGGCGAGCACCTGGTGATCCTTGGGCCGAACGGGTGTGGCAAGTCTACGTTGTTGAAGACCTTGACGTGCGAGTTGTACCCGGTTGCGCGACCGGAGACGCGAATTAGTCTGTTTGGGCGGGCGCGCTGGGATGTGACGGAGTTGCGGCGGAAGATGGGGGTGGTCGGGGCGGAGCTGCCGGGCGAGGCGATGCGAGGTGTGACGGGGTATGAGGCGGTATTGACGGGGTTCTTTTCGAGCTCGAAGCTTTGGCCGAATCTGCAGGTGACGGCGGCGATGCGGGAGCGAACTTCGGAAATCTTGGGGCAGGTGGGCGCAGAGGCTTTGCGCGACATACTGGTGGGTGAGATGAGCGCGGGGCAGCAGCGGCGCGTGATGATTGGGCGTGCGCTGGCGGGGTCGGGGGAGCTATTGTTGCTGGACGAGCCGTCGAACGCGCTCGATCTGGCGGCGCAGCACGATCTGCGAGAAACATTGCGTGAGTTGGCGCGGGCTGGGGTGGGCATCGTGATGATCACGCACCATGTGAGCGATGTGCTCCCAGAGATGCGGCGGGTGCTGATGATGCGGGAAGGGCGGATTGTGGCAGATGGCGCGGAGTTGCTTACGGCAGAAAAGTTAACCGGGTTGTTCGGACGGGAGGTTCGGATGGCGGAGCGGGATGGGGTTTTGTTCGCCTGGTGAGTTCGCACGACAATTCCCCCAGAGTCGCGTGGGAA
Source organism: uncultured Acidobacteriaceae bacterium (assembly GCA_964245045.1). Taxonomy (GTDB): domain Bacteria; phylum Acidobacteriota; class Terriglobia; order Terriglobales; family Acidobacteriaceae; genus Granulicella. The sequence goes on along the minus strand of CAXTLD010000077.1, from coordinate 3,910 downwards.
GAGTCGCGTCCTCGACCAGCCAGCGCTGATTTGCGCCCTACATGTGCTTGATCGGTTGCGAAATCGAGAGCAGCTCTTTGTTTTTCGCGTAAAAAGAAAGCAGCTCACGTACGCGCCCGAGCGAAACTAGGATTGTGGGGCGGACAGCTTCGGGATTCGAGAAGTTGCTGATGCCATCAACCTGAAATCGAAATGACGCACTCTTTCCGGTCTGAACAACAGTAATGCCATCGTTGTCCCTACACTTATAGAAAAGTTCCTTGAGGACCGCGGCTTCTGTACTCCGGAAAGCAAGATCGACAAAACCCAGATCTGCCTTGTGGACAATTTCGCTTGCTTTGGGGAGATTTTTACCTTTGAAGTTGAAGAAAGTATCTCCCCACCATGCACCACGAGCTTTCGGCCAATCGACTTCTCCGGGAGTAAAGAACGCCTCGGCTTCGTCTGCATAGTAGCGACGAAACTGGGTCATTGCTTCATCTTTGTTCTGCAGTCCGGTTTGTTCGGATTTGAGCATTACCTGTCTAAGTACGCCAGCCTTGAACTTACTTCTTGCGTCTTCTACGCTGAAAACTCTGCCAGCTTTGCAATTGAGACCCGTGTATGGAAGCCGCAATTATCCGTAGCGTACCCGTCAGGTGCAGTCAAGCAGGTCCAAAAGTTATCCCAGTGTTTGTCTCTTCCTGCTTCACCGCGATCGTGGTAACGCGCGCTTTGGTCTTGTTGAAAGCCAGCCCGAATCTTGTTCTCTATCAGGATTGCAACGCGGCCAGCTTGCTCCGATTCGTAGATGACGAGTACGTCACTTTCACCCTTCTCGGTTGAGACTGATCGAATGGCATCACATCGACCGCCGAGCCGGAAAGAGAAGAGATCTGCAGGTTGCTTATCATTACTTTTGAAGTTCTCGTGGGCGGCATTGAGAAAGTAAGTAAGGAAAGACGGATTGCAAGCAAATTCCTCCTCAAGTAGGAATCGATATGGTGCTCCTGAACAGGAGATACTGGCATTGATGGAGCGCTACTTTGGATTTTCGAGATCGTGTCCACTTCTGGTGTACTCTCCTTCGTGCTTGTCCAGTGTTAAGTTACTCTACCCCGACCAGCTTCCATTGGACCCGAACTGAGGCTGTCACAGGCTAGCTGAAATACAACCGAGATTCTACTTGAGATTTGCGACTAGTGCCGATTGGGGGTTGAACTGGACTTAAACGAATTTCCATTACGGCATGAGCAGGCGAAGTGAAGAAGGTATGACGCGTAGTGCCAGCGGCAGCGGTCCGGCTGCCTCTGCGTCCACCTGTGCATGGACATCTCGAGACCCGTGCAGGGCAGAGCATCGTACTTCGTCCACTTCCTGCGTCGAAAGCCATGGGTTCGCCTTTTCCAGGTTAGCCCTGCTTAGCGCAAGCCAGGCAGGGAAGGATAGGTGTGCAGGCCCTGCGAGTAGTTGAATGAGCAGGTGCGGGTGATGCAGGCGTGAAGCTTTGGTTAGACCTCGGAACGGGCCACCTAAGTCCGGGATGCGCGAGGCCATCAGGGCGACGGCGGATCGAGTCGTCCATACGGAAGAGCCGACAAGCTTGTACTCGACCCGAAACCTTGGAAAGCGGCGAGACAGAAACAAGCGAGCAGCTTCGGTGTAGTAAGCCCGCCTTGCTGTGCGCGCCTTTGCCGCAAGCTTCATCTCCCGTACAAGGCATCCGTCCGGCCCCGCTCCAGCCATCACCGTGAACCAGCGTTTCTCGGTTGAGGTGTCAGCACATCCAAGCGGGATCTGCCTAGGTGTGTATGTAAGGAGCTTCTGCAGGGCCAATGCTGGGTCTACTGGAAGACCGAGATTGCGCGCTAACGCGTTTGCCGTTCCGAAAGGAAGTACGCCTAAGATTGACGCCGTGCCCGCGAGCCCTTGCAACACACCGTGAACCGTTCCGTCGCCGCCACAGGCGAACACGATGTCCGCGCTGCATGCTTCCTGCAGCGCGATGGACCGAGCCGACGCAGGTTCCGCTGTGGTTTCTCGTACCTGAACGCTGAAACCGTGCGAACGTAGCACCCGCGACAAGGCAGGCAGGACAGCATCAAAGGAGCTTGCCCGGCCTGCTTGCGGATTGACGATCAACGCGGCCCGGCGCATGTGACGAGTGTAGCGAGCGGGGTTGTGCGGAAACGGGACACTCAACCCGGAAAGCTGGGCGCTGTACGACCTTTGTGGACTTCCCGGAATCGCCGTTACGGACTCTCCTAGTAGCTGGGATACTGGGCGACTGCAAACAAGGTGCGGCGCGCGAAGATGAAGGAGGGAGTCTGATGAAAGTCTTGCCAGTCTCCCTCGACGAGACAGGGTATGCGCAGGCGACAGGCGGACCAACGCCCCAATCTGGGCCGATCCGTAGCAAAGCGTCTGCGGAGCCAGTGACCTCGTTGCCCTTTGGTGGGGACACGTTTGGGAGTAGCGTGTCGGGCTTGGGCGCGGTCATCTCGGCGGAGGACATGCGCAGCATACGGGCGGCACTGATTGGCGTCGCCGAGATGTTTCCCTTTGCCGACCCGGGGGCGGATCCGATGCTCCCGTTGTTGCGGGAACTGGATGCCGCGCTGGGCGCGGTTCCTTCCTCTGCGGCAGGAGCGAGGGTGCCTGCTCAGGGTGCAGCGGTGCAAGTGACACAATACGCGGGTGAACTCCGGGCAGGCACGTGGCCTGAACAACTCCCGACGACTCTAGGGACGGGCAAGGTGAGCTCCATGTCTCTCTCGGTAGAGAGATTGAGCAATCGGAGCGGAGGGCCGGAGACGCAGCTTGGTTTGGCCGTTGCTACGGCCTCATCTCGAAGTACCGGCAGGCTGCTGTTGGAGGAGCGGCCAAGTATGGTGGTGCCGAGCCGATCGACGGACAGCGAAGCCGCGCTGCTGGCATCGCAGTTGCAGGCCGCGCGGAGAAGCATGCCCATGGGTGTGCCGGAACGCAGGGCAAGGGAGCTGCCAGGAGGCAAACCGGGAAATCGCAACACGCAGGGGCGGCGCCGTTACGCCGACCCAGCCTGGGCGGCGGTAGTTCAGGGAAAGACAGGCTGGCGGGAAGAAGTGCGAGGCTGGGTAACGCGAGGAACACGAATCCGACCGGGCCATTGGCTGCGCAGGTCGGCCCTTGCTCTGCTGGATTGGCTACGGCGATGGCTGGAGTGAGGGGTCAGCGGCTGGTGCCGGTCGGCGTAAGTTGGACCTGGACGAGCTTGGGTTGTTTCACCTGGATGGGACCAAGGACGGCCATGTTGGGAAGCGGACCTTTCACCATGGCGACCTCGTCGCACGCGTAGAGGCGTGGGCAGGCCTGGCAATCCTTGTAAATCTTGTCGGGCATGGCATTGCGTTCGGCAACGCGGAAGCCGAAGTGCTCGAAGAAGGCCGGCAGGCGTGTAAAGAGGCAGGTGGTGGCCACGCCGTGGTCGTGCGACTCGGCCAGAAGAGCTCGCAAGATGGCGGCGCCGGCGCCCTGGCCGCGGGCGTGCGCGTGAAGGACGATGGAGCGAACTTCAGCCAGGTGCGGGCCGTAAAGGTGGAGCGCGCCGCAGCCGAGGAACTCCGGCTCGGCATGGGGGTCGGCGGCGAGCTCGGCGGCAGTTGGGAAGCGTTCGGCGACGGTGAAGTCACGGATGTTCTCGCAGAGCTCGGCGTAGCTGCGGCGCAGAAGGGTTCCATCGCCGGAGAGGGAATTGACGAGGTCGAAGATGTCGCGGGCGTCCTGAAGACGTGCTTTGTGGACCCGAACTTGCAAGCCCACCTTAGCCGACGGTGAGACGGTCGGCGAAGATGGCGCACCCGGGGTGACGGGCGGGGCGAGGTCGTCAGGAGGGCGGTGCGTGTCGGGGTGGGCGAGGTCTTCGAGGGTGGAGTGCGCGAAAACGGACTCG
>CAXTLD010000076.1:0-16742 GCA_964245045.1 uncultured Acidobacteriaceae bacterium | reverse complement strand
GGGAAGCGGTTGGGGTAGAGGGCCTCGGCGGAGGTGAGGGTGGGGTCGAGGCGGAGGGCGAGGGCGCGGATTTGTTCGAGCTTCTCCAGGCGTTGGTGGAAGAGGTTTTGCTCGAAGGGGGATTCAAACTGGGGCAAGGGGCGGCTCTCGCTTGTGGTGGAATGGGACTGGGGCTCTGCGTGAGGGCTGCAGCGGTCGCGACACCTCAGTATAGCGAGGGCATGAGCGGAGGCTTGTTGGCCCAATGGCGGGGTCAGACTTACCACAGGGGCTAAAGCCCAGTTTGCCGGAGGCGGTCTTACGGCACGGCTGAAGCCGTGCCCCTCCATGCGTGCATAGGCATGGGCTGAGCCGCTGACCTGATTTAGAGGGCCGTGGGAGTCGTGGTAGTGTTTGGGCGATGGCGGACATAGAAAAGCCGGGGAACAGGGACAGCGGGCTGGGCCAGCTGGTGAAGGCGGAGTCGTTTTTGCAGTTGGCGATTGCGTTGCCGGCGGGGTGCGTGATTGGGTGGCTGGTGGGCGCGTGGCTGGACAAGCACTTCCACACGCACTGGATCGGCATTGTGGGGATTGTGCTGGGGGCGGTGGGTGGGTTTGTGCAGATGTTTACGATGGCGAGCCGGTATCTGAAGCGAGACGAGTAGGGCGCTGCGCGTTGGCTGCGGTTGGCGCTTTGCGTTGGCTGAGGTTGGCGCTTTGCGTTGGCGGGGTGTTGGCTGGGCCGACGACGGAGTCGCTAACGCGGAGCGCCAACGGCAGAGCCGCCAACGGCGCAGCCGCTCCTGCGGAGCGCGCCAGATAGACTGGCTGGTGATGGAGCTTTCGGAGTTTACGGACGCCGACTTTCGGGCGACGATCTTGCGGGCGTTGCGGCTGCTGCTGGGACTGACGGTGGTGGCGTTGCCGCTGCTGTGGTGGAGGCTGGGATGGCGGAGCGGGGCGTTGCTGGTGGTGGGCGCGGCGATCTCGGGGTCGGGGTTGTGGGAGTGGCTGCGGCTGCTGACGGCGGTGATGAAGCGGATGGATGCCGGCGGCGAGATGCGGCCGATGGCGCTGGTGGTGTTTGGGTTCTTTGTGCGGCTGGTGCTGGTGCTCGGGGTGCTCTATGGTAGCCTGAAGCTACTGCACGGATCCGTTGTGGCGATCGCGGTCGGGCTGGGTCTGGGTGTGGTTTCGCTCACGATCGAGGGCCTGCGACTGGTGAGGGCGTGGACGGTGTAGCCGGCTCCGGCCGGAGTTTGTGGGTTGTTGAACCGAGCGATGCCGACACAGTTGTTGTTTACAAAATTTCTGAATCACCTCTTCGCGCGCCCGGTGGACGGGATGTTGAGCGCGCTCCATCTTGCGCCCGCGTATCCGGAGGCGCCCATCACGAATGCGTTTGCGATGGAGCTGCTGGTGTTTTTGGTGCTGTTAGCATACTTCGCGCTGGTGCGGTCTCGGCTGAGCGTGGAGACGCCGGGCGGGGTCCAGCACCTGGCCGAGATGACGCATGAGTTTGTGTCTGACCAGGGCGAGCAGATCATTGGGCATGGGTTTGAGCGGTTTACCGGGTATCTGACGGCACTGTTTCTGTTTATCTTGCTGGCGAATCTTGCTGGTTTGATTCCGGGGTTGGCGTCGCCTACGGCCAACGTCAGTGTGCCCTTGGGATTTGCGCTGGTGACGTTTGTGTACTACCACTACCACGGCATTCGGGTGAACGGCGGAGCATACATAAAGCAGTTCCTGGGACCGGTGTGGTGGATTTCGCCGCTCTTGTTTCCGATCGAGATCATCTCGCATCTGGCGCGTGTGCTGTCGCTAACGGTGCGGTTGTACGCGAATATGTTTGCGGGCGATTTGTTGACGTTGGCCTTCTTTTCGCTGATTCCGATCGGGATTCCGCTGGTGTTCTTGGCGCTGCATCTTGGGGTCGCCGTGATCCAGGCGTATGTGTTTATGTTGCTGGCGGCGATTTATCTCGGGTTGGCGGTTTCGCACGAGCACTAAGGCAAGACGCGGATTCCCTTCGGGGATGACAATTTGAGATGCCCGTGGGGGGGTGCTCCCTCCCTGCGGTGGGTACTACCGCCGCTCCAGCGTGAGGGGGCCAGCACGGTGAGCCTCAACCACCCACTGGCGGCGAGATTACGGGGGCAGGAGTTTCACCTATGCGAACGTTGAAGTATGTGTTTTCGATCCTGGCTGCGCTGCTGATCTCGGCGCCGGCCTTTGCGCAGGGAGCCGCGGGCGGCGTGAATGGCGGCAGCCCTGCAGGGCAGTGGGTTCCGCTTGCTGCCGGTCTGAGCATGGCCTTGGCTGCGGGTCTGTGCGGTTTGGCGCAGGGTCGGGCGACGGCGTCGTCGGCCGAGGCGCTGGCGAGGAACCCCGGTGCACGGCCTGGTATCTTTATCTTCCTCATTCTCGGCCTGGCGTTCATCGAGTCGCTGGCGCTGTTTACCTTTGTGATCATCTTCCTGAAGGTTCAGGCGTAGTTTGTTCACAACGCTCCTCCGTTCTCACGTACAAAGGCCTCCGCTGCGGCGGGGGCCTTTCTGTTGGCGTGATATGCAGTTTGCTAGGCTTAGCTTAGTTCAGGAGAGGATCATGGCCTCGCAACCGAATACGCCGCAACCGTTTCTTCCTTATGAAGATGAGATCGACCGGGAGCCTCCTCTATCTGCCGAGGAGGGGTGGGATTTGCTGTTCAGCTTATTCGGAAGTGCGAAGGACTTGTATGCCAAGTACGGCGGGGGAGAGGCGTTCATGCGTGCGGAACGGGCTTCCTGGGGTGAGGATGAAGGGGAGTGAGTCGCGTCTACCTGGACTCTATGGTTTGGATTTACGCGCTGGAAGGCAATGAACGGTTCGGCGCGCACGCTCAAGCCCTGTTGACCGCACTTCGCAGAGGTCGTCATGGACTGCTGGCGAGCAACTTTGTGTTGGCTGAAGTGCTTGTGGCTCCGCGCCGGGATGGAGACTCTGCCCTTGTGCAGTCCTATCGTTGGGCGATCCGGTCGAGGGAGGTCGAACTTGTGCCATTCACCCAGCGTACGGCGGTTGCGTTCGCGGACATTCGCGGCCGGTTCCGAGTCAAAGCCCCGGATGCGATCCACTTGGCCCTCGCGGCGACCGGAAGCGCGGATGTTTTCGTGACCGTTGATGAACGGCTTCAACGCTTGATGGTACCGGGTATCGGTCGAATCGCGGGTCTGCGTGAGGCGATGCTGATGTTTGAGTGACGGCTACTGCTGCCCGGCACTCCTTGCAGCGGTGGGCGGCAGAGCCGGAAGGGTGGAGGACGTGGGGACCTCGGTGTAGGCGGGTAGTTCTTTGGGGCTGGCGCGCTGGACGAGGTTGAGCAGGTGGCCTGGGACGATGCCGAGGGCCAGCGTGGCCAGGGCCGTGCCCGCAAGCGCGAGGCCTGCGGGGAGGGTGAGCTTGCGGATGGGCGTGGAGCCTAGCGAGTCATTGAGGGGGCGGGCGTAGAGCGCGGCGAGCAGGCGGAGGTAGTAGAAGCAGGCGACGCCGGAGTTGAGCAGGCCGATGAGCGCCAGCCAGATGTAGCCGTTGGAGATGGCGGCGCTGAAAGCGTAGAACTTGCCGAAGAAACCGCCGGTGAAGGGGATGCCGATCAGCGATAGCAGGAAGAAGGCGAGCAGGCCGGCGAGGACGGGTTTGCGCTGGGCGATGCCGGTGAAGTCGTCGATGGAGCGGGCGCCCTCGGCGTAACCGGAGAGCTCGGTGAGGACGAGGAAGGCGCCGACGTTCATGGCGGCGTAGGCGGCGGTGTAAAAGCAGGCGCCGGCGACGGCGGTGGGCTCGGTAGCGGTGAAGGCGGCGAGCAGATAGCCGGCGTGGGCGATGGAGGAGTAGGCGAGTAGGCGTTTCACGTCGCGCTGCAGCAGGGCGCCGAGGTTGCCGATGCACATGCTGGCGACGGCGAGGATGTAGATGAGCGGGACCCACTCGCGGTGAAGCGTGGGGGTGGCGTTGAAGAGGAAGCGGAGCAGGACGGCGAAGACGGCGGCCTTGGGCGCGGTAGACATGAGCGCGACGACGGGCGCGGGCGCGCCCTGGTAGACGTCGGGGGTCCAGACGTGGAACGGGGCGGCGGAGACTTTGAAGCCGAGGCCGATCAGCACCATCGCGATGGCGAGGAGGCCCATGCGCGGCGTGGCGGGGTGGGCCATGCCGGCCGCGATAGCGGTGATCTGCGTGGAGCCGGTAGCGCCGAAGCAGAGGGCGATGCCGTAGAGGAAGAACGCAGTGGCGAAGCTGCCGAGCAGGAAGTACTTGATGGAGCTCTCGGAGGCAGTGGCCTGGCCTTTGCGGAAGCCGGCGAGGATGTAGGTGGAGATGGAGCTGATTTCGAGGCCGATGAAGACCATCAGTAATTCGACGGAGCAGGTCATGAACATCATGCCCGTGGCGCCGAAGAGGACCAGGGCGAAGTATTCGCCGGCGTGGGTTGTGGGGCCCTCGAAGTAGTCCAGCGACGCGAGGAGGACGGCGAGGACGATGGCGGCGATGAGGAGGTGAAAGAAGACGCTGAACTGGTCGATGGAGACGGTGTTGTAGAAGGCCGCGACGGGCGCACCGCCGTTGTGATTGAGGAAGGCGTGCTGGTAGAGGGCGGCGGCACCGGCGGCGAGGGTGCCGAGGATGGCGAGCCAGCCCAGGGGTTTGCGGGACGCGTTGGCGGGGAGCACGGGCTCGGCTAACATGATGAGCACGCCAGTGACGGTGAGGAGGAGTTCGGGGAGGAGCGCGAAGAGGCTATTGGGCATGAGGCTGATACTCGTGATTGTAGTGCCGCGACGACAAAACGCAGATTCCCTTCGGGAATGACAACAAGAAGGCAAAAGCTCTGGGACGTATCAGTAGCGGGCCCCCGAGTTTAGCTTTTTGGGATCCGGTGCGGGTTTGCCCTGGGCGGCGGCGGCGAGGGTCGGGTCGACGAACGCTCCCGGGTGTTGCGCCTGGATGATGAAGTTACCGACCGCGGGCTGGCCGCTTGCGACGGGCACGTAGGTCTCGGTCTGGATGCGGTGGATGGGGACGTCCTCGAAGCGGTCGGGGCGGTTCGCGGTCAGGGTGCCGTAGCTGTCGATGGAGCGCATCCAGAAGGGCGAGAAGAGACCCATAAGGAGGAAGAGCGCCATGAAGGGCCAGAGCGTGAGGTGTTCGCGGAGGTTGAGGTCGTAGCCGGGGACCTCCTCGGAGCGGAGGCCGAGGTCGCCGTAGAAGACGCGCTGTATCATGCTGAGCGCGTAGGCGGCGGAGGCGATGACGCCGGTGGTGGCGACCGTGGACCAGAGGATGTGGTGACGGACCGCTGAGGTGAAGGCACCGGAAAGGATGAGGAACTCCGAGACGAAGCCGTTGAGCATGGGCAGGCCGACGGCGGCGAGCGCGGTGATGACGAACATGGTCACCATCCAGGCGTGTTTTTGGGCGAGGCCGCCGTAGTCGCGCATGTCATAGGTGCCGTAGCGCTCGTAAAGGATGCCCATCAGGGCGAACAGCGCGGCGCCGATGAGAGACTCGTTGAGGATCTGGAAGACGCTGCCGTCAAGCCCGGCGACGGAGAAGCTGTAGATGCCAAGGACGATGAAGCTGACGTGCGACAGCAGCGAAAAGGCGCCGAGCTTCTTGAGGTCGTTCTGGACCAGGGCGAGCAGCGCGCCGTAGACGATGCCAATGGCCCCGAGCGCGATCATAAGCGGGGCGATGTGACGGGACTGCTCGGGGAAGATGCCGAGCGAGAAGCGGAGGATGGAGTAGAGGCCGAGCTTGCCGGCGAGGACCATGACGACGGCGGTGGGGGCCTCCTGGACGGCGTCCGTGAGCCAGCCGTGCAGGGGGAAAATGGGGGCCTTGACGCCGAAGGCGACGAGGAAGGCGAGGGAGCAGAGCCACAGGGCGTTCTGGTTCGCGGAGATGTGGTGCGTGATGGCGAGTGTCTGGAGGACCGGGAAGTCGAAGGTGCCGGTCTTAACGTAGAGCCAGATGAAGGCGACGAGGAGGATGGCCGAGGGGATAAACGCGTAGAGGAAGAACTTGAGCGCGGCGCGGCGGCGGTTTTCGGTGCGGCCGAAGGTGGCAATCAGGATGGTGAGGGGGACGAGGGAGAGCTCCCAAAAGCCGTAGTAGAGGAACAGGTCGAGGGCGGTGAAGATGCCGATCATAGCGACCTGTTGCAGCAGAAAGAGGGTGAAGAAGAGCTTGGCGCGGCTGTTGATGACGTTCCAGCTGACAAGGACGCCGATGGGGGCGAGGAAGCCGGTGAGGACGACGAGCCAGAGGGAGAGGCCGTCGACGCCGAGGTGGTAGCGGATGGCGGGGTTGCGGATCCAGGAGGCGTTCTGCTCGAACTGGAAGCCGGGCGTGCCGTAGAGGAAGTGGGCGGGGAGGTGCAGGGTCATCACGAAGGTGAGGAGCGTGACGACGAGTGCCGCGATGTGGTGGGTTTTGCTGCCTTCGCGCTCAGGGAGGAGGGCGAGGACCAGCGCGCCAACGAGCGGCGTGAGGAGAAGGAAGGTGAGAATGATGTGGTTTAGATCCATTGGGGTCTAGGGGCGCTCCCAAACGCGGATTCCCTTCGGGAATGACAACAAAAAGGGCGAACGCAGATTCGCTGCGGGGAGGACAAACTGAAAGCGGCTCATCGGTGAAGAGGAACTCCAAAGAGGACAACGGCAATAAGAACGGCGGCGCCGAGCGCGAGCCAGCCGGCGTAGGAGCGGATGTTACCCGATTGCATGCGCCGGGTGAGCCAGCCGAGGCCCTGCGTGCCGGAGGCAAGGCCGGCTCCGGTGCCCTGGACGACGGCGCCCTCGACGAGGCCGCCGAAGATGGCACGCGTGAACATGAGCAGGGGCATGATGATGCCGACGCCGTACGCTTCATCGACCCAGTACTTGTGGTCGAGGAGGGAGTAAAGCGGGCGCGCGGAGCGAGCGAGGCGGGTGGCCGTGCCTGGGCGGCGGACGTACCAGAGCCAGGCGACGGCGAGGCCGAGCAGGGCGACGAGGGTGGACACGACGGCAAGGGTCAGCTCGGTGCTGTGCGAAACGAGGTCCGGCGCGATTTCAGCGCGGGTGGAAGCGAGGAATACGGGGTCGAGGAAGTGCTCGAAGTGGTTGGAGCCGCCGAGCGCTGCGGGGACGCCGATCCAACCGCCGATGACGGAAAGCACGGCGAGGATGGCGAGCGGGATGGTCATGACGGCGGGAGACTCGTGGACGCCGTGAGCGTGTTGCGCTTGGCCCTTGTCGTGCTCGGGCTCCTGGGCCATGGTGGCGTGACGGCTGTGGGCGGCATCAGGCCCACCTATCGCTGGCGCGATGGATGGGGCACGCAAGTTCTCCTGGCCGGGAGCGAGGGCGTGCTCGTCGAAGCGCTCGGCTCCGAAGAAAGTTTTGAACCAGAGGCGGAACATGTAGAAGCTGGTCAGGCCCGCGGTGACGAGACCAACGGCCCAGACCAGCTTGCCGAGGGCTGGGTTCGGGGTGAAGGTGAAGGCTCGGTAGAGGATCTCGTCTTTAGAGAAGAAGCCGGCGAACGGGGGGATGCCGGCGATGGCGAAGACGCCGGCGCTCATGGTCAAGAAGGTGACGGGGATGCGTTTACGCAGGCCGCCCATGACGCGCATGTCCTGCTCGCCCGAGAGGGCGTGAATGACGGAGCCGGCTGCGAGAAAGAGCAACGCCTTGAAGAAGGCGTGGGTCATGAGGTGGAAGACGCCGGCGGAGTACGCCGCCACGCCGCAGCCGAGGAACATGTAGCCGAGCTGCGAGATGGTGGAGTAGGCGAGGACGCGTTTGATGTCGTGCTGCACGCAGCCGATGGTGGCAGCAAAGAGCGCGGTGAGCGCGCCGATGAGGGCGACGACGCCAAGGGCGTAGGGCGAGCGGTCGAAGAGCGCGTGGCAGCGGGCGACGAGGTAGACGCCTGCCGTCACCATGGTAGCCGCGTGGATGAGCGCCGAAACGGGCGTGGGGCCTTCCATGGCGTCGGGAAGCCAGATGTAGAGGGGGATCTGGGCGGATTTGCCGGCGGCCCCGAGCACGAGCAGAAGGCAGATCGCGGTGAGAAAGCCACCGGTGACGGTGGGCGGAAGCGCGTTGACGCGGGCAAAGACCTGGGCGAAGTCGAGCGAGCCGAAGTGGGCGATGAGTAGAAACATGGCGAGCAGGAAGCCGAAGTCGCCGATGCGATTGACGACAAAGGCCTTCTTGCCGGCATTGGCGGCGGAGTCGCGGCGAAAATAGAAGCCGATGAGCAAGTAGGAGGCGAGACCGACGCCCTCCCAGCCGACGAACAGGAGCAGAAAGCTGGCCGAAAGGACGAGGACTAGCATAAAGAACATGAACAGGTTGAGGTAGGCGAAGAAGCGCCAGTAGCCGTCCTCGTGCGCCATGTAGCCGACCGAGTAGATGTGGATCAGGAAGCCCACGCCGGTGACGACGGCGAGCATGATGAGGGTGAGGTGGTCGACGGCGAGGGAAAAGTTGACCTTGAAACCGGAGACGGCGATCCAGGGGCGGCCGGTGACGGTGAAGCTGAGCGGCGCGCCGGCGGAGAGCATAAAGGCCCAGAGGCGGGCGACGATGAGCGCGGGCAACAGCGTGAAAAGCAGGGCGATGGCGGAGACGCCGGCGCGCGGGAGCCTCCGGCCGAGCGTGCCGTTGAGGGCAAAGCCGGCGAAGGGGAGCGCGGGGATGAGCCAGAGGAGCTGTGGGTTCATGCGGGTTTGGGGCTCGGGTCAGGTCTTGTGGGCGGCATGGGCTGGTGACGCAGATTCCCTTCGGGAATGACAACAAGGGCTAGTTTTTCATTAGGTTGACTTGATCGACGTTGAGGGTTGAGCGAGCGCGGAAGAGAGCGATAATGATCGCGAGGCCGACGGCGGCTTCGGCGGCGGCGACGACCATGACAAAGAAGACAAAGATCTGGCCGGAGATCTGGTGCCACATGTGCGCGAACGCGACGAAGGTCAGATTGACAGCGTTGAGCATGAGCTCAATGCTCATGAAGATGGTGATGATGTTGCGCTTGATCAGAAACGCGGCGATGCCGATCGAGAAGAGGATGGCGGCAAGGATGAGGTAGTACGCGATGGGCACCATCGTTAGCGCTTTCTCCGTGTGAAACCGAGCGCAACAGCTACGGCCACCACGATAGCCACCCAGGATGCGACGTTCATCGGTTAGAGCTCCTTACAGGCCGGGTGGGCGGCAGGTGTGCCGTAGAGATCATCAGGCTGCCCTCTTGCGGAGGGCGACTTTGGCGTTGTCGGCGAAGAGGATGGCTGCTGCCAACCATAGCAGGATGGCCGTGTTGCGCGCTCCCGGTACGGTGGCGATGTCGTAGTGCACCATCAGGCCGAAGGCGGTGCCGGCGAGCAGGAGATAGGCGCTGCTGCGCGTGGCGCGGGGCCAGCACAGGACGACGCCTGCTAGCGCTGCTACCCAAAGCAGGACGAGCTTCATCCTAGAGCTCCTTCCTGGCAAGGACGACGGCGCCGAGGATGGCGACGAGGATCAGGATGGAGGTGACCTCGAACGGAAGCAGAAGCGTGGTGAAGAGGGTGTTGGAGATGGCAGTGATGTTGTTGACGGCGCCGGAAAGATAGGCGCTGAGGTGCGTGGTGCCGAGCTGGTGGCGCTCGGAAAGAAACACAAAGACGAGCAGGCATAGGATGGCCGCGGCGCCGGGGAAGCCGGCGATAGAGGCGATGCGCGTGGTGGACTTGGAGCGGTCTTCTTCGCCGGCGTTGAGCAGCATGATGACGAAGACGAAAAGCACCATGATAGCCCCGGAGTAAACGATCACCTGGGCTGCGGCGAGGAACTCGGCACCGAGAGAGAAGTACAGCACGGCGAGCGACATCATGACGACGATAAGCGAGAGCGCCGAGTTGATGGGATGGCGCTGCAGCAGTAGATTGAGCGCGCCGCCGACCGCGAGCAGACCGAAGAGGATGAAGAGAAAAAGTTCCATGGTGTGCGTTGGTTCAATGTACTCGCTGTGTTGATTTATAGATTGTAACGGACCGCTGGTCGGCTCCGGCAGGATTAGGGATCTATCTATCGGTCTGTTCTCTGTACCTTATGACGCGACTCTCGTGTGTGCACCTGAAAGCTTCTGGTTAATCGCAGAGACGAGGCGATTGCCGTAATCGAGAACTGAGGCACCACGGACCCGAAGCTCAACGAGACCCCGTCAAGAAAGCCCTGCTGGTTCACACCGATCCAACCCCAGCCGAAGGACTTGCCAATCTGCTGTTTCCAGGGTGCGCGATGGCTTGCGCACTCGCTATCCTGCCGGCGTTCTCTGCTGATGCCAATGTTCAGGGTGTCATCCGTACGATCTACGTCGATGTTCAGATAGCCCGGCTCGAACTCAAGCTGAATGGACTCGAGGTCGTCGTCAATGGAGGTTTCCCAGACACCCTTCAGGGGGCAGCCGTCTACCTCGTGGAAGGGCGAAAGTACGGGTCGCAGAACTGAACCGATTCGGCCTTTTTCGATCGCATTCATGAGCACCTCAGTAGCGCTCGCCAAGTCGCCGAGCCTGCTTCACGATTTTGACAGCTTTTTCCGCCTGCTTCGAGCCTTGCAGGGCGCCGATGGCTGCGGCGCGGAGGGATTGGTTCGCCCAAGGCCCGGTTTCCTGAACGTTCGCGCCCGAACCCCCACGCGAGATGATGACATCACGGACGATTTCCGCCTGATGCTGGGCAAGATCGTCCCCCAGCTTTCTGGTGATTCGATCTTCGCTGGGCTGCGGCGATGCCGACGCAGGCCTTGTGCGGGAACCTCGTTCACTCACGAATGAAAGGCGAGCACCAGCGAGGTGGCGAGGATGTTGAGCATGGCGACGGGCAGGAGAAACTTCCAGCCGAAGCCCATGAGCTGGTCGTAGCGGAAGCGTGGCAGCGAGCCGCGAACCCAGATGTAGAGCAAGAGAAACGCGAAGATCTTGGCCACAAACCAGAAGATGGATAGCAAAGTGGAAAGGACGGGGCCGTTGAAGAGGCCGTGGAAGAGATGGCCGAAGGGCGAGGTGGCGCCGCCGAAGAAGAGCAGCGTGGCCACGCAGGCGACCGTGATCATGTTGGCGTATTCGGCCATAAAAAACATAGCGAATTTCATGGAGCTGTACTCGGTGTGATAGCCGGCGACGAGCTCGGACTCAGCCTCGGGGAGATCGAACGGGGTGCGGTTGGTCTCGGCGTAGGCAGCCATGAGGTAGATGAAGAAGGCGATGATCTGGAGGCCGCCAAAGATGTTCCAGCTCCGTGCGCCGTGCGCGGACTGGGAGTTGACGATGTCCTGAAGGCGCAGGGAGCCGGCGCGCAGGACGACGCCGACTAGCGATAGGCCGAGCGCAAGCTCATAGCTGACCACCTGCGCGGTGGCGCGGAGCGAGCCGAAGAGCGAGAATTTGTTGTTGGAGGCCCAGCCGGAGAGCGCGATGCCGTATACGCCGATAGAGGTGACGCCGAGGATGACGAGCAGGCCAACGTGGAGATCCGCGATCTGGGTGAGGTTGACGCCGCGGTAGAACGTGGGCGCGCCGAAGGGCACGACCGCGATCGAGATCAGCGCGCAGGCGAGCGCGATCATCGGCGCGAGGACGAACAGCGGGCGCTCGACCGCCGTGGGCATCATGTCTTCTTTGAGGAAGAGCTTGATGCCGTCGGCCAGGGGCTGCAAGAGGCCGAAGGGGCCGGTGCGCGAGGGACCCCATCGGTTTTGCATGCGGCCCAGGACCTTGCGCTCGAGCAGCACGGTGTACGCGACGGCGGTGAGCGTGATGACGAGCACGACGGCGATCTTGAGGACGCTGAGGAGGAGAAAGACTTGGAGGTCGGAGAGATGGCTCATCGGTTGGCTGCTGTATTTTCCATCCTACAACCGATGCGGGGATGTCGAGGCGATTGGGCCGGATTGCGGATGCGCCGCAGGGGGAGGGTACCCTCCCCCTGTTCTTGCAAAGTATTCAAAGCAGAGATTTTGGCGTTGGACTTTACAACGAAGGTGGAAGGCGGCGTGCACCTGTGGTCTCGGGCTGCTGAGCCGGGATGCGAGCGGGGCTTAGTGGGCGGCGATCTTGCCTGCGAAGGCTGCCGCTGCGGCTTCTGCGATGGCGACGTCTGAATCCTTGTTCAAGCTAGCGACGCCGACGGCCCCGACCACATCTTTGCCGGAGAGCAACGGCATGCCGCCGCGAAGGGTCATAAGGCCAGAGGTGATGAACGCGGGGCGGCCCTCGTTGACCGCGGTCTCCGTTTCTACGCTGGGACGTTGCAGAAGGGCGGAGGTACGGGCCTTGCCGATAGCGAGGTCGGGGCTGCCATCGCGAACGCCGTCCATCTTGAGAAACGCGACGAGGATGCCGCTCCTGTCGACGACCGCGATGGCGCACGGTGCGTGGAGCTTTTCGGCGGCTTGCTCGGCAGCCTCGATGACCTGCCGCGCACCGGCTTGGCTGATGACCTGTACGGCGAGGGTGGGATCTGCCGCTCGGATCTGGCCGAGGTTGAGTAGGGAGAGGAAGACGAAGCAGGAAGAGCGCGCAAGTTTCTTCGTGAAAGCGGTCATGGGTTGAGTGTAGGCCTGTGGCGGCGTTTACTCCGTTGCGATGGGCTGCCAGAGTTCGACGCGGTTTCCTTCCGGGTCGGTGATCCAGCCGAACTTCCCGAAGTCGTAGTTATCGCGTTTTGGGTCAACGGTGACCCCTGCGCCGGCGAGTCGGTCCAGCACCGCATCCAGATCGTCGACCTGGAGGTTGACCATGGCTTTTTGGGATGGAGGGAAGTACGCGCTGTCCTGTTTGAAGAAGGAAAAGACGACTTGGTCCTCGTGCTGGGAGGCGGGAAAGCCGTACGCGCCGCCGGACTTCACCAAGCCCAGGTGCTGCTCGTACCACTGGTACAAAGCTTTCGGATCAGTCGCTCGCAGGAAAAGGCCGCCGAAGCCGATGATTGCTGCCATAAAGCCTCCTTGTTAACCGTATGTGCTCGTTAGCGGAAGTGTAAATGGGGGACAGGCTTGGGCAGACGTACAACTGGGATTGCGCCTTTTTGTCTCCAAACTGACAATACCGTGTGTGCACCGACGCAGCCCGTTAGGAATGATTGAGCGGTTTGCGTCAGTTTGGCTGGCCCAGCACGTTTCGGATCTTCTGAGCTGTACCCACGCGATCCAAAGACGGCAGATCAACCAGGCGGCATAACGGAGCCAGCGAAGATGTTACACACCGAACAGTTTGGTACGCGGTGCATTAGTCTAGCAGTCCTTTTCGGTCTTGTTGCAGCGCTCCCGGCCGCCGGCCAGCGTACGAACGGCGCGGGCATCGCGGTGCCGGGAACGCCTCCGCCCGACGTGCCTCCTGTTGCAGGCAAGGTGCTCGAGACGCGGCCGCAGATCGGCGTAGGACAAGTACCGGCCTTCATAGGCCAGACCCGCGCGGTGGCTGTGATCAGCAAGACCCACTACGCGGGGAAGGTGATGACGACCGGCTTGAACCAGCCGTGGGGAATGGCCTTTCTGCCCGACGGCAAGATCCTCGTGACCGAAAAGGTGGGTACGATGCGGGTCATCGACATGCGTTCTGGGAGAGTTGAAAAGAGTGTTGTCGGCCTGCCGGCGGTGTACTACGGCGCGGATGCAGGCCTGCTGGATGTGGTGCTTGGGCCGCGGTTCGACCAGGATCGCCTGATCTACTTCTCTTACGTGGAACCAAGGAGTGAGCCCTACGACGGCGGCCAAGCCAGGGGAAACAGGAACACGGGCCAGGTCCGGGATAGTGGGGTCATCATCGCGAAAGCAGAGCTCAGTCGCGATGATGAGCACATCAAGAACGTCACGACCATCCTGCGGGTAACGCCGTCTCTCCCCCAAACCGCTCATTACGGATGCCGATTGCTCTTCGACAAGGAGGGCTACCTTTACGTCACTTTGGGAGAGCGCTTCTTTTATCCGACCCGCGGCGAGGCTCAATCGCTCTTTTCCGATATGGGCAAGATCCTGCGGATCACCACCGACGGCAAACCGGCGCCCGGAAATCCTTTTGATCGCGCTCAGGAGGATGAGGACCATCCGCTGCCTGAGGTTTGGACCTACGGTCATCGCAACCCTCAAGGATTGGCCATCGACCCGGTGAGCGGCGCGCTTTGGGAAAGCGAGCACGGCCCCAATGGAGGCGATGAGATCAACCTGATCGAGGCAGGCAAGAACTATGGGTGGCCGGTAATTGCCTACGGGACGAACTATGACAAGACGAAGATCGACGGGCACCTGCAGAGGGAAGACCGCGCCAACTCCATGCAGACCAGCCGTACAGCTCCGAACGGGCTAACAAGTGCACCGGGGATGGAACAGCCGCTCTACTACTGGGATCCCACGATCGCCCCCAGTGGCATGACCTTCTACGATGGCAAACTGATTCCGGAGTGGAAAGGCAACCTCTTCGTCGCCGCGCTGGCGGGAGAGCATGTCAGCCGACTCGTGCTGGATGGCACAAAGGTGGTCGGCGAAGAGCGTCTGCTGCTGGATCAGCACCAGCGCATGCGCGATGTTCAGGAAGGATCTGACGGGGCGCTGTGGGCTATTACGGATGAGGCCGATGGCCGGCTGATACGCATCGCACCGGCTGGGCAGTAAACAGAGGAAAAGCCACGAGGACGATGGCGACCGTCTAGAGGCTGAGCAGGAGGGAGGCTTGCAGCTCGGAGAGGTCGCCCCATTCATAAGGACGGTGCAGGTTATTGCACAGTCCTTTGCAGCGTTAGGGTCGGACAGCGGAACGGCTATGGCACAGAAGGCGAAAAGATCGGCACATCGGCGAGCGGAGCGGCTATCAATAATGCCTTGTCGCGGGTTGCGAGCGGGAAACTTTGGCGGCGGGCGAGGTCGAGGTAGGTTGCGTCATAAATTGTAAGGCGGTGTTTGCGGGCAAGCGCCAGCACGTCTGCCGTGTTCAGGCCGAATTCGTCGTTGTGAATTCTTATGTTTAAGCGGTCGAGTATCGCGAGGAACTCGTTTGAGGCTTCCTGGGTGATGTGGTTGCGCCGCTCATTTGTGAGCAGGACGTTTCTGACCTCAAGCAGCCACAGCGCGGGCACAATGGCAGAAGAACGCTGCAATCTCCGGAGTACGCCTCGGCTATAGTCATCGGCCTGATCCGCAAAGCACCAGCCCATGGTGACGGAGGCGTCCAGAACGAAAGACATCAGTATTTGTGACCTTCGTGTGCCGTGGTCCTGATCTCTTCCTCGCCGTGGATAAAGCCGTGCCGTGCGGCGAACTGGCTCATCTCTTCGATGGCGTCGTCATGCTGCGCAGCGTATTCCTGGCGCAGAAAACGGATGTTCTCGATGGCCTGTTCCACTGCTTGTGGATCGGGAGCGATGAACGGCGCGGAGGCTTCAAGTGTCTCTACGATGTATTGCTCGAGGGCAAGTCCACGCGCGTGCGCCTGGTCGGCGATGCGGGCCTCGAGGGCGGGTTGTAGGTCGATTTGAATCATGTCGTTTTCAAGGCCTCCCGAAACGGTCTACAGCGATTGTCGCAAATAGCGCGAGAGCAAGGCTAGTTTACGCAGTCTGGAGAGTAGATTCTCCGTGAGTCCAGCAGTATGCCACCCATCGCCTGTGGCGATGGATGGGGCACCCGGCACTGTCGGCGATTTTAGGATGGTGAGGAGGTAGAAGAGCTGGAATGGGTAAGGTGGCTGATGCGAGCTACCGTGCAGCTTGTGAGGGGGCGTGTCAGCAGGGTGTGATCTTTGGATGATCCAAAGCTTCGTCGGTATCGGGGTCTCGAAGCTAGACGGCGTCGCAACCAGTTCTCGAATAAGCTCCAGCTACGTAGCTAAACCGGTCGGCGACGCCTGTACCTGCTGACATGTTGGCTTGCGTGAGGATGTCGATCGTACGATCAGGACGTGAGACAGTGGCAAAGGACCAGCCGTAGCCGATAGCGGTGAGGCGGTGCCGGTTTCCTGCATGGAAGATGAGGTAGAACGGGCAGTTACCTGTAGCTCCGCAGATATCCGCGCCTTTGAGTTGGAAGATGGTGCCTTGCCCAAGCTGCCCCAGAGATACGCGGACGCCGATAGGCTGACCGCAGTCCTGACACTCAGCCTCTCTTCGAATTACTGCAAGATCCTTGCGACTCAATGCTACTGGGGCTCCGACTTGGTCGGGCTGAACCCATTTGTTCGGAAACGGGTAAGTTGGCAGCCGGGGTGGCGCGGTTTGCTGGGCTGGCAGCGGCAAGTACAAGCTGATGAGCAAGCACAGGCGTAGTGAGCGCATGGTTTAGCCTCCGGGTACAGTGCCCAACCTTCAACGCGGCACTAGCCGCGGGGTAAGAAACTTCATCTGGCCTTCCTGAGCATTCTTGCGGGGGATCGAACGCAGATTCCCTTCGGGAATGACAACAAGAGAGGCAAGGGCGTTGATTTCGGGGCGTCCTTGTGGCGCAGCGAAGGAATACGGAGTTCTTTCGTTGCGCTCAGAATTACAGCTTTGGTCATTGCCGATAAGGTGCTGAGAACGGGTAGCGAGGTGGGCTAAAGACTCAGTCGCCAAGGGTGGCGAGTTCGTCGGCGATTTCGCGTTCCTGGTGGCGGTTGATTTGTTGCAGGATGGGGGAGTGTTGGGTTAGCGCACCGGAGGTGAAGAGGGTGTCGCGGCTGGGGAGGATGAGGTCTTTGCGGGTGGTGGGGTCGATTTGGATG
>CAXTLD010000075.1:0-16940 GCA_964245045.1 uncultured Acidobacteriaceae bacterium | reverse complement strand
CCCCCCCCCCCCCCCCCCCCCCCCCCCCCCCCCCCCCCCCCCCCCCGGGGGGGGGCCCGCGTCCGCTTTGCGGCACCGATAACCTCAGCCAGCCGAAGCTCGCCTACTCGCAGACGCCGTGGATTCTGAAGGCATGCCAGACCTGCGGCATGGTCTATCTTGAAAACCCGCCGGCCTACGCCGTACTCGAAGAGGACCTGGCGTGGGAAAAGACCTTTGTCGCCGAAAAGCTCCATCGTCAGCAGCGTAGCCCTATGCTTTACGCCGCGGGTCGCGTACCCAAAGAAGCTCTGCAGCGTCTAACGAAACGAAACAAGCTGCTGAAGCTGGTACTCGACCATTTCAAGCCTGGACGCATCCTGGACGTGGGTTGCGCAGGTGGCCATACGTTGGCCGGCCTACCCGAGCGGTACATCCCTTTCGGCATCGAAATTAGCGCGCAACTAAGCCAACTGGCCGCGCAAGCGTTCGCTCCCAGGGGCGGACGCGTCATCCAAGCCGACGCGATCGCAGGCCTGAATGCCTTTCCCGACCTCTACTTCAAGGGCGTCATCATGACCTCATTCCTGGAGCACGACTCGCAAGCGAAGGCCACCTTGCTCGCCACGCGGCGCGTCATGGACTTCGGGGCGCGTCTGATCGTCAAGGTGCCGAACTACGCTTCCTGGAACAGGCACTTACGAGGGAATCGTTGGTGTGGCTTCCGGTTTCCGGACCACGTGAACTACTTCACCCCATCCACCTTGCGGACCTTGCTGCAAACGTCAGGCTTCCAGATCGTGCGCTTTTCCCCGCTCGATCGTCTTCCCACCAGCGACACCATGTGGCTTGTCGCCCGCAGAACACCGCGATCCAAGTGCGGGATTTAAGAGGCGCTTTCCAGGTAGTTTTGCTCCAAGGCCAAGTGGGTTCGGCAGCAGAATGGCAGCTGCTTGCTGAGTGGACACAAATTGATCCGAGACACCACTGGTCTCCGTAGCACAGTTACGCCGGCCTCACCCAAATGGGCCAATAGCTCATATGTTAGAACTCTGGGCTGCTAGCGCCGTCTAAATGTCTTTCTCACCACGGACACTCGGCATGGCTCCCACGGTTTTGCCGAGCCATTGGCAACCCAGATCGGCGTTCTGCACTCATATATATAACGGGCGTTACAAAACAGTGCTTGATACCCGTACACAGAGGAGAAGCGACATGGCTGAGAAAACTATGCGTGGTATTGACCATATCGGCATCACGGTACCCGATATCGAAGCTGCAACGAAATTTTTGGTCTATGGGCTTGGGGCCGAAGTGATCTACCAATCTATCGGATACAGGGACCCTCCAATCGAAGGAAAGAATCTGGAGAAACATACCAACTGCTTTCCTGGAACCCGGATCACGGCCCTACGCATGATTCGCATGGGGTACGGTC
Organism: uncultured Acidobacteriaceae bacterium; assembly: GCA_964245045.1. GTDB lineage: Bacteria > Acidobacteriota > Terriglobia > Terriglobales > Acidobacteriaceae > Granulicella. The sequence goes on along the minus strand of CAXTLD010000075.1, from coordinate 15,523 downwards.
CCGATATCGAACTATTTGAAATGCATGCAAACCAGCAAAGTCCTGCTGCGCGAGGCAGTGATTTCGGTCTCCAGCACATGGCGGTGTACACCGATGATCCTGAAGCGGCGGTCAAGCGGTTTGAAGCAGCGGGCGGGAAGATGAACATGTCCCCCATACCGATCCCGGTGGCTTTAGAAGCAGCTCCTCGCAATACCTACGCCTACGGTGAAGCGCCTTGGGGAATGTTAGTCGAATTCATGAGCAGACCGGATCATATGAAGTACGAGGAGATTACGCCGCTACGCCGCTGGCATGATGAAGACCACAAGTAATTGGCCCTGCCTGCGAAAGTCTCAGAAACAAAGAGTAGAAGGAATCGAAAGGAGAGTCCTTTGATCAAGCTGATCATTCTTTCGCGCCGGAAGGCCGGCACGACGCACGAACAGTACGTGGAGCACCATAGAGAGCAGCATGCTCCCTTGTTCACGAGCCAGACCGCCGTAAAGCAGAATGTTCGACGTTACGTCCAGAACCATACAACGTCCGACCACTTGGAAGGCCGTTCCATGGCACCGTATGACGGCGTAGTGGAGATGTGGTTCGACGACATGGACGGAGTTCGTGCAGTCTTCGAGTCAGAAGAGTACAAACAGAACATCGTGCCGGATGAGGATACTTTTTTGGACCGGCAGGGCCGGATGATGCTATTCGCGACAGAAAACGTTGTTCTTCCTTAAATGCATCGCTCGCGCTGCGTGTAGGTTTTGCGCCGTCCTAGAAAGTGAGAACCTTATGCCATCATCTCTGCCATCCAACGAAGGCTTCCTCTTAGGCCTGGGCATCCGACTGCACTACGTCGAGCTTGGGCCTCCTCAGGGCACCCCGGTGGTCCTCTTACCGGGCTGGCCACAAACCGCTTACGCCTGGAGGCTTGTGGCCCCCCTTCTTGCGGCAGAAGGATACCGAACGTTAGCCATCGATTTGCCAGGTCAGGGCACAAGCGATCTGTTGCCGGAAGGGACTCCCTACGAGACACACCGGGTGGCTGAAATTGTTGCCGACGCCTTACGTTCTTCTGGTATCACCCGAGCTCATTTGGTTTCGCACGATGTGGGAGCCTGGGTGGCCTTCACCTTCTGCGGCTTATACCCAGCGTTTGCTCATAGCCTGACCCTGATCGAAACACAGATCATGGGCATCTCTCCGGAACCTCACATCCAGCAAGCGGCACGAGCCTTTCAGTTCTTCTTCAACAGTGTGCCCGGTCTCGGCGAACTGCTCACGGCTGGGCATGAACGCGCCTTCCTCGATTTCCTGTTCCGCCATAAGCTAGGCAGACAGGAAGCAATCTCCGATGTTGATCTTGACGAGTACATGCGAGCCTATGGCGACCCAAAGAGGATGTCCGCAGGTTTCGAGTACTATCGTGCTGTGCCGGCAAACATGGAACGCGATAGCAAGGCTGCCAAATTGACCATCCCCACCTTGGCCGTTGGTGCAGAGAAAGGCGTCGGATCGGCCTTATTGGAAGCCATAAGGCCGCACGCTGACAACGTGCGTGGCACTGTACTCGCGGGCTTTGGGCACTATCTACCTGAAGAAGCACCAGGTCCTCTCGCTGAGCAGTTGCTACGCTTCTTCCACGAAGCGGAGAGCATAGAAAGGTAGAGACGATCCACATGGCAAAACGGACGACTAAGGCGAATTCGCAGCCGCAGCTGCCGCGAACGCCAAGTGCGGCTGAGACACAACTAGTTCGTTCGCCCGGACGTCCGAAGCTATTCGTTCGTGAAGAAGCATTGCGCCAAGCGATGCATCTCTTCTGGAGTAAAGGCTTTAATGCAGTCTCTTACACAGATCTGACGAAGGCTATGGGCATGACAGCCCCTAGTATCTATCTAGCTTTCGGCAGTAAGGAAAAGTTGTTTGAAGAGGCATACTTGCTCTACGCGGAGGAGGGAGCTACGGGCCTTCGAGCGCTCGCCGCACCGCGTACCGCAAAAGAGGGTATCGAATGCATGCTCAAGAGCGTCGTTCGAGCGTTCACTGACTTCAACGAGCCGCGAGGATGCATGACCATTGTCGGCTCCATGAGCTTGCCCGCGGAGCAGGAAAGTCTGCGCGAGATGTTGAAAAGAGCACGTCAGTCGACGCTCGCAGTTATCCAACAGAGACTGGACGCGGCCGTGGATACAGGGGAACTCAGCAACAAGACCGACACGAAGCGGCTATCGTGCTTGTGCAGAACTATGTGGAGCGGGCTTTCGGTACAGATTCTCGATGGTGTTTCTCGTTCCGAGCTTTATGGCACCATCGACCTGTTTGTGGGATTGCTCGGCTTTGAGGAGCTTGAGAACAGGGGGAGTGTTCCACCAACTCTTCGCTCCTCCGCTCGATAGGACCAGACTCGGTCAGCGGCTATTCCTGTCGGAGCGCTAAATGTGCACTCCATTCGGGGGCGACTACGCTCACCAACTCGCGTCGAAACGTATCTGGGCTAACCCGCTAGCGTAGCGTAAACGCCACGGACTCATCTGTGAGACAATTTGGCAATCAAAAGTAAGCAGGGGATGGCCATCGCGCTGTACCTTCTGCTGCATGATCGTTCGCAGCACCGGCCGGTCGACGTCCTCGCCAGTTCCCTGAGCTTTTTGAAAACTGTAGAGGGCCGATATGACCATCCACCCCACCAAGACCTCGCGGCGCAAAAGCCGTCTTTTGCTTGCCGCGGTTCTCACGCTTCCGTTCCATCCTCTGCGTCTCCACGGCCAGGCCGAATCCGGCCGGGTGACCGGGAACGTCACCGACGTCACCGGTGCGGCGATCCCGAACGCCAGCATCACGCTGCGCAACGGCCAAACTGGCCTCACGCTGCCCGGCACATCGAACGAAAACGGTGAGTTGCAGGTTCCCGCAGTTCCCGCCGGCAACTACGTCGCCACCATCGCGGCGCCGGGCTTCCAAACGCAGACCCAAAACATCACCATCCGGGTCACCACCGCCCTTACGCTCACCTTCGCCTTGAAGCCGGGCGAGGCCTCCACCACTGTAGAAGTCACAGGCGCCGCCGCGCTGATCGACACCTCCCAGCCCACCCTCGGCGAGACCATCGAGGGCAAACAGATCACGGAACTTCCGCTGAACGGGCGCAACGCGCTTAACCTCGCCCTGCTTACCCCCGGTGTCACGGGCGGCGTTGTCGGCGAAGCCAGCAACGATCCCTCCAACCGCAACGGCGAAAACGGCGGTACCGAGCTCTCCGTCAACGGCTCCCGCTCGCAGGCCAACAACTTCATCCTTGACGGCATCGATAACAACGACGGCCTGCAGAACATCATCCTGTTCTTCCCGCCCGTGGAAGGCACGCAGGAGTTCAAGGTCAACACCAGCGTCTCGCCCGCACAGTTTGGGCGCGGCGGCGGCGGCCTCATCATCGCGTCCTACCGCTCCGGCACCAACCAACTCCACGGCTCGGCATTCTACTTCTACCGCAGCGGCAAGTTCGCCGCGAATAACACCTACCTGTTCCCGATACCGGGTCTGTCGACGTTCGTACCGAAAGCACCCTACAACCGGAATCAGTACGGTGGCGCCGTCGGCTTCCCCATCATCAAGGACCACTTGTTTCTGTTCGGGGATTACGAGGCCACGCGCGAGTCGCAACCCGGCGGTCGCGGTACCGCCTCAGTCCCCACGGTAAAGATGCGCATGGGCGACTTCTCGGAGTTGCTGGACCCGACCTTCACCAATGGCCAGTACCAGACGACCTTCCCCGTCTGCGTCCCGAATGCGGGTGTGCTCAACAGCGATGTCAAGGACAACAGCAAGGGGCAGATCTACGACCCGCAGACCTGCAAGCCGTTTCCAGGCAATATCATCCCAACCGCGCGTCTGAATCCAGCGGCAGTCAATTACCTCAACGCCTACCCACTGCCTACGACCGCAACCACCGCCCTCCAGAACTATTCCTTCCAGCAGCAGTCGGCCATCAAGTACAACCGCTTCAACGCCCGTACGGACTGGACGGCCTCGCCCAAGGACCTGCTCTTCTTCCGCTTCTCCTATGACAACTCGGTGAACGGAACAACGTCGAAGTTTCCCGCGCTACCGCACGACGCCGGCACATCCTATGTGCATGCCCGCGGCTACGATCTGGGTTACACCCGCACCTTCACTTCGCGCATCGTGAATGAGGCAAGGCTCGGCTATAACCGCGATAACTACGGATACCAGCCGCCGTTCTATGGCGACAACATCTCGGCCAACCTAGGCATCGTGAACGCAAACCGCGGGATCACGACCTCCGGCGGCGCCCTGATCGGCGGCTATAACGGGCAGCTCGAGTATACCGGCGACTTCGGTTTATTCGCAGTTCCCCAAAATACCTATGAGTTCACGGATACCGTCAATTTACAGCTTGGAAAGCACTCACTCACGACCGGCGGTACGTTCCTACGTCGCGAGGTGGCGTTCTTCCGGCCTATCTTCGGCAAGGGCTTTTTCAACATCGCAGGGAACGGCACCGGCTTTACCGGCTGGGAGACCTCTGAGTTACTCGTCGGTGGCGTAAATAGTTATGGCATCGGAGCGCAAAACGGCTTTTTCGCCAACGAGAGCCAAGAGGATGCGGTCTTCGTCCAGGACGACTGGCGCGCCACACGGCGGCTTACCCTGAACCTCGGCCTTCGTTATGATCTGCTTACCTGGCCGTATGAGAAGCACAATCAGCAGGCAGCGTTTGACCCCAACACCGGCAACCTGTTGCTCGCTGGTCAAAACGGGGTTCCCCGTTCCATTGTGAATCAGGATAATCTCCTCTTCGCGCCACGAGTCGGCTTCGCCTATGACGTGTTCGGCGATGGCAAGACGGCGCTACATGGTGGCTACGGCATCTTTTACTTCCCAGACTATGGCGGCATCAGCAACCAGCTAGGACAGAATCCTCCCTTCGGCGGTTCGCAGAGTTACTCCGCAAGCCAGGGATACTGCATCACCTTCACCGGTCAGACCGCCAAGGGCGCGCCGTACACCTGCCCTGGGTACACCGTAGGCACGGCAGCCACCGCGCCCTTACCGCAACCTGGCTTTACGAACTTCAACCCGGCGGCCCCGCCTCCAGGGCTGGCAGGTGTTGCCGTGGACGTCAACAACAAACATAGCCGGCAGCAGCAATATAACCTGCAGTTGCAGCAACAGTTCGGTACGCGCGATTACATTAGCATCGCCTATGTCGGCGCCCATGCGGACCGGCTTTCCACCTACTACCCCATTAACAGCCCAACCTTTAACTTCCCATCCTTCAGATTCCCCAACCTCGCGCAGTATGGCGTGACTTTGAACGCGTACGATGGCATTTCCTACTACAACGGGCTGCAAACCCACTATGAGCACCGGCAAGGCAACGCCCTGCTTACGGGCTCGTATACCTGGAGCCATGCTTTGGATGACTCCGGTGGCGCGTTCATTGGGTCGGTTGTCGCCCTTGCTAGCAACCCACTAGCTAGCTACGGTAACTCGGGTCAGGATCAACGGCACGTCTTCAGCGGCTCTGCCGTCTATAACTTCCCGTTCGGGCACGGACAACGATTTGGGAGCTCCGTAAACCACATCGTCGATCTCGCGATTGGTGGTTGGCAAACCAACCTCATTGGGTTCTTTGCTACAGGGCAGCCCTTCGAGGTCTCCACCGGTCAAACCAACATGGGCAACTACCCCGACAAGGTGGGGCAGATCACCTATCCAAAGCAAATCGCCGGTAACTGGGTAAACGCATCAGCCTTCAACTACAAGGAGATTCCCGTGGTTGTGGGCGCCAACGCGGTTACCGTGTACACGCGTGAAGGAACCTTGGGCAGAGACCAGGTTTACGGTCCGGGCTTCCGCACCATCAACCTCGGGCTACAGAAAAATCTCCACATCTCCGAGCGCATGTCGCTGGAACTTCACGGCGACGCCTTTAACGCCCTCAACACTCCACAATTCAACAGCCCCGACAGCAACGTGAGCGACCCGAACTTCGGCAAAGTCATGGGAATCAGAAGCCAGTCTGCGCGGCAGATTCAACTCTCCTCGCGCCTGGTGTTCTAAGTCGCAAGAGCGCGAGGGCCAGCAACTTATCGCGGCCTTCGCCTGAAAGAGCCGCCATCAATTCATGCTGGGTGCATACGCATCCAGCATCTTTCTTTAGTGCACAAAACTCTTTACCTCACGCAGGAGTTTCCCCTTTGGCTCGCTTGCCTCGATTCAAATTACTCAACGCGTCGCTACTGCTCGCATCCTTCCTCGGCCCTTACACCCCAGCACAGACGCTGACCGATGCTTCGCCCTCGCAAACCGCTCCCCCTTGGATCGATCAAGCTGTCTTCTACGAGATCTTTCCCCGCGTCTTTTCGCCCGCGGGCAACCTAGCCGGAGTTACCGCCGGACTCGATGGCCTGGAGCAGCTCGGCGTAAACGTACTGTGGCTCATGCCCATCCACCCGATAGGCAAGCTGCACAAGCTGGGTACGTACGGCAGCATGTACGCTGTAAGCGATTATTACGCCATCGACCCGGCGCTCGGGACCAAGGATGACTTACTGCATCTGGTCCAGGCCGCCCACCAGCGTCACATGCGCGTCATTCTCGACGAGGTGCCCGACCACACCGCATGGGATAGCGTGATGATGTCTCACCCACAGTATTACCAACAAAACGCTGCCGGACAGATCCAATATCCGCATAACTGGACCGACGTGGCCGCGCTGAATTACGCCGAACCCGGGCTGCGCAAGTATATGGTCGACATGTTCGCCTACTGGCTCAAAACATTCGACCTCGACGGCTTCCGCTGCGACGACGCAGGCGACGTGCCGCCCCTGTTTTGGGATGAGGCCAGTGCAGCCTTGCGTGCCGCTCGCCCCGATGTACTGCTGCTCGCCGAAGCTTCCGATCCTGCGCTCATGCGCCGCGACTTCGGCATCGATTATGCGTGGCCGTTGCTCGACACCTTAAATCAGGTCATCGTCCAAGGCAAGCCCGCACACGCCGTTCGCGACACCGTAGACGCGCAGCAGGCGCGCTTCCCCGCCGGCACCTGGCACATGCTCGTCAGCGACGACCACGACACACAGCGCGCCGTGGTGCGCTATGGGGCTCCTGCCGCGTTAGCGGCCTCGGCCCTTGTGTTCACCCTCCCCGGCGCGCCCATGCTCTACAACGGCATGGAGGTCGGCGACGCCACACCCTCCGCCGGCCCCGCGCTGTTTGAAAAAATTCCCATTTTCTGGCCTTCCGCCCATCTGGAGCCCGCCTTCCCGGCTTTCTACCGCACGCTGATTCCGTTGCGCACGAGTTCACCTGCGCTTCGTCACGGCGACCTTGTCTGGCTGCATAACTCCGACGAGGACCACGTCGTCACCTTTCTGCGTCGCTCCCCCGAAGAAACCGACCTGATCGCCGTAAACCTTGCCAACACGCCCTTTTCGGGCACCGTAGAGGCCGCCGCAAACGGCTGGCGAGAGGCCACTCTCCCCACCGCCGCAGACCAGCCTGAGGCAGGCATGCCCAGCGCCCACGCGCTATCGCCGCATCCGTCGGCCGCACTGCCTGCCCTCTCGCTTCCATCCTTCGGCGTCCGTCTGTTCCGCCACATCGGCCCGCAGTAAGGTGCCCTTACAACTTACCCAACAGAAGATAGCGCGTGAGCCCGGAGGCTCACGCGCTATCTTCACTGCTACTTTGGCTTAGCAGTTACTCCTTGTCGCTAACAAACACCGCTGTCGTGAGAGCGGGGATCGTCGCCGTCCCTGCCTTCAGGTCGAACGTCGACATCCGCACGATCGCGTCCTTGGACCGCTCCTGCACCGAATGCAAATGCAGGACCATGCCCTGAAGCGACGGGTCCGTGAAGGTGACAGGAGCGTTGCTCGCGTTGAAGAAGACCACCACGTGATGGATCACGTTTCCATAGTTCTGCCCGTGATCATCCAACCGCATCACGATCAGCCCAGGAATCTGCTTCTGTCCCGTGTTCAGGAAGCTGAGGTTCTGCTGCACCTCCGCCAGGGTCGCCATGCGGAACAACCGCGTGCTGTAACGGATTTTCAGGAAGTCCTGAAAGGCCGCCGTAGTCAGTTGGATGTCCTGCGGTGTCGGCTTCAGCGCAGTGTTGGCAAGCAGAGGCTGCTCGATCGGCCACTGTGCCTGGTTTACATTGGCCACCGGCAAACCGATGCCCCAGTTATCTCCCTGCAGGCTCCAGTCGATCTTGTTAAACCAGTCGCCCGAGTTATAGCTGCCGTTGTCCATGTCCTTGGAACGCAGCAGGTCATCTGCAGCCAGGTAGAACGGCACACCCTGAGCCATGGTCAGCAGACTCATAGCCAGTACCTGCCGGCGCGCACGCAAAGCTACCGTATCGGTCGCAGCCGACTTAAGCTGGATGGCGTCGAACAAAGTCTGGTTGTCGTGTACGGAGCAGTAGTTCACATCCTCCAGCGTGGTGCCTGCATACCCTGCAGGTTGACCACCATAGTTAATGTCCGCGCCCGTCACCACCTGGCCCTGTGCGTTCGTGAAGCTATAGTTCTTAAGTGCACCGGCTAGGCTTACGCGGATAAGGTCGCCATCGTTCAGCAACGTTGTGAGTTGGTCGGTCGAGTTAGTGTGCTGGTTGGTGTACGTGCTCGGATCGGTGGCAAGCCCAGTCACAAAACCCTGCACTTGGAAGTCTCCGGCGAACTCGCTACCGCCACGCACGGCGTCTCTCATACGGTCGTTAAAGCTGCCAATGCCCGTGCCGAAGAGATTGACTTGGCTGGCATTGGGTCCGATAGCGTTGTTCGAAGCCTCCGCGATCTGGAAGCCCTCGCCATAGATATAGATCTTCGATCCATCGACGCCGTCCTTCGCCGGCGTAAGCGCGTTCAGTGCACTCCGTACGGCAGCCATGTTGTAGGTGAAGTGCAGGCCCATCGCATCAAAGCGGAATCCGTCGATTTTATACTTCGTTGCGTTCAGGACTACGGTATCTACCATCAGCTTCTGCATCATCACGTGCTCGCTGGCCGTATCCGCACAGCAGGATCCGGTTTCAAGCGCGCCGTTTGCATCCAGGCGGTGGTAGTAGGCAGGCACTAACTCGTCCAAATTAGCCGTTGGATCTTCCCCGGCCGTGTATGTATGGTTAAACACTACGTCCTGAATCACGCGCAGCCCCGAGCCATGCAGGCCCAGCACCATGGCGCGGTACTCAAGCACACGCTGGCTAGGATCGAGCGCATATTGGCCGGCGGGCGCCATGTAATGCACGGGATCGTAACCCCAGTTATAGGCATCGTTATTTTGTACGGCCATCACTGCCGCCTGCTGTTGCGTACCGTCGGGCGGGTTAGGCGACAGCGGTCCAGGATCGGCCCACGTGGACTTATCCTCGTTCACGCTGCCGAAGTGGAACGTCGGCTGGAGATGGACAGACGTGAGCCCGGCGGCAGCAAGCGCTCGTAAGTGCTTCATGCCGTCCGTCGTCGGATCGTCGAAGGCCTCATAGGTTCCGCGCAGCGCCTCCGGCACCGTCGCGTCTCCCACGCTGAAGTCGCGGACATGCAGCTCATAGATGCTGGTGTCATTCAGGCTCGCCAGGGCCGGCGACTTCACCACATCCCACGCCGGTGGCTTGGTGGTCTGATCGTCGAGGTCCGTGATGCGCGACATCACACCATTTAGCGACAGGTCCACCGAATACGGATCGGTCGTCGTATTGGAGTCGATCGCGTTATCCGAGGGGACGTACACCTTCGCGTTGAACTGGTAGTACTTGCCCTTCCAGCTGCTGTTGCCGGCGGCCACCCACACACCGCCGTTCTCCTTCATGGCGATCGTCTGCTCCGGAGCCGTATCACGTTGGTGGTCGAACAGCAGCAGAGACACACTCTGTGCAGTCGGTGCCCACACCTTGATCTTTACCGGCGCGGTACCGTCATCGGTGGTACCCGCGGAGCCACCGGACGCCTTCTGGAAGACCACACCCAGCTTGCCTTGGTAACTCAGCAAAGCATCGATCGCCCCGAAGGTCTGCACGCCCGTCGCGTACTTGATCACACCCGACGCCACCGCGGAAACCTTTAACTGGTCCTTCAGCGCTGCTTTTGCAGTAGCGGCGGTTAGATCGGCAGGCAGCTTATAAAGCGCATACCCGGCTAACTGCGGAAAGCGTGTAAGTTCATCCGCCGTAAGGGTCCCGGTGAACGGCGTCAATGGGATGGATGTGCCGCCGGTCAAGCCCGCCGAGCCAAGCTGCAGGCTCGCCGTGGGGCTCAGATTCAGCGAGAAGCTCCAGCCGGGCTGCGCAAATTGCTGCTGCACGGCAATCGTCGTCGCGTCGATCCAGTACGCCTGCAGTTGGCCAAATGGCCCGCTCAATAGCTGCGCTGCCGTGGGTTGCTGCAAAAACACTGTCGGGTTCCCAGATACGACCCACCCCTCCAACTGCTGTGGGATCTGCAGCGATTGGTCCGGCCCTGGGTCCTTGGTCCCCGTAACGCAGTTATGAATAATGAACCCAAGGTGCCCCGGCACCACGTTCACATCGAAATACGGCCCGTAGCTGTCGTAGCCGGTGTACGAGTCGTTGGTGCCGCAGAAATTGCTGTTCGGATCGGTGGTCGCCCCGTACACGTACAGCAGCCAGTTGTTATAGTTGCCGTCTGGCCGATAGTAATGAATGCGCGCGTGGCCGGGCGCAATCGGCGGGTCCTGCCCCTGCGTCGGCAGCGTCGGCTGATAGGTGAGGAAGTTATCATTGCCGGAGATCTCCCAAAACTCGTTACCCTGCACCGAGGGGTTCACGTACTGGTTCGGCCCCGGATCTTTGATATCGCCCTTGTGCAGGATCAAACCAACGTTCTGCGCCCCCGCCGTCACACCCACGTCGAAGTACGCTCCAAAGGCATCCGTGCCCGTAACCTGAACCGGCCCGCCAGGGAAGTTATTCGGCTCCGTGGTGTCAAAGAACGCGTAAATCGTCCACCCGGTGTAGTTCCCATCCGGACGGAAGTAGTGGACACGGATGTCACCGGCCGGGATGGGCGGATCCGCCTGACCAAACGCACGGCCACCGGCAAACACCGAAGCGGTAAGCAGCAACAGAAACAACAGGCGACGCGCACTAAGCAGCAACTTCATACAAGAACTCCGTTACGTCTCTTCCGAGGGTCAAAGTCGATAGCGCGTCCAGCACAGCCGCGCCGCAAAGGGTGTTCTGTCAAGCCCGTCTAGCTTGCGAGCCGGATTCTACGCTCATGTGCAAACGTTGAGAAAGCTATTGAAGTTCCCTCATCCGGAAGCACCGAACTTTCGGTGCTTCCGCGATGAAGGCCGCCACAAACGGACTCAGCGAAACGGTCCTTAGAACACCAGCCGCGCTGCTACCTGAACCTCTCGTGGCTCACCACGCAACCCGGTAATTACTCCGAAGTTTGCGCCCGGGCCGTTGTAGTTATTGGGGTTTGAGAAGTTAGCGGTGTTCGTTACGTTAAAGAAATCTCCATGCAGTTCCAATTGTTTGCCTTCGGCAAGATGCACATTTTTCTGCACACCAACTTCCATCTCCCGGTTTCCCGGTCCATAGACAGCGTTGCGGGCTAGGGTTCCAACACGGGTGTAGATGGCTGTTCCAGACCCATCCGTGGCGGTTTGGAACGGAATGGCGTTTGAGAAGGCGGAGGTATCAAACCACTGCGTCAGCTTCTTGGGATAACGAATCGGTGCGATCACGTCGGGCCGATTCGTGGGCGCTGCGCTCCCGCTTGCCTGCAAATCGATCGGCTGCCCGGTTGACAGAAGAACGATATCGTTTAACTGCCATCCCCCTATGAGAAGATCCCACGCGTGGTTCACACCGCCGCCGAACCTCTGCCCACGCCCAAACGGTAGGGTATAGACGAACGACCCGCTGGCAATGTGCCTCTCGTCTTGCGTCGAGTTGCCATAGTTTGCTGCCTGATCGTAGTACAGCAGGACAGTGACAGGAGTTCCGCTATAGGGGCTGTTCGTGTTATCGAGAGCGTGCGACCAAGCGTAGGAAGCGGTTGCGAGTAGGTTCCCAGCGCGGTGCTCGTAATGCGTCTGCAGACCGTTGTAATTAGAACTACCGTCGAAATCGAAGTAGTTGAGACCACTGGTCAGCCCTGGGAATGGCCGCGTAGTAGCTCCGAAATGGTACTGCGTGAGAGCGAAGCCATTGTTGTAAAGAGTGGCGAGTCGATCCCCATGTGTGCCGACGTAAGCGATACTGAAGACATCCTTGGGAGTGATCTGCTGCTGCAACTGCACGTTATACTCTTGGATGCGGCTATGCTTGTTGTTCACGTTGATTGCCGTGCCAGACAGTGATGCCGGAGGATGCACGGGATCGAAGTTAAGTATAGGCAAGGGAAGGGGTGTCGTTACAGCTGCCGGGCCCGTGTATCCGGCACACGAGTAAGGCGCTCCTTTTGTGGGCAACTGACCCGTAAACGTGATGCAGTACCCATCAGCCGCGTTGTAGAAATTGTTTCCGCTGAAGGGCCCGTTCTGGCCCAGTTGGTTATAAATACCACCGTAGTCAGGAAAGTAGAAAATGCCGTATCCACCGTGGAGCGCCGTTTTGCCGTCTCCACTCAGGTCATAGGCAAATCCAACACGCGGCGCGAAGTTGGCATAGTCCTGGTTCACGATGGTCCGGGATACACCGTTTACTCCCGCAAACAGCACCGTGCCCGTTGTCGTATCGAATGAAGTCTGCTGGTTATGCGCCTCGTACGGCCAGGTTAGGAGGTCATAGCGGATGCCGAGGTTGAGGGTAAGCCGCTTGTTGACGCGCCAATCATCCTGAGCGAAAACAGCGTCTTCCTGGTTGACGTTTTCAAAAAAGCCAGTCTGTGAGCCGATCTGATAATTGTCCACACCTCCCACAAAGAACTCGCTCTCGTCATAGCCGGTGTAGTTCGCCGGATTATCAAAAAAGCCGCCTTTACCCTCAATGGGCCTGTAGTAACTTACATGACGCAAGAGAAACGTTCCGCCGACATTGAATTGATGGTTGCCACGGGTAAGGCTAAGTGTATCGGTGACCTCATAGGTATTTTGCGGAACCTCGAACGGGCCGAAGTCACCCGTGTACTGGAACTCAGTCCCGGTACCACCAATAAGAGGTTGTCCTGTATGTGCTGCAGCGCCAATAGCTGAGTTGGCAATACCGAGTATGGGCCCAACTGAGACACCGTTATTAGACGGGAAAAACCCATAGTTATCCCGGTTGTAAGCAATGCGAGCCTGGTTCACGGCACCTGGAGAGAAGGTGTGCGTATAGCCCAGATCATACCCGCGCGCATGGAGGTAGTTCTGCCCACCCTGTGCATTCAGCTGGGGACTCGTCCCATTCGCGGGGAAGCCGGAATTCGTGTTGTTTGTCGTGTTGTCATAAGAGAACCGGAAGAAGAACAGATCGCTGCGTGAGGCGGTCCAGTCCATACGGGCATCGAAAGTATTGAACTTCTGATTGTTGCTCTGTTGCACAAGGAAGTTTTGCAGAACGCGATCCGTTCGTGAAGGCAGCGGGAAAGCGTTAAAGAAGTTCACGGCAGCCGGATTAAGGCGTGCTGCGGGAATAATGTTCCCCGGAAAGGGCTGGCAGGTCTGCGGATCATAGATCTGTCCCTTACTGGTTGTTCCGCTATTAGCATTCAGTGTGGCGTAGTTGGGCACGCAACGCGGGTACAAGGTCGTGTATGCAGTGCCGCCGCTCGCGAGTTGCGGATTCAGCAATTCGCTAAAGTCACCTTGGCGCATGAGAGCCGTCGGAACGGTTTCGTACCCACTAGAGCCTGGGTGCAGGATGCGTGTTCCTTGGTAATCCCCGAACAGGAAGAGTTTGTTCTTGAGAATTGGAAGTCCTGCGGAACCGCCGAACTGACTGCGGTTAAATGCGGGCTTTGCCTGCTCTGGCGCACCTAAAAAGCGATAGTCCGGGTTTGCGGACCATTTGCCGCTTCGATAGAACTCGAACGCTGATCCGTGGAATTGGTTGGTGCCGGACCGCAAGGAACTGATCACGAAGGCTCCGCCGCCACGACCATACTGTGCGGGTGCCACGCTCGTGTCGACCTTGAACTCTTGCGTGGCCTCTACGGGCGGAAAAAAGAGAATCACGTTCTGCAATCCGTCGTTGTTATCTACGCCATCTAGGATAAAGTTGTTCGCTTGCGGACGTGTTCCGTTCACGGCCAGAACATCGCCCCCGGTGTCGCCGTAGCGTCCCGCTGGGTCCTGGCCGTTCTCACTATAGGTGCCCTGAGTCACGCCTGGAGTCAAAAGAGCCAAATTCAACGTATTGCGCCCGTTCAACGGCAGCTCGGTGATCTGTTTCGCCTCGATCGTCTCGCCCAGCGTCGGATCAGAGGTGTTTACCAGCGAAGCCGCACCCGTAACCTCAACGACCGTGCCCGCCGCGCCCGGCGTCAGATTGAAGTTCAACGTCAGCGGTGTGGTCACCACGACCGTGAGGGCCTGCGACTGCGTCTGGAACCCAGGTGCGGTCACGGTCGCAGTGTAGTCGCCCGCCGGCACGGCAGGGATGTTGACCTCACCGCTCCCATTGGCAACGGCGTTGAACGTCAAGCCCGTAGCCTTATTGAGCACAGTGATGTTCGCCGCCGGGATTGCCGCCCCAGTCGTGTCCTTTACGGTGCCGACGATACGACCCGTGTCGGCCTGTGCGCCGGCCCGGGGAATCGCCAGGCACCCGGCTGTGCCGAGCAGTAGGTACGCTCCCGCTCGCGAGAGGGTGAAGCTGGAAATCATCGGTCTCAAACTGCTTCTGTTACGCAAGGTAGTCTCCTCTACGAACCCCGGTGCTACCGTGCCCGGCGGGTCGCTATTGCTTGGGGGTCACTGACAGCGCAAACACTCTTCCCTTTTCGCGGGTTAAAGCAATGGATTTTACGTTCAGCGAGCGTCAATTTCACCTTGACGAACAAGTCTTTTCAAGACAGCAACTTACCAAGCCTGCTTGACGGGAAAAGGCGCAGCGGGGACCATGCGATGTATTCTTTACATGGCAGAAGCAAGGACAAAAGACGTGCTCACACTCGAAAAGTCGGACCGCCTTGCCTTCGGTACCTTTGAGGTCGACCTCCGATCTGGTGAGCTGTGGAAAGCCGGCTTTCGTATCCGTCTCCCGGGCCAGCCCTTCAAGGTGCTCGTTGCGCTGCTAGAGCGCCCCGGTGAGATTGTCACCCGCGACGAGTTGCAAGCGCAGATTTGGGGCAGCAACACCAACATCGACTTCGAACGGGCCGTTGCCGGAGCCATCAACAAGATCCGGGAAGCCCTCGGCGACTCGGCCGAAAACCCCAGATTCGTCGAAACCCTACCCCGGCGGGGGTACCGCTTCATCGCGCCCGTCACGGTCACACCGCAGCCCAGGGAAAGGGCTAGGCCAAGTTCACCAGCACAAGCCAGCCCCACGCCGGTCCTCGACCCCCCGCGCGAGCCAGCCCTGCCGGACCTCCCCGCCTACACC
>CAXTLD010000074.1:0-18531 GCA_964245045.1 uncultured Acidobacteriaceae bacterium | reverse complement strand
CTCAAGACCACCGGCTCCGCCCGCTACGCCGCCGACTACAACTTCCCGGGCACCGTCTACGCCTATCCGGTCACCAGCACCATCGCCCATGGCCGCATCGCCTCGCTGGACCCCTCGGCGGCCGAGCGCATGCCGGGCGTGCGCCTCGTGATGCACCACGGCAACATCGGCCCGCTCTTCCGGCTCGCCGCCGGCGGGCGCAATGCGCGCATCAGCGAAAGCCGGCCGCCGCTGGAGGACGAAACGATCTCCTACTGGGGGCAGTACGTCGCCGTTGTGCTGGCCGATACCTTTGAGCAGGCCCGCACCGCCGCCGCCGCCGTCAAGGTCACGTACCACGCGGACAAGGTCAACGTGTCGCCCGTGCTCGACGACATTGACGGCACCCCCAAGGTCGAAAGCAAGCGCGGCAACACCGACACCGCCTTCCCCTCCGCCCCCGTGCAGGTCGATGCCACCTACGTCACGCCCACCGAGACCCATAACCCGATGGAGATGCACGCCACGGTCGCGGTCTGGAACGGCAACAAACTCACCCTCTACGAGAGCTCACAAGGCGTGGTCAACCACCTCAACGTGATGGCGCAGGTGCTGGGTATGCCGCGCGAAAACATCCAGGTGATCTCGCGCTTCATCGGGTCGGGCTTTGGCGACAAGCTCTTCCCCTGGCCGCACTCGGCGCTGGCTGCCGCAGCCGCCCGCAAGCTCAACCGCCCGGTCAAGCTCTCGCTGTCGCGCAAGATGATGTTTTACGACGTGGGCCACCGCCCGCGCACGCAGCAGCACATGCGGCTGGCCGCCACCCCCGACGGCAAGCTCGTCTCGCTGGAGCAGCACTATCGCAACCACACCTCACTCACCGACGAGTTCAAGGAAAACTGCGGCGAGGCCACGCCCTTTCTCTACTCCGTCCCCAACCTCACCGTGACCTCCGCGCTCACGCGCCGCAACGTCGGCACACCCACCCCCATGCGCGGTCCCGGCGCGGTGCCCGGCCTGTATGCCCTGGAGTCGGCCATGGACGAGGTCGCCGTCAAGCTCAACATGGACCCCATCGAGCTGCGTCTGAAGAACGACACGCTCATCGACGAGTCCAACGGCAAGCCGTTTTCCTCGCGCAATCTGCGGCAATGCTTCGAGGTCGGCCGCGACAAGTTCGGCTGGGCGCAGCGCAATCCGAAGGTCGGCTCCAACCGCCGCGGGGATGTAATCACCGGCATGGGCGTGGCCGCCGCGTCCTGGGGCGCCTGGCGCGGCCCCTGCGAGGCTAACGTGCTGCTGCGCGACGACGGCACAGCGCGCGCCAGTTGCGCCACCCAGGACATCGGCACCGGCACCTACACGGTCTTCGCCCAGGTGGTCAGCGACAAAACCGGCATCCCCATCGGCAAGATCGACGTCGTGCTGGGCGACAGCTCGCTGGCGGCCGGTCCCATGTCCGGCGGCTCCACCGCTACTGCCACGGTGGTGCCCGCGGTCGCCGACGCCGCCAACGGCGCCGTGCGCTCGGTGCTTGCCTCCGCCGCCACCTCCAACGGCTCGCCCTTCAAGGGCCGCAAGCCGGAGGACTTGGCCATGTCCGAAGGCCGCGTCCACCTCAAGGACCAGCCCGCCGCCAGCGGCGTCCCCTTTGAGCAGATCCTGAAGATCGCCAAGGTCGGCTACGCCAACGGCGACGGTCGCTCCGGCGGCCTCGGCTCCGACACCAAGGCCAATGACTTTTCCACCCACTCCTTTGGCGCGCAGTTCGCCGAGGTCGAGTGGACGCCCAGCCTCGCGCAGCTGCGCGTCAGCCGCGTCCTCAGCGTCATCGACGGCGGCCGCATCATCAACATGAAGACCGGCTCTAACCAGATAGCCGGCGCGGTCGTCATGGGCATCGGCATGGCCATGCTGGAGCAGACGGTCTACGACGGACGCTACGGCCACCCGATGAACGACAACTACGCCGAGTACCTCGTCGCCACCAGCGCCGACACGCCGCAGATCGACGTGCACTTCCTGGACATCCCCGACCCGCAGATGGGCGAGTACGGCGCGCGCGGCATCGGCGAGATCGGCCTTGCCGGCGTCGCCCCGGCCATCACCGCCGCGGTGTACCACGCTACCGGCGTCCGTGTTCGCGACCTCCCCGTCCGCATCGAAGACCTGCTGACGTCAAAGGTCAGCGTCTAGCAAGAATCCGTAAGCACTCCGGTCCGACCGCCTCCTCAACCTGCTCGACAACCGCCCCCCATGCAAAATACCGCGGAACTTCTCGCCTGCGCAGGCAGCCAGACGCCTAGCTCCGCCCATCAGAACGTGAGCTGGCAACAGATCGCGCCATAGCTCCATGCGCACGATGGCCTGGAAGCCTCTTGCCTATTGGGAGAAGCCTGGTGGTGAAGGAAATCGAATTGCAACTCTGGGGTGGCCTGGAGTGCACCGTCAATCGTGTCGGTGATGTGTGGATGGATCAGATGGAGCGTTGTGGACACCACAATCGCCCCGAGGACTTTGAGCATATTGCCGCGCTCGGCATCAAGACGCTGCGCTACGGCCTGCAGTGGGAGCGCTTCTGCCGCGCCGGCACCCTGGACATCTTTGCCGAGCCGCTGGCCTGCATGAAGCGGCTCGGCATTGAGCCCATCGCGGGCCTGGTGCACCACGGCAGCGGCCCCGCCGACACCGACCTGCTGGACCCGCACTTCCCGGAGAAGCTGGCCGTCTACGCCCGTCAAGTAGCCGAGCGCTTTCCGCACCTGCGCCGCTACACCCCCGTCAACGAACCGCAGACCACCGCGCGCTTCAGCGCCCTGTACGGCCACTGGTACCCGCACCACCGCAGCTTCGCCGGCTACGCGCGTGCGCTGGTGAACCAGATCAAGGCGTCGGTGCTGAGCATGCGCGCCATCCGCACGGTTCGCCCCGACGCCGAGTTTGTGACCACGGAAGACGGCGGCAAAACCTGGTCTACCGAGCCCCTGCGCGACCTGTGCGAACAGCGCGAGCACCGCCGCTGGCTGGGCCTCGATCTGCTTTGCGGGCGCGTGGACCGTGCCCATCCCATGTTTCCGTTTCTTACCACGCACGGCATCTCGGAGCAGGAGATCCTATGGTTTGCCGACAATCCGTGTCCGCCGACCGTCATCGGCTTGAACTATTACCTCACCAGCGATCGGCTGCTGGACCATCGCGTCTGGGACTACCCCGACTGGCTCCCCGGCGGCGACACCGGCGATGAGCCGCTGGTGGATATCGAAGCCGTTCGCATTCGCCGCGACGGCATCGCCGGTGCCGGCGCGATCCTCACCGAAGCCTGGGAGCGCTACAGGATTGCGGTCGCCATCACCGAGTGCCATCTCGGCGGTGGCTGCGAGGGAGACCCGGTGCGCTGGCTCGCCGAGGTGTGGGACGAGGCGCAGGCCGCACGGGCCAACGGCGCCCACGTGGCCGCCGTCACTGTGTGGTCCATGCTTGGCTCCTTCGACTGGAGCCGGCTCGTGACCTGCGATCGCGGCGACTACGAGCCTGGCGTCTTCGACATTCGTTCCGGCCACCCCGTGCCCACGCCCATCGCCGCCGCCGTGCGTCAGCTCGCGCAAGGCGAACGCCTCCAGCCGGAGGGCAAAGGCTGGTGGCGTCAGCCGGACCGCTTCACCTTCGCGCCCGTTAGCGAGCACGATCCCGTGGCGGTACCGTCTCACCTCGCCACCACGCCGGCGCCACGCAGGGTCCAGGCCTAGCCGTTCCCGTACACACTCGCTCAGGGCGGCGGCGTATCCATCGCCGCCGCCCGCAGCCGGAGCGAGTTCGTGATCACCGACACCGAACTCAGGCTCATGGCCGCCGCCGCAATCATCGGGTTAAGCAGCAGACCGAAGGCAGGGAACAGCACCCCCGCCGCCAGCGGCACCCCCACCGCGTTGTAGATGAACGCGAAGAACAGGTTCTGCTGGATGGTCCGCATGGTGGCCTGGCTAAGCCGCCGCGCCCGGAGAATGCCGCGCAGATCGCCCCGCAGCAGCGTGATGCCGGCTGACTCGATCGCCACATCCGTCCCCGTTCCCATCGCGATGCCGACATCCGCCTGCGCGAGCGCGGGTGCGTCGTTCACGCCGTCGCCGGCCATGGCAACCACCGCGCCCTTCGCCTGCTCCGCCTTGATGAGCTCGGCCTTGCCTTGGGGCAGCACGTCGGCCTCAAACGCAATGCCGAGCGTCTCCGCGACCGCGCGCGCGGTGGTGGCGTTGTCGCCTGTGGCCATCACGATGCGCAGGCCGGCAGCCTTCAGTGCGCGGATCGCCTCCTGGGCTCCCTTCTTCAGGGGGTCGGCCACGCCGATCACACCCGCGGCTTTCCTGTCCACGGCAATCAGCATCGCGGTCTGGCCGCTGCGGCGCAGCTCCTCCGCCGTCGTCGCCAGCGCTGCGCCGTCGACGCCCAGCGCGCGTAGCCACGCCGCGTTGCCCACGGCCACGGGCCTGCCGCTGACCGTCCCCTTCACGCCCATGCCGGTCGTCGAAGCGAAGTCATGCACCGGCAATAACGGCAACTGTCGTGCCTCCGCGCCCTTGACGATGGCCGCCGCGAGCGGGTGCTCGCTCGCCCGTTCCAGACTCGCTGCCAGCCGGAGCAAATCCGCCTCTTCGATCCCCGGCTGCGGCATCACCGCGCTCAGCGTCGGTTTGCCCTGGGTCAGGGTTCCGGTCTTGTCGACAACCAGCGTGTCCACTTTGCCGAACCGCTCCAGCGCCTCGGCATTGCGGATCAGGATGCCCGCGCCTGCGCCGCGCCCCATCCCCACCATCACCGCCATCGGCGTGGCCAGGCCGAGTGCACACGGGCAGGCCACGATCAGCACCGCCACCGCATTCACCAGACCGTGCGCGAAGCGCGGCTGCGGCCCCACGAAATACCAAACCACGAACGTCAGCACCGCCGCAACCATCACCGCCGGAACGAAAAATGCGGAAACACGATCCGCCAATCGCTGAATCGGCGCGCGGCTCCTTTGGGCTTCGCTGACCATCTTCACAATCTGCGACAGCAGCGTATCCGCGCCCACACGCTCGGCCCTCATCAGCAAGCCACCTGTCCCGTTTACCGTCCCGCCCGTCACCTTTGCACCGGCGGCCTTCTCCACCGGCATGGCCTCGCCGCTCACCATCGACTCGTCCACCGCGCTGTGCCCCTCCAGCACCGTGCCGTCCACCGGAATCTTCTCTCCAGGACGCACCCGCAGCCGGTCTCCGACCGCCACCTGCTCCAGACCAACCTCCGCTTCCTGCCCATGCGCCCCCACGCGCAACGCCCGCTTGGGCGCCAGCCCCAGCAGGGCACGAAGCGCCGAACTGGTCCGGCTGCGCGCGCGAAGCTCCATCACCTGCCCCAGCAGAACCAGCGCAATGATCACGGCAGCGGGTTCAAAGTACACGGCGATCTCGCCGTCAGTGCCACGGAACGAGGCCGGAAAGATCCCCGGCGCAACCGTCGCGACGACGCTATAGACATACGCCGTGCCCGTGCCCAGCGCGATCAGCGTGAACATATTCAGGCTGCGGTTCCGCACCGATTGCCAACCCCGCACAAAAAACGGCCAACCGCACCAAAGCACCACCGGCGTCGCCAGCGCCAGCTCGACGGAGGTCCACACGCGCCCTGAGACAAGGTGCTCGAGCGGCCGCGAGGGCATCAGCTCCGACGCCATCAGAAACAGCATGGGCGCAAGGAGGCCGAGGCTGATCCAGAAGCGCCGCGTCATCGCGTCCAGCTCTTCGTTCTTGTCTGCCGCCGCCACCTCGCGCGGCTCCAACGCCATGCCGCAAAGCGGGCAAGCCCCGGGCTCCGCACGCACAACCTCCGGGTGCATCGGGCAGGTGTACTCGGTGCGCAACCCCGGGACGGCCACGGTCGCCGGCTCCAGCGCCATGCCGCACTTGGGGCAACTGCCCGGCCCCTTCTGGCTGACTTCCGGGTCCATCGGGCAGATGTACTCCATTTCCATCGCCGCCTCAGTGGATGGCTTCGGGGTGACCGTTGCAGGGAGCACCTTGCCGGCGGCAACATAGCGCGCCGGGTCCGCCTCGAACTTCGCAAGGCACCCCCGGCCGCAGAAGTGAAACGTCTGCCCGTCGTACACTGCCGTGCCCTCGGCCTTTTCCGGCAGGATCTTCATGCCGCAGACCGGATCGACGACCTTCACTGCTATTTCCGTTCCCTCATCGTGCGACGTCATCGGTCACTCCTCGTCGGTGCAGCTAGATGCATGGATGCCAACGCAAACACTCCGCCGCGCTCACGGACCTTCTCGGGGCGACGTCGGCAGGTTGATCGTGGTCGAATCCGTGCCCGAGCTGAGCGGCTCATCCAGCGCATTCATCAGCCCGTAGTTCTGCAACGCAATGGCCGCGCGCCACTGCGCATGCAGCGCTTCGGTGTAGCCAAGCTGCAACGTAAACAACATCTGTTGCGCGGCCAGCACCGCCGGGTACTCGAGCGACATCTGCTGATACTTGCTCACCTGCAGCTCATACGCGCGCCGCGCCCTGGGCAGCATCTCCGTCCGGTAGCGCTCCGCCGTGAAGCGCGCAGCGAGATACTGCTGGGCAAGCGGCTCGGTCTGGTTGCGCGTCCACAACTTGGTTCGCTCCTCTTCGCGGTGCGCGCGATCCAGCAGCGCCTTAGCCGCGGCGATGTTGCCCTGGTTGCGATTCCACAGCGGCAGCTCAACCCCAGCCTGCGCAAAACTCTCCCACCCAGCCTTGCGCCCGTTGCCTAGCTGCTCCCCCGAGTACCACTCGCCCGCGGTCACCTCCAAGTTGGGCGCGCGTTCGCGTCGGGCATCCTTCAGCCGTGCGTCGCCCAGTGCCGTCTCCGCCTGCGCACGCCGCACCAGCGGACTTTCTTCCACGTCGCGCCGCACATACATCTCCGGATCGAACGCAGGCGGCTCCACCAACGCACCCTGCAACGGATGAGCCTCCAGCGCGTGCTGACCGGCCAGCGTCGCGAGCTCCGCGAAGTGCGCTAGAAACAGTCGTTGCGCCTCCACAAACGCGATCCGCGCCTGCTCCGTGGCGACCTCCGCGGTCAGGATCCCCGCCGCATCCACTTGCCCCACGCGCGCGAGCTCATGCGTGTTGGTGTCGCTATCCAGCGCAACCTTCAGCAGACGGTCGTGGAGCGCAACCGACTGCTGCGCGGCGAGGGCATCGAAGAACGCTTGCGCCACATCGTTGTGCACGCGGGCCCGTTGCACCTCCAGCGCACGCCCGTTCGACTCCCCCTCGGCGCGATACAGGTCGCGGCGCAACGCGAGCTTGTGGCCGAGCACAAACTCCTGCGTAAAGAACGCGCCTTCCTCACCACTGTGGTACGAGCCTCCACGGATGTGGTCGCCGTTGTACCCGACGGTAGGATTCGGCGGCAGGCCGGCTTGTCGTGCCTGCTGCTGCGACCGCTCCACGTTCCGCTGTGCCTCTCCCAGCGTCGGATTCGACGCATCCGCGAACAGGAGAAACTGCTTCAGCGTCATGGGCTCGCGCTTCACCACGTCCCCGAGTAGCTCCGGCGCGGGCATGTCGCCGCCCGTGCGGAAGTCCAAAGCCTCCGGCTCCTGCATCGTCTGCACCGGCACCTCGATCGATTGCTGGGCGTTGCGGTCGTCTGGCTGCTTGCTCAGCTGTCCCGCCCGCGGCTGCGCTGCTTTCCGCTCACCGGCGGGCTTACGCTGCGTTTGGTCCGGCTTCGGTCTTTGCGGCGAGCTCGGCGGCTGTGGCATGTCCATGCCCGGCATACCCGGCATCGATTGCTGGGCGTGGATAACTTGCTGCGCGCGAAGGCTGCCCGCCGCCGTCGCGCCCAACGCAAGCCCGATCGCCAGTTTCGCTATCGTCTTCATCAAATCTCTCCCTATCAGTTCGTGCACCTTCAGCGGCGGCGTCCCGGCCGCGCTCACGCGCGCGACCGCCCGCTCGTGACCTGCAGCATCGAAGCGTACGGATCACCCGGCCGGTTCGCCTGTTTCATCGCCGCCGTGACTCGTTCGTACTGTTCCGGCGGCAGCACACGCACAAACGTCATCATGCCCTGCATGAAGCGGCTCCAGTCCGCGCGCAGACCAAGGTTCTCCGGCTTCTCCACCAGCTTGTTCTGGTTCATCATCGGACCTTCCATGTACGCGTCCTGCGGGAAGTTTGGGACGTTGTTCGCGTTCGGCGAGGTCTCGCGCATCTGCTGCCGCATGCTCCCCGCGCTCATGTCAAAGGCGTCGAGGTCGCGTCGCTGCTCCGCGCTCAAACGCAAACTGTTGCCCCCTTGCTCCGCCATCATGCCGTCCATGCCGGCGTCCAGGTTCGTGTTGGCGAGCGGCCCATCGGGCGCGCTTGCCTGCGTCCCAGCGGAAAGCTTCGCCGAGGGCACAGCCGGATCGGTGGCAGCGTTCGGGTTCGCAGGCGTGTGCGCCATCGTGCCCATGTCCATACCCTTCATGTCCATGCCCGCCGTGTCGCCCATGGGCATCGGCTCGCCGGGGCCCATCAAGCGCCCGTGGCTGTCATCGCCGCGCAGCCCCTTGCCGTCCGGGAAGCCCGCCATCCGGGTCATCGGTCCGGCCTGGTTCGCCATGCTGTTCATCATGTGGTGGGGCAGGTGGCAGTGCAGCATCCAGTCGCCCGGGTTGTCAGCAACGAACTCGATCGTGCGCGACTGCGCCACCCCCACCAGCACCGTGTTGCCCGGCCACCACGCCGTCTCCGGGATGCGCCCACCTTCCGTTCCGGTCACGTAAAAAGTGTGGCCATGCAGATGCATCGGGTGGTGATCCATGCTCAGGTTGACGAAGCGAATCCGCACACGATCGCCCTGCCGCACAATCAGAGGCGTCGCCATCGGACCGGCTTTCCCATTCAGCACGAGCCAGTTGAACTCCATGTTCTGCGTGTTCGGCGTCGTGCTGTTGGGCAGCACCCAGTACGCCTGCAGATGCACCACGAAGTCCTTGTCGCAATGCGGTCGATACGGCACCTTGGGGTGCATGATGAACGCGCCCAACATGCCCGCCATCTCCTGCATCGCCATGTGCGAGTGGTAGAAAAACGTACCTTCCTGCCGGATGACGAAGTTGTACACAAACGTCTCGCCCGGCTTTACCGGCGCCTGGCTGATGCCCGGCATACCGTCCTGCCCGATCTGGTCCTCAAAGCCGTGCCAGTGCATGGAGGTTGCCTCGGGCAGCTCGTTGCGAAAGATCACGCGCACCTTGTCGTCCTGGGTCACCTGGATCGTCGGGCCCGGCGCGCTACCGTTGTAGCCCCACAGATCGATCGTCTTTTGCGGCGCAATCTGCTGTTTGAACACATGCGCCGTCAGCCGGAAGACCTTTACGTCGCCGTCCATCTCGAACGGCAGATCGCCCACGTCCGTGGTCACGACCGGCGTCGTGCTCACCGCCTCCGCATGCGTGTCGACTTTGGACAGCGACCCACTGCTGACGCCCAGGTATCCACCACGGGCCGCCACCTGAGAGGTAAAGCTGCTGGTATGCAAGCCCGATTCCGCTGCGGCACGGTTGGTCGCGAACAAGCCCGCGCTCAGGGCAGCGGTGGTCTGCAAAAAATCTCTACGATTCGGCATGGAAATAATCCTTTCTCACGCTCGGGCTAACCTGGCCACGGCGCGAAAGCGAGAGTCTTGGCGCCACAGAGCAATATCTGCAGAGCCGTGCACCACATCGGCCCGACGGGCGCACACGGCGACGCTACGCACACCGATGCCTCGGCACGGAAACCGTCGTCGACGATCGGGTCGCGTCGCTAAACGCGCAGCTTGGTTTGTAAGCGGATCAGCAGGGGACTACGCAACGGTGGCGGGGCAAACAGGCCCACGTGGGCGAACGCTGCCGCAGGCGGATACACCCGCACCAACGCCACAAAAGGCTGTCGCACGGCGACGGCGTTCAACACGGACCGCAGTTGCTCGGTGTCCACGGACGTTGGCTGCAGCTTGCACACCGGATGGCGGCAGGCGTCCACGTTGGCACCGCAAACGGCAGAGCCATCCGCGTTCGCAACCATTCCGCAATTACCAGCGCCGGCCCTGTGTAGAGAAGCTACCGCAACACGCGCACGGTGAGCGTGACATCCACTCCCGGCAGCTACGGACGCACACACGACAGCGCACGTCGAAGCGGCGCAGGGCAACGACAGCAGCACAGCGGCCAACAGCGTCGCGAGTATGTCTCGAAGCCCCACACTGTTAGTGTACGCGTCTGGCCCAACGCTCAAAAATGGCCGGTACAGTGGCTTTCCTGCCGCCCCACGCCTGGGCGTCGTACATCGCGAAAGGTGGTGGCCAGAGACGGGATCGAACCGCCGACGCCGGCCTTTTCAGGGCCGCGCTCTACCACTGAGCTATCTGGCCTTCCGGATAAGGGAAGTGAACTCGACGCACGTACCTGAGGAGCGCGTCCGTTCTGCGTTCTGATCGCCTGCCGTAAGGCAGAAACCGGCGGCCTCGCTGCACGAAACGGCAGAGCCTTCAAAACGACTCGCCCAGTATAGCAACCCATCGCTCGTGCGCAAAACAGGCCGGGTGCCCCATCTTCGCGACAGCTTCACCGTCGCGAAGGTGGGCTCCACCGCGCCGCAGGCCAACTTGCCTTCCCTCAACGCGCCACACTCGCCCACGCCGGCCACAACCGCCAAACGCCGCAGGTGCGCGAGCGCCTACCATCGCGGCTTCACCGCAATGGTGGTCACCTTGCAGCGTTCCACACCACACAGCACGCCCTCCACGTATCCTGCACATACCCCCAAAATCAAACCGCAAGGCCGCCCCATGCCGCTAGCCATCCTCGCCCTCGCCCTCTTCTTACAAACAGCGGCCACATCGCCCGACCTAGTCCCCGAACACGCCCACCCCACCGTCGTCCAGGGCAACAAACAAACCGCGCACGTCCCCGCCATCACACCCGGCGAAGCCCGCGCCAGCCGCGCCTTCGACGCCGCCAAGGCGCTCGGCGCGCCCGAGCTGTACGCCTTTCTCAAACCCTTCCCCAAGGGCGCCGACCTCCACATGCATCTGTCGGGCGCGGTGTATGCCGAGACCTTCATCAAGGAAGCCGCCGAGCAAGGCCTCTGCGTCGCCCCAGTCGACCCCGGCAAACCCGCCGTCCCCGAAGGCCAGAACGCCGTCCGCCTCGTCCCGCCGCAGGCCGACAAGACCTGCGCCCCCGGCGAAGTCCCCGCCGCCGACGCCCTCAAGCGCCAACCCCTCTACGACGACCTCATCGACAGCTTCAGCATGCGCGCCTTCGTCCCCACCGAAGGCATCAGTGGCCACGACCAGTTCTTTGCCACCTTCGACCGCTTCGGCGGCCTGAAGCCTTTTACCGGCGAGTGGCTCGATGAGATCGCCACCCGCGCCGCCAACCAGAATGAGCAGTACCTCGAGATCATGCACACGCCCACGTTCACGCGTGCGGCGGCGCTTGGGTACAAGCTGCAGTGGCCTTTCTGGATCGATCAGACAAACTACAAGGCGCTCTTTTCCAAACTCCGTGGGAATTTGCTTGCATCCGGTTTACGCGACGAAGTTGCAACGGATCGGCAGGAGTACCGCACGGCCGACGACGACCGGAAACAACGAATGGACTGTGTTCGAGGTCTTCACGAACTGAGGACCGAGTTTGGACCCAATCAGTGCGACCTCCAAATCCGCTTCCTCTACCAGATCCTCCGCGGCTTCCCACCCCAGCAAGTCTTCGCCCAAACCCTGCTCGGCTTCGAGGTCGCCCAGGCCGAACTCGACAGCCCCGGTCCCCAAGGCCCATTAGTCGTCGGCATCAACTTCGTCATGCCCGAAGACGGCCGGATCAGCATGCGGGACTACCACCTCCAAATGCTCATGCTCGACTATCTCCACGGCGTCTACCCGCGCGTCCACATCTCGCTCCACGCCGGCGAGCTCGCCTTCGGCATGGTGCCGCCGGACGGCCTCCGCTTCCATATCCGCGAAGCCATCGACCTAGGCCACGCTGAACGAATCGGCCACGGCATGGACATCCTCTACGAAGACAATCCCAACCAACTCCTTAAAGAAATGGCCGACAAACACATTATGGTGGAAGTCAACCTCACTTCCAACGACGCCATCCTCGGCAAAACCCGCACCGACCACCCACTCGCCGCCTACCGCGCCGCGCACGTCCCCATCGCGCTTTCCACCGACGACGAAGGCGTCAGCCGCATCGATCTCACCCACGAGTACGTCAAGGCCGCCGAGGAGCAAAACCTCACCTACACCGACCTCAAGCGCTCGGCCCGTACCTCGCTTGAGCACAGCTTCCTCCCCGGCGCCTCCCTCTGGTCCACGCCCGACGACTTCGCCCATCCCACGTCGGCCTGCGCCACGCCCATCAACCTCAAAACGCAGACCACACCGGCCTGCCAGGCCTTCCTGAACGCCAGCCAACGCGCGCGTCTGCAATGGGAGCTCGAACGCCGCTTCGCCGAGTTCGAGGAGAACCTGCCGTAACGGCCACGGCATCGGCGCGGCCCACGCCCGCTCGCCACCAGCCACGATACACTGGCACACGCGACCGTCGCGCAGAAGGGATCTGCTCCGGGTGTTCAAAAAAGCCATTCTCGTGGTGCTGCAAACGTTGCTCTTCCTCCTTCTCTTCGGTGCCGGGACATTGGCCCTCCCGTTTCTGCCGTCGGTCCCCGTTTGGCAGGTGCAGACGGGGCCGGGACGCGCGTTTGTGCTGGACGGTCTCGTGCTGGCGTTGCTGGCCTACCTCGTCATCATCGCGCTGGAAGCGGCGCGGCGCCGTGTGCGCGGCCCGGGCAGCCTCACCACGCTTTCCCTGGTGCTCGCGTTGGCCCTCGGGCTGGCCATGAAATTCGGCTTCCGCAGCCTTTGACTTTGGCGGATCGCCACTGTCGCATTTTGACCCACGCGGCTGCCAGGTATCCCCCGAAAGACGGACAGACAGCCCCCGTCCGGCAAGCTAGAGTTCATCTATGTCGTTGCGGAACGACATAGACAGCCGCCCGGTCGATCCTTTGGTAAACTTGTCGTCAGAAGACGCAAACGTCTCAGCGACAGGACACCTCGCCGCCCCGGGGCCACCCCGGCAGACTGTCTGTGAACGCTGACCGCAACGCCCTTGGTTGCACAGAAGGAACGCTTCGTATGGCTCTTGCTCCCTCGTCTTCTCCGTTGGCCCCGCACATCGACCTGTCCACGCGCACGGTCGCCTATTTCTCCATGGAGATCGCGCTGAGCAAGACCGTGCCCACCTATTCGGGTGGCCTCGGCATGCTGGCCGGCGATACGCTGCGTTCGGCCGCCGACACCGGCGCTCCCATGGTCGCCGTATCGCTGGCGCACCGTTGCGGCTACTTCCGCCAGCACCTGGACGGCAACGGTCAGCAGAGCGAGTCCGCCGTGCCCTGGCACCCTGAGACGCGCCTCCCCGAGGCCGCCGCCACGGTGACCATCCAACTGCAGGACCGCAACATCACCATCCGCGCCTGGCGCTTCGATGTAGTCGGCGTCACCGGGCACATCCTCCCCGTATTTCTGCTTGACACCGATGTCGACGGCAACGATCCCTGGGATCGCCACCTCACCGACCACCTTTATGGCGGCGACACCTACTACCGCCTCTGTCAGGAGGCCGTTCTCGGCCTCGGCGGCATTCATCTGCTGCACCTGCTCGGCTGCCGTCCCGCGGTGCACCACATGAATGAGGGCCACGCCGCCCTGCTCACCATTGCTCTCCTTGAAGACCACCTCGCGGGCGTTCCGCTCCACAGTGCCACCGACGCGGACGCGAGCTATGTCCGCGAGCACTGCGTCTTCACCACGCACACACCCGTGCCCGCCGGTCACGACCAGTTCGGTCATGACCAGATGTACCGTGTGCTCGGCCATGAGCGCGCCAGCTGCATCGAGCGCTTTGGCGGCGTCCACAACGGGCTCATGAACATGACCTATCTGGCGCTTCGCTTCAGCCGCTACGTCAACGGTGTGGCCATGCAGCACGGAGCGGTCTCGCGGAGCATGTTCCCCGAGTACCAGATCCACTCCATCACCAACGGCGTCCACGCCAGCACCTGGGTCGCGCGCGCCTTTCAGCAGCTCTTCGACAAAGAGATCCCCGCCTGGCGGCACGACAACCAGTTCCTGCGCAACGCCTACGGCATCGAGCCGTCCGTGATCGAAGCGACCCATGCCCAGGGTCAGGAACGCCTGTTCGCCACCATCAAGGAGCGCACCGGCATCGAGCTTGACCCGGCCGTGCTCACCCTCGGCTTCGCCCGCCGCGTAGCCACCTACAAGCGCGCCAGCCTGCTCTTCCACAGCCCGGAACGTCTCCATGCGATCGCTGAAAAGCTTGGTGGGCTGCAGATCGTCTACGCCGGCAAGGCCCACCCCGCTGACAACGCCGGCAAGGCTCTTATCCGCGAGGTCTTCGCCGCCGCCGGCCGCCTAAACAACTCCAAGCTGAAGATTCTCTACCTAGAGAACTACGACTGGGAGCTCGGCGAGCAGCTCACCGGCGGTGTCGATGTGTGGCTGAACACGCCGCTACGTCCCTACGAGGCCTCGGGCACCAGCGGCATGAAGGCCGCGCTGAACGGCGTGCCCTCCCTCAGCGTGCTCGACGGCTGGTGGATTGAAGGCTGCGCCGAAAACATCACCGGCTGGGCCGTGGAAGACTTCAACGACGAAG
This sequence comes from uncultured Acidobacteriaceae bacterium, assembly GCA_964245045.1. GTDB lineage: Bacteria > Acidobacteriota > Terriglobia > Terriglobales > Acidobacteriaceae > Granulicella. The sequence goes on along the minus strand of CAXTLD010000074.1, from coordinate 3,809 downwards.
CCCTTGAGGCCGAAGCGCTGTACGCCAAGCTCGAAAACGCGGTTGGCCCGCTGTTTCGCAATCGCAAATGTTGGGCGCGTCTTCGCCAGCACTGCATCGCCATCAACGGCACCTTCTTCAACACGCACCGCATGCTCGGCCAGTACGTCGCCAACGCCTACTTCCCGTTGGCCAGCGCCATCGCCTCCACGGACCAGGAAGTTCCGGACGAGCTTCCAGAGAGTGTGCTGGTCTAATCGCTGGCACATAACATCTTGCCCCCGCGACCGCAGGAACCCGCTGCCCTTCAGCGAGCCTGCGGCAGGGCGTAGATGCCTTGGGCGCGCGCTCGATCAAGCGCCACGCCCCATTCTGGTGGAAACGCTCTGCGCTGGGCAACCATCTCCGTTTCGTTGCGTCGCTTCACCAGGAAGCGAACGCCGACCACATCGGAGAAACAGCTAAAAAGCACCGAAGCGGCCAGACACCCCACTGCGGCCCTTGGGTGTGCCCTGATCTCTGCCACGGTCTTCAGGTTACGTACCGCAAAGGCAAACGCCAGGATTAGAAGCAGATCGCAGTAAATCTTGTACCGCCCCGTTAGCTGGGCTGTTAGACTGGCGTCGGCGCGAAAGGCCACAATGGGGATCGCACTCAAGTAGATCCAGATCCAAAACCCGGCCGCAAACGGGTTGGCTCTCCCGTACCCTCGCCGAGCGGCAAACGCGCTTACGGCGACCAAGGCGACTCCCAAAGCGATCGAGGCACCTCGGAACGGCTGGTGCTGCCTGTTTTCAACCGCTCCGCCCAGCAGCGACAACAGAATGACGGCGCGGTCCAGCAAAGTTAGGTGAAAGTCAGGATGGCGTAATGCCGAATACCTGTACAGGTACACAGCCAATCCCATCCCGAAGGTGGCGACCCACGCAGCGACGCGCGGCCACCTCGTTTGCCGGATGAGCATGACGACACCAATAGGTGCAAGCAGCAACCCGTTGGCCGAGCTGAACACCGCCAACAGCCCTGTAAGGCAGGCCATCAGGAAAGCAGGTCTGCCTGGTCGAGTGAGCAGGTACAGCGACCACGCACTGAACACAATCACGGTCAGGGCTTGCAGTCCACCCATCGCCCAATCGAAATTCTCAGCGTCATTGAGCTGAAACAGAAGCCAGCAAACAGGTACCATCAGGAGCAAACGCGTCTGCGTGTTGCTTGTTCTTGGAAACAGTCCCTTCCACAACGCCGCGAGCAAACCAAGAACGCTGAGGTTGCCCAGCCAGCACAGGAGCAGCAGGTTGACGCGGCCTGTAAGCGCCAGTTCAAGCGCAACGATCGCGTGCTCGAAAATGAGTTTGTACTCGCTGTGCTGCGCCGCGGCGACATACGCGATTCTAGACACTACGCCCACTCTGTCGTGAAGCTGAACGGCGAAGCCGAGGATGGCAAGGTAGTCATCGAACATCGGCTGATTACGTGCATACCGCGCCAACGTCGCGTACGTAATCACGATCGGCAGCAGCTCAGCTAGAGCTGCTAGCCCGAGAACGATCTTCCCGGTTGGGTCCCGCTTCATTCCCACTCCAAATGCACGAGGTACACGGCCGGAGCCGGCTATCACTTTTCCATATCAACACAAGGACACCCTACGCTCGCGCTATCCTAACCCGAGGAGACCGCGTACCCATGCCCGCACCGCAAGTCGGCGACCTTGTGGAAGACTTTACCTTGCCCGACCAGGACGGCCTCGCCGTGACGCTTTCGCACTTTCTCGGCAAGCCCGTCATCCTGTTCTTCTATCCCAAGGCCGACACCCCGGGCTGCACGGTGGAGGCCTGCGGGTTTCGCGATCTATTTGCCCAATTCGCGCAACTCGACGGAGCCGGCGCCGTCGTCCTCGGCATCTCGCGCGACAAGCCCGCCGCCCAGAAAAAGTTCAAGCTCAAGTTCGATCTGCCCTACACCCTGCTCGCCGACAAGGACCAGGAGGTCATCAAGCGCTTCGATCTGCTTAAGCAGAAGAGCATGTACGGCAAGTCCGTCACCGCCGTCGAGCGCACCACCTACGTCCTGGGCTCCGACGGCCGCCTGCTGCACACCTTCGCCAACGTCAAACCGCAGGGCCACGCAGAAGAGGTCCTCGCCCTGCTGCAGCAGCAGAAGGCCAGCTAGGTCCAGCGCGTATGTCTACCTCCACGACGGTCCGCGTAGTCGCCGCTGCTGCGCTCGGCGTAGCCGCCACCGCAGGCGCCTACAAGCTCATCACCTCGGGCCTCCAGCCTGAGTCGCAGCTATTCGGATCTACGCTCATCAGTGGCAACAATCCTGATGAGTGGGCGCTCACCTACGATGACGGCCCCAACCCCCGCTGTACGCCCGAGCTCCTGGACGTCCTCGCCCGTCACAATGCCCGCGCCACGTTCTTCTTGATCGGCAAGTTCGTCCGCGAGCAGCCCGAACTTGTGCGCCGGGTGCATGCCGCCGGGCACGTCGTGGGCAACCACACCATGTCGCACCCGTTTCTTGCCAACAAGCCAATGCGTTTCGCCGCGCGCGAGATACGCGACTGCAACGCCCTGCTTGAAGACACGCTGGGTGCGCCGGTGCGGTACTTCCGCGCGCCGTTCGGGGCGCGGCGTCCCGGCATCCTGCGCTTCGTCCGCGAGCTGGGCCTGGTACCCGTGCAGTGGAATGTGCAGGGCAACGACTGGGAGCCGATCGGCGTCAATGGCATCCTCGCGCACATCGACGCCGACCTCGAGCGCGCGCGTCAGCGCGGCCGCGGCGCCAACATCCTGCTGCACGACGGCTTCGACGAGCACCAGGGCTATGATCGCGGCGACACCGTGCGCGCAACGGCCTCGCTGCTCGAGCGCGCCTCCCGCAAAGGCCGCCGCATGGTGGCCGTGGACGCCTGGGGCTAGTCGGCGCCGTAAGTCTTCGCGCCACGGCTGCGTCCCATCCGCCCGCTTGTCTCGTCTCACGTTGTAGCTATGCCCACGCCCTCTCTGCCGCTTGCGAAGGCTCGTTTGCCCCGCCTCACGCGCGGGCGATGGCCGGCTGCAGGCACGGCCGCCTTCCTACTTTGCACACAGGCTGGGCCGGCGCAAACCCAAAGCCCCGCACCGCAGACCACCGTCACGGCCCAGGGCGGCACGGTCCGCGGCAAGGTGGTTGCGGGGGTAGCCGGCAAGCCCGGCGGCGTTCCTTTACCCGGCGTCGCCGTGACCGCGACCAACACGCTTACCGGCAAAAAGTACGCCGCCGCGACCGACGTCGACGGCGCATACACCATGAAGATTCCGCGCAATGGCCGCTACGTCCTTCGCGCGGAGCTGGCCGGCTTTGCCCCGGTTACGGCGGAGGTCGTCCTGAGTGCCGCCGACGGCGCGCCCACAACCCAGGCCGCTGAGAAAACCTCCGACTTCGGCCTGCAGCTCGCCAGCCGCGTCGAGGCTGCCGAAGCGCTCTCCGCCGCCACGAGCACCACCGCTGCTGGGCAGACCGGCGGCGCGGGCGCGAGCCTGCTGCGCGGTCTGCAGAACCTGAACCTCAACGCTGGCACGGGCGGCGCCGAGGACGCGAGCGCGGGTGCGGGTAACGCGGGTGCGTCCCTGCCTTCGCTGGGCGCGGTGTCTCAAGGCGACACCGCAGGCGATACGGTCGCCGTCAATGGCCAGGCCGGGCAGACCAACGCACTCGCCGGCATCAGCGAGGATGACCTCCGCAGCCGCATCCAGCAGGGCGTGGAGCAGGCGCGCGCCAGCGGCATGCTGCCGCCCGGGGTGGATGCCAACAACGTGGTGGCGGGTGTCCTCGGCGGCCTGCTGCGC
>CAXTLD010000073.1:0-18793 GCA_964245045.1 uncultured Acidobacteriaceae bacterium | reverse complement strand
CGGGTGGGGGGGGGATCGATTTACGGGACATCCGGGCCACCGATGCGGAGACGCCGGTGAGCCGCGGGACGCCCGGGGCCACCGTGGCGATTAGTGCGCATCAGCGGGAGCTGGGCGGGTATGCGGAGGGGATCTGGCAGGCGCGTGGCTGGTCGGCGGCGGCCAGTGTGCGGGTGGACAGCTTTCGGACCTTTGATGGCCGGCAGGTGACAGCCGGCGCGGCGACGGTGGTGCGCGAGCCGGAGGTGGATGAGCTGCTGGCGAGCCCACACCTCGGCGTGGTGCGCCAGCTGCCGGGAGGCCTGGCGCTCACGGCGAGCGCGTTTCGGGCCTTCCGCGGACCAACCATGAATGAGTTCTACCGGACGGGGCAGGTGGGGCAGCAAACAACGCTGGCCAATCCTTCGCTACTGTCCGAAAGAGCGACAGGACTAGAGTTTGGCGGCGAGTTTGCCGATATGAAAGTGGTAGGGAGGAGCGTAGGGCATCTCCGGGCGAGTTACTTCTGGACGGAGGTAAACCGGCCGGTGTCGACAGTGGCGTTGGCGCAGACGGCAACGACGCAAACATTGCAGCGGCAGAACCTTGGGCAGATCCGCAGCCGGGGCCTGAGCCTGGAGGCTGGTACGGCACGCTGGCGCGGGCTGGAAGTCGGCGCGGGGTGGCAACTGGCGGTGGCAACGGTTACAAGGTTCAATGCAGCGTCTGCGGTGCAGGCGAACTTGTTGGGCAAGTGGATTCCGGAGGTGCCGCGAGAGCTGGCCGTCGGTACGGTCCATTGGACCCGGCCCGGGTGGATGGAGCTCACGGCGGTAGGGAGTTACACGGGGCGGACCTTTGACGACACAGCCAACCAGCTGCCGTTGAGAGGGTATGCACGCCTGGATGTGTCGGGAGAGCGGGTTTTGTGGCGCGGCATAAGCGTGTATGCGGGAGCACAGAATGTGCTGAATCGGGTGATCGAGGCGGGCCGCACGCCGGTGCTGACGCTGGCCGCGCCCAGGCTGGTGGAAGGCGGTTTGCGGTGGTCGCTGGGGAGATGACGGCTGTGGGCAGGAGTGAATGGATGAACGTGATGAGCCGGCTCATAGGCATCCTGATCGTGGGCCTGGGCGGGGCAGCCGCCGCCTTGGCTGCGCCGGTGTTGGGCTACCGCGTTGTGGCGACGTTGCCGCACTCCACCGCGAGCTATACCGAGGGCTTCTTGTACCTGGATGGGCTGTTCTATGAGGGAACGGGGTTGGAAGGGCGCTCGGCGGTGATGGCGACCCGGCCGGAGACGGGGGAGGTGCTGCAGTCCGTGGCCGTGCCCGCGCAGTACTTCGGGGAGGGCATCGTGGACTGGGGGCCCTACCTGTACGAGTGGACGTGGACCTCGCACGTCTGCTTTGTCTACGACCGCAAGACCTTGCGGCAGGTGCGACAGCTGGACTACACAGGCGAAGGCTGGGGCATGACGCGGGACAAGAACGACATCATCACCAGCGACGGATCGGCGGTGCTGACCTTCCGGGACCCGGAGACGTTTCGGCCCGTGCATTCGGTCACGGTGCATGATGGGCCGATCGTGCTAACGCAGCTGAACGAACTGGAGTATGTGCGGGGTGAGATCTACGCGAACATCTGGCACTCGGACCGGATCGTGCGGGTGTCGCCCGCGGATGGGCACGTGCTGGCCTATGTGGACCTGAGCGGCTTGCGGCCGCCCGAGACGCGGTCGAACCCTGAGGCGGTGCTGAACGGCATCGCGTATGACGCGGCGCGGGACCGGCTCTTTGTCACAGGGAAGCAGTGGCCTGCGATCTTTCAGATCAAGGTGCAGGGAGACGAGTCTGGGCGTTCGGGTGGGGGCACGAAGAGACACGGGAAGCGCTGAAAGGTTGCGCGCAACACGGCGACGGGCGCGGCGTTTACCTCAATGTGCGGCAGGAACGAAGGCCGGCAGGAGGCAGCATCATGAAGCTATCCACGTTGTTTGCGAAGCTTACAGGCAGTCGGGTGACGATGTTGGGCGCGGTCGGCGGTTTGGCGTTGATGGGCACAGCGATGGTGGCGGCGCCAACGGCAGGCGCGCAGGTCGCCTTCGGCATCGCGGTGGGCGGACCCAGGTACTACGCGCCCGCGCCTGCGTACGTCGCCCCGGGCTACGGGGGGTATGGCTACAGCGCGCCCGCGTATGGAGCCTACGACTACGGGTACGACCGGCACGCCTACTGGGAGCAGCGCCGCGCGGAGGAGTTGCGGGAGTTCCGGGAGCGCGAGTGGCGCGAGCGTGAGGCCTGGGAGCACCGCGGGCACGGCTACGACCGGGACTGGCGGATGGAGGGCCGGGACGGCGGCTGGCGGTAGATAGAAGTTCCAAAGCCCACCCTGCGGGGTGGGCTTTGTTGTGTCCGCGGCGTGTCCCTTACAGCGGCTGGAAGTAGCGCTGCTCGGGGTGGGCACAGGCGATGCAAAGGCGTTCACCTTCACGGTCCTCGAAGCGGTCGAAGTTGATGCCTTCGCCGCAGCGGTCGCACAGGGCGCGCGTGCCCTTGTAGCCGGGGAACTCGCTGGGCGGCAGGGGAACGGCGACCCATTGCTCGGCGAAAAGCTCCTCTGCCGGGAGCTCGCGATAGGCCAGCATCTGTTGTTCGTTCTTGGGGAGGTCTGGAAACAGTTCGCGGGCACGATCCTTGGAGGTTTCGCGGGCGACCAGGCGAAGGCCCTTATACAGGTCGGGACCGAGTGGGGCCTGCAGGTCGACGAAGGTGGCGGCCATTTTGCCCCAATCGCGCAGCTTCAGGGCGCGTTTGCCCACGCGGGCACCGGTAACGACGGCGATCGCGTCCGTGGCGCAGCGATCAATCTCGACGAAGACGACGGGGCGTTTACGCTCGGGGTTGAGCTCGCCGTTGGCAAGAAACTTGCGACGCGGCTGGTCAATGTTGAGCCGCTGGAGCGCAAGCTGGGCCATGCGCACGCCAAGAATCTGACCGGCGCAGAGGTGACCGTGGGCGCGCTCGGCTTCGGCGAGCAGATCGTCGAGCTCGGGGTCTAGGACCTTCGTGGGAGAGGCAGTTTCAGCGACGGCCATGACGTTATGGTACGCCGCAGCATCCAACCCGGCATATGGCCGACAGCGAGTTCGCCGGTTCGCAGTGGTGGCAGACCGGTGTGGTCTACCAGGTGTACCCGCGTTCGTTTCAGGACACCGACGGCGATGGAGTGGGCGACCTGCGCGGGATTCTGGCGCGGCTGGACTACATCGCCGCGCTGGGCGTGGATGCGGTCTGGGTGTCGCCGATCTATCCGTCGCCGATGGCGGACTTCGGCTACGACGTGGCCGACTACACCGGGGTGGACCCGTTATTTGGGACGATGGCGGACTTCGACGCCCTTCTCGCCGCCGCGCATGCCAAGGGATTGCGCTTGATCCTGGACTTTGTGCCGAATCACAGCTCGGATCAGCACCCCTGGTTCCTGGCCTCGCGCAACTCCCGGGATGATCCGAAGCGCGACTGGTATCTGTGGCGGGATGCCGCGCCGCCGTCCGGGCCGGAGGATCATCGGCCGGCGAGCGAGCGCTACCCCAACAACTGGAACTCGCACTTCGGTGGACCCGGTTGGACGTGGGATGAGGCGACGGGGCAGTTCTACCTCCATTCGTTTCTGCAGCAGCAGCCCGATCTGAACTGGCGCAACCCCGACGTTCGCGCCGCGATGTACGACGCGATGCGTTTCTGGTTGGACAAGGGCGTGGACGGCTTTAGGATGGATGTGCTTTGGCTGCTCGTCAAGGATGACCAGTTTCGGGACAATCCGGCGAACCTCCAGTATCAGTCGGGTATGCACGACCATGCGAAGACGTTGCCGCTCCACAACGCGGACCAGCCGGGAACCCACCGCATCGTGGCGGCCATGCGCGCGCTGATGGACAGCTACGGACCGACGTTGCCGGGAACGGATGCGGAGAGTGGAACGACGGACCCGGTGACGCTGGCGCCCACGGCGGTGTCCAACCGTGTGTTGATTGGGGAGATCTATCTCCCACTGCCTGAACTGGTCCGGTACTACATGGGACGCGAACCGCAGGCGGGCGGGACGGAGGGCACGTCGCCGGAAATTCCGGAGCTCCGGGGGGCGAACCTGCCATTCAACTTCCACCTGATCCAAACAGCGTGGGATGCAGGCTGCATCGCCGAGATCGTCCGGACCTATGAAGAGCTGTTGCCACTGGGCGCGTGGCCCAACTATGTGCTGGGCAACCACGATCAGCCGCGGCTAGCGTCGCGCATTGGGGCGGCGCAGGCCCGAGCGGCGGCCATGCTGCTCCTGACGTTGCGGGGAACCCCCACGCTCTACTACGGCGACGAGTTGGGGATGGTTGATGTGCCAATCGCGCCGGACCAGGTGCAGGACCCGGCAGAAAAGCACGAGCCCGGCAAGGGACGGGGGCGCGATCCGGAGCGGTCGCCCATGCTGTGGGTCGGCGCGCCCAACGCCGGTTTTACAACGCCGGAGGCAACACCCTGGCTCCCGCTGCAGGCGAACTGGGCGCAGGTGAACGCCAAGCACCAGAGCGAAGAGCCGCGCTCCATCCTGAACCTTTACCGCCGCCTGCTGGCTCTGCGACGGGCCGAACCGGCGCTGAACCGGGGTAGCATTACAGACGTGCGGGCCGAAGGCACCGTACTGCGGTTCTGCCGCGTGACGGAGCAAGACGCCGGCAAACGATTTCAAGTGCTGTTGAATCTTGGTGCGGAGACGGCGTCTGTCGGGTCAGCGCATGGACGTGTGGTGCTGACGACGCTGCTGGACGGCGAGGGTGGTGTGGTCGACGGGCTGGTAACGCTGGAAGCGGGCGAGGGATTGTTGATTGCGTTTGAGCCAGCCGCGTAACGGTGTACCAGGTTCGACGCGAGGCCGCCGCGCTCTTGGCTGGTGGGGAGCGAGCAAACGGGGTAGGATCGCCTTGAAGCTGGCAATTGGCGTCTTCAGCGACGTTGAACCAAAACACTCGCCTTTTCGTATGCATGGGGGTTGACCTGGGCTCGGGTCCCGGAAGCTGGACGCTATGACGTATCGGATCGCACGCGGCGGACAGGTCTTTGGGCCATACAGCGACGCAGAGATGCGGCAATACATCGCGTCCGGGAACGTCGGGCTGTCGGATCACGTGCAGGTCGACGGATCAACAAATTGGGTCAGGGTTCTGGATCTGTTTCCGCTGACGACGCCGCCCATGCCTGCAGCGTCGTCAGCACGCAGCATGGTAGCGCCGGTGCTGTACCCCGATCCGCCCGACTTCCCTTGGTGGGCTGCCTTGCTGCTGGGCATGCTCACCGGCGGGGTCTTCTTTGTCATTTGGGACATCGTGGAGGCGAGCTGGCTGAAGCGCATCGAGCGGCAAAGTTCGGCGCTGTTCCTGTATATCGCCGTCGCCGTGCTGTATCTCATCAAGCTACCTGACATCCTAATCGCCATGAGACATAGCATCTTTCGCGGACCGTTTGTGCATCCTCACGGTGCGCTCGGGACGGCTGCCTTCATTGTGGTGATTGTCGCGCGCTTTCGGTTCCGGCGCGAGCTACTGGATCACTTTAACGTCCATGAGGGTCTAGCTTTAAGGCTGAGCGGCCTTTGGACCCTGGTGCTGGGTGGTTTGTACTTCCAGTACCACTTCAATCAGATCAACGCGGTGAAGCGGGCCACAAACCGGAGCGTATCGGTGGTGTGAGCCAGCCCTGACCGAGGCTGCTGCTATACGGTTGCGCGGGAACAGGCAGATAAAGCGAAACCCCAGCCATGGGCCGGGGTTTTGCCTTGCAGAACAGCTACTTCTAGGCTTCGGCGCCCACGGGCTCGGGCTTGTACTCCGCTGTGCCGGACTTGGCGGCGTCCCCGGAGCCGGGCTTCCGGATGTCGATGCCGCCCTTGAAGAAGGCGCCGTCCTCGATGGAGATACGCGCGGCGACGACGTCGCCGGTGAGCGAGCCTTCCGAGCGGATATCGACACGGTCAGAGGCTTGGCAGTTACCGCGAACCTTGCCCAGCACCACAATCTCGCGAGCGGAGATGTTGGCGGCGACCTGTCCGTTGCGGCCGACCGTCACGCGATTGCCGGGCAGCGTGATCGCGCCCTCAACCTTGCCGTCTATATAGAGCGACTCGGAGCCGGTGAGCTCGCCCTTGATCACGAGGCTCTTGCCAATGGTGGCCTGCTCGCCCGTTGCCGTGGCGCCGGGTACGCCGGCGGCCGTGGGCCGGGGTGTTTCAAAGGCCGAGCTTGGTGTGCCGGCTACGCCTGGACGTACGGGTTCTGGGGTTGAAGGCGTTTGATTGCCGGCCTGATTCGGTTTCCACATGTTGCTAACTCCCTTCCTCATCGGAGGATCTGCCGCCGAACCCCGGCCGCCACGCGAAGGCGTGATCACAGCGCGACTGTCCGTGCTTTGACCACGATACTACTTTGGCAACAGGTGTGGACGGGGTGGGGGAGTCTGCGGAGGCACGTGGTGGGCGCGTTCTCCCTGTTTTCCGCAGCAACTTACTCTTCTTCGCCTTCGCCCTCCTCAACCAGGGAGCTGGTACCGGCCACGTCGAAGGTGATGGGCTGTCCGCCGCTGAGCGACAGGGTAACGCGCATCGGGGTGCGTTGCCACTGTGGAGGTGCGCAGACTGGGTGCGCTGGCTTCTCCAGCGGCCAGCCGGCAAGGTTGTGCTGAGCGACGGCCTTCCGACCGCCGAGCTCGGCGACAATGGCCACCAAGCCGCCTTTAGCCCCGGTACTCAGGCCGCAGTAAGCGCCATAGTCGCGGAACCAGGTGACGTCCGAGATCTGCGGGTCGAAGTTGGGCAGGTGAACCGGGGCGACGCGACCGCTGGTGCGATCGACCTGCAACCAGGGCCCGGGCTGCCAGCTCCAGCGCGGCGCCTCTCCCGGAAGCGCGTCATTGATGCGAAACGCGCGGCGGATGACGAAGGTGCGGTCGGTCACCTCATGCAGGTCGCCCACGGTCCACTCACGGGGCTTGTCGTCGACGAGCAGCGGACGTATCCGGAGCGTGGTGGCCTCTTCGCTCTTGTTCTCGGCGGTGGCTTCGGGTGGAGTGTAGGGGACCTTGCGCACGGGACCGAGCGTGACGATGTGCATCTTGCCCGCAAACGCCGGCACGGCGACGAGCGCAAACAGAACAAGCAGCAGTGGCCGGATTGCCGAGCGAAGGACCTGCATACTGACGAGCGTAGCAAGCTGGCGACCATCTGGCTGTACCGCTTTCGGGGCACAGGTGTCTCAACGCGGGACACAGCCGCTTCTCCGGCCTCCCAGCAGCGCCCGGACGCGAACAACTTAAGCGCGCCGCCGTCGTACCAAGCCGCCGATTGCGAACAAGCCCGTGCCAAGCAAGGCAACGTTGGAGGGCTCGGGTGTCGCGGCGATGACGACCGGCGAGGCGCTGGCCAGTTCCGTGAAGTTGCCGGAGCTGTAGAAACCCGCGTCCGTGGGCTGGTAGGTGCCGGGGAGGATGGTCGGGTTGGCTTCCGAGCCCGTGTAGAGTTGCGGTCCGACGAACTCAAAGCCGGTGTCGGGTGTGACGTCCCCGTTGCAGGCGGAAATGAAGCAGATATCGAGTAGGCCACCGTCAGCGGCGCTGAAGAAGGTAATGCTGCTAACCGTAGGGGAACTGGTGACGCCGTTCAGGGTGTAGGTAAAACTGGAAGGGTCCGCGTTGAAGTAGTTCCCCAGGCTGACGCTCGACGCAACCGGTGTGGACGAGATGGCGAAGCTGTACAGAAACGTGCCACCCGGGGTAGAAAACGCTGTAACCGGGGTGGCGGGATCGAAGCTTCCGCTTTCGGTAACGGTCAAGGTGGAAGCCGGGGCATGGGATGCGATCAGAAACAGGGAAGCGGCAAACAACGGAAGGTAGCGGCGCATAGCGTGAAGCTCCTGAGCGGGTTTAGGCCGGTACAGCATTGCCGTCAAAGTGGCGGCAATCCGAACGGAACGACAGCCCGCACAAGACCCCCGGGGCAAAATGGTGCATGCAGTCTCACCCGGGAGCGCGTCGGTCGTCTAGTGACGACGATACTCCTGCCCGCGAGGGGCGCAAGGAGAAATTTGCGGGCGAGCCTGCGCTAAGTGCGCCAGGCAAGTCTTTTCAAACGCCCGCGCTTCGGGTAGACTTGCATTTGGTGCGTGTCCCTTCCGCAGCTCCGTGTGCCCGGTCGCAGTTTTTTGCCCGGACGGAGACATCAGAAGCCCACGATCAGGTTGTTTTTGGCAGTGCACAACGGGAGCTCGGCTTGAGGCTGGGGCTCTGAAGGAGATCGTTTGTCGAAGGAAGATGCAATTGAAGTGATGGCAACGGTGGTAGAGACGTTGCCGAACGCGCTGTTCAAGGTGGAACTCGAGAACAAGCACCAGGTTTTGGCGCATGTTTCGGGCCGTATGCGCAAAAACTTCATTCGGATCCTTCCCGGCGATCGTGTCGCCATTGAGCTCAGCCCCTATGACCTGAACCGGGGTCGGATCGTGTACCGGTACAAATAGCCGGGAGTTCCTAGTTGCCGTCGTCGGTCGCTTGTTCAGGGCAAACGATGGCTAGGATCCCACAACAAGGAACTGGAGTTTCGAGATGAAGGTTCGTGCGTCAGTTAAGCCGATCTGCGACAAGTGCAAGGTGATTCACCGCAAGGGTGTCGTTCGCGTCATCTGCTCGGCGAGCGCCAAGCACAAGCAGCGCCAGGGCTAAGCCCAGGCAAACGATCATGCGGCCCCACCGGGCGAGTTCGCCGAACCGAAGGCGTGCGTAGAACCCGGAGGAGGCAGGAGCCATGGGCAACGGCTATGGTTCAGGTCAGCCGCTCAACCCGTCACCCGTTTTCACGACGTAGTCTCGTGAAACCCAACGAAAGGTAGCCACTATGGCCCGTATCGCCGGCATCGATCTGCCTGGAAATAAGCAGACGCGGATCGCCCTTACCTACATCTACGGCATCGGGAACCCCCGCGCGCTGTCGATCCTTACCAAGGCGGGCATTGACCCCTTCGTGAAGCTTTCAACGCTGGACGAGGATCAGCTGAACAAGATCCGTGGCGTGATTGAGCAGGAAGGCGGCATTGAAGGCGACCTCCGCAAGGAAGTTTCGCTCAACATCAAGCGCCTGATCGAAATCCAGAGCTTCCGTGGCCTGCGTCACCGGCGCAACCTGCCCGTCCGCGGCCAGCGCACCCACACCAACGCCCGCACGCGGAAGGGTCCTCGCAAGGGCACCGTTGCCGGCAAGAAGAAAGCGACCAAATAAGCCATGGCAAAGACCGCACAAAAGACCGCCGGCGCCAAGGCCGGCAAAGGCAAGAAGTTCAAGAAGCGCGAACGGAAGAACGTTCCATTTGGGCTGGTTTTCATTCAGGCCAGCTTCAACAACACCATCGTCACCATCACCGACCAGCAGGGCAACACGCTCAGCTGGAAGAGTTCTGGGTCGCTCGGCTTCCGCGGGTCGCGTAAAGGCACACCGTTCGCTGCGCAGCAGGCGGCGGTAAACGCGGCCAACGCGGCGCGCGACCACGGTCTGCGCTCGGTAGATGTGCGCGTCTCGGGCCCGGGTTCGGGTCGTGAGAGTGCGATTCGCGCACTGGCCGCGGCCGGCGTGGAAGTGCGCTCGATCCGTGATGTCACGCCGATGCCGCATAATGGCTGCCGTCCGCCCAAGCGCCGAAGGGTGTGATGAAGACCAGGAAGTAGGAAGCAGGAAATAGGAAGCAGCCCTCGCGGCAGTTCTATTTCCTACCTCCTATTTCCTATTTCCTTTGTTTTACGGATCGGGATCAGAAGCGCTGCCAGCGTGTAAACCGATCGACAACCGAAGTTTGGAGATTGTGATGGCTCGATATACAGGACCCGTGTGCCGCATGTGCCGGCGCGACGGCGTCAAGCTCTTCCTCAAAGGCCCTAAGTGCTTCACCGATAAATGCCCCGTCGAAAAGCGCAATTTCCCCCCAGGGCAGCATGGGCAATCCAAGAAGGTGAAGAAGGTGGTTGGTTACGGTTTGCAGCTTCGCGAGAAGCAAAAAGCCAAGCGCATTTACTTCACACTGGAAACGCAGTTCCGGGCGTACTACGAGAACGCCGCCAACCGCACCGGCGTCACCGGCGACCTCTTGCTCCAGCAGCTCGAAACACGTCTGGACAACGTGACCTATCGGCTTGGTTTTGCGACCTCGCGGCGGCAGGCCCGGCAGGTGGTACGTCACGGGCATGTTTCGGTAAACGGCCGCAAGGTAAACATCCCGAGCTATCAGTGCAAGGTCGGCGATGTTGTGGCGATTCGCGATAAGGCAAAGGAGATGAGCATCCTGGCAACGGCGCAGGACTTTCTTTCCGGCCAGAACCGCGTGCGCTGGATCGACGCCAACCCGCAAGGGATGTCGGGCAAGATCATCGCGATGCCGCAGCGCGAGGACATCCAGCTGCCGGTGAACGAGCAGCAGATCGTCGAACTCTACAGCAAGTAACAGGGGCCGGGCGTTCGGGTCTAGGGTGCAGCGGGCACGCAATATGCCCGCATGCACTCCGGGCCCGGTGCCCCGTGCTCTCCACCTCGCTTCAACCGCAGTACCGTCGTCCGCGCAGAGTGCTTCGTGCGGCGATGAAGAAAGGATGTACCCATGCTTTGGAGAGGTTTTCAAAAGCCCAAGCGCCTGGCTGTCGACCAGGAATCGTTGACCAACACCTACGGCAAATTTTCCGCGCAGCCGTTTGAGCGCGGTTTCGGCACGACGATCGGCAATGCGCTGCGGCGGACGCTGTTGAGCTCGATCGAAGGCGCCGCGGTTACCGCCGTAAAGATTGAAGGTGTACTCCACGAGTTTCAGTCCATCACCGGCGTCGTCGAGGATGCGACCGATATCATCCTGAACCTAAAGCAGATTCCGTTCAAGCTGCACGGCGACGGCCCCAAAGCGCTGTACCTGCACGTCGATCAGCCCGGCGTGGTGACCTCGGGCATGATCGAGGCCGACAGCGATGTCGAGATCCTGGACCCGGAGGTGTATATCTGCACCGTCTCCGAGGGTGGCCGGATCGACATGGAGATGCGGCTGAAGCGTGGCCGTGGCTATGTCTCGGCGGATAAGAACTTCGATGGGGACCTGGGTCTTGGGTTTATTCCGATCGATTCTGTGCACTCGCCTGTGCGCAAGGTGAACTTCATCGTGGAGGCGGCGCGTCTGGGTCAGATCACCGACTATGACAAGCTGACGCTCGAAATCTGGACCAACGGAACCGTCCAGCCTGCGGACGCCTTGGGACTTTCGGCGAAGCTGCTGAAGGATCACATGACCATATTCATCAACTTCGAGGAGGAGATGGAGAGCGGAGCGCATGCGGATCACGACGGTCCGGGGATCCGGAACGAGAATCTTAACCGATCGGTGGAGGAGCTCGAGCTTTCGGTGCGCAGCTACAACTGCCTCAAAAATGCCAATATCGCGACCATCGGTGAGCTCATTCAGAAGACCGAAGCCGAGATGCTGAAAACCAAGAACTTCGGTCGCAAGAGTCTGAACGAGATCAAAGAAATTCTCGCGCAGATGGGTCTCTCGCTGGGCATGAAAATCGACGATCAGGGCAATCCTGTTCCAGGTCCTACCTCGGTGTTGCCGGCGCAAGCGCTCGCGCAGAGCTATGCGGCCTATGACGACGACGATGAGGATGAGGACGAGGACGAAGATCTCGACCTCGATCTTGCACCGGAGCAGGAAACGTTCTAACAAGGGCACGGCGGCGTCGCGATTGACTTGCGACGCTGCCTTTACCGCTCCCAACTGTGGAGCACACCGGTCGACAGGAGATGCCTGGGCCGAAGGAGACGAAGTATGCGCCATCGTAACGGCGGATTCAAGCTGGGCAGAAACACAAGTCATCGAAGGGCGCTGCTTCGGAATCTGGTGACCAGCGCGATTGTGAACGATCGCATTCACACCACCATCACCAAGGCCAAAGCGGCCCGGCCGTTGGTGGAAAAGATGATCACGCTCGGCAAAAACGGCAGCGTCCATGCGCGCCGGCAGGCGTTGGCGTACCTGATGACGCCGGACTCGGTTGACCGGCTTTTTGCGACGGTAGCCCCACGGTACGGAACGCGCAACGGCGGTTACACCCGCATCGTGCGCACGGGCAAGCGCCAAGGAGATGCGGCCGAGATGGCGTTTCTGGAACTCCTTGGGGCGGAGCAGGAGCTAAACGAGAAGGCGCAGAAGCGTGCGGAGATCCGGCAGAAGCGCCGCGACGAAATGCAGCGCCAATTGGAAGAACAAGGGGCCGCAGAGGGCTCGGACACAGATCCGCAAGCGTAGATCGAATCGAAGTCTGGGTGGCGGGGTGCTTCGGCATTTCGCCATTCTGTTTTGGCGCGCAGATCAGCTGTTGCTGCGACTGTGTGCCTCCCCGCTCGCTTGCATACGGCTCAAGGCTGCCCCGCCATGTCCGAGTAGGACCGGAAGCAATTTCGCCCGCCGCACTTGGCGTCATAGAGCGCTTGGTCTGCATTCGCCACCAATGTTTCGGCATTAGGCAGCGTCGGCGTGAGAATGCCGGCGCCGATGCTTATTGTGACGGGAGCCACGGGCCACGGAAACTCGCGTACTGAGACGAGGATGCGTTCCGCGAGGCGTTCCGCGCCGTCCTGGTCCGTATTGGGAAGCAGCAGCACGAACTCCTCGCCACCATAGCGTGCAATGGTGTCTGCTTTACGCAGCTGCTGTTGCAGATGAGCGGCTAGGGTGCGGAGAACCTCATCGCCGTGCGCGTGCCCAAACCGGTCATTGTGCGACTTAAAGTGATCGACGTCCAGCATCAGAACACTGAGAGGCGCGCCCGACTCAAGAGCTTCCTTGAAGCACACGCGTAGCCTCTCGTCGAAGGCCCTTCGGTTGAACAAATGCGTGAGCGGATCCTGAGACGCGAGCTCTTGTAAACGTTGATTTGCGCGCTCTAGTTCTGCCTGGGAGCGCTTCAGCTCAGCCTGACGGCGCAGGTCTTCCGTGATGTCGACCGAGATGCCCCCGACCAGAACTCGTCCTGTCTCGTCGCTGAAAGGAAACTTGTAGGCGCGCACGTTGCGCAAGCTGCCGTCGGCCTCGACTGCCTCCTCCACGAAGGTGAGTGGCTGCCCAGATTGCAGGACCTCCAGGTCGTGCTTACGATAGCTTTCCTGCAGGCGACGCGGCAGGGAATCGTCCCCAAAGGGCCAGTTTTGCAGAACGGCGAGTTTGGCAGCGAGTGGCTTGTTGTACCAAACGAAGCGGCTCTCGGCGTCCTTCAAGAAGGCAATAAAGGGACTGCTGTCCATGAAGATTTGGAACCGCTGCTCCATCGCTTCAGCACGCGCCCGCATGGCCTGGGCCTCGCGCAGAGCGTTCTCGAGAGCGCGTCGCTCGTTGCGCAGTTCAAGCCGTGAGTTGACCTGAACGGAGAGTACGCGGAGAGCCGATTGCTGCTCGGCGGTAAGGCCTCGCGCAACGGGGCCGAGCATACAAAAGGTTCCCACGGCGTACCCTTCGGCTGTTGTCAGCGGCATCCCTGCATAAAAGCGCAGGCGGGGGCCGTCCACCACCATGCGATGCTGACTGAAACGTGGGTCGACGCTGGCGTCTTCGACAATGACGAGATCGCGCTGCAGGATGGTTTCGTTGCACAACGTCAGCTCACGCGGAATTTCCGGCATGGGGATGCCGACCGACGCTTTGAACCATTGGCGGTGGTCGTCGATGAAGGAGATCGCACACATGGGGCTGGCGCAGATGGCTGCCGCGAGCTGCACAAGGTCGTCGAACTCGGGTTCTGCCGGTGTGTCGAGGATGTCGAGGGAATAGAGAGCGCGAAGACGAGCGACCTCGACCGCGTACGGGTCGTACGGAATCGGGGCGTGAATGTCTCCACGGGGGATAGAATCGATCTCGGGGGCCTCTTGCGATGGAGCGATCGTGCAGGCAGACATACCGCACTTATCGGCGCACTGAGGCAAAAGTTTAGCGAACAAAGGTGGACAGCAATGACACTTTCGTTGTACCCGAGCGGAATCACTGACCTGTTTTCGGTCAATTGAACGACGGTGGTTTATCTATCGATCTGCCCCAACACGATGTCGATGCTTCCGATCACGGCGACGACATCGGCGAGCTGACGGCCTTTGCACATCGTCTCCAACGCCTGCAGTGTGGCGTAGTCGGGGTTGCGCATGTGTACGCGATAGGGTTTGGCCGTACCGTCGGAGACGACGTAGTAGTTCATCATGCCATGCGGGTTTTCAATGGAGCTGGTGACCTCGCCGGCAGGAACGGCGAATCCTTCCGTGACGATCTTGAAGTGATGGATGAGCGACTCCATCTCGGTCTTCATCTTTTCGCGGTCGGGCAGGATGATCTTGGGCGCATCGGCTGTGATGCGGCCCTCGGGGAGGCCGTCCAGCGCTTGCAGGGCAATCTTGGTAGACTCACGCATCTCCTGCATGCGCAGTACATAACGGGCCCACACATCGCAATCGTTCGAGACAGGGACGTTGAACCGGAACTTCTCGTAGCTGGAATAGGGCATGTCGCGGCGGACATCAAAGTCAATGCCGGACGCGCGCATGGGCGGGCCGGTGACGCCCAACGCGATGGCATCCTCCGGCGAAAGCATACCCACGCCCTTCAAGCGGCCCTGCCAGATGGGGTTGCCAGTCAGCAGGCCCTCATACTCGTCGATCTTCGCGGGGAAGTCGTTGAGGAAGTTACGGATGTCCTTGTACAAGTACGGGGGCATCTCCATGGAAAGGCCACCGATGCGAATGTAGCTGGTCATCATGCGCTGGCCGCTGACGGCCTCGAAGATGCGCAGCAGAGTCTCGCGCTCGCGGAAGCAGTAGAGAAACACAGTCATGGCGCCGATGTCGAGGGCGTGGGTGCCGAGCCAGACCAGGTGTGAGTTGAGCCGCATGAGCTCCATAAAGAGCACGCGAATCCACTGGGCGCGGGGCGGGATTTCGAGTTGCAGCAGCTTTTCGACCGCAAGCGCGTAGGCGAGATTGTTCGACATCGGCGAAAGGTAGTCGATGCGATCGGTGAGCGGCGTGACTTGGGCGTAAAACTTCGCCTCGCACGTCTTCTCAATCCCGGTGTGGAGATAGCCGATATCGGGAGCGAGGGAGACCACCGTTTCGCCGTCGACCTCCAGCACGAGGCGCAACACACCGTGGGTGGACGGGTGCTGCGGGCCCATGTTGAGGATCATGGTCTGGTCGGCGATGGGGTCGCCGCCGTGTTGGCGACGAGCGGAATCGGCGACGACGTCCTCGACTGCAGGGACAGGGTTCGCGTGCGCGGAGCCGGACGGGAGCAGGTCCGTGGCCGAGCGAACGGGCGCGAGCGTGGCGCCCGTGGTGAGCGGCTGGGACGCCGTGCTGGAAGTGGTTTGCGGCTCTTCGAGTTCGGCTACAGGGGACATGCGGTGCTCCTAAATGTGGGACGCTTCGCGGGGGACGGACGCGTTGAACGTGATTTGGCCGCACTAGCAAAACGCGGATTCCCTTCGGGAAGGGCAACAAGAGCACCCAAATGACTCAACGGTGATGGTGCTAACGGTACCCCTCGACGGGGTAGTCCTTGCGCAGCGGGTGGCCGTTCCAGTTGTCGGGCATCATGATGCGGGTGAGGCGCGGGTGGCCGGCGAAGGTGATGCCGAAAAGGTCGAAGACCTCGCGCTCGTAGAAGTTGGCGGAGGGCCAGAGCCCGGTGATCGAGTCGATGGTGGGGTTGTCGCTGCCGAGACGGGCAATGAGGCGGATGCGCTGTTTGAACCGAAACGAGAGCAGGGAATAGCTGACCTGGAAACGCGGCTCAGACGGGTACCAATCGACGGCGGTGAGGTCTTCCATGAAGGTGTACCCGTGCGTCTTGGCGGCTTCGCAGGCGGCCACGATGGCTTCAGGCGCGATCGTGAACGTGAGCTCCTGGCGATCCCATTTCAGGTCGGCCGTGAAAGGCTGCAGCGACTCGAGGGTGGACGCGAAGACTGGATGGGACGCGAGGGCTTCGCGCACGGCGTCCGGGCCGAAGGCGGCCTTCTTGAGGTCTGGGGCGGCGGGGACTTGAGCGTTGTCGGTGGGTTCGGGCATCGTGGCTACTCCTCAGCGTTGCTTCGTCGGGAAAGCAGATTCCTCTGCAGGTTGCTACAGGTCGGCTTTGTCGTTGACGAAGTTGAGGATGCCTTTCTTCCAAACGTAGAAGAGGCCGACAGCCACGAAGCCGAGGTACACGAGCATCTCCCAGAAGCCGAAGAAGCGCGATCCGGTAATGGCGGGCAGGCGACGGTAGATGACGGCCCAGGGCAGCATGAAAACGGCTTCCACATCGAAAAGAATGAACAACATCGCGACCATGTAGAAGCGGACCGAAAAGCGGCCGCGCGCGTCGCCGATGGGGTCCATGCCGCACTCGTAGGCGCCCAGCTTGTTGCGGTTGCGCTTGTGCTTGCCGATAAAGAACGAGCCGGCAACCATGCCGCCGGCCATGCCCAGCGCGACGAGGATCTGAAAGGCCAGCGGGATGTACTGCCAAAGGTAGGGGTTGGTGTGCATGCGCCCTCAAGTTTGAGGGTAGGAGCGGGTGAGTGCCATGTCAAGGGAAGTGGTCGGTGGCTGGTGGTCGGTTAGATCATGCAACGGTGCTTGCGAAGGCTTGCTAACGCGGAGCGCTAACACGAAGTGCTAACACGGAGCGCTACAACAGTCCCTTGTACCAGGTCAGCAGGGCTTCGCCGATCAGCGCGGTAACGAGGCCGCCGGCGGCGAGAAAGCTGCCGAGTGGGAGCTTGGTGGCGGCGGTGGCGCGGCGGCGCGCGAGCAACACAAGCGCATACGCGGTGCAGGCGAGCATGCCCAGAAAGAAGGCCAGCATGGCGTCGCCGAAGCCGAGAAAGGCGGCGATCATGCCCAGCAGCTTGGCGTCGCCGAGGCCCATACCTTCACGGCCGCGCAGCGATTTGTACAGCGCGCGGATGAGCAGAAGCAGGCCTGCCGCGACGAGGATCGCCGCCAGACGGCCGAGCACGATAGCTTCGGGGCCGGTAAAGAAAACGTCGCCGCGGGCGGCAAAGGAGCCGGGGCTTTGCAGGCGCAGGTTGCTGCGCGGGCGGAGGTGGATGTCGTCCTCGCCGGTGGGCAGAAACATGGCCTGGATGCAGGTGAGGAGGAAGCCGATGGCGGTGCCGGTGAGGGTGAAGGCGTCCGGGAGGGTGTGGGTTTGCCAGTCGATGACGGCCAGGCCGATCAGCACGAGCCCGAGGAGGCAGGTGCCGACGCCGTCCAGGAGCAGGCGCGTGGTGTGGGCGGAGCCGGCGGCGGCGAAGTCGCCAAAGATGGCACGATGCGTAGCCAGGTAGGTGAGCAGAAACCAGAGCGCCGTGGCGAGCTCAACGGCAGGGTAGCGCCATGAGATGGGCGCCTGGCAATCGCGGCAGCGGGCGCGCAGCAGCAGCCAGCTAAGCACGGGAATGTTGTCGTACGGGCGGATGGTGTGGCCGCAATGTGGGCAACGGGAGCGCGGGCGGACGAGACTTTCGCCGCGCGGCAGCCGGCTGATGCAGACGTTCAAAAAGCTGCCGAGCAGCAGGCCAAGAGCCACGGCCGCAAGCGCAAAGGGCAGGGCAGACGACATAGACGTAAGTATATTGGTCCGGCTTCGATCGGCTGCAGCGATCGCGCCCTAGAAGGGCAGCAGCGCCAACGGAACGAGCACGCCGGCAAGCAGGAGGCCGGTCACAAGCAGCTTGTTGCGGTCGTATCTGTAGGCCATGTAGATCCCCGTGAGCGTGCTTGAGAAAAGGCCGACGGACACAACAAGGAAGAAGAGCTTTTCGGGCAGGTGTTCGCGTTCTTTGCTGCTCAGCGTTTCGGGTGGGTCCTCGGGCCTGGCCGGCGGTTTGGGCGAGGCCTGCGCGGCAGCCGTCTTGGGCGGCTCCGGTTGGGGTGGGCGGGGTTTGCGCGGAACGATGTTCTGGTCCTTATGCAGCTGGCCGAGCCGCGCCAGCCAAACCGGCGGCGTGTACGTGGAACCCGCGGACTCATGCAGGCTCAGCGTCTGGACGGCTCCGGTAAAGGCAAAGAATAGCAGCGCAGGCGCGATGAAGAGGCCAAAGTAGAGGTGAAGTTTGCGCATCAGCTGCAGGGTGGCTGCGCCGGGGGCAGGCTTGCGTCCAGCGGTAGGGGAAGCGGGAGTTTTCAGCATGTTTGGTCGCCTTCGCGTGCCGGTGCTTGAGTGAGATAGTACAGGCAGGGTTGCTGGGTAATCGAAGCTAGAAATCTACGTGGGTGCGGACGGTGAACACCGTAACCGGGCCGCGGTCCTGGTTGTAGCCGGGGTGCGCCACGAGTTGCAGGTCAAAGGAGCTGAAGAGGCCACGCCAGTTGTGGGCGGTGTAGTAGGTTTCCAGGATGTCCTCGCGCGCATAGTGGAGCCGCCCATCGCCGATCAGGAAGCCGTAGCCGCCGAGCCCGAGGTACTTCTGGTGGTCACGCTTGATCGCGTTGGTGACGCCGGCAACGCCGAAGCGGTCATTGGTGCGCCCCCAGCGCGAGCCCGCCATGTCCGCGCCGGCCTGGAACGTCTCGTCAACCTCGGTGTAGCAGAAGCTTTCGTGCTGGCCCTCGTTCCAGCCAAAGCGACCGTAGGCGCGGATGTCGGAGGTGATCTGCTGGTCGGTGTTGAGGTCGACGCCGTATTTGGTGGTCACGGCCGGGGCGTGGGCGGCGATGACGGGGGTGG
>CAXTLD010000072.1:0-18808 GCA_964245045.1 uncultured Acidobacteriaceae bacterium | reverse complement strand
TGGTCGGGGCGGAGGGATTCGAACCCCCGACCCTCTGCTCCCAAAGCAGATGCGCTACCAGGCTGCGCTACGCCCCGACACCTCACCATCGTATCGCAACCCGGCAAGGCCTACCGCCACCCGGGCAGCCGCAGGTGATGCAGTAGCGACCCACTCGCCCATAACAGCAGAAGGAATGGCAGCATCGCCATGCCCATCAGCAACAGCCCCAGCAGCCCCATGAACAGCCAATCGCGCCATGTATCTCGCCTACCACCCGCCAGGCTACGCTCCAGCAACGTGTAGTTGCGCCGGTTGGCCCGCCAGCCGATGTCGAAGAGGTTCCCCAACACCGGCACAATCCCAACCACAACCTCGATCCCCAAATTAACGACCATGCGCGCGACGGTGATCAGCGGCACGCCCCGGAAGAAGGCCGCCAGAACGATCACGCAACTCGCCGCGCCCGCCAGGAGGTCGCCCACACCGGGCACGAACCCGATGATGCCGTCCAAGCCGAACCGCAGATTGGTTCCCGGAACGACGAACCACGTATCCAGCACCTTGGACAGCAGGTCCAGGTTCTCGTTCCGGAACAAGCCACCCGCACCCCGCAGTCGATCCTGCAGCCCTGAACCTGATTCGCCCGGCTTCAGCACCTGGCCTTCGATGCTCTTCGTACTCGTCATCACGCACGCTCCGCACCACAGCAACTCGTAAGATGCGCTACAATCAACCACGGACGGCGGCTATAGTTCAGTGGTTAGAACGCGGCTCTGTGGAAGCCGATGTCGTGGGTTCAAATCCCACTAGCCGCCCCAATTACGCTTTCGCGTCGCTGCTCAGCGCCCCCTACGATCGAGTGCCCCGCCCTCCTAAGTACATCGCCGCCGCCGCTGCACAAGTCGCGCCCGCGCCGCCGGACCTCTTCGTCGGCACCTCGGGCTGGGCGTATCCCACCTGGAAGCCCGGCTTCTACCCCGCCGAGGTCCCCACGCGCGCTTTTCTCCACCACTACGCCGCGATTCTCACCGCGGTCGAGGTCAACTACACCTTTCGCGCGCTTCCGACTCGCCCGCAACTGGAAATGTGGCTCGCATCGACACCGCCAGGCTTCCGATTCAGCTTCAAGGCCCCACAGCGCATCACCCACTTTGCCCGCCTGCAACAATGCACCGACGAACTGGACCGCCTCCTCGTAGCGCTCGCTCCGGCCCGCGAAGCCGACAAGCTGGGCCCGATTCTCTTCCAGCTTCCGCCCAACTTCGCCGCCAACCCCGCCCGCCTCGCCGACTTTCTCGAAATTCCTGCGTTGTGCGCGCATCCGGCCCCACAGATCGCCTTCGAGTTCCGCCACCCCAGCTGGTTCACCCCCGAGATCTACAGCCTTCTTCGGTCTGCCAACGCCGCCCTCTGCATCGCCGATACCGATGACCTCAGCACCCCCGAGGTCGCCACTGCCGACTTCAGCTGCTATCGCCTTCGCCGCGACGGCGGCTACACCCGGGCCGAACTCGACGGCTTCGCCCAGCGCTTCACCGCTCTCGCGCAACACGCCCCAACCTATGTCTTCTTCCGCCACCAGGACGAACCGACGGGCGCTCTGAACGCGGCCGCCCTGCTAGCACGGGCCGCTTGCAACGGAAACGGAGCCGCCTGATGGATCCTCACTGTACAAGGACAACCTGGCCCGCTGACGCACCGCCCTTTCGCCCCCGCCGCTGGCTCGCCAACGGGCACCTCCAAACCATCGCAGGCAATTTCATGCGTCGCCCGCATCCCTTGCCGGCCGCTGTCGCCGAGTTCGTCGAGACCGTTCCCGCCCGCGGCACACAGATTGCCACGCAGATCCTTTGCGAATGCCATTGGCAAGCCCTTCCCGAGCGCCGCAGCTGTCCCACGGTCCTGGTTCTGCACGGACTGGAAGGATCGTCGCGCTCCCAATATGTCCTCGGCAACGCCGCCAAGCTCTGGGCCGCAGGCTGCAACGTTATCCGCATGAACATGCGCAATTGTGGCGGTACCGAGCGCCTCACCCCCACCCTTTACCACTCTGGCATGTCCTCGGACGTCGAGGCGGTGATGCGCTTCTTCCTGGCCAAGTACGCCCTCCAGAGCTTCTCGCTGGTCGGCTACTCCATGGGCGGCAACCTCGTGCTGAAGCTCGCCGGCGACCTCGGCCGGAGCGCTCCACCCGAGCTCCAAGCCGTCGTCGGCGTCTCCCCCGCCATCGACCTCGCAGCCTCGGCCGACGCGCTCCACGAACCGTCGAACCGCCTCTACGAGCGCAAGTTCCTCCATGCGCTCCTGAAGCGCTTTCGGCGCAAGGCCTTCCTCTTCCCGCGCGCTTTCGACCCCAATCGCTCCGAACTCGTCCACTCCCTGCGCGGCTTCGACGACAAGATCACCGCCCTGTACTCCGGCTTTCGCGGCGCCGACGATTACTACTTCCGCGCCTCCGCCGCCCGCGTGCTCGACCGCATCGCCGTCCCCACCCTGCTCCTCCATGCCTCAGACGACCCGTTCGTCCGCCTCACCCCCGCAACCCGCGCCATCGTGGCCGCCAACCCAAGCTTGCAGCTGATCGAAACCGCGCACGGCGGTCACTGCGCCTTTCTCGCCACCCCCGAACCCACCAACGGCAACGACGGGTACTGGGCCGAACACACGGCTCTCCGCTTCATCGTCCGGCACACAACGCAACATGAGGACGCCGAAGCCGTCCGCCGCCCCGCGTAAGTCCTCTTCTTGCTGTACTCTGGGCAGATGCTCGCCGAATGGACCGCCGCCTGCGGCCCCGACGACCCGGTCCTCGTCGTACCCTGGTCCGACCCCGCCACCGGCGCCCGCTTCGTCAATCTCCGCACCGATCCCTTCGATGTCGCCGAGATCGCCGAAGCCGAGGCGTATCCGGCTCTCCGTCGCGCCCTGCGGTCCCTAAACGCCGCCAACTCCGCCTTCCTGACCGCCAAGTGCGACGCCTGGACCCTGTATCCGGAGGTCGCCGCCGAGCAGCTGGAGTTGCTTCGCCTCGAGCTCGACCTCGCCGACGAGGATGTCGCCTTCGGCATGGCCTCCTACATCGACCTGCTCCCGCGCGAGCGCTCGCTCTTTGCCTCGGCCCATGTCGCCACGGACCGCCTCGCTCGTCTCAGCCGCCGCGCCCTCCGGTTAGCGCACCCCTACGGCAAGCTGGAGCTAACCCTTCGCCCCGCCGTCGCCGACCTCAAAGCCCCGCTCGAAGGCTACAGCGCCACCCTCTATCTCACGGCCGTGGCCGCCGACCCCGAAACCGCCGCCCGGCGCTGGGAGGCCGCCCTCGAAGACACCGTCCACCTCCTCCGCGAACGCGAGTGGGCCGTCCCCCCAGGCTCCGCTACAATCGACTAGGTACGTTTTGTCTTTCCCGAAGGGAACCTGCGTCACCACACGGGCGAGTAGCTCAATTGGATAGAGCACCGACCTTCTAAGTCGGGGGTTACAGGTTCGATCCCTGTCTCGCCTACCATCTCGACCAGCCACTTACCGCAGTACCTCCACCGACCCCGCGAAGTTCGGGTAGATCACCTGCCCGCCCCACACCAGCGGCGGCATGAACTTGTTAAACACCACATTCCAGCCCCACGCCTGCGAGTCCCACAGCACCGGGATGACCCCGTTCGCCACATGTACCGGGTCATAGACCAGCAGCCGGCCGTTGGTCACCGTGGCGTTGGCGTCGCCATACGGGATCGCACACACCAGCAGGTACGAGTTCGGGTCTGTCCCATGCGACGATCCTGAACAAAACCCACCCGGCATCCCGCCCGGGTTGTTGCCACGCACGCCCGCCGACGCAAACTCATTTCCTTGCGCCAGATACGTCAGCACGCCTGTCTTGCTCACGGCCCACTTGTGCAGCTGACCGTTTTCGCCCCAGACAAACACCGTCCACGACCCCAGCAGCGGATCCCACATCTGCACCGGGGTCATATGGAGGTGCGCCGTGTCGCCCCACGGAAAGAAGTTCAACCGGCGCGGATCCGGCGAGTCGCACGGCACCGGACCCGGGTCCACGCTCATCCACTGACACCGAGCTGCCAGCTTGGCATAGTTTGCCGCTGTGCCGGCCTGCGCTAGCGTCGTCTCTCCCAGACTCTTGTCCGGGCCGCAGCGGATCGGGTAACCGATCCCATCCTTGCCAGCCGCGATGCATACGCCTATCTGAAACAGCGACGCCATCCCGGCCGACCCCCAATCCTCGTCCGACCACGCGCCTGACGCCATCGGGTCCGGGTAGACCAGCAGCATGGGCTTGCCATTCGCCGACCGCGTGGCCTCCACCCGGGCGTCGCGCATCGACATCGCCATGCCCCCGCCCACGGGCTTGGCGTTCTCTGTCGGCGCGCTAACCCCCGCCAGCTTGCCGGCTGGCAACCGCCCGCCGTTGGCTCGCTGTGCGTCCGTCCACGGCGACCACCAGTCCACCACCGACAGCGTCGCCCCCGCCCCGCCCGCTGTCGCCGGCGTGTACTTGACCTTAACGAAGCTCTCGCCGAACCAGCCCTTGCTCGGGTCGAAGTCACCGTTTCCGGTAACGGCATACAGGTTTCCCTCCGCGTCCACCGACATCCCCTGCCCCGCCATCCAGATTCCAGCCGTGAGCGGCAGCGTGGCCGCCACCCTGTTCGTCGCCACATCAAACGCCGTGATGCCGCCCGTGAACCCCGCCGCGGTCTCGAACATGCTGCCATGCGCAAAGAACACCGTCTTCACCCCGCGCACCGTAGCCAGCGCTAGGGACGACCGTTGCTTCCACATCGCCGTGTCCGTGCCCTGTACGTTCATCGGCGGCACCACCTCGGTTCCGTCCTTCAGGTTCAACACGAACATGAAGTAGCGCCCAGACTGCGGCGACCCGGACCCGTCCGTGCTCACCCAGCAGACCTGGTACAGCCGCTGGCTTTCCGGGTCAATCACCCCCGTGCTCATGCAGCCGACATGGTCGTTGATCCCGTGCAGGTCAATCCGCGCCGACGACGTCACTGGCGTCCCCAGCGTCACCTGCCATATTCCGGAGCCGTCATGCGCGTCCACCCCACGCACCACGTCGGCCTCGGACGGCAGCACCATCACGTCCCGCACGCCGCGCGCGGTCGTCACCCCGGGCAGAATGAGCGGCTGCGCCTCCATGCCGCGCGCATCGCCCAACACCGGAATTGCCGGCTGACGTGACAGCCCCTTCGCCCGCACCGAAGCCTGGGTCAGCGTCGTCTCGTTCGCATTCCACTCGGACCGCTGGTTATCGAAGCCACGCGTCGTCACCGCAGGCATCTGCGCCGGCACACGCCAAACCACGCCAAGCATAAAGAGGAGAAGGGGCATCGATCGCCGCATAGGACCGTACCTCGTACCCTCAAATCCTAAAACGTCCCTGCCTAGGGGCCATGCGCGTTCCACGGCTCAGCGCCAAAGCTCACCCAAGCTCGTGGACGATCACACCCTCTAACCTCACGTCCGCTACACGCCGGCTCGCCCCAAACGCATGCACCAGCCCCGTGCACACCATCAAGCCCGCCGCCAGCGCGCACACCCCGGTCCACGCGTAGCGCTCCCACACCAGGCTCGAGAGCGCCGACCCTAGCGCCCCGCCCACGAAGTACACCGTCATGTAGATCGTGTTGAGCCGGCTCCGCGCCCCTGGGTCCAGCCCGAAGATCCGCGTCTGGTTGCCCACCTGCATCATCTGCGTCCCGCCGTCCAGCGCGATCACACCGATCACCATCGCCAGCAGATGCAGCGGGACGGAGGCGTGTACCTTCTCCTGCAGCCACAACCACACAAACGAGGTCGTCACCGCCGCCCCGGCGATCGTGATGACATACCGGGTGCCATGCCGGTCCGCCAGCCTGCCGGCCAGCGGCGCCACTAGCGCCCCGGCCGCGCCTACCACGCCAAAGGTCCCAGCCACCCCCGGCCCCAGGCCGTAATCCGCATAGAGCAGAAAGGCCAGCGTCGTCCAGAAGCACGAAAACGCCGCAAACGTCAGCCCCCCAATTACAGCGCTCTCCCGCAACAGCGGTTGAGTGCGGAAGATCGTCCACAGCGACCGCATCGCGTCCGCGTAGGTCAAGCGCTGCCTTGGCTCCAGGCGCGGCATCACGCGCAGCATCAGCGGCACAAAGGCCGCGTTCATCACCGCCGCGGCAAAGAACACCGTCCGCCAACCGCCCAGGTTGCTCACCCAGCCAGCAAAGCTCCGCGCCAGCAAAATGCCGAGCAGCAGCCCCGTCATGACTGTCCCAATCGCCTGCCCACGGCGCTCATGCGGCACCAGGTCCGGCGCCAACGGCAGCGCCACATGCGTCACACTCGCAAACATCCCAAGCAGCACGCTCGCCGCAATCATCCACCACAGCGTGTGCGCCAGGGCCACCAACACCAGCGCCACCGCGGCCGCGCCATACAAGCGCATCATCAACGCGCGCCGCTCCGCTACATCGCCCAGCGGGACAAAGCTCAGCAAGCCGCCCGCATACCCCACCTGCGTCGCCGTCGCCACCAGCATCATCTGCTGCGCGCTGGCATGCAGTGACCGCCCCATTACCAGCAGCAACGGCTGGTTATAGTAGATCGACCCCACCCCCACGGCACACGCCATGCCCAAGAACGGCAGCAGGAACGTCGGCCTCGGCGCGGACCTTGCGTCTATCGCCTTGCTTGCGTCCGGCACATCTTCGATTAACCCAGCCATCCCTCGATGGATGTCCGCAAATCGCTCAACGATGCGTGTTATGGCCGGGGGTGCCCGTTTTCCGCAGGTTTAGAACAGAAACTGCCGCCGCTCGAACAGGAAACGTCCAAACGGCAGCAGCTTGCTGCAAGCTAAGTTAGAAGTAGCTTACGGGTTGCTGGGTGTCTGCGGCTTCCCGGCAACCGGTGCCCCATTCAGCAGCAGGAAGTTCTCGCCGATGGGGGTACCCACGCCGAGTACGCGGTTGTATCCGCCGTTACCGGAGGTATACAAGCCGTTGTAACCCGGGATCGTGTTGCGGTACACGGGTGCCGGGAGCAGACCCGCCTTCTGCGCTGCCGCCAAGGCGTAGATGTAGTAGTTCTCGTTCCCCAGTCGCGTTCCCTGGAGCTCGACGTTCAGCGCGGTCAGCCCCGCAAAGTCCGGGGAAGACGCGCTGGTGCCAATCACACCGTGCAGTTTGCCCCCAAACACCTCAAGGTCATAGCTGTCCTCCGGATTGCAGATCGCCTTCGCGCCACCCGGGCAGCCTCCCATGTGCAACGCGATATCCGGCACTGCGCGCACCTTCGATCCCGTCGGAATCAGCTTCTGGTAGGCAGGCTTTTTGAAAACAACGCTGTCGCCCCCGCCCGAACCCCAATAGCCTCCCGTGGCCGTTGTGCCGTAAAGGTCCAGCCCCAGCGGGTCGGCAAACGCCTCCTCGTATAGGTAGGCCGAATCCAGGTTGCTCGCATTGTTCGGGTGAGTCACTGTTCCCAGGTTCGTTCCGCCCACGCCGGTGACATGGGGGCTGGACGCCGGGAAGTTTGCCGAGGGTATCTCGGCGCCGCATGGGTTGCTCGTAGGCGTAGCCAAGAAGCAGTTCGGCGGCGGAAAGAGCGCTCCCGCGTCGCCGGACGAGGCAACGAACGTGATGCCAAGGGCGTTCCCTTCCGCAAAGAAGGCATCCTCCGCAACCAGGATCCCCGTGAAATCTACACCGTTTTGGTACGCCGCCGAGTACTCGATCTCTGGACCGCCAAACGACATGTTCACCACGTCCGCCTGGTTGTCTTCGACGATCTGTACAAGGCCACCCAAAATTGATGGATCGCTCAGGTCGGGAATGCTGTACACGACAATGTTCGCGTTCGGCGCCATACCGCCGCTCTGCTGAACATCCAGTTCCGCCTCAAACGACCCGTCGCTCGTCGGATCGTACGCTGATCCACCGAAGACGTTCTCTACAGAGATCTTGGGGCTCTTCAGGCCCTCGTGGCCGAAGTACAGATCCATGTCCTTCTGGTTATAGCTCCCCGGTACCAAAATGCCGATGGTTGAGCCGGTTCCATTCACCACCTGATACGACGGCCAGGAGTACGCCTGCTTCAGATCGTCAAACCAGTAGCCGCCCGCCTGGGAGTACCGGTTCTCCGGAACCGCAGTCGCACGCACATGCGTCCGCATCCGTTGCACACCCGTGAAGTCCGCGATCACGCCCCCCGCGTCGCTCACGGTATGGGGCACGTTCAGCGCCGCGTTCGCCACCATTACTTGCTTCCGATTCGCCATCACGCCGTGCTTCAGTGACGCCCCAAGCGCCGCCTGCACCGCGGCAGCCGTCCCCTCCACGTGCAGCCGGTGCGGGGAGGCCTGCGTGGCGGTCAGACCATAGTTCGCAAACTCCTCCTTCATGGCCCGTACCTGCGACGGCGTCGCCCCAAACTGCTTCTGGAACTGCGCCGGGGTCAGCCACTGGTGGTACTTTGCCGAGCCCTGGGTATGCAGCTCCGTGAGCAATTGCTCCAGCGCTTCCTTGTGTTGCGGTGGAAGGAATACATCGAAGCCCACCGCCTCGGACGGCGTTGCGTCCTGAGTGATCGTGGCTTTCATCTGAGCTTGCATCTGGAAATTGGTCTGGGCTTGCGACGAAGGGCAAACGCTGGCCACGCCCAAAAGGGCAGCGAAGCCAAGCGCAATGCGACGGGTGGTCATAGAGTCCTCGGTGGCACGGAAGTTGTACGGTGTCCCTCTTTGTACCACCTGTTTCCGCAAAAGGGCAAAGGTGAGCCCCAAAAGTCCCTAAGCCATCAAAGTCGCGAAACCAACCCAGCCAACACGCCTTGCTAAACGATCCAGCCGCCCCCCGCCACCTCGTCACCCTGATAAAACACGGCCGACTGCCCCGGCGTTACCGCCCGTTGCGGCTCATCGAACACCGCCTCCACCATATCGTCACCTAATGCACGCAGGGTCGCCGCTGCCGGCTCATGCCGATGCCGAATCTTTACGCTCACCCGCACTGCCCCATCCGGCTCCGCCATCGACACCCAATTCAGCCGATCCGCCCGCAACTCCCGCGTGTACAACCCCGCATCCGGCCCCACCTCCACCCGGTGGGAGTCAGGATGAATCTTCAACACGTACATCGGCTCCGGTGAACTCAGTCCCAAACCCTTGCGCTGCCCCACCGTAAAGCCGTGGATGCCCTCATGCCGCCCCATCACCGTGCCGCCCGCCGTCACCAGCTCGCCCGCAGAATCCGGCAGCGCCCTCCCCTGCTCCTCCAGGTACGCCCCAAGAAACTGCGCGTAACTCCCGCCCGGAATAAAGCAGATTTCCTGCGAGTCCGGCTTAGCCGCCAGTTCTAGACCCTGCTCTGCCGCCATGGCACGCACCGCTGGCTTGCACATTTCGCCCAACGGAAACAGCGTTCGGCTCAGTTGCTCCTGGGTCAACCCAAACAAAAAGTAGGTCTGGTCCTTGGCCCGATCTGCCGGCCGCGACAGCACCCACCGCCCCCGCTCCGGATCGTAGCAGTTGCGCGCATAATGTCCCGTCGCAATCCGCTCCGCCCCAATCCCGCGCGCCGTCTCCAGCAACTGATCGAACTTCAAGTGGTTGTTGCACAACGTGCACGGAACCGGTGTCCGTCCACGGAGATACTCCTCTACGAACGGCCGCACCACAGTCTCTTCGAATCGCTCCTGCGCGTTTACCAGGTAGTACGGTATGCCCAGTTGCTCGGCCACCCGCCGCGCGTCGTACACGTCGTCGATCGAGCAGCACCGCCCCTGCACCGTCGCGGGCATGCCGTCCCGCCCCGCCAGCCGCCGCTGGTTCCACAACTGCAGCGTCAGCCCGATCACCGGGTGGCCCGCGGCGGACAACATCGCCGCCACAGCCGACGAGTCCACCCCACCCGACATCGCCACGGCAATCAAATCCCGCTCAGCCATGCGAATATTCTACCGACCCCAACGAAAGAGGGTGCCCAAAGGCACCCTCTCCCACAACCGACAGCTGAGAACAACAACAGATAACTACCCCAACGGGCTCGTGCTCCGCCCCGAGCCCACCGGCAGATCATCCTCCGCCGAATGCACTACGCGCCCCGACGTTGGAGGCACCGGCACCGGTCCAGGTCGGCTGGCCGTGGCTCCCGGCTTTGGCCGCCCGTTACTCTTGCCCATGCTCTGGTGCAGGAACGGCACCTTCTCCGCCAGGCCTTCGATCCCCAGCTTCGCCGCCGTCACCCAGCTCGCCACCTTCTCCACAGGCACGCGGATACCGTGCTGAATCTGCTTGCTTACATGCTGGGTCGTGGTCAGCGCGTCGCTTACCATGCCGTTCACGCGCTCCACCTGCCCCTTCACCAAGCCGTCAACCCGCTGCACCTGGTCCTTGGCCTTGACGTTCACGTCCTTTGCGGTCACGGTGTACTCCTGGACCGTCTCATTCACCTTGGTGAAGGTCGTTCCAGCCTCGTCCACCTTGCTCCGCACCACGCTCACAATGTGCTGCGCATCACTAGAAATGCTTGCAATTTTGGGCTGCAGATCCGACGTGACCGCCGCAATCTTAGGCTGCAGGTCCGAGGTTACTGCCGCGATCTTGGGCTTCAGGTCGGCCACAATCTCGTTGACGTGACCCACGATCTCCTTACCCTTGGCGATCATCGGGGTAGCCTGCGCGATCAAGGGCTGCGCCTTCGCATCCGCGGTCTTCAAAAGCTTGCTGATCTTGCCATAGATCACCAGGCCGGCCACCGCAATCCCCAACAGCAGCAACACCACAAGCGCGGTCAGGATGACTTCGCAGATCATAATCCAGTGAACATCGGTCGGCACGCTCGCCGCGTCCTGAAACAACAACATCGCCGGTAAATGCATAATTCCCATACTCACTCCTCGCACCCGCTCAACCCACCGGATGCCTGCGTTGCAGCCTGCAAATGCCGCCACGCTGTCAGATGCAAGACAAAGGGCCGGTGATCACACCGGCCCCACACACGGATTGCAATCAAGCCCTACGACTCCGAAGGCACAACCTCGCTGGTCTTGCTCGCGTAGGCATCCTTACCCGCATCAACCGCCGCCTGCACCGCTTCGGTCTGGTTCTGCAGAATGTCCTTACCCTTTTCTACGTACTGCGTCCACTGCGTGCGGCCCTTGTCGTAGTACTCCTTGCTCTTGTCCACGTACTGCGCGGCTTGATCCTTGCCTTGCGCCACGGTCTGATTCAGTACATCCTTGCCCTGCGCCACGGCCTGCGTCACCGCCTCACGGCCCTGCTGCACCGCTTGGGTTGCCTGGTCCTTACCCTGCGCATACAGCTGATTGGCCTTTTCGCGCGCTTCCAGGGCATTGGCCACAAGTTCTTCACGCGTTTCCTGCCCAGACTTGGGCGCGTACAACACACCAACTAGGGCGCCAATGCCTAACCCTGCCAAGAACCATCCAAAACTGCCGCTTCCGCCTGACTTTTCCGCCATCGAGATCTCCTCGCTCTTCCTTAAACTCGTCGTAAACAGATGGGCGCTCTCCCCTACGGGAATCAACACCTCGCCGATACGGATGCGCACAGCCCCACTCCGGTTGTTTGACGGCACGAAACTCAAGTCTTCCCCGACCCGCGCCGCCCCAATCCAAAAACGCGACCCACTTTCCCGTTCATCGCGCATCCAACCGTCTAAGGTCAACATTCGTTCTTTGGCCATGCGAGGACCCCAGCTTATGACGACCAAGCGCACCCTTTCGCTCCCGCAACGCCCCGCTCCCTGGCTCGCCACAGGCGCGCTTGTCTGCACGCTCTTGGGCTGCACCAAGCCGGTCACCGACGCCCAACTCGCCGCAAACGTCCAGGCAGCGCTTAAAGCCGACACCGCCATCAGCCAGCAGCCCGTGCGCGTCGCCGTTCAGAGCGGCATCGTCACCCTCACTGGCAACGTCTCGGATGACACCGCCGGCAGTGTCGCCGCGCAGGATGCCGCCCGCGTCAAGGGCGTTAAAGAGGTCGTAGACCAGCTCACCGTCGCAGGCATCCAGGTCGCCCCCACAGTCACCAGCCCCGCCGCGCCCACGCAGGCTCGCCAGACTACTCCCGCAGAACGCCAATCTATTGCGCAGGGCAAGCCGCTGCCGCCGCCGCAGCAAACGTCCTCTGCCGCCGCGCCCACCGCGCCACCTGCTCCCGTGCAGCGCAGCATCACCGCGCCGGTCGGCACCGTGATCCCCATTCGCATCACTGAATCCCTGAGCAGCAAAGACGCCCAGAACGGCGAACCCTTCAACGGCGTCGTCACCCACGAGGTCGTCCGCGATGGCATGGTCCTCATACCCGCCGGCTCCGCCGTCAGCGGCCGCGTCATCGATGCAAAAGACGCCGGTCACTTCAAGGGCAACTCCGTCCTGTCCGTCGAACTCACCGCCGTTCGCCGCCATGGCACCCTGCTCAATATCAGCACCACGCCCTATACGCTCGAAGGCAAAGGCCGCGGCAAAAACTCTGCGGAAAAGATCGGTGGTGGGGCCGCAATCGGTGCCGTCCTCGGCGGCATCTTCGGCGGCGGCAAAGGTGCAGGTATCGGCGCGCTGGCCGGCGGCGGCGGCGGCACCGTTCTCCAGGGCGTCACCCGAGGCCAGCAGGTCAGCATCCCGTCGGAAACTCAGATTCGCTTCCGCCTCGCCCAGCCCCTGACCGTCCGCACCACGGAAACGCCCTCCAACTACGAACCCACCACCCTTCACGAACGTGCTCCCGGACAGGACCAGTAGCACCGGTCCGCTGCCCGACCCGCAACCCGATCCACGGGAGCGCTGGCTGCCCCAGCGCGCTTTTTCGCCGCCGCACAACACCGGCGCGGCCGCATCGCGTCCCTTCCTCGTCCCCTCGCCGCATGCCGCATCGCCGCGACGCACCCCCCTCCAGCTGTGGCACCTCCTCTCCCTCGATGCCCCCACCGTCGCCGCGGTGTGGACCGTCTTCCTCGCCTGGTCGGCCGGTGTCCACCTCGCTCTTTGGGATCCCGCAGCGATGTTCCTCGCCGTCTGGATGCTTTACGCCGGCGACCGCCTCCTCGACGCAAAGCCACTCTTCACTGATCCGCTGCTGCCCGAGCTTCGCTCCCGCCATCGCTTTCACCACCGGCATCGCACCGCCTTCCTCCGCGGCATCGCCCTGGCTAGCCTCCCGCTCACGTTTTTGCTGCACCGGACGCAACCAGCTGTCTTGCACCTATATATCCTGCTGGCTTCACTGCTCGTGGTCTGGCTTCTGCTCGTGCACGCCCGACCTACGCCCTCGGCCACCGCGCACCGTCTGCCCAAGGAACTCGCCGTTGGGCTGTTCTTCCCTGCCGCCGTCTTCATCCCAACCGTCGCCCGCGCCCCCAGCCTTCGCCCGGCGCTGCTGCCCGGCGCTCTTCTGTTTGCCGTCCTCTGCTCGCTTAACTGCCTCTTTCTCTACGCCTGGGAGCACCCGGCATCCACGCGCCACGCGCACCCCTCCACTCGCTGGGCCGTCGGTCACCTTCAACCTCGCGCCCTCACCTGCACCTTCCTTAGCGCCGTCCTCGCTCTCCTCGCCGTCGCCCTCCCCCGCACCTGGCCTGCCACCCTTCCGCATCCCGCTGCGGTGTTTCTCGCCTGCGGCCTAAGCTCGGCGTTGCTTCTGCTCCTCCACGCCCGCCGCCGCCGTATCTCGCCCCTCACGCGGCGCGCCCTCGCCGACTTCGTCCTCCTCACCCCCATCGCCATTGCCCTCACCATCGTCCTTCTCCGCCATGTCGCCTGACCGCGTCGCCACTTCTCAGCGATTGCAGGCGACCCCTTCAACCGCAGAGAAGCCGCCAAACTTCGACTCCATCGCCCGCCTCTACCGCTGGGCCGAGTACCTGTTCCTCGGTCCGCTGCTCCAGCGCACCCGCGAAGACCTTCTTCCCTACGTCCTCGGCGCCCGGCGCGCCCTCGTTCTCGGCGACGGCGACGGTCGCTTCCTCGCCGCTCTCCTGCACCGCTCCCCAAACCTCTACGCCCTCGCCGTCGACACTAGCCGGTCCATGCTCGATCTGCTACGCCGCCGCTGCGCCTTTGCCGCCCCCCGCCTCGCCACGCTGCACACCTCCGCCACCGCTCTGCCTCCGACCCTTAATCTCCCGCAAACCGATCTCATCGTTTCGCACTTCTTCCTCGACTGCTTCACCGAGCCCGAGGTCGACGCCCTCGCGAAGTACCTTGCCAGGCACGCCGCGTCCCGCGCCCTCTGGCTCCTCTCGGACTTCGCCGTACCCCCTCGCCAGCCCTGGCGCCTTCTCGGGCACGCCTACATCCGCTTGCTCTACCTTGCCTTCCGCGTGCTCACCGGCTTACGCGTCCGCGCCCTCCCGGACATCGGGCGCTCGCTTCAATCGGCCGGCTTCCACCGCCTCCAACGCGCCGAACGCCTCAACGGTCTCCTCTACACCGAGCTATGGCAGGCGGATCAAACTCCCCACCTCATCAACTCAAATCGCAAACCTGAACAACACCTGAGCGGCAAGTCACCCGTTCTCGCGCAACTCCCAACACCTCCGCACCATCCACACTCTTGTGAGTACCAACGGCACCATCCCGCACGACATGCTCGAGCAACCCAGCCCTATCCTCAGCACAACGCCGCATACTGCCGCCTCCCACCACATCGACGCGGAGACGGACGCCACACCCGTCTCCAGAACGTTGACCTACCGCGCCCACCCTAACCGCACCGGCCTCAACGTCTTCCTGATGCGCCACGCCAGCGCCGGCACTAGCCGTGTCAACCCCAAGCTCGACGTCAAACGCCCGCTCGACAGAGAGGGCAAGCGACACTGCCTCCAACTCGCGCAGGTCCTCAGCAACCTGCGCCTCAGCTTCGACCTCATCGTTTCCAGCCCGCTCAAGCGTTGCCTCCAGACCGCACAGCTTGTCGGCACCGAGATGGGCTACGAGGCCCGCATCCTTCACGCCGAGGCGCTCGAACCCACCGCCGACTTCGCCGCCTTCCAGCGCCTTCTGCACGAGTGCCGCAGCTACGAAAACGTCCTGATGGTCGGCCACAACCCCAACATGACCGCCTTCCTCGGCCAGCTCATCGCCGGCAACGGCAATCACGAACCCAACCACGCCGCCAACGTCCGCCTTCGTAAAGGCGCCATAGCCCGGGTCAGCGTCGAGCGCGGTCCCGCGATCCTCAAATGGCTCCTCGACCCTCGCCTCGTCCGCTCCCTTTACGCCACCTCCACCAAGAGCTCGCGCCGAAAGACCTCACGAAAGTAAGCCGCCTCCTTCTTCAGCGACCAAACCTCCAGCTCCGCCCCACCGCGCGACGGCTGCAATTGGAGCAGCACCCGCTTCGGATACACGAACGTCTTCATCCGCAGAGAGCCGCCGGTACGCTCCCCGCACATCGCCGTTGCCAAACGCAACAGCACCACCGCCCGCCTCACGTTGCCATGCTCCTCCATCGGCACCGCTCGCATAGGCCGGTCCATCGGATCCGGCCGGCTTTTGCCCAGATACCGCGCCACCGCCGCCACAATCGCCCGCTGCGTCGGCGAAAACCCAAAAATCTCCGAGTTCGCCACAATGTACTGCGTATGCCGGTGATGCCCCTGGTGGTTCATGAACTTGCCCACCTCCCTCATCATCGCCGCTGCGCCCAGCCAGAGCTCGTACTCCGCCGGCAACTCATGCACCTTCGCCAATCCCTCAAACAGCACCTCCGCCTGCTTGCGCACGGGCTCCGCCTTGGCTGGATCCACCCGGTACCGCCGGCAAACCTCCAGCACGCCCTCCCAGCGCTCGGCCTCCATCGTCCGATGTACGCTCGCGCGTGTATCCGCGTCCGCCAGCATCTGCGCCAGCACCCCATCGCGCAGCCCCAGCGGCGAGTACCGGAACCCAGGCAACCCCGTCCGCTCCAGCAGCGCCGCGTACACCTGAGCGCCGCCTACAATGATCTCCGACCGCTTCGGCCCGATGCCCGGAACCGCCGCCCGCTGCGCGTTGGACATCTTCAACAGCCGGTCCGCCAACCGCCGTACCGCCGTCGTATTCGTCTCCAGGATCGCGGGCTTTACCTGCTTCTGCCCGCGCCCGGCCTTGGCCACATGCTTCTCAATCGCTCCCTCTGCCGGCAACGCGTGGCTCGCCTCGGCCAGCGCCGCCGCTGTCCCGGAGGTCGCCATCACCACATCCACCTTCGGCTTGCCCACCTTCTTGTCCAGCCGCGACAGCTCCCGCTCGATAAACTGCCGCAACCGTCCCACGTCCTCCTTGGAAGGTGGATCCGTCCGCAGGAACTCCTGCTGCAAGCGCACTGCCCCCAACGGCAAGCTCACCATCTCTTGAATGCGCCCGCCGTCCGACAACGTCACCTCGCAAGACCCACCGCCCAAATCAATCAGGAGCGTCCGCTTGCGCGCATCCGGCTCATGCGCCATCACTCCCAGGTGAATCAGCCGCCCTTCTTCCAGCCCCGAGATCACCTCCAAGCTCCATCCGGTCGATGACTTCACCCAGGTCTGAAACGCCTCCGCATTCAGCGCATCGCGCGTCGCACTGGTCGCCACCACGCGCACCTGGTCCACCACATGCTCCTGCACCGCCTTGTGGAACCGCTTCAGCGCCTTGATCGTGTTGGCCATCGCGTCCGGCGAGATCACCCCCAGCTCAAACACGCTCTCGCCCAGCCGCGTCACCTCGCGGTCCTCATGCAGCGTCCTCAACTCGTGCTGGGGCGTCACCGACGCAATCGCCAGCCGGCAAGAGTTGGATCCAATATCAATTGCTGCAAACGTGGGCATAGGCCTCACCTGTCTTCTGATCTCATTCCAAGTACGCACGTTCAAGATACATGGCGCGGCAACGTGCCATTGCTACCCTGATACAGACACACAGCTTCTCCAACACACGATCGGAACCGCCTCCTTGACCCGCACCACCCTCCTTACCTCTACCCGAATCCGATGTCGTCTCCCTTCCCTCTCCCTTATCGGCAGCTTTTGGCTTTTTCTTTACTTCTTTTTTGGACTTTTTTCTCCCGGCCTCCTGGACGACGTCGATTCGGTCTACACCGAGGTCGCCCGCGAGATGCTCGCCCGGCACGACTTCGTCACGCCCACCGTCGACGGCATACGCTTCTTCGACAAGCCACCGCTCATGTACTGGCTCGCTGCCGGCTCCATGCGCCTCTTCGGCCAGCACGACTGGGCCGCCCGCCTCCCGCTTGCCCTCGGCGTCCTCGCCCTGCTCCTCGCTGTTTACGCGCTCGGCATTCGCCTCTTCGCCGCCCTCTCCCCAGCCAACGCCCCCGACCGCGGCGGTCTCTACGCCGCCCTCGCCACCGGCGTCTCTATCGGCCCCTACCTTTACACGCGCTTCTACATTCCGGACCTCCT
The DNA here is from genome assembly GCA_964245045.1 of uncultured Acidobacteriaceae bacterium. GTDB lineage: Bacteria > Acidobacteriota > Terriglobia > Terriglobales > Acidobacteriaceae > Granulicella. Next base: position 1,415 of record CAXTLD010000072.1, on the reverse strand, counting down.
TATCGCCCTCTGGATGACCCTCTCGGTCCACCTGCTTCTCCTGGCGCTTGACCGCCTCGACAAACATCGCTCCACCCTGCTTCCCAGCCTTGCCTTTGCCGTCGTCCTCGCCCTCAACGTCCTCACCAAGGGCCTCATTGGCCTTGTCTTCCCGCTCGGCTTCGTTCTCCTCTACCTCCTCTGGACGCGCCGCTTGGCCGACCTCGGCCGCCTTCACCTCGTCCTCAGCACCCTCGTCTTCCTCGCGATCGCAGCCCCGTGGCACATCTTGGCCGCACTCCGTAACCCACCGGTGCCCATGCCGCCGGGCCTCGGCCTCCCCGCTCGCGCCAGCTGGACCTGGTTCTACCTCTACAACGAGCACCTTGCCCGCTTTCTCCAGCGCCGTATCCCCCACGACTACGGCCAGGTTCCCGTCCCGCTGTTTTGGCTGCTTCTCTTCGTCTGGCTCATCCCCTGGACCGGCTTCGTCTTTCCCGCCCTGCGCAACGCCCTACGGGACCTCCGCCCCACGACAGACCTACCCCGCCGCTTCGACTCCGACCTCGACTGGTCCCCCGCGCACCTCGGCCTTCCTCCAGATCGCCGCCCCGAGGCCGCCCGCGCGCTGCTCCTCTGGGCCGGCCTCATCCTCGGCTTCTTTACCCTCTCCTCCCGGCAGGAGTACTACCACCTGCCCGCCCTCCCCGCGCTAGCCCTGCTCGCCGGCGGCATGCTCGCGGCCGCTGACAATGCGCAAGACAAGAGCGCCAACCCCAGCCAACGCGAAGCGCCAACCTCAGCCAACGCGAAGCGCCAAGCCCTTCAGGCCTCCCTCTACTTCCTCGTCCCCCTGGGCACCGCCTTGGCCGTCCTGTGCGGCTACTTCGCCCTGACCGCGTCCACCCCAGCCCCAGGCGCCTCCCTCAGCGACCTCCTCAGCTCCAATCCCGACCTCTATACCCTTTCGCTCGGCCACGTCTTCGACCTCACCGGCCGCGCCATGGGCCTCTTCCGCGGCCCGCTCTTCGCCACCGCGCTCGGCATGGCCCTGCTCGGTCCGGGGTCGCACCTGCTGCGCCGCACGGGACGCACCTACGCCGCCAATCTCGTCCTCGCGGGGGCCATGACCATCGTCCTGCTGGCGGCGCACGAGGGCCTCAACCGCTTCTACCCGATCCTCGGCTCCAAGCAGCTCGCCCAAGCCGTCGGGAGCCAACGCCAGCCCGGCGACCTCGTCGCAATCGACGGTGAACTCACCTCCGGCTCCACCCTGCTCTTCTACGGCCACCCCCCCGTGTTCCTTGTCAACGGCCGCGTCAACGGCCCTTGGTTCGGCAGTTTCTTTCCAGACGCCCCACACCTGTTCTGGACCGACGCCGACCTCGCCCACCAGTGGGCCGGCCCCCACCGCGTCTTCCTGCTCACCTACCACC
>CAXTLD010000071.1:0-19177 GCA_964245045.1 uncultured Acidobacteriaceae bacterium | reverse complement strand
GTGCGGCATAGGGGGCGGGCTGGGGGTGGAGAGCGGCGGTTTCGAGCAGGTTGCCTTCGGCGGGGAGCTGGGCGGCGACGAACTCCCACTCGAACTCCGTGGGAAGGCGGTGACCGCTCCAACGGGCAAAGGCGTCCGCCTCAAAGAAGCTGAGGTGGCAAACGGGCGTCTCCGAAAGCTCGTCCAGCGGCAGCCAGCCATGCAGTGTGTAGACGCGCCAGCCGGAGCGAGTGGCGGGGTCGCGACGCCAATATAGGGGTGCCTGCCAGCCTTCGCTTTGGGCGATGTCCCACCCCTCGGAAAGCCAGAGCTCAGGGCGGCTGTAGCCGTTCTCGTCCATAAACGCGAGAAACTCGGCGCAGGTGGTCAGGCGGGACGCGAGGCGAAAGGGCGCTAGATACACCGGATGACGGGGCGTTTCATTGTCGAAGGCGAAGGCATCCACGGCGGCCGGGTCGGGGGTGAGCCCGACCTCTACCACGCCGGGCCGTCCGGGAAAGCCGGGCGCGTAGCTGAGCCAGGAGAGCGGCGGCGCGATGACGGCATCGCCTTCCGCCTCCGGCGCAGGCGCGTAGGCGGGCTGGAGGGGGTTGGTGAACAGAGCGTGCTTGATGTCGGTGGCGGCCAGCTCCAGGTGCTGCTGCTCATGCTGGATGCCGAGCACGATCCGGCGCAGCGCTTCGTCTTCGGGCGTCAGGTCGAGCAGGCGGCCGATAGCGGCGTCGACATACTCGCGGTAGGCCAGGACCTGGGTAAGCGGCGGGCGGGAGAAGCTGGCGCGCAGCCTCTTCTCGGGCATCTCGCCCAGGGCCTTGTAGTAGCTGTTGAACAGCCAGTGGAAATCCGGGTCGAAGGGCCGGTAGGCCGCGACGAACTGCCGCAGCACAAACGTTTCAAAGAACCATGAGGTGTGGGCCAGGTGCCATTTTACCGGCGACGCCTCTGCGGAGGACTGCACCATCATGTCTTCCGGCGTGAGCGGTGCGATGAACTGCATGGTGGCGGCACGCACCGCGCGGAAACGCGCGAGCAAGGAGGCGGTTTGCGGCTGCTGGGAGAGCATACGAACTCCACGAGTGGAACGCGGGGATGGCGGTGCGCGAAGCGTTGTTCGGCTCTCGGGGCGGCTGCGGGACGCACATTGAGCCTTTTCCCTTTATACGCCCGTTCTGTCAAGGGCTGGGGAGCGCGTCGGCATGGAAGCGCTTGCATGACGAAATGTTTCGGGCGGGAGACTTCCCGACGGCAAATTCGTCTCACGAGAAGACCTGGCCACGGGTCTGGTAACGGATTTGGGGAGAGCGGACATGCGGCAAAGAATGCAAGTAGGGGCGGTCGCCGTGGTGCTGGCCGGCGTGTTGTGCCTGACAGGCGCACACGCGCAGGGATCGCCGACGGCCAATGGCGCAAACGGCACCGCCCAGGGCGACGCAGCCCCAGGTGGCGGACGCCGCGGCGGCCAGTACGCCGGCATGGGCCGCGTGTTGGGCGAGGTCACGGCGGTGGCGGGCAGCACAGTTACGGTAAAGCAAGGTGACGGCACCACGGTACAGGTCGTGACCACGGACAATACGCGGCTGATGAAGGATCGCGGACCGGTCAAGATCGACGACCTCCACCCCGGCGATGGTGTGATGGCGGTGGGCAACCTGGACGCCAGCGCCAAAACCCTGCATGCGGCCATGCTGTTTGCCGAGGACGCCGCGCAGGTCAAGGCCATGCGCGACAACCTGGGCAAAACCTACATCACCGGTCGGGTGACGGCGGTGGATCTGGACAACGCAAAGTTGACCGTGCAGCGCGCCGACAACGTGGCGCAGACCATCGGCTTTGACGAGACATCCAGCTTCAAGCGTGCCGTGCGCCGGGGCGGTCGCGACGGTGGTGACGTAAGCGGGGCGGAAGGGGCGGGCACGCCGGGTGCCAGCAGCGGTGGACCCGGAATTGGCAGCAGCGCCGGCTTTGGTGGAGGACCAATAAGCATGAGCGCGGGCGGCGGCATCGACCGGGCCTTTGACAACGGCGAAAGCATCACCCTGGCCGACATCAAGGTCGGCGACTTCATCGTCGGGACGGGGTCCGTGAAGGGTGGGGTCTTTGTGCCGACGCGTGTGGTGGACAGCCCGCCCGCTGCGCGGCGGCCGCGCAGTGGGGCACCGATGGGGACCCCGCTGGCAGGGCCGCCAACGCCGTAAGCGCCCGAATTGGGCTCACCCATTTGGGGGATTGACGAACGAGCCTGCGGGAGCGGAAGATGTTGGCGTTTGCACGGGGGAGGTCGCCCATGCAGGTTTCTCGTTGGTTCCGTTCGGTTTTCCTTGTGGGCTGGAGCGTGGCAGCCCTGGCCCAACTACCGCCCGGCACGGGGGCGGCCGGCATCCCAGACCCGCACAGCAGTGAGGAGTGGCGGCTGATTGCGCCGCACTTGCCCGATCCGCTAACCGCCAAGCCAGACACGCTGGAAATGGCGGGCGACGTGCTGCGTGCGCGCCGCTTTCCAGAAGACGCGCTGGTGTTCTACAAGGCCGCTGTCCTTCGCGGTGGCCCTGCAGCTCGCCTGCTGAAGAAGCAAGGGGTCATTCACCTGGAGTTGCAGCATGGGGTCATCGCGCATCTCTGCTTCCAACAGGCCGTGAAGCTGAACAAGCGTGACGCCGAAGCCTCCAATAACCTGGGCGCGTCCGACTTCATGCTCGGCAACCTCCATAGCGCGGTCAGCGAGTATAAACGGGCCGTGAAGCTCAATCGGGACTCCGCGGTCTTCCACTCGAACCTATCCCTGGCATACTTCGAGATGCGCGATGGGCGGAGCGCGCGGCGGGAGCTGGCGCGGGCGTTCGCCATTGATCCCGACATCCTCCACCACGCCAGCACCGGTGGCTACAATCTGCAAATCCTGGCGTCCACACACTATGCGGAGATCTGCTTTGAGATGGCGCGGGTATACGCCGCGCAGGGCGACCGCGAAACAGCCATCACCTGGCTGACCAAGGCTTCGGAGCGGGGCTATGACGTCCGAGCCGCACTTAAGGGCGATGCGCAGCTGGAGCCGTTTCTCCACGACGATCGCGTCAAGGTCATGCTGGCCAACAGCGAGCAACTGCACAAGAAGGTCCCGGGCGGCGGCAACCGCGTACGTCTGACCAGTCTGGGTGCCAGCACCGAGGTTCCCTAGCTTGGGGGGGTGTGCGCCTGCCTCAGCGATACGGGCAGTGCCGGCAGCCTGAGTTGCAACAAAAGCCGCGACGGAGGTGGTACTGCTGCGTGAACACCTCGTACGGTCCCTCATAGTAGGCATCGCCGGGCAGCAAACCCTCGCGCGTGACCCATTGTGGGTTGGGCGGCACCGGTAGGCGCGAGGTTTCTGGCTCTGCGGACGCGGCGTTCTGCGGATCGGGGCTCATACGAATAACCTCAGCGCCTGCCCTACAGCAGCGGGGGTGGATGCGGCTTTGCCGGTAGCCTCGCTGCGTAGCAGGTCCACGACGGAGCGGGCGGGCTTGCGGCGAGGCGTGGCGCTGGTCGGCGTACGGTCGGCGGTTGCGTCCTCCAGGAGGGCGCCGTTGCGGAACTGGACCTCGCGGCCAGGGATCGCTGGCGTGCGCTCACCGGGAACTAGGATGCCGACCAGGTTCAGCGGGTCGGCGGCGGCCAGCGTGATTGGTGGCTCGGCGGCGCGGGCGGGGTGCTTGCGCCGGGCTTCGCGCAAGCCCTCGACGGCCTCGGGGACGGCGAACTGCTCGCCAAACGGGCCGCTAACGAATCGACCGCCGCGGATCTCCCCGCGAGCCTCAAGTCGTCGCAAAACGGGGGCGAGGTCACGCCATTTGGGCGCATTGGACTCGCGGGCGAGCAACTCACGGAAGACCACGCCGTAGCGGCCCAGCAGCACCCGCGCGTAGGAGTCCAGGGCGGTCTCCCGTTGGCGAGCCGTGGCGACCGCCTGTCGGGTCGGGTCGAGTTTGCCAAGCGGGTCGACGGGTACGGGGTCGCACAGCAGCGACCAGCGACCGGCCGTGGTGCGCGCGGCGGCGCGTTTGCGCAGGCTCACTGCGGGCGTCTGTTCCAGGTGCACCGACTTGCGGCGCGGGTCCATCAACGCGCGCATCTGGTCATAGCCGTCCGCAGACGCCAGGCCGGCGGTGGCAAGCTCCCAAAGGCCGCTGGTGACCTGCTGCTTTGACAGGCCGCTCAGCCGTTGCAGGTCAGCCGTGAAGGCCGCCCCGCGGTCATCGAGCAGGCGACGCAGCTCTTGCGCCTCCGGTGAAAGCGACTGGGCGAGCACATGTTCTTCGGGGCACTTGGCCGCCAGGGCGGCCGGCAGCCAATCTGCGGATTCGCGCAGAAACAGGGTGATCGGGGCGGCGCCGGTCGGGATCACTCGGCGGGGACCGCTGCAGTCCTCCGCGCGCTGCGCCTCGGTCCAGGCCGGATGCGGCGAGATCCGACCCCACCCAACGATGCCCGCCAGACAAAGGTCGTCCAAGGAGCGCGGGTTGTAGTTCGCTACACGTGCCGGCAACAGGGTGCGCTCCCACTCGACGGCGGGCGCCTCAAAGCCTTCCAGTTGCTCGATGGCCGCAAGCACGGCCTCGTCACCGGTACGCTGCTCCCCGCAGGCAACGTGGTGCCAATCCTGCAGCCAGCGGTTGAAGACGACCGGGGCAACCGGCTCCACGGACTTGCGTAAACCGGCCAGGGTGAGGCGGTGGATGCGCTGCAGGATGCGGCGCTCGCACCACTCGGTTGCTTCCGGCGGAGCGTCTGCCGCAGGCTTGGGGTGCTCGTACACGCCGCGCATGGCCAGGCCCTGCATCTCCATGACGAGCAGGCTTTGGGCAAGCGGGGCGGGGTCAAGGTGGAGCAGACGGGCCAGGCGCTCGGCAGTCAACGGGCCCAGCAGCTGCAACCAGCCCTGGACGAGGCTGGCGACCGCGCCGTCGTGTGGCGAGATCGGCTGGGCAGCGCGATACTCGGTGCCGGCGAGGGTGGTCTCCGCGCGCGACGCGGCGATGTGCGGGGCGGGTTGCGGTAGGGCGAGTCCCGGCCAAAGGAGCTGGGCGTCAGGCAAACGCTCCGTGGCGATCCATGCTTCGGCGATCCAGGCTTCGCCGGAACCCAAGGCGAGCGTGTGGGCCCTGCCCTGCGCCGCGAGCCGGGCAAAAAGCTCGGGCCAGTGCTGTGTGGCGCGGGGCTTGGCGCCAGCCTGGGCCGCCACGAAGCTCAAGGGGAGAGCCGTGAGCTGAAGCAGCAGATCGTGGAGCTCGTGCTCGTCGCGAACGTCAGGCCACAGGGTGTCGCGCACGGTGTCGATCGCGGCCTGGTCTAGGCGGCCTGCACCGTCAGTGACGGCGTCCGGAAGCGTGCGGCGCAGTTGGACCGCCCGGGCGCGACGAGCCGCCGCGTCGGCCTCATCCAGGTAGGCGTACGGCATGGCGTTCAGCAGCTCGTGGGCGAACTGCGACGGGACGGGCGTATCCACGGCAAGCGTCTGGATGGAGCCGTTGGCGATGCCGCGCAGCAGCGCTTCGAGGCCGTCGATGTCCATGGCCTCGGTCAGCGTGTCGCGCATCACCTCCCGCACCAGGGGATGGTCCGGAATTTCGATGTCGCCGGTCATCGTCTCCGGGCATGCGGAGGCGTGGGGAAACACGCTGGCGAGCAGATCGTCCGACCGCGTGCGCTGCACCTGCGGGGCGACGCGTTTGCCTTTCTGCATGCGCAAAAGCTGCAAACTGCGTCCAGCGGCCCAACGCCAGCGATTCTTGAACAGCGGCGACGGGATTGACGCCTGTTCCAGCAGCTCGCGGGCGGTGAGCTCGGTCAGGTACTGGAACACGTCGGCGAGCGGGAAGCTGTGTTGCTCGGCGAGCGAGATGTTGATGCCGTTGTCGGTGGCGGCCGCCTGCAGCTCGAAGTTGAAGCCGCGGCAGAAGCGTTTGCGCAGCGCCAGACCCCACGCTTTGTTCAGGCGGCCCCCAAACGGCGCATGCAGAATGAGCTGCTGGCCGCCGCCCTCATCAAAGAAGCGCTCGGCGATGATCGTCCGCTTGGTCGGCACGGCGCCCAGCACGCTGCGACCCGCGACGACGTATGTGATCAGCTGCAGCGCGGCGGAGTCGCAGACATGGCACTCGCGGCAGAGCCAGGCGACCGTGTCCCGCACCTCGGGGTGCAGGTTGCCGTGGCGCTCGTTGCGATAGGGGCTGGAAGGGAGGTCCTCCTCGCTCCCGAAGCTCGCGATGGCGGAGGGCTTCACGTTCCGCGTGCGGCGGTCGATCTCGGCGCGGAGGTCGCTTACGCCGTCGGAGAGCTCCGCCGTCCGCTGCGGAGCCTCGCCCTCCCAAAACGGGATGCTGGGCGGAGCGCCGTGCGCGTCCTCTACCAGGACCTTGCCCTGCGGGTCGATGCGCTGGATGCGCCAGCTCGTGTTGCCTAGCAGCACGATGTCGCCGGGGTGGGAGTCGACGGCGAAGTGCTCGTCCAGGGTGGCTATCTGCACGTCTTCCGGCTGCAGCATCACGGCGTAAAGCGAAGCATCGGGGATCGCGCCGCCGTTGGCGATAGCGGTCAGACGCGCGCCGCGACGACCATGCAGGTGGCCCTGCACGCGGTCGCGCAGCAGGTAAGCGCCGTAACGCCCCCGGCTGCTTTCAATGCCGTTGTGCAGCAATGCAAGCAGTTCGTCGAAGGCGGCGCGGCTGAGATCGCGGTACGGCCAGGCGCGGCGAAGAACGTCGAACAGCCCCTGTTCCTCCCAGCTTTCGGCGCCGCAGCAGGCCACAATCTGCTGCATCAGCACATCAACCGGCGCGTCGGGGATTTCGAGCCGGTCAAGTTCGCCGGCCACCATCTTGCGCAGCAGCGCGGCTTGCTCGAGCAGGTCGTCGCGCGTGAGGGCGAAAAACCGGCCTTTCGGCACCGCGCCCCGCCAATGCCCTGCCCTGCCCACGCGCTGCATGGCCACGGAGACCGCGCGGGTAGTCTGGATCTGGCACACCAGATCGACGTTGCCGATGTCGATGCCGAGTTCGAGAGACGCGGTGGCGATCAAGATCTTGATCTCGCCCAGTTTGAGGCGTTGTTCCGCGTCCAACCGCAATGTGCGCGAAAGCGAGCCGTGGTGCGCGGCAACGGCGTCAGGCCCGAGGCGTTCCGTGAGCTCAAAGCTGATCTTCTCCACCAACCGACGCGTGTTCACGAAGACCAGCGTGGAGCGGTGCTGCTCGGCCAGGGCGGCTAGCTTGTCGTAGAGCTCGGTCCACATCGCCGTGGAGGCGACCGAGCTGAGCTCGTCCGACGGCACCTCCAAGCGCACGTCCAGGGTGCGGCGCTGGCCAACCTGGACGATGGTGGCGCGGGGCCGAGAGGCGCGCGCACCCGTGAGGAAATCCGCGACGAGCTCGATCGGGTTTTGGGTTGCCGACAGACCGATGCGTTGTGGCGGGACTCGTTGTTCGCCGCAGCATCCGGGGTCGGCCAGATGATTCTCCCCGCAAACCAGCGCCTCCAGACGCTCCAGCGAGAGCGCCATGTGTGAGCCGCGTTTGTCGTCGGCGATTGCGTGGATCTCGTCCACAATCACCGTATGCACGTGGCGAAGGTTCTGGCGCGACTTCCCCGCGGTGAGCAGCAGATAAAGCGACTCGGGGGTGGTGACCAGGATGTGCGGCGGTTGCCGCAGCATGGCCGCGCGGTTCTTCATGGGCGTGTCGCCCGTGCGGACGCCGGTCCGGATCTCGGGACACAAAAACCCGCGCGCCAGTGCTAGTTGCTGGATTTCTGCCAAGGGCCCGTCCAGGTTTTTCTGCACGTCGTTGGAAAGCGCCTTGAGCGGGGAGACGTACAGAACCTGAGTCTGCGCGGGCAGCTTTCCTTCGAGCGACTGACGTAGAAGTCCGTCGATGCAGACCAAAAAGGCCGCGAGCGTCTTCCCGGAGCCCGTGGGCGCGGAGATCAGGGTGCCTTCGCCGCGCAGGATCGCCGGCCAGCCAGCCAACTGCGGCTCCGTGGGCGAGCCGAAGCGGGCAAGAAACCACTCCTGCACCACCGGATGCGCCCAGGCGAGGGCGGCTTGCACTTCGGGAGCGGCTAGGTCGGCCTCGGCGAGCATAGAACATTGTAGAACTTCGCGGTTTGTTCGCTCGCCCATCGACGCCGGCTACCGCGTCCGCCTACACCCGCACCTCGATCGATTCGCCGGTTTCCACCCTGTTTCGGCCTAGTTGCTTGGCCCTGTACAGCGCCATGTCCGCGTCATAGAGCATGCTTTCCAGTGTTTCGCCAATCTGCGGTGTGCGGCTGCTCACGCCCACGCTGACCGTGACCCACGCACCCACCAGCGAGGTCCTATGCTCCATCCGCTGACCTTCCACGGCCCGGCGAATGTTTTCGGCAATGCGCATGGCCCCGGCCACATCCGCGCCAGGCAGAAGCACCGCAAACTCCTCGCCGCCAAAGCGCGCCACCATGTCATGCCCGCGTCGCGGCTGTTCTTCCAGCACGCGGGCGATCTCGCGCAGGCAGTCATCCCCGCGCTGGTGCCCGTAGGCGTCGTTCATATTCTTGAAGCAGTCCACGTCGATCATTAACAGCGCCAATGGCCGAACGCCACGCAACGACCGCCGCCACTCCATCTCAAACACTTGATCGAAGCGCCGCCGATTGAACAGGCCGGTAAGCCCATCGCGAATGGAAAGTTCGCTCAGCAGAGCGTTCGCATCGCGCAGTTGCCGCTCGCTGCGCACCAGGGCCTCTTTGGAGGCGGCCAGCTCCGTGTTCAGTCGAACCAGCTCACGGGATCGGCGCTTATCGAGCGCCGCTGTTCCCAGGGTCACGAACACGACTAATCCCACCGTGACCAGCAGTGCGGCTTCCCCAACGGCGCTTCCACGCGCGTCGCCCCGCAGACTCGTTACTGGAACAGGAGTCAGAACTACGGCCCGGATCACGAGCAAATGCATGGCGGCCATCCCGGCACCCATGACGCCGCCACCGCCCACGCGCATCCACTCGTTAGTCGCAGGGTCCTTGTGCTCGCCGAAAGCCATCCACAGCGCGAGCGATGTGGATGAGATCCCGACGAGGGCGGTCAAGAGCGTCCAACCGGGGCTGTACGCGCCCACGATGGTGGACCGGAGCGCATGAAGGCCGAGCAAGTCCACCGCGCCCACCCCGAGTCCGAGCACCAGGCTACCTGCCAGCCACCGTCGCCGAGTCAGCGGCGCCCACGCCACCACCCGCAAGGCCACCCAGGCCACCGCGAGCGCCGCCACCAGGCAACCCACCACCAGGCGCAACGAATATACCGTTGCACCGGATGTGGCATCCTCGAGCGCGCCGAAGAAGTGCATCGACCACATGCCCATGCCCAGCACAAGCGCCGATCCGGTGATCCACAGCCGCCGCGTCCACAGGCCACGCGAACGCTCCAGCCGCTCCGCCAAGGTAAATGCGGCATACGACGCCAGCATGGACGCCGTAACGGCCATGGCACGCATGGCGTGTGAGCTTTGGATCGTTAATGGCTGCATTGGCACAGTGTGACGACTGGCACTACGTCCTCGGGTTACGTTCGCTTGGCTGAGGTGCGTTGAACACGTGTCTCGCTAAGATAGAGGAATGGATTACTTCGCCTTGTTTTCTCTCCCGCGCCGGCTCCATATCGATATTGCCGGCCTGGAGAAGGAGTTCTACAAACAGTCCCGACGTCTACACCCGGATCGTTTCGCGACGCGCCCGCTTGCGGAGCAGACCGACGCGCTGGCGCGATCGTCTACGCTGAACGACGCGTACCGGACCTTGCGCGATCCTATCCATCGTACCGAGTACCTTTTAGGCCTGGAGGGCGTACAGCTCGAGGAGCAGTCCCGGCAGGCAACGGACGCTGCTCGTGCGACCGGTTTGCCAAAGAAGCAAGTTGCACCACCCGATCTGCTGGAAGAGGCCTTCGAACTAAACATGCAATTAGAAGAGATGCGTCTGGCAAGGCAAACGGGACAGAAAGACGAGGACGCCGAACGGGATTTACAGGTGGCCCAGGCCCATTTCACCTCCATGCTGAACGATACAAGCAAGCAGCTCGATCTCCTTTGGACGAAGTGGGACACAGCCGAGCAAGCAGGGGACGATACAGCTCGCATTGCCGTCAGGGACGCCATGGTTGCCCTCCTGAATCGTCGATCCTACATCCGAAATCTCGTTCGCGACGTGCAAACCGCCTTGGAATAACCGCAGGGCCCGTTCACGGCAGACGAACACCTCCTAACAAGGGTGTCTTGACGGGGGTAGCGATGCCCGGAAACTCCACGACGCGATCGTCCCCGTAGCTCGTCACCCAAACATTGCCTGCGGCATCGATGGCAATCCCAAACGCCTCAAGCATGTGCACGTCTGAGCCCCAGCCCTGATCACCGGAGAGCGCCGATCCGGGCTCGGCAACTCTCGCCCCGGCCAAAACGGAGATCCCTGGAGCCCGATAGTTGGCCACCCAGGCCGTTCCGGCCCCGTCCACGGCGATGCCTGCCGGATGATTCAGACCACCGCCGACGAAGCCCGCCCCGGACACAACCTGTGCCTTTGCCGACACTAGCCCCACGCTGTTGCCGTAGAAGTTTGCTGTCCATACGTTGTCGGCGGCATCGACCGCGACCCCAGATGGCGATGGGCCCACGGCGAAGCTCGTAAACCTCGACCCGTCCTCCGACACACGGGTCACGGTGTTGGCGCTTTGATTGGCAACCCAGCCGTTCCCTTGCGAGTCCGCGGCCACGGCCACGGGAAAGACCAGCTGGTCCGACATATAGCCCTTGGTCCCCGATTGCGGCACACCGGACGCATTCAGCACCGTCAGGTGGGAGTCTCCGTAGTCGACGACCCAGGCATTGCCGCTGCGATCGAACGCAATCGCAACCGGAAAGTTGAGCCCGCCCGTCAGCAGAACAGAACCTTCGGGCAGCGCCGGCCCGGCACCACTCAGCACCGAGATCGATCCAATGCCGCTGTTCATCGTTGCGTCGTCATTTTGCTCGTTCGCGACCCACATGCGCCCGGTCGCGTCCACCGCGCCCCCGTACGACTCCTGAATGCCGTGCCCGCGAACGCCGTCAGGGAAGACCGGCACACCGGAGTTCGCAAACAAACTCGCCACACCGAAATAGTTTGCCACCCAAACCTGTCCCATGGCGTCGATCGAGATACCGGCAGGCCCCTTCATCCCGCCCCCGGTATACGGAATGCCCAATGTCCAGTCGGCGGGCGCCGCGGCCAGAGCCGGAGAAAACGTTCTATTCGCCAGATCAACCGGCGCGAGCCGCAAACCCGTGTGGTTGGCCACAGCCAAGGCCGCATCCAGCGTGTCTGCCGGTTGCGCCCCGGCAAAGGTGGTCTGCGCGAAAAGCGATGTGCAGCCGTCACCCGAGGCTTGGGCGGCAACGCAACCATGCAGCACGTTCGCCAGTGTGTTCAGTTTCGCTACCGGCGCCGTCCCGTTCGCGGCAAATCCAGCTCCCGGCGCGGTCCCGGCGCGGAGGTCGACGAGTCGGCCCAGGGTCGCCACCGCAAGCTCCAGCCCCTGCACATTGGTGGCGGTGGAACCGAGATGGCCCCCCGCGCTCAGAAACGGCCGAAGCGCAAACGCGGTGGCCACCGTGGTCAGCTCGTTCAGCACGACAGTAGCTCCACCGCCGACCGATCCACACGGGCCCGGTACCGTGACCAGCTTTATGGCGGCGTTGGCACCGTTGGCCCCTGCACTGCCCCCGGTAGCCACAATGTAGAGCACGGAGTCGGCGCTCGGGCAAGTGTAGGAATTTGCCGCAACTGCGAATTTGCCGTCCGTGTCTGAAACCAGTGCGGCGGTGAGCAGTTGGGTGGGCGCGGAACCGTTCCCGGCTGTTCCCGCCGCATACAGCTGCACCGAGGCTCCGTGAAGCGGCAGCGGGCCCGTCATCACCCTGCCCGAAAACGCAACCTCTTGAAAGCCGCCTACAGGTGCCGTGGACACCGGCACACTGCTGCCCCCCGTCCCCGCGGTTTGCGTGAGGCCGCACCCCGACACTGCCCACGCAAACGCGCAAGCAGTTAGCCCAGCAACGATTCTCGGGAGTGCCGTGAGCACATACTGCTCCTGCGCTCAGTCTAGGTGGCCACTCCCTCGCCGGAAATGCGTCGAAAGTGGTAGCTGCCTACAGCTTTTGCGGCTTCGGCAGAGCGACCTAACTCGGCATGGAGGCCGCACGCTCAGACCGCCCCGACAGCTCCGCGGCACGCGCCTCCGCAAACGCCGCCGCCCCCAGCAGAGCGCAGGTGTCGTCCAGAATGATGCGCACCGGAACGCTCTCCAGGATCGGCCGCATGCGTCCTTTGTCCAGAAATGCCGTCGTGAACTGGCCGTTTTGCATCGTTTTCAACACCTTGGGTGCGATGCCACCGCCAAGATAAATCCCGCCCACGGAGAGCAGCGTCAGCGCGAGATTACCGGCCTTTGCCCCGAGCGCGGCGGCAAACAGGTTCATCGTCTCCACGCAAATCTCGCTCGTCGCCGCCTCCGCGCAGGTACCGATCACCGCATTCGGGTCCTCGCTCGCCATGCGGTCGCGCAACCACGCCGGCTCTTCCATGTGTTGGTCGTCGCGCAAAAAGGCATACACGTTCCGAATCCCGATACCGGAGACCACGCGCTCAGAGCTCACACGGCCGTTCAACGTCCGCTGCAAATACTGCAGCAGGGCGATCTCCCGCGGGTTGCGCGGGGCAAAGTCGACGTGACCCCCCTCGGACGGGATGGGGGTATGGCGCCGCGCCTTGCCGTCCCAAATCAGCGCAGATTCGCCCAGTCCCGTGCCCGGAGAGATGAGCCCGCGATGGCCCACCCCGCCCGCGTCGCCCTCGTGCAGCGTAAACAGCTGCTTCTCGCCCAGTTCCGGGACGCCGTAACCGTTCGCCTCCAGATCGTTGATCAGAAAGATGTGCTCAATGCCCAACGAACGTTGCAAGTCGCGAGCATCCAGGGTCCAGGGCAGGTTCGTCAGCTTGAGCCGCCCATCACGCACCGGCCCCGGGCAACCGTAGCACGAGGCCACAATCGCGTCTTTGTCCTCCGGCCCCTTCGCCAGAAACGCCTTCACGGCATCGTCCAAACACGCGAACTCGGCAGCCGGAAACTTCTCTTGCCGCACCTGCAGCAAGCGGCCACCCTCGAAGTTGTATAGCGCCAGGTGGACCTTGGTACCACCGACATCACCCGCCAGAATCATCAGTTACGAACCTTTCGCGTCGCCTACCGCTACATCTCAAGCACGCCCACCTTGCGGTGGCCGTTCGGGGTTTCAAACACTTCGGTCGATGACGGTAACCGCGCCGCGGCTGCCTCGTCCAGCTGCAACAAGATCCGCCCATTCGACGGTCGAATCAGCTGCGACGGCAACCGCTCCGGATCGCGCGGCCCCGCAAACACCTCGGCTACCCGCTCCGCCTTGGCCGCGCCGGCAATCTCGAAGACGACCTCGCTCGCCTGGTTGATTACGGGCCAGGTCAACGTGATGCGCCACGTATCCTTCTGCGGCACATGGTTCGCAATGCACAGGCGTCCCATCTCGTTCAGCCCGTCTGTATGCGGAAACAGGGACGCCGTGTGCCCATCATCGCCCATGCCCAGCAACAGCAGATCGAACGCCGGCGACTCCGCCCCTTCCAGCTTCATCGAGTTCCGCAGCTCGCTCTCATACCGTGAGGCCGCCTCCTCGGGGTCAAGTTCACCCTCCATGCGGTGCACGTTGGCTGCCGGGACGCCGACATGGTCCAGCAACAACCGCTTACACACGCCAAAGTTCGACTCCGGATGATCCGGCGGCACACACCGCTCGTCCACCCAATACAGCTGCAAGTCGTTCCAGGGAACTGTGTTCGCGAACGGCTGCGAGGCATCGGCGAGCAAACGGAACACAGCCTGCGGCGTCGACCCACCCGAAATGGCCACCCGTGCGACGCCGCGGCGACGCACAGCCCCCGATACCTTGTCCGCGAACTGCTGCGCGGACGCCATCGCGAGCGCGGGGGCGTCAGGCCAGATTACGTAGGTCACAGTCACAGGTGCAGGCATAAAAAGAAGTGCTCGGATCTCAGTGGTGAGTTCTCAGTTGGTGCTCTCACCCGAGGTCAGGCTCAGCATCACTGAGCACTGACCACCGGGAACTCTGTTACAACTTGGCCCAGCTCCGGCCATCCTTGGCCAGCAACTCGTCCGCAGACTCCGGTCCCATCTCGCCGGCTTTGTAATTCGGGAAGTCCTTTGGCGGGTTCGCCTTCCAGGCTTCCAGAACCGGCGTCATCAGGGCCCACGTGGCCACCACGCCTTCGCCTTCGGCAAAGAGGGTACCGTCGCCCAGCATGGCGTCGAGCAGCAGCCGCTCATAGCCGTTCGCCGAGCTCTTGCCGAACGCATCCGCGTAGCTGAAGTGCATCTCCACCGGCTTCACATTGGTGGTCGGCCCCGGCACCTTAGCGCCGAAAATCAACGTGATGCCCTCATCCGGCTGGATGCGCAGCTTTAACACGTTGGGCGACACGCCGGAGTCGCTCGCGTTGGCCTTGAACAGGTGCAAGGGTGGCTGCTTGAACGTCACGGTCACCTCCGTCACGCGCTTGGCTAGCCGCTTGCCGGCGCGGATGTAGAACGGCACACCGGCCCACCGCCAGTTCTCGATGCTCAGCTTCATGGCTGCATAGGTCTCGGTCGTGGACTCCGGATTCACACGATCTTCCTGCCGATAGCCGATTACCTGCTGGCCGTCCACCGTGCCCGGACCATACTGGCCGCGCGCTGTGTTTTCTACCGGAATCGCTTCAATCGCCTTCCAAACCTTCAGCTTCTCCGTGCGCACCGCGGCGGACTCGAAGTTGTCCGGCGGCTCCATCGCTACGAAGCTCAATACTTCCATGACGTGGTTCTGCAGCACATCGCGCAGCGCGCCGGCAGTCTCATAGAACGGCCCACGCCCCTCAATGCCGATCGACTCGGCCGCGGTAATCTCCACGTGGTCGACGAAGTTGCGATTCCACACCGGCTCGAAGATGCCGTTGCCGAAGCGGAACACCAGGATGTTCTGCACCGTCTCCTTGCCTAGGTAGTGATCAATGCGAAAGATCTGGTTTTCGCCGAGAACCGCGTTGATCTCGGAGTTCAGCTTGCGCGCGCTCTCGAGATCCACCCCAAATGGCTTCTCGATGATCACGTTCACCCACGTGCCGTTGGCCGCTCGCGTCATACCGTGCTTGGCCAACCGCTGCGCGATGTCGGCGAAGAACTCCGGCGCGACCGCCAGGTAGAACAACCGGTTGCCCTTGGTGCCAAGCTCCTTATCCAGGTCAGCCAGAAAACCCTTCAGCTTCTCAAAGCCGGCGTCATCGTCGAAGTTCGTGGCAAAGTAGCGCACCCGCTCCATGAACGGCTGCAGCTTGGGGTCGCCCGCATCCACACCGCCGCCCTTTATGATGCCGTCCTGCATGTCCGGCGCAAAGGTCGCTGACAGATCGCGACGCGCCACGCCCACCACCGCGAAGTCATTCGGCAACAGCCCCTGCTGCTCCAGATGAAACAGGGCCGGCAGCAACTTGCGCTTTGTCAGGTCGCCCGACGCGCCGAAGATCACCACAATGCACGGGTCCGGCACCCGCTCGTTCGTCCGGATCTCGCCGCTTACGTCCCGGTCCGTCATGGACGCCCCAACCTCTGCCGCTGCTGCCATACTGCATCTCCCTGTTCCCTCTTCGGGAAGGGCACGGACTTGGCCGTGCCGTAACTTGCCGTCCTGTTTTTGCGACTCAGCCGCTGGGGCAGGCCTGGGATAGACCAGGCGCACCTTAGATGCTAGAACCTCTCCCACGATCCCCTGTTTACAGCACGGATCGAGCCGTGCCTTTCCTTTTTGCGCAAAGCCACCAGCGTGCGCGGCTACTCTTTCTTGATCGCGTGCCCGCCAAATGCCCCGCGCATGACGCTCAGCATCCGGTCCGTCATGTTGTTCTCCTCGCGTGACCGAAGACGCCGGATTAGCGATTCTGTAATGACCGGCGCAGACACGTTCAGATCGATGGCCTCAAACACCGTCCAGCGACCCTCGCCGGAGTCCGGCACATACGGCGCGATGCCGTTCAGCTCAGGGTTCTTCTGGAGCGCGTCCGCCGTCAGGTCCAACAGCCAGCTCCGCACCACGGACCCATAGCGCCAGATCTCCGAAATCTGCGCGATATTGAGGTCGAGCTCCTTCTTCGCGTCCATGATCGAGAAACCCTCGGCATAGGCCTGCATCAGCCCGTACTCGATGCCGTTATGCACCATCTTGACGAAGTGCCCTGCCCCGGCAGGACCCGTCCGCCCCCAGCCCTTGTCGGGTGCCGGTGCCAGCGTTTCCAAAATCGGTTTCAGGTGGTTCACCACATCCTCGTCGCCGCCCACCATCATCGAGTAGCCCTCGGTGATGCCCCAGATGCCGCCCGACGTGCCCACATCCACAAACTCGTAGCCTTCCTTCTTCAGCTCGTCATGGCGCCGCTGCGAATCCTTGTAGTTCGAGTTACCGCCATCAATGAAGATGTCGCCTTTGTTCATCAGCGGCTTGAGCTTCTCAATCGTCTGGTCCACAGGGTCGCCCGCCGGCACCATAATCCACACCGCACGTGGGGACTCGGTCAGGTTCTTCACCATATCTTCCAGCGTGTTCGCGCCGGTAGATCCTGCATCGGAAAGCCGCTTCACCGCGTCCGCGCTAAAGTCAAACCCCACCACCTTGTGCCCCGCCTTGTGCAGACGCTCGGCCATGTTGCCGCCCATTTTGCCGAGCCCGATCATTCCCAGTTCCATAACCCTCACCTCACATCGTAAAGCAACTCTTCGAGACTAAACCCCAAGCGCACCGGCTAGAAAGAACCAGCAACGCGCATCCGCAAACGCTTACCTGGACCACTACTGCGAGCCGCCCGCCTCCGGGAAGTCCGCGCCGTTGGTCAGGTCCTGCCACTTGTCCAACTCCTGACCCCACTGCTCCATGTGCTTCGCAAACCGCTGCAGCGCCATCTTGCCCAGCAGCAGGTGCTTCGGCGGCTCGGGCGCGCTGATGGCCTCCACCACGGCCTCCACCGCCTTCTGCGGATCCCCGGCCTGCTTGCCCGCCTGATTCTTGAAGTACTCGCGGGTCTTGCCCACGGTCGGCTCATAGTCCGGCAGACGCAACGCCGCTTCCTTGCCGGAACGCCCCAGAAAGTCCGTCCGAAACGGTCCCGGCTCCACCACCATCACCTTCACGCCGAAGGGAGCCATCTCTCCGTGAAGCGCTTCGCTTAGCCCTTCCACGGCAAATTTGGTCGCGTTATAAAAACCCCAGCCCGGCGATCCGATCAGCCCGCCGATGGACGAGAAGTTGATGATCGCCCCCGAGCGCCGCTCGCGGAACTGCGGCAACAGCGCCTGCGTCAGGTTGATGAGCCCAAAAAGATTGGTGTCGAACATCGGCATGTACTCGCTCGCCTGCACCTCTTCCACCGCGCCGCACACGCCATAGCCGGCGTTGTTTACCAGCACGTCCACGCCGCCCGTGCGCGCGATCGTATCGTCCACGGCATGCGCAATGGAATCGTTGCTGGTCACGTCTAGCGGCAGCGTAAACATGCCCGCGCACTGCGTGGTCAGGTCCCGCAGATCGTCCACCCGCCGCGCCGTCGCCACTACGGTCGCCCCCAGGCCGTGCAGGTACACCGCCATCAGTCGCCCAAACCCACTGGATGCCCCGGTGATGAACCAGGTCTTGCCCTCTTGTGTTCTGCTCGCCACATGCGCCATGCGCTATGGGATGGCAATTTCGTGCGGGGCGATGCTACAAATTCCCGTGCCGTTCCTAGATCGGGCTGTCGCCCGGCGTGACCTGCGCCCGCCCCGTCCCCTACGCGGCCTCACCGACCCACCGCCACCCGCACATAACTTGTCCGCGCGCGCATGGCCACATCGCGTGCCCGCACCTCCGGGTGCGCCGCCCAAAAGGCCGGACTCAAGCTCACCCGCAGCTGGCAACGCGTTCCATCCGGCCGCGCCGCGCTTGGCTTATACCCAAGCGTGTAGCGCGCCCGCAGGCCGTCCAACAACGTCGCCAGCCGAGCCGCCGCATCGCTCTCCGTCGCATACAGCACCGGCCCGCCGGTCAGCTCGGCCAGGTGCGCCACGTCCCCGAACCGCCCTGTGCCATGCAGCCCGCTGCGCTCCACCAGCGCGCTCACCACGACCCCCGATCGCAGCAGCGCGTCCGTCGCCTCCGCTTCGCTGTGCAGCACCGAAGGTGCCTGATGCGCCAGCCCGCGCTGTGTGTCCTGATCGTTCGCGCTGCCATCAGTCACCCACACCTCGACCCGGCGCGCGTCCGGCACCTGCGTCGCCTCGGACTGCCGCACGGCCCCCCACAGGTCCTCCCACACAAACGTGGGCTCGCTCCGGTCATAGCTCGCCGACGCCGCATCGATGCCCTCCACCGCCGTCATGCGGTCGCGGGTAAACCGCTGTTCCAGCTTCGTGTGCGAGGAGAACGTCATCACCGCGACCTCATCCTGCGGCCGCAGGTGGCGCAACACCGCCGCCGCGCCGTCGGCCAGATGCTGCAGCACCGGATGCACCGTGTCCGTCAAGTCAAACAGCAACACCACCGACAACGGCAACACATCCTCGCTCACGCTCGAGATCGTCTGCGGCTCGCCATCTTCGGCCACAGCGAAGTCCCCCGCCTGCAGACCCAATACGGGCTGCCCCGTCTTCTTCCACTCCACCGCCGCATCCACTAGCACCAGTTGCGCGCTCACGGTGATCACCGCTGTTCTCTGCCCGGCCTCCTGCGCGCATGCGCCTCCGGCAAGCCCAAAGGCAAACACCAGCCCCCGCCCGCACCGCCACAAACACGACCGTAGACGCATGCCAGCGACTCCTAACATTCAGGTCAGGGTAAGATGCCACTCGAACCATCCCCCACGCAACCCGCGTCCTGGAGGTCCCACCATCTCGCCCCTGCGACTCGCCTTCCCGCTCACCTTGGTCGTTGCTTCGGCGCTCGCGCATATCGCCCAGCAGCCACCCGTGGCGCCCGTTCCGCCGTCGCCCGCGCCGCAAGCCCACCCGGCCCCGCCCACACGCTCCCCGCAC
>CAXTLD010000070.1:0-19755 GCA_964245045.1 uncultured Acidobacteriaceae bacterium | reverse complement strand
GGGTGTGGGTGGGGGTGGGGGGGGGGGGGGGGGGTGTGCGCGTGGGGGGGGGGGGGGCTGTTGGGTCCGGGGGGGGTGTTGGGGGGGGGGGCACGCCTTCGGCGAGCTTGCCGTCTTCGAGGACGTGCACTTTGGTGCAGGAGATGCCGCTGCGGTCTACAGTTTCGATGCGAAGGCTGGCACCGATGTTGAGGGCGGCGGTGGTGTCGTGTAGGACCTGCGCGGGCACGCCGGCGTCAAGCAGGGCGCCGAGGAACATGTCACCGGCGATACCGGCGAAGCAGTCGAGGTAAGCGATGCGCATGGCTCTCCTGAGTGGTGGAGCGGGTGGAGTGGTGAGGCTCGCGCGTGCATCTGTGCGCTGGCTGGCAGGATACAGGGGTCTCTCCACTACGCGGACGAGGAAGCTGTCCGCTCCGGTCGAGATGACGATGTTGGGGTGGCGGACAATAACGGCAAGGGCGCTGCGGATAGGGCGGAAACGGGCAGCACGTCGTTCATGGAGCCGGAGCGGTAGCCTTGGGTGTCGAGCGTGACGTACTTGAAGCCGAGCACCTTGAGCGCGGCGGTGATGCTGTCGAGGATGTCGAGGTGAAGAGCGCGCGGCAGGTCGGGGCGGGCGATCTCGACGCGGGCGAGGTCGCCGTGGTGCCGGACGCGGACCTGGGGGAAGCCGAGAGCATGGAGGTGGTCTTCGGCGCGTTCGACCTGGGAAAGGGCCTCGGCGGTGACGGGACGGCCGTACTCGATGCGCGAGGAAAGGCAGGCGCTGGCGGGTTTGTCGGCGAGTACGAGGCCCGCCTCGCGGGCCAGGGCGCGGATCTCGGCTTTGGTAAGTTGGGCGGTGACGAGCGGAGCCTGGGCGTAGTGAAGCGCGGCGGCCTGTTGGCCGGGGCGGAACTCGCCGCGGTCGTCAAGGTTCATGCCGTAGGCGATGTGGGCGAAGCCTCGGGCGCTCCGGAGTCGCTCCATCTGGGCGAAGAGCTCGTCTTTGCAGTGGAAGCAGCGTCCGGCATCGTTGCGGGCGTAGTCGGGGTTCGCGAGCTCGTCGGTTTGCAAGATTTCGAGCGGGATGTGCTGTTGCTCGGCAAAGGCCAGGGCGGCGGCGAGCTCTTTGCGCGGCAAGGAGGCGGAATCGGCGATGACGGCGAGCATGCGCGGGCCAAGCGCCTGGTGGGCGGCAAAGGCGAGAAAGGCGGAGTCTGTGCCGCCCGAGTAGGCGACCAGGACCGAGCCGAGGTCGAGGAGGGTTTGATGCAGCAGGACGGATTTTTGCTGGAGATCCACGAGGCTGATTGTAGGATGCGGGTTGGCCGCTTGCGCGTCAGCTGAGGTTAGCGCTGCGCGTTAGCACTTCGTGTTAGCGCTGGCGCGTCGGCACTTCGTGTTGGCGGGCTCCGTCGGAGCGGATTAGAAATTCGCCAACGCGCAGCGCCAACCGTCTTTCTGCCAACGCGCAGCTCCAACCTCAGCGGACCAAGGCTGGCAGGTGGTCGCTTAGGCCGAAGAGGAAGATGGCGCCGACGGTGAAGCTGTAGACGGCGGTGAGCGAGGTGATGGCCGCTTGCAGTTTGGGGCGGGCGACGCTGCCGGCAAACAGGCCGGAGGCGCTGGCAGTCATCAGAGTGTTCATGGCGAGCAGGCCGACAAGAAATGCGAGGAGGCCGATGAGGCCGCGGCTCGTGCCGCCGAGGTTCGCGGCGAGCAAAAAAAGCAGCAGTTGCGACGGGGTTTCTGCGCCCAGGCCGTGGATCATACCCACCGTAAAGACAGAGCTTTGATTGTACTGAAAGGCGAAGGGGTCAGGTGCGGGGAGTTCCGGACGCCCGAGCTTGCGGACGCGCCACCAGAGGTATCGGCCGCCTGAGATGAGCAGGGCGATGCGGCTGCGGGCTGGGTGGTGGGTGTGGCCGGTGCCGGGGTGGGCGAGGTGGTCACGGCGGTGCCAGAGCGAGGTCAACACATACACGGCGAGCACGATGAGCGTGGCACCGACGAGTCGCTCGCCGATGTCGTCCAAGTGTTGCGGCAAGGAGAGGTGGAGAAAGATGACGCCGATGCCGAGCACGGCGACGGTGAGCGCGTGCCCGAGCGCGTACAGCAGGCCGAGCCCCATGCCCTCGCGCCAGCCACGCTGGACGCTGGTGATGTCCGTGATAGCGGCGAGGTGATCGTAGTCGAAGCCATGGCGGAAGCCCAGCAGAAGGCAGGAGAGGAGTGCGAGTTCGAGAGGCGTGGCCATCCTGGCAAGGGGAGCGTGCAAGAGCTAGGGTAACGCACGACTCGCGTAGCCGTCGGCTTAGAATGCGCTCCGCTATGGACTGGGCGGGTGCGGTGGGTGCGGGTGTAGGCTTGGCCCCATGCGGAACACTTTGCTTTGCCTGGCGTTGTGGTTTGCGGTGGTGGGCGTGCGAGCGCAGGGGCCGGCGGTGGTGGCACCAACGCCGCCGATGGGTTGGGATAGCTGGGATTCGTATGGCCTGACGGTCACCGAGCCCGCGTTCCGCGCCAATGTGGAGGTCCTTGCGACGGCGCTCGCTCCATTTGGCTGGCAGTATGCCGTGGTTGACGAGGGTTGGTTCTTCGCCAACCCCCAGGATCGCGGGACGCCGGACAAGCTGGTATACGCCATCGATGGGTATGGGCGTTACGTGCCTGTGCCGGCAAGGTTTCCGTCGGCGGGCAAGACGCCGCGTACGCCGGGGCGCTCGCCGGGGCGGCTTCACGTAACTATCGAGGAAACGAGCTTCTCGGCGCTGGGCGCGTGGGTGCATGGGCAAGGGCTTAAGTTTGGGATCCATATCGTTCGCGGGATTCCGCGCGCGAGCGTCGAGCGCAACCTGCCGGTGGAAGGTTCAGGCTTCCATGCGACGGGGGTGGCCGACCAAACCGATGTCTGCCCGTGGGACCCGACGAACTGGGGTGTGCAGGACAACGCCGCCGGGCAGGCCTGGTACGACGCGCTGCTGCGCCAATACGCCAGCTGGGGTGTGGACTACCTCAAGGTGGATTGCATCGCCGATCACCCGTTCAAGGGCAGCGAGATTCGGCAGATCCGTAACGCGATCGACAAGACGGGGCGGCCGATGGTGTTGAGTCTGTCGCCGGGACCGACGGCGCTGAGCCATGCCGAAGAGGTCGGCAAGCTGGCGAACATGTGGCGGATTTCGGATGATTTCTGGGACCAATGGCAGAAGCCGCCCGAGCAGAAGACTGAGTTCCCGATGGCTCTGAAGGACATGTTCGCGCGCTTGGCGGCTTGGGCGCCGTACGCCAGGCCAGACCACTGGCCGGATGCAGACATGTTGCCAGTCGGGCAGCTGCGGCCTTTGCCGGGCAACGGCAAGCCGCGCGCCTCGCTGTTGACAGCCGAAGAGCAGCAAACGCTGCTGACCCTGTGGGCACTGGCGCGAAGCCCCTTGATCCTGGGCGCGAACTTGACGCAGCTGGACAAGGCAACCGCGGCGCTGCTGACGAACCGCGACCTGATCCGCATCGACCAAACGGCAACCCACAGTATGCAGGTGCTGAGGGAAGGTGACCTGGTGGCGTGGCGGGCGGACCTGCCCGGCGGCGAAAAGGCGATTGGGCTGTTCAACTTGGGGGACGCGGAGCTGAACCTGACCAGGCAGATGGCCGACTTTGGCACGGACCTCGGCGGGCGGGATTGGGCCGTGCGCAACGTCCTCGGCGGCAACGCGCCGATCTCGGGACATGAGTTTGTGGAGCGGTTGCCGCCACATGGGTGTGTGCTGTTGATGCTGCAGTGAGGGGCGGCGCGGGTTCCCATATGGGACTGCATGGCTGGCGTTCCTACTTTGGTAATCAACTGCGGTGCGAGATGAAATTCTGCGTTGCTCGGATGAGAAGTTTCGCCGTATGATCGCCCTAGTTTATGGAAGTCATGACCAATGCGCGGAGTGCTGTTGCGGGCGGTGGGAAGCGCGGCGGAACGCAGGACCCGGAGCGGCTAGTTTCGGCGGCGGTGTTGGACGAGGACGCCCAATTTGAGCTGAAGCTGCGGCCTAGGCGCTTAGGCGAGTTCATCGGGCAGCGCAAGGTGAAAGAGCAGCTAGCGATTGCAATTGAAGCGGCACGGGCGCGGGGTGAGGCGCTGGACCATGTGTTGCTTTCCGGGCCGCCCGGCCTAGGTAAGACGACACTGGCGACGATCATCGCCAATGAGATGGACGTTGCCTTCGGGCAGACCTCCGGGCCGGCACTGCAAATTCAGGGCGACCTGACGGCGATTCTGACGACCTTGAAGGACAAGCAGGTCCTCTTCTTCGACGAGATCCACCGGTTGCAGGCCGTGCTGCAGGAGAAGCTCTACACGGCGCTCGAAGATTACAAGCTGGACATCATCATCGGGACAGGACCGGCGGCGCGGGCCGTGGCGCTGGACATGAAGCCGTTCACGCTCATCGGCGCGACGACGCGCCCCGGCCTGCTGGCGGCGCCGATGCGGGCGCGGTTTGGCATTGTGTTACGGCTGGGTTTCTACACCGAAGACGAGCTGCGGTTTATTGTTGAGCGTTCGGCTGAGGTGCTTGGTGTTGCGGTCGATTTGGACGGCGCGGCGGAGGTTGCGATGCGATCACGAGGCACGCCACGCATCGCCAATCGTTTGCTTCGGCGCGTGCGGGACTTTGCGCAGGTACGCGCCAATGGAAAGATCGACCGGGCCATCGCCGTGCAGGCGCTCGACATGTTGGAGATCGATGCACATGGCTTTGACGAGCTGGACAGGCGGCTCCTGCGGACGATCATCGAGAAGTATGACGGCGGTCCAGTGGGACTGAACACGCTGGCGGCGGCGCTGGCGGAGGAGGAAGATGCGCTGGAAGCGGTGTATGAGCCATTTCTGATTCAGATAGGGTTTATCGATCGGACCCCAAGGGGACGAGTGGCGACCAAGCTGGCCTATCGGCATTTGGGGTTGGAAATGCCCGTGCGTCAGTTGCCAGCGCAGTCAATGCCGACGCTGTTTGGGTGATGCTGTGGGCTTAACAGAATGTGAGAGCGGTACAGCTGGGCATTGGGCGTCGGTAGGGCCTGATTTATACTTTCCAACAGGTTCGCGTACGGCAGAAAGCTATGAAGGTCTGAGCGGGCGTAGTTTGCCGCGGTCCTGGCGATGCGCTCTGCGGCGAGTAAGAGAGAAGGTTTAGCCCCGAAATGATTCGCATTTTGCAGCAAGACAATCGCGCCACCAAGGCCATCTTCGCCGTTGTGATCGGTGCTGCCATCCTGGCAATGGTGGTGACGCTGGTACCTGGCATTTTCGATAACGGCGCTGCCGCAAACGGCGTCAACTTCGCGACGGTACGGAGCCCGGGTTGGTTTGGGCGGTTTGGGACCGACAGCACGGCAGTAAGCAACGCGGAGGTGGAGAACACCGCACGAGCGATGCTGCAGCGCAATCAGCTGCCCGAGATGTACCTCCCGTTGGTGATGTCGCAAGCGGGGCAGCAGCAGGTGGAGCGCGCGGTGCTGGTGCGCGAGGCCGACCGACTAGGGCTGCAGGTCAGTAACGACGACCTTGCGCGTGAACTAAAGACCGGACCGCTAGGGCAATATCTCTTTCCGGGTGGAGAGTTCATTGGAACGGAGAAGTACGAGGCCTTCATCTCGCAGCAGTTCCGCGGGCTCTCCGTGGTGCGGTTCGAGTCCGAAGTGAAGCAGGACATGGAGTTGCAGCGGCTGGAAGCGCTGGTGACGGGTGGGGTGACTGTTTCCGAACAGGCTGCGCGAGAGGCGTACTTGAAGCAGGGCGAAAAGGCCAAGTTCGATTATGCCGTTTTGTCCGCCAACGACCTGAAGAAGAGCATTAACCCGAGCGATACCGAGCTCGAACAGTTCTTCAAGAGCAACGCTGCGCGCTATGCAACGGCTGTGCCCGAAACGCGCAAGCTGGCCTTCTTTGCGGTGGACAACGCGAGCCTGCCCGGAGGTGCGCCGAAGGTAAGCGATGGGGAGATCGCGGCGTACTACAGCGCACACGCAGACGAGTACAAGCAACCGGAGCAGGTGAAGACTCGCCATATTCTGATCACCGTGCCCAAGGGTGCGGACGCCAAGGCGGATGCGGCGGCGAAGGCCAAGGCGGAAGATTTGCTGCGGCAGATCAAGGGTGGCGCGAGCTTTGCAGATTTAGCCAAAAAGAACTCAGATGACCCCGGGAGCAAGGACTCAGGCGGCGAGTTGCCAATGATTCCAACCGCCAGCCTGGACCCGGCGTATGCGCGTGCGGCGATGGCGCTGAATCCGGGACAAACGTCGGATGTGGTGCGTTCACAATTTGGCTATCACATCATCCAGACAGAGCAGAAACAGCCAGCGTCCACAAAGAGTTTGGCTGAGGTGAAGGACGACATCATTGGCAAGTTGTCCGCGCAAAAGCTTGTGGCAGCACAAAGCGCCTACGCTGGGCAACTGGCAAGCGAGGCGGCTAAAAACGGGCTAGAGGCCACGGCCAAGACACACAATCTAACGGTCACCATGACGGACTACCTGCCCCGGACGGGAACGATCCCGAGCTTGCCGGATTCGGCGGCTCTGCTGTCGGTAGCTTTCGGTGCAGCCAAAGGGGCGGCACCGCAGACTGCGGCAACGGGTGAGGGCAATGCTGTGTTCCAAGTTGTAGACGTCAAGCCGGCACACGCACCCGCCTTTGCGGACTGGAAGAGTCACGTGCTGGATGACTACCGCGACGAAAAGGCACCGGCGCTGCTCAGCGCGCAACTGGCGAAACTCGATGCGCGGGCAAAGCAGCTCGGAGATCTACATAAGGCCGCGGCGGAAATGAATGTCCCGGTGAAGACGAGTGACCTGGTCGGACGTGATGGACAGGTACAGGATGTGGGCTCGATGGCCGGGCAAGCTGCCGTGATTTTTACGCTGCCGAAGGGTGGAATTTCACCGCCGATCAATGAGGGGCCCAATGGCGTCGTAGCCCAGCTGCAGGAGCTGGACCAGCCGACGCCCGCGGAGATCGCGCAGAACCTGCCCGAAGCGCGCGACAAGCTGGTAGACGAGCAGCGTGCGGAGGCGTTCAACGTCTTTGCTGGCACCTTGATGCAGCATTACCAGAACGCTGGAGCCATTGTGTACAGTCGCAAGCCCACCGGTTTGCCCTTGGGCAGCTGACAGGAGATCGTGCGGAGGCAAGGGCCACCACGCATCCCGTGGTGGCCCTTGCACGTCATAGAGTGGTCTTACAGTGTGCTTCGCCTTGGCCGGGTGCCCCGGAAGCCTTTGGTGCACAGATCGTTGCAGGAAGAAGGCGTGCGCCAAAGCGTAGCCTGGGAGATCAAATGGCCGCGGAACGAATTTCAGGTTTGCTGCTTCATATCACGTCACTGCCCTCCTACGGCGGCATCGGGGACTTTGGGCCTGCGGCGTATGCCTTTGTGGACTTTCTGGCGGCAGCGAAGCAGCGGCTTTGGCAGGTGTTGCCCCTTAGCCCGACCGGCTACGGCAGTTCACCGTATTCGGCCTTGTCGGCGTTTTCGGGCAATGCGACCCTGATCAGCCTGGAACGTCTGGTGGCGCAGGGTTGGCTCGGCGCGCAGCGGATTGAAGGGCTACCTGGGCATGAGGGGCCATGCGACTTTGCGGCGGCGGTGGAACGCAAGCTGCCATTGATCGAAGAGGCAGCGGCCAATTTCCTGGACCGCGCGGGTCCGAACGACCGAGCGCGGTTTCAGCAATTCACGCAAGAGAACAGTGAGTGGCTCACAGATTGGGCGTTGTTTTCCGTGCTGCGCCGGCGCTTTGCGCTGAAAGCCTGGATCGAGTGGCCGGAGGCATATGCTTTCCGGCACCCGGACGTTCTAACGGCGGTGATGAGCGAGTCTGGGCGCGAGTTGGCTGTGGAGCAGGTCGTGCAATTCTTCTTCCAGGAACAGTGGGAGGCTCTGCGGGCCTACTGCGCGGAGCGAAATGTGCGCGTCCTGGGCGATGTCGCAATCTTTGTGTCGTATGACAGTGCCGATGTGTGGACTCATCCGGAGATCTTCGAGCTTGGGGAAGACCGTAGGCCGATGCGGATTTCGGGAGTGCCGCCGGATTACTTCAGCGCGACGGGGCAGCGGTGGGGGAATCCCCTGTACAGGTGGTCGCTGCTCCAAGAGCAGGGGTTCGACTGGTGGGTTGCCCGGATTCGACGGGCGCTGGCCTTGTACGACAGCGTTCGTCTGGACCACTTTCGGGGCTTCGAGGCGTACTGGTCGATCGCCGCAGAAGAGGAGACGGCGATCAACGGGCAATGGATCAAGGCACCGGGACGAGCGCTGTTCCATCGGTTGAAAGAAGTGTTTGGGGACCTGCCGTTTCTGGCCGAGGACTTGGGCGTGATTACGGCGGAGGTGGACGAGTTGCGGCAGGCCTTCGACATGCCCGGTATGCGCGTTCTGCAGTTCGGCTTTGCGGAAAAGGGCGGGCACCTGTATTTGCCGCATCGGTACGTGCAGAACACGGTGGTGTACACCGGGACGCACGACAACAATACGACCCTGGGCTGGTGGCGCGAGGACGCCACGGCTGCGGAGCGCGAGAACGTTCAGATCTACACGCGACGCCTCGACCATGACGCCGAGATCTGCTGGACGATGATCAAGCTGGCAGCGGCCTCGGTGGCGAACACGTGCGTCTTTCCTTTGCAGGACATCCTGCACCTTGGCGGCGAGGCGCGGATGAACAAGCCAGCCGCGGCAGAGGGCAACTGGGCGTGGCGTTTCGGGCTCGACGCGCTCCATGCGGATTTCGCGTCGCAGATGGCGGCGCTTATGGAAATGACCGACCGCGACGGCAAGCAGAAGGATGTCGAGGGCGTGACCGCCGGAGAGCCGACCGACGACGCCCATCTGCGGGTGGACGAGGGAGCCTCCCGCTAAGCGAGCGCCCTGAGCAGGTACACTGGGACCAGTTCGAAGACAAAGAGGAGATGTGCTGTGCCCCTATCTGGAGAAGCGATCCGCACGATGAACTACGTTGACGATATTTCGACCACGCTGCGGCGAATCTTGTCGGTCCTTCCGACGCTGACCCCGGAGGAGCGGGAGCGAGTGGCTGAGCACATCAAGCACACCGACCCGAGCTTCGACTCGGTGGTGAAGGCGCTTGAGTCCAAATAGCCGTCCGGGTCAGGCGTAAGCGCGCGGAGGCTGATGGAACGGCTGCACACAGTCGCGGTGATCGGGGCAGGGAGCAGGGGCCGGAGCTTCGCGCGCCGGTGTGCGCGGGCCGGGTTCGCCGTTGTGCTTGAGGATGTTTTGTCGGTCAACCTGAGGCGGGCGGCAGAGGTGTTTGCGGCCGAGCCGGAGCCTTTGCGGCAGCATGTGCGTTTGGTCGACACCGTCGAAGATGCTGTTCGGACCGCGGACGTGGCGATCGATTTCGTGCCGGATGAGTTGGAGTCCAAGCTGGAAATCTTCAGCATGATGGACCGGATGGCGCCGCCAAGAACGGTTTTTTGTACGCCCACAACCCTGAGCATCACGGACCTGGCCTCGTGTACGTACCGGGCGGGACTTTGCGTTGGTCTGGCACCCTTTGGCGAGGAGGTCGGCGCCGTAGTGCGGGTGGTGCGCGGAGCGGCTTCGACTGAAGAAACGGTCCAGCGTGTGACGGACTGGCTGGCGGCGTTGGGCGTGTCGGTGGAGGTTGGCCTGGAGGGCGTGGCGTCCGAGGCTGGGGTGGCTGTTAGGGCTTAGATCAGCAGAGTTTCAGGAGCGCGCGCCGGTGGTCATCATCCAAACGATCTTTGCCGTGATCAAGGCCTGCCTGGCGGCGGCGCTCGCGGCGTTGATGGCCGGGGTGTCGCTGGTGATTACGATCGTTGTGTTGGCGGGGATCTTAGGGTTTGCGGTGGCGGGGATGTTTGGGCTGGGTGGGTCACGGTTTGCGGCGCGTCGGCGGGCGAAACGGGAGGGGAAGTAGGATAGGTCGCGGTTGTGGGCCGGTGTGTACGTTTTGTGCAAGGCCATGAGTGGGTGCATCTTCCCGGCACGGGTGCTTGGGAGCATAGGGTTGTCGCCCGTCGGACTTGACCGTTCTCGGATAGTACATGTTATTAACGGGTGAATTCGGCCTCTTGGAATGATGACAGCTTTAGCTTCCCACAAGCGCGTTTGTAAGGACGGACCGGGCGGCCCGCCCGGTCGCTAGTCTTTGAAGCGCACGCCTCCAGACATTGGCTACACGCGAGCGAGAAAAAAAGAAAACGCTATGCAATAACAGAGGCACCCCGGCCTGCTGCTCACGCTTGACGGGATCGCCCCGGCTGGGGCTGCTCCAGTGGGGGAACGGACGCGAACAGTCCTCCCAATCCTTCAAGGAGTGTCGGGTGGGTCAGGACGGCATCCCGGATGAGAGTGTACGGCATATGCCCAATCATCGCGATCTGAACCGCGCCCATGATTTCGCCGGCATTAACACCCAAAGCGACGAAGCCAAGGATCCGGTCAGTTTTCGGCGTCGATGAGTGCTTTCATGAAGCCGCGGGTTTCAGATAGGGTGTGGGTGCACAGGACCGCAGCCATGGGCTGCTTGGCAAGGCGATAAGGAATTCCGTGTGTCTTCGCTTCAGTCTCATTCAGACCGACCCGGGCGAACTCCGGATCAATAAAAAGGCAGAAAGGAACTTGGCGTCCCGTGGTGACACGGCTACCGCCTGCGAAGTTGTCCTTAAGCAGGCGGAAGTCGTCGAAAGCGATGTGCGTGAAAGCAGGACTCCCGGCGCATTCCCCTATTCCCCAAACTCCTGGTGCCGTGGTTTCGAGGCGCTCGTTGACCTTGATGTAGCCGTTCTCTGTCAATGAAACGCCTGCCACTGCCAAGCCGATATTTTCCGTGTTGGGGATGCGGCCAGTTGCGACGAGCAAATGACTGGCATTGATGATCTGTTCCTTGCCGTGCTGAACGAGCGTCAAGGCGACGTGCTTCCCCGATTCGCCGGAGACGCTTTTCAGGTCCGTGTCGAACAGGATCTCAATGCCTTCGTCTACAAGGAGGGTGCGAATGCCTTCCGAGACATCTTCGTCCTCAAGTGGGAGAAGCCGATCGTTTCGGATGATCAGAGTGACACGGCTCCCAAAGCGGCGCATAGCTTGGGCAAACTCAAGACCGATGTATCCGCCGCCAAAAATCACAACGTGTTCAGGGACGACATCGAGTTCAAGAGCCTGAACGTGGGTCATCGGGCGCGACTCCGCAAGGCCCGGGACAGCTTCCAACCTGGAACGTGTTCCTAAACCGATGACTATCTTGTCGCCCTGAATGAGGCGCTTCGCCCCGTCGGCCACTGAAACCTGGAGCAGTTTGGGGGCAAGAAAGACGCCTTCCCCCATGATGAACTCAACGCCAGTGTCTTTGTATGCCTGAAGCTCGAAGGCATTGAATCCGGCGACCATCGTGCGTTTGCGTTCCCGCACGGCAATCATGTCCACATTGTAATTTGCGTTGGACATCCCGAACTCTTTGCCGCGGCTGAAGTAAGAGGCGACTTTCGCACTATGGATGACATTCTTGCTTGGGAGACAGGCAATGTTGGGGCAAGAGCCGCCGATGTACTGGCGCTCGATCACGGCAACCCGTTCGCCCGCTTTCGCCATGGCCCAGGACAGGGTCGACGAGCCCACGCCACTGCCGAGAATAACCAGATCGAAATTCTCGATAGGGGTTGCGGCTCTATGTTCGTCTGTGGTGCCAAGTTGGCTGTCTTGCTGGTGCAGAGTTATAAGAACCTCGGTGTTCAGTGGTGGATGGGTGACTATTCTGGGCAAAAGAAGTGATCTTCAGGGTGATGGTGCATACCTAACAGACCCGAGTGTGGGATGGCTCACCAAGACTATGGACGACGAGTGTAGGAGTAGCGGTGGGCGAGCCATTTGGTTCCTGTGCCGTCCGCAAGGGTGTAGTACTGGTCTTTAGCATCCTGATCGGCATTGGTAAAGCGAATAGCTTCCTCCATCAAGATGAATTGACCCGTTGTCTTCGGGTCCGAGGTAGGCACCGCGAACGGAGTAAACGTCACATCGATCGTTGTTCCATCTCCTCGACCACCGCTCCAGGCCGGCATGAGTCCGACGGGAGCGCGAGTGTCAAAGGAAACGTAGCCCCAACGCCCTTCCAAACGGTTGTAAGACAACAGATCGGTTCGCTTTACAGCCTTATCCAGCGGCTCGCCGGGTTGCCGAATCACTTCTTGAAGAAGTGTTCCCATCAGGGTTCGCTCAGCCAAGAGCCCTTTGGTTACGACGGGCGCGGCGCCAGGAGTTGCCCACACCGTCTCCGTCACATCCCAAATGCCAACTCTCTGGGCCAGTGCTTTACCTTCGGCGCCGAGCCCGTTGAGAGATTCAGCAGATGGCGTTGCCTTCTGGCACGCGGCGGGCACCTGAAGTCCCAGTGCCAAGGCAAGACAAATGGGCCACCACACTCCTTGGTGCATTCTTGCGGCGATGAATTGGGTCATAAGTATTCGCTTTCGTTTGATCGATCTTTACTGTTCTGAGAGAAAGAGACACGTCGTAACGGATTTGAAGGTCCAACATCTCGGGATGATCTCAGGTAAGGACGGACCGGGCGCCCCGCCCGGTCCGTAGTTTATGAAACGCGCGTCTCCACACATCTGCTGCAGAACCGGCATTGGTAGTTCTCTACGTGGTTTGCTCCGTGCGGGTGTGAATGGCGGCGTGTGTTTGGGTCGAGGCCGGAAGTCCGGCTACACGCGAGCGAGAAAAGAAAGCACATGCTGTGCAATCACAGGAGCATGATCTTCAAGCGCAAAGTGACCGCTATCCAGCAGATGGATTTCTGTGGCAGGTACATCGCGAGCGAAGGCCTCCGCCCCGGCAGGCAGAAAGATGGGATCGTTTTTGCCCCAGACGGCAAGAACCGGCGGCTGATGCCTGCGCAGCGCCTCGTGCCATTTTTTGTACGCCTTCACGTTGTTCTGGTAATCAGCGAATAATGCA
The DNA here is from genome assembly GCA_964245045.1 of uncultured Acidobacteriaceae bacterium. GTDB lineage: Bacteria > Acidobacteriota > Terriglobia > Terriglobales > Acidobacteriaceae > Granulicella. Next base: position 6,775 of record CAXTLD010000070.1, on the reverse strand, counting down.
ATCTGGATGGCCTGGTTGCCCGGCCTGTTCAGAATCATTTGGTCGAACATATAGCTGTCCGGGTTTATCAGCTCGGCATCCCGATAGCCTTCTGTGTATTGAAACTTAGTCACATCAAAGGTCAGCAACTCTCGCAATTTCTTTTCGTTTTCCGCCGACTTGCTTTTCCAGTATGGCGCAATTGAACTATCCCAAAAAGGGCTAAGGCCTTCCTCATAGGCGTTTCCGTTCTGCGTGATGATGGCCGTCACACGTTCTGGCTGTTGGAGGAACAACCGAAAACCAACCGGGGCGCCGTAGTCCTGCACATAGATGCTGTACTGCTTCAGCCCGATCACATCGAAAAAGCGACCCATCACCTCCGCGAGGTGGTCGAACGTGTACTCGAAATCTTCGAGCGCCGGTTGATCGCTGTAGCCAAACCCCGGCATGTCGGCGGCAACGACGTGGTACTGGGAAGCGAGCGCTGGGATTAACTCCCGAAACATATGTGAAGACGACGGAAAGCCGTGGAGGAGAACGATCGTACGCCGGGAAGGATCGCCGGCTTCCCGGTAGAAGATACTCAGGCCATCGATCTGTGCGCGTTTGTAGAGGACCCGTGTTGGTGCAATTCCGTTCTGCTGCGTCATTCTGTTCTCCTTAGGTGGAACTTGCTTATAAGATACCGAACGAACGGTAGGGATACGTTTATTTCTTTGCCGCGCGCGCCGCCTGCTGCGTCCCAGTCGCATCCCAGCGTGTCTAATGAGGGCATGGCCCACCGCACGATCAGCGATGAAGACTTCCTGAACAAAGCACTCGATCTCTTTCGGACCTACGGGTTTGAGGGTGTGAGCCTAAAGCAGCTTGCGGACGCTACAGGCCTTGAGAAGGCCAGCCTTTATCACCGCTACCCTGGCGGCAAGGACCAAATAGCCATGGCGGCCGCCGGGCAGGTCGTCCAGTGGTTTCAGGCGAATGTCATCGAGCCGCTGCAAGGGAAAAGGCCGCCCAGAGAACGCGTCATCGTTGTGGCCGATCGCCTTCGAACCTTCTACCTCGATGGAGAGAAGTCGTGTATCAGCGATGTGCTGTCCATAGCCGGCGGACCGGACACGCTGCAAGCAGGCTTGAAAAGCGCAATGCAATCTTGGATCAAGGCTTTCGTCCGCATTGCCGTTGAAAGTGGCTTCTCCCCTGCTGCATCAAAGTCGCTGGCTGAGGACGCCGTCATCCGCATTGAGGGCTCTCTCGTCCTTGGCCGCGTTCTTGGCGACAATGCGCCTTTCAGGCGCACGATAAAATCATTGCCGGATATCCTCACTGGAAAGCAGGCGTCGCAGGATCGCTCCGCCGGGCCCGTTGCGCACATGCCCGCGGAAGCCACTCTGAGCTGATCCACCGTCTCTTGTCAGCTTAGTAACGCCAAGCCGTCTTCTGTTGAGTCATGCCCTCCTCGCCGCTCCTCCGGTCGAGATGGCGGATCTAACCGGGTCGATAGGCTGGGATTCGCCGCCGGTTTGAGGTCCTACTTACTCGCCGGACTGCGGGGCGTTGGCCTGGAAGGGTTTTTGTAGCAGGGCGCGGGCCTCGTTTACGGCTCCCTGGGTGTTGTCGTTGGTTTGGATGGCTTGGCGGTACTCGTTGACGGCGCGCTCGCGCTGTCCGGTGATGTCGAAGATCTTGCCGAGGTTGATGTGGCTCCAGACCTCGGTCCACTTGGGGTCGCCGTCGCCGCGGAGCGCGTCGCGAAAGCTGTTGGCGGATGATTGGTAATTCTTCTGCATCATGAAGATCTCCCCGAGCCGGTAGTTGGCGAGCGAGGAGCCGCGATTGGAGTCGAGCGCTTTCTGGTACTCGGAGATGGCGCCGAGCAGGTCGCCCTGGGCCACGTCCTGCTGGCCGCGAAGGACGGCGACGCGGACAGCGAGGTCGGGGGTGGACTTCAGCAGCCAGTTGTCCGGGTCGATCGTGATCTTGCGTGGGCGGCCGAAGGTGGTGACGGTGTAGGGCGACTCGGTGCCGGAAAGATCGATGCGCCGCTCTTCGGTCTTGCCTTCGGTGTCGATGCGCAGGTCGACCGGCATCTTGAAGAGGTCGAGATCCTGGGTGACGGCGCCGACGGTGCGGAAGCCCTTGTTGTTGCCCAGCCGGAAGACGGAGAAGTTGTCGCCGAACTCGGGCGCGCCGGTGCCGTCGCACCATTGGGTGAAGAAGGGGGTGAGCTGCAGCTGGGACTGCGCCTCGGCGATGGTCTGGACGTCGGCGGTGCGGACGCTCTTGTCGATATTCTGCGACAGCGTGGATTTCAGGAAGGCGTTGAATTTGTCGTCGCCCATCTCCCAGCGGAGCATGTGGAAGATCATGGCGCCCTTGTCCAGGGTCATGTTCTGGAATTGCGGCGAGAAGGGGTCGATGCGGCCCAGGGTGGTGAGCGGCTCGGTGTCGTAGGCGAGCGCGGCGGCTTGGGTATCGGTGATGGCGGTTTGCAGGGCCTGCTTGCCGTTGGCGTCTTCGAGATAGAGGAGCTCGGCGTAGCGGCTCATGCCGTTGGTGATCCAGGCGTCGTTGAGGGTGGCGGGGGAGACCTCAGAGCCCCACCACTGGTGCGCGAGCGTGTTGGCGACGAGGCGCGTGCTGGCGCGGTCGGGCTTCACGGCGGCGAGTTCAGGCGCCCAGGCGGCGGAGACGGCGTTGGGCGGCAGCTCGACGACGTTGACGGTCGGCGACTCGGCGGTGCCGAAGCGATCGGTAAAAAACTCGAACTCCTTGGAGGCGGTGGCGGCTATGTCGGCGGCACGAGCCTGGTTGGCTTCGGTGACGTAGACGTGGATGTTGGGAGCGTCGGGGGCCTTGATGGCGGGCAGGAACTTGCCGGCGACGATGGTGCCCGGGAAGCCAGGTTTGGTCCAGTTGTAGACGAACTCGGTCCGATTGTTGGGCAGCTTGTGTTGACCGGTGAGGCCGCTGCCCACGGCGTACTCGCCGGTGGGTACGGCAACGTGGATTTCGGCGGTAAAGCGGTCGGTGAAGAGGCCGTTCAAGGGGAACCAGCGGCCAGGGTAGAGCAGAAAGCTGACCGGGTCGGCGACCTGGGCGAAGTCGATGCCTTCGACGGGGCTGGTCTCGGCCGAGGGCGCGCCGGCGTAGGTGAAGGTCCAGGTAGCGGTGGCGCCCTTGGGGATGAGCGTGGCGGGGCTGATGCGGAGAGTGGAGTCGGCGGTGTTGCGCTCAAAGGGGATGTTGGCGTTGGCGCCATCAGTGAGCTTCGAGACGACAAGCGCGTTGTTCAGGCCGAAGGTGACGAGGTTGAGGTCGCCAAGGGCGGTGAAGGTGACCGCGGCCGTGGCGGAAAGCTTGCCGTTGGCGGGGTCCAAGTCGGCGTGAATGACGTAGTTGGTGACGTCGATCTGGGTGCGCGTGGCGGGCGGAGCGGCGTGCGCGGACGCGGCGGCGGCGAGGGTGGCGAAGAACAGCGTGCTGAGGCGCTTGAGCATGGCGTGTGTGTGGACCTGAGGGCGAATGCGGCTTGCGGGCACAGCGGTGCGCGCGAAAGATCGCCTACATAAGTAGACGCGTTTGGGACCGATTCGGACTTACCGCCGGATCGGAGTTCCGTCGGGTGCGTGCGGAGCAGATTCCGGTGCATCGAGTAACTCGAGCACGGCGGCGGCGACACGGTTGATGGCCGTAGGGCCGCTAGTGTCGGGGCCGCGGAGACGCCGGCGAACCTCGGCCAGGGCGGCCATCTGGTGATCGCGCTCGGGGCCGTCGCGGAGCAGGGGGGCGAGTTCGGCGGCGACGTTCTCCGCGGTGAAGCGGTTTTGGAGCAGCTCCGGAACGATGCGCTTGCCGGCAATGAGGTTGACCATGGCGACGGGAAGGTTGCCGCTCAGGTCACGATGGAGGCCGAAGTCTTCGGGGTAGTCGACGAGCTTGCGGGCAATGGCGAAGGTGAGCGGCGAGACACGATAGACGACGACGAAGGGGTTGCCGAGGACGGCGGCCTCCACGGTAGCGGTGCCGCTGGCGACGACGGAGGCGCGGGTGTGGTGCAGGGCCTCGCGCGCGTCCGGAACCAGGGTGAGACGGAGGGAGCGGGCCTCGGGACCCCAGTAGCGGAGGTGGTCGCGGTTCAGGGACTCGATGAAGGCGAGGAGGTCGTGGCTGCGGATGGTGCTGGCGACCGGCAGGAGGAACTCGTAATGGGTGTTCGCGGCGGGGTTGGGCGGCACGTGAAGGTCGAGGCCGTTGAAGGTGGTTTGGGCGGCGGCGGCGGTGATGAGGTCGCTCATGGCGAGCTCGTGAAGGGTGGGCAGGTTGGCGCGGATCTCCTTCCAGCGACTGCCGGGGAGGAGGGCGATCCAGGTTTTGGCGGGGTCCAGGCCGTGTTGCGCGGCGTATCCGTCGCGGGTGGAGGTCGGCGGTGGCAGCTCGGCGAGGGGGTGACCGACAAACTCGGCGTGGACGTCGCGGGCGGCGTAGAAGGGCTGCTCGAAGGGGAAGATGACGAGCATGCGATCGACACGGCTTTGCACCCAGCGGAGGCGGGAGCGCTTCCAGGCCCAAAGCTGGGGGCTGACAAACCAGAGGACGGGCACGCTGAGGCGGCGAAGATGTTTGGCGAGGCGAAAGTTGACGTCGGGGAAGTCGATGAGAACGGCGACGTCGGGGCGGTGGCGGTGGAGGCTGCGGACGAGCTTGCGGTAGCTGCCGTAGATGCGCGGGATGTGGCGGAGGATCTCGGTGACGCCCATGACGGCGACGTCTTCGGCGCGGACCGTGCGCTGCTGGCCGGCGGCCTCCATTTGCTGGCCGCCGAGGCCGGTGAAGGTGGCCGTGGGGAGGTAGCGGCGGAGGGTGGCGATGAGTTGGGCGCCGTAGGCGTCCCCGGAGGCCTCGCCGGCGGAGAGAAAGAGGCGCGGGTTGGTGGTTTCGGCGGGGATGGAACTAGTGTAGCTGTGGGGTGTACCCCTCCCCCATACTTTCCTGCAAAGTATTCAGAGTAGAGACTTTAGCTTTGGACTTCGACTTGGGGCGCGGCAACGAGCTGCGGGGGAGCAGGTCGCTTAGTCCCAGTGTAGAGGGCTCTATGCCAATAGCACGCAAGCGAGGGGATTTTTGGCTTGGCAACTTTGGTGTGTGGGCGTAAAGGTAGACCTTGGGAGCGAGACGATGGACGCGATGGACACGATGGAAGCGCGGCGGTTTCGGGCGGTCCTGGAGCGGGGCGATCGGGCGCTGGGGTGGACGATTGTGCGGGTGCCGTTTGATCCGCACGAGGCTTGGCCGGAGATCGTACGGCTGCGGGTCTGTGGCGAGGTTCGTGGGCCGAGGGGCGAGGTGCGGTTTCGGACGTCGCTGTTTCCGGTTTCGGGAGGTGATGGGTTCTTTGTGCTGGTGAACCGCGCGATGCAGCGGGAGGCGGGTGTGGCTGTGGGCGACGCTGCGGAGTTTTCGCTAGCGCCGGATTTGGAGCCGCGGCCGGCGGAACTGCCAGAGGAGCTGGACGCGCTGCTGGATGAGGCGGAGGGTCTACGGGCGTGGTACGGCGCGCTGACGGAGTACACGCGGCGGGAGATCGGAAAGTGGATCGGCGGGGTGAAGGGCGAAGAGGCTCGGCTCCGCCGTGCGGAGCAGATGGCCGAGCGGCTGCTGAGCACGATGGAGGCCGAGGTGGAGCTGCCGCCTGTCATCGAGCAGGCGTTTCGGGCGCGGCCAAAGGCGCGGGCGGGGTGGGCGCGCATGACGGCGGCGCAGCGGCGGGCGGAGTTGATGGCGGTGTTTTACTACCAGACGCCTGAGGCTCGAGGAAAGCGACTAGCGAAGCTGGTGGAGGTTGCGGAGAGACGCGTGTGAGGGAAGCTCTGCTGCTCTTCTCTGCGGGCCCAGTCTCATTTGGGCTTTTCGGTTCGTTGCCAGGCCACTTTGCCGGTCTCGTCGTAGAAGGTTTCGGTGAGGTCGGGGCCGTTGAGGTGGAGGAGGGCGAAGCCGTTGTAGACGCGAAGGCTGTCGTCGGGGTCCTGGGCCAGGCGATCTTCGTACCAGTCGACCAGGCCGGCGGCTTTGGCGTTCTGGAGGTTGGAGGCCTGCCCCCAGGGGAGGGCGCCGTGGCCGATGCAGCGGCAGCGCAGGCCGTTGGCGAGCGGGCTGTAGGCGGCACCCACGTGTTCGTGGCCGAAGTACCAGAAGGCGGGCGCGGGGAGGCCGGCGAAGGCGTCCATGACCTCGGTGTAGAGCTGAAGCGGGGCGGGAGGGTCAGCTTTGGGAACGCCGCCCATGGGAATGGCATTGTGGTGGGTGAGCACGATGACCTTCTTCCCGGTGGCGCCGGCGTGCTGGGCCATTTTGCGAACAAAGGCGGTCTGGGCGTTGTTTTGGCCGAGGGTGCCGTGGAGGTACAGGGTGAGGACGTCGGAGAAGTAGGCAGAGTCGAGCCCGAGGACGAGCCAATGGGCTGTTTCGAGCGCGAAAAAGCTCCAAGGTGATTGGAGCTTGTTGAAGATGGCGCCACCAACGGCCTGATTGAAGTAGGGGCCGCCACCGGAGTACATCTCGTGGTTGGAGTTGAGGGCGAAGCTGGCTGCGGTGCCCTGCGGCCAAAGGGCGAGGAAGTTGTCGCGCTCTTCGTCGCTTTGGCCGGCGTAGTAAACGTCGCCGAGGTGGACGGTGTAGGTGGGCTTCAGGGAGGGAACGAACTTGGCGATCTTGATGCAGGGCGCGTCCCCTGCGCCGAAGTTACCGGTGCCCCAGTCCGAGAGGAGAGCGAGGGAGACGTTGTCGGGGATGGGTT
>CAXTLD010000069.1:0-19756 GCA_964245045.1 uncultured Acidobacteriaceae bacterium | reverse complement strand
ACACCGGCCAGACTTACGGCGGGCAGCAGCGTGGCTTCAGCGGCCAGGGCAACGGTGGCAACCCCGGGCAGACCTACGGCGGGCAGCAGCGTGGCTTCACCCCCCCGAGCAACGGTGGCGGCCAGCGCGGGTTCACGGCTCCGAGCAATGGCGGAGGCGGGTCCTACAGTGCGCCGAGCAGCGGCGGTGGGCGCGCACCCAGCGGCGGTGGAGGGGGCTTTCACGGCGGTGGTGGTGGCGGCGAACATCACCGCTAAGGTGGTCTAAACCGACAGGGGCCGGGGCGATTGCCTTGGCCCTTTGTGCATTACAGGTTAGGTTTTCCGGCTTAGGCGTTGCCGGCGGCAAGCCGAAGCACAATGCCCGCAATCCGTTGCAGCGCACCCGGGCGGGCCAGGGCGCGGGCCTGCGCTGCGATCGCCGCCCGGCGGGGGTGGTCGGTGAGGAGGGCAAGGAGGGCGTCTAAGAGCGTTTGCTCGGTTGTGTCCGCTTGGAGCAGCATCTCGGCCGCCCCGGCCTCCGCGAGGACCTCGGCGTTGCGGCGTTGGTGGTCGTCGGCGGCTTGCGGGAACGGGATAAGGAGCGACGCCCGACCGGCAGCGCAGAGCTCGGCGACCGTGCTACCCGAGCGCGCCAGGATCAGGTCGGCGGCGGCATACTGGGCGGGCATGTCCGTCAGAAACGCTTCAACAACGATAGAGCTGTTTGGGCCGGGTTCCAAGCCCCTTTGGGTGTAAGCGGCGCGCGTGGTTTCTACGTGGCGCGGTCCGCTCTGGTGGACGATGGTGAGCGTAGGGAGGGCGCGCAGAAGACGGTGCGCGATGCGCGGGAGCAGATCGTTGAAGACAGCCGCACCCTGGCTGCCGGCGGTGATCAGCAGACGTAACGGCGCGTCCGGGGCCGGGTTGGCGGGCTTGGGGGAAATCTCGAAAATCTCGGGGCGGACGGGCACGCCGGTGACCTCGGCATGGCGGAAGAACTGGGTGGACTGGGGAAAGTTCACCGCGGCAGCGGAGGTAAACCGTCCGGCGATGCGGTTGGTAAGGCCGGGAACGACGTTCGGCTCGTAGGCAAGGGTGGGAATGCGCGCGATCGCGGCCGCAAGGATCGCCGGCCCTGAGGCATAGCCTCCAACGCCGACGACGACCTGCGGGTCGAATCTGCGGAGGTGCTGCATGCATTGCAGAACACCCTGCGGAAGGTTGGCGAAGGTCTTCAGTCGGGTGCGGAAGGACACGTTCTTGAGTTGGCCGGAGCGCACGAGCTCCAACCGAAAGCCGGCAGCCGGGATGAGCTTGGTCTCGAGGCCGCGCGCTGTCCCGATATAGAGGAGTTCGGCGTTGTGATGATCATGGAGTTCACGGCCAATCGCGAGCGCGGGAATAACATGCCCGCCGGTGCCGCCGCCGGCGATGGCGATGCGGAGCGGGTTAGGGCGGGGTTGCGGAGAGTGCATGATTAAAGGGTAAAGAGGAAGGCCGGCGGAGCCAAGTGCGCGGTTTGGCCACAAGGGCGAAAAGCACGACCGGCCTCCGCTCCATCCACGATCCTCCGCACGTCTACTTGGCCTGCGCCAGTTCCGCAACCACCGCAGCCAGCTTCTCGAGTATCTGGTTCCAACCCTCGAGCTGACCGCTCTCGCGCGCGCTCTCCATCGGTTCATTGCCAATCTGGGTCAGCTGCGTCTGGCCGTCGCCGAGATCTTCAAACGAGGTCACTTCGCATGCACCCTGTCGTTTCTTTCCTTTTCCTTTTTCCCTTAGATCCATGGTGTTATGAAGGTTGCGGTTGAAAGGTAGCAATGAACTCCCAGGCCTTGAGGGCGGCTTTTCGGTGAGGTTCGGCCTTTGCCAGATACAGCGGGCTCTCGATCACCTTGCGCAGTGCCCCAAAGTTGGGGTAAAGAACGATGGCGACAGCATCCCACTTCGGCTCTTCCGGGCCAAGGATGGTGTGCGCCACGGCGCCAACATAGATCACCTCAATGTCCTTGACGCCGAGGGCAGCGGCGACTTCGTTAAACGCAGGCGCATACCGCTGGATGTAGGCCTCCATGCCCGAACACGGTGTCTCCCCGGCATCCTCGTACTGGGCTTGCTCGAAGAACTGAACCAGGTTGAGCATCGTCACCGGGGCGTTGGCCGGGATCTTCGCCTCGGCTGCCAGAACGTTTTGGGGATCAAGCTGTACTGATTGCATGTGCACTCCTGTGTGCTGCGTCGTTTCGTTAGGTTGTTGTAGACCAATGCGCTTCGAGCGCAGCGGCGATGTCCACGGCGCGTTGAACAATGACCCAATGCGCGGCGTCGAGTGCAAGGACGCTTCCGGCGTGAGCGTCCGCGCCGAGTCGATCGGCAAAGGCAACGGGGCACTCGGCATCCTTCTCGCCCCAGAAGACCAAACCCGGGGAGCGTATGTTGCGGAGAAACGGTTGCCATTCCGAGCCGACGTTTACCGCTGAGCGGTACAGCCGCAGAATGCAATCAGCCATCCGCGGGTCGATGTGACTGGCGGTGGTCTTGGCGATGTCAGCAGGGAGACCCGCTTTGGTCATCACCACAGCCACATCGTCAGGCTTTAGATCGTGGAACCAACTCTCGCCTCGCCCTGGTGTCTGCCAAATCTTTGCCAGCGGATGCCACCCATAGTCTTTGCTCACTGGGCCACTTCCCGCAGCCCAGCTACGGACGAGGTCAGGACGCAGGGAAGCAACTCGCATCACAAGAAGGCAGCCCCAGTCGTGCCCGACCAGATCGACCGGCTTGCCGAGTCTTTCGAGTTGATGGATGATCCAGTCTACGTATTCCTCCTTTGTGGCGGTAAAGCCGGCCGGCACGACACTGCCGAATCCGGGCAGAGCGAGGGTGACAATATCGGTGCGGGCAAGGTGTTCCCGTATGGGATCCCACACCCGCCATGTATCGGGCACTCCGTGAACAAACACAGCTGGCATCTAGACTCCTTTGCGGCACGAACTTCCAACATGCTTCCAACCATAGGCACGAGAGCGTCATTGCTACATTCTGACGTTATAACGTATTTTGTCAGAAAAGGGGCAGAAGATGCGCAGGAAGATCAGCGACGACGATGTGCAGCTAAGAAAGCAGAGCGTCGTGCAGTCGGCGACCGAGGTCTTTCTGCGTTATGGCTATGCGCGTACAACGATGGCGGAGCTTGCTGCCGCAGCACGGCTGTCGCGGCCCAGTCTGTATGAGCTGTATCCCGGCAAAGATGAGCTGTTTGCCGCCGTCATCCGTCGCCTAAACGACGAGACGCTGCAGGAGTTCCGGAAAGCGTCGCCCAAACTTCGGACGGTGCGCTCGAAGCTGCAACGCTTCTGCGGCGAGTGGGCGACGCACGGTCTGCGACTGATGGAAAAGCATCCGGACGCGAAAGACCTGTTCAACCTTGAGTTGCCCGTTGTACGCGAGATGTACGAGGACTTCATCAAGTTCCTGGTCGACCTGATTTCTGCAGAGCCCCATGCCACACGTGTCCCGGTGGCGAAATTAGCTCGTAATCTCGTGTTTTCTCTACGTGGCCTCAGGGAGGCGGCGCAGAGCATACCAGAGATGGAAGATCTGGTGCACTTACAAGTCGATGTGTTTCTCGCGATGCTTGCACCGAGGGATTAATGCTTTGGCTGAACCAACGTGCGCTTGAGGCGGTCGTCCTGAAGATGCTCTCCTGCCCCGTTCAGTCGATCTCCCGCGTCACGTTCAGCAAGATCCCCATGCAGGCAAGCGTCACAAAAACGCTGGTGCCGCCGGAGCTGATAAACGGCAGCGGAATGCCCTTCGTCGGCAGCAGCGCGAGCACGACGCTCATGTTGAAGAAGGCCTGCACAAGGATCGCCGTGGTAAGCCCGAACGCGAGGAAGCGGGCGAAAGGGTCGGTGGAGAGAAAGGCGGTGCGGAGGCCGCGGTAGCCGAGAATGCAGAAGGCCGCGAGAACACACAGCGCGCCCAGCAGGCCGAGCTCTTCGCAGATGTTGGCGAAGATGAAGTCGGTGTGGGGTTCGGGGAGGAAGAAGAGTTTTTGTACGCCTTCCATCAACCCTTTGCCATGCAGGCCCCCGGTGCCGACGGCAATCAGCGACTGCAGAATGTGAAAGCCGGCGCCCTTGGGGTCGGCTTCTGGGTTGACGAAGGCGATCATGCGTGCGCGGCGAAACGCTACATGAAACAGCATGTAGTACAGGCCCGGTGCAACTGCCAGCGCGGCAAGACCAATCCACTTCATCTGCATGCCGGCGAGATACAGCATCATGACCAACACGGCCGCGCAGACCAGCGCGGTACCGAGGTCAGGCTCTTTCAGGATGAGCGCAATGTATACCAGCGGTGGCAGCGCGGCGGGCAGAATGGTCTGCTTGATGTCGTCGATCTGGTGCACGCGCGTTTGCAGAAACCAGGCAAGGAAGATGACGATGACGGGCTTGGCGAGCTCGGAAGCTTGCAGCGTGATGCCCGGGATGCGCACCCAGCGGTGCGCGCCGTTCATGCCGGGCATCGCGAAGACCACGATCAGCAGCACGCCGGTGATGGCCATGACCGGAAAGATCAGCTTGGGGTTGTTGTACCGGGTATACGGCACGCGCATAAGAATAAACAGCGCGACCATGCCGAGAACAACGAAGATCAACTGGCTGCGCACGTAGGCATATGGCGAACCGACGGTGGCCTTGGCCATCACAGCCGAAGCGGAAAAAATCATAACAAGGCCGAACAGCACAAGGAGGAGCACTGTGCCGAAGAGCCATTTGTCGACGCCGACGCGTTTTGCCATGCTGCGTTCTCAGTTCTTCGTTGTCAGTTGTTGGTTATGTAGTGGTGTGGTACTCGGTCGGGCTCAGTGCGATGACTTTACTGACAACGGACATCTAAGAACTGAGAACTGGAAGATCGTTAAGCTGCTGAACAAGCTCTTTGAAGACCCTTCCCCGATGTTCGTAGTTATCGAACTGGTCGAAGCTGGCGCAGGCGGGGGCCAGGAGGACGGTATCTCCGGGTTTAGCCTTGCTGTGGGCGAGCGCTACGGCCTGTTCGAGAGTGCCTGCCTCCAGTATCGGCGCGACGCCCGTAAGTTGGGCGCGTATTTTTTCCGCGGCGGAACCAATCGTGATAACCGTGCTGACCCGATCGAGGAGTAGCGGGGCGAGGGTGGTGTAGTCGGAGTCCTTGTCCTTGCCGCCCAGGATGAGGTGAACACCGCCGGGGAACGCGGCAATGGCCTTGGCGGTGGCATCCACGTTGGTGGCTTTGGAGTCGTTGAAGTAGCGAACGCCGGCGAGCTCGCGAACGAACTCGAGGCGGTGTTCCACGGCGTGGAAGGCGGCCACGACCCCGCGAATAGTCTCGGCGGGAATCCCGGCAAGACGCGCCGCGCATACGGCGGCGAGCACATTTTCGACGTTATGCGCACCGGCCAAGGGGATCTCCGCCACGGGCAGGATCGGCTCGGGCGGCGCTCCCTCGGCGGGGCGAAAGAAGATCGTCTCGCCGTGAACGAAGGCCCCCTGCTTGACCTGGCGAAGCGGGCTGAACCAGAAGATCTGCGCTTGGGACTTCGCGGCCACCATCTGGGTCGGCTTGTCTTCGGCGTTCAGAACCAGGAAGTCGTCGCCGTTCTGGTTCTCGGTGATGCGAGCCTTGGCCGCCGCGTAGTTGCTGAAGCTGCCGTGCCGATCCAGGTGATCCGGAGTGATGTTCAGGATGAGCGCGATGCGGGGGCGATAGCTCTCAATCGTCTCGAGCTGAAAGCTGGAAACCTCCATCACACTCCAGGTCGCGTCGGTGCTGGGCTCCACGAGCTCGACGACCGGCACGCCAATGTTGCCGCCGACCAGGGTGGGGCGGCCGCTGGCGCGGAGGATCTCGCCCAGCAGGGCGGTCGTGGTGGTCTTGCCATTGGAGCCGGTGATCGCAATGGTTTCGCCGCGCAGGAACTGCGCACCGAGCTCAAGCTCGCCCACGATGCGAAGCCCGAGCGCGCGTACCTGCTTCAACGCTGGGACATCTGTAGGCACGCCAGGAGAGACGACGATCAGGTCCTGGCGGCGAAAGGTAAGAATGCCGTGCGAGCCCGTCTCGACCATGATGCCCGCGTCCAAAAGGGTGTTTAGTTCGGCGATGGTGGCGGCCGGACGGGAATCGGAGACGGTGACGCGGGCTCCGTGTGCCTTCAGAAAATGTGCGGCGGCAATGCCGCTCTTGCCGATGCCGACGACGAGGACGCGCTTGTTGTTCAGGTCGAGCGAAGGTCTGGTGCGCATTGCAGGGATATTGTCGCAGGTTGGGAGTGGTTCGTTGGCGGCAGAGCTTCGGCAGGCAGAACCAGGTCTGCCGCTCGCGCGCCTCGTATGATTGAGGCATGCGCTGGCCGACCCTGATGGGCTGTGTGGCAGGTTGTCTGCTGCTGCCGATCTACGGCTTTGCACAGGTGCCTGCGCCAGATCCCAAATCGGCGCCCACCGCCGCGCCCCTGGACGCAACCGCCCTTCTGCAAGAGGTGGAGCGCAATCAGAAGCGTCTCGAAGCGCTGAAACAGAGCTACACCTACCACGTCCACACCGAGCGACAGCAGCTTGGCAAGCGTGGGGACGTGAAAAAGACCGAGACGGAAGACGCGGAAAGCCTGACCATCGGCGGCGTGCGTGTCGACCGGATCGTCGCCCGGAACGGAACGCCGCTGACGCCCGACGAGCAGCGAAAAGAAAATGAGCGCATCGACAAGGACGTCGCGCAGGCCAAGGCTCGGCGCAACAAGATCGAGGACAAGGGCGGGGCAACCGACGAGCAAGGGCACGCGGTCCTGCCTTTGTCCCGCCTTTTGGAGCTGGGCCGCTTCTCCCGCCCCCGCCGCGATCTGCGGAACGGCCGCCCGGTGATCGCGGTGGACTACGCCGGCGATCCCGAAGCCAAGACCCACTCCGTGTTCGAGGGCGTCATGCGCGACATGGTAGGAACGCTCTGGATCGACGAAGCCGACCGGGTGATGACCGCCGCGCAAGGCCACTTCCTCTCGGACTTTAAGGTGGCGGGTGGCTTGATGGCCGACGTACGCAAAGGGACCAGCTTCCAGTTCACCGCCACCCGTGTCGGCGAGGGTGTTTGGCTGCCCGCCGACATCCGCGGCGAAGGTAGTATACGGTTCCTGCTCTTCGCCAACTTCAGCGGACGCATGCACGTCACCACCAGCGACTACAAACGCTTTCGCACCAGCGCCACCATTGTGGGCAGCCACGGCGCGATTGGGCCGGACGGCCAGCCAGTGTCCTCACCAGACGCCGCACACGCAGCCTCGCCCACTTCAACCGGCACCCAGCCCAGCGCGGTACCGCGTCCGCAGTGAGGCCGACGGAAACACAACAGGGAGGCTCTCGCCTCCCTGCTGTCTTCGTCGCCTGTTCCGAATCGCCGTCGTGACTGGTTAGAGTGGGTAGTTAGAGTGGCTGAACGTCCGAGGCTTGCCAGCCCTTCGGTCCCTTGACCACGTTGAACTGAACGGCCTGCCCCTCCTGGAGGCTCTTGAAACCGTTCGTGTTGATGGCCGAGTAGTGCACGAACACATCCTCACCGTTCTGCCGGCTGATGAAGCCAAATCCCTTTGCGTCGTTAAACCACTTCACTGTTCCCTGTTCCATGTCTCGCAATTCCTTGTAGTTCTTTGGTGACGCTGAATCCAAATCGCGGCTTCGACGGCGAGTGTCCGGCAGAACCTGTGCATTTGTTTCAAACGGTGAGCAAATGTTAGCACGGCTTGCCAAGAAGACAAGGAAAAATTCAGGGCGCTTCTGCGGGCCGGATCGGCTGGTCGTCCACCACACCCCGGACCAGGGCTTCCACCTTCTCCAAAACCTCGGCCAGCGCCATCTGCGTGGTGTCCAACACCGTCGCATCGGGCGCGGGACGCAGCGGCGACTCCGCCCGATTGCGGTCCCGGGCGTCGCGCTCTTGCAACTCCCGAAGCACCGCGGTCTCGGTCGCGGGCCGATCCGCCGTTTCGGTTTGCCGAAAGCGCCGGTTCCCCCGCACCTCGGGCGCGGCGTCCAGAAACACCTTAATCTCGGCGTCTGGGAAGACCACAGTGCCGATGTCGCGACCCTCCATGACCACGCCTCCCCCCGCGCCGAGCGCCCGTTGCTGCTCCACCATCCAGTGACGCACGCGTGGATGCACGGACACGCGCGAGGCCGCAGCCGTCACGTCCGTCTCGCGCAGCCGCTGGGAGACGACCATGCCGTCCAGCATGACCCGGTTGCCCCCGATCTGCGGCTCCAGCACGATGCGTGTCGTCTCGGTCAACGCCATCAGCTCCCCTTCGCCGTCGAGGTCGACGTCGTTCTGGATCGCCTTCAGCGCCAACGCGCGATACATGGCGCCGGTCTCGAGATTCATGAAGCCAAAGTGCCGCGCCAGATGCGCTGCCACCGTGCTCTTGCCGGCGCCGGCCGGACCGTCAATGGCGACCACAGGACGCGAGCGCCCGGCAGCGGACCCACTCATGCCTCATCCTCTGGACGCGGCTTCCGGGGAGACCGCGCCGCATCATTGGAACGACTTGGCCCACTCGGCCGACTCGGTCGTCCAGGTCCTCCCGACGGCTTGCCCCCCGGCCGCCCACCAAAGCCTCTAGGGCCGCCAGGGCCGCCTGCCCGGCGTTCCCCGGACCGGCCCCGCGGCGCAAACCCTCCGCCTTCGGGCCGAGGACCGGTGTCCCGCCGGAAGCCTGGACGGCTGCCCGCATCGCGGTTGAACCCGGTACGCGGCGGCCCGGCAGCACCGCGGCTGGGAGCGCCCTCCCCTTGGCGATTGTCCCGCCGGGGGCGATCGTCTTGCCGGGGCCGATCCTCGCGCGCCCGGAACGGTCGCTTCGGCGCGCCGCCGGCGGCACGATCCGCAAACCCGCCGCGATCGCCCGGTCCACCCTCCGGCCGTGGCCGGTAAGGCCGCTTCGGCGGGCCACCCTCGTCGGGGCCAGTCCGTGGACGAAACGGTCGCGACGGGCGATCCCCGCGCGGCGCGGGCCGGCGATCGTCACGGCCCTCCCCGGTCGCACCACCCTCTCTGGGCCCACCCGCAAAAGGACGCCGCCCAAACCCGGGGCGATCCCCATCGGTCTTCGGTCCCCGGAACGGCGGCCGGCCCTCGCCGCGGACACGGGCGGGTCGCGCCGGGCGATCTTGTGAATCTTGGCCACGATCGCGAAACGGTTTGTCGCGGAAGGGTCGGTCCTGAAATGGCCGGTCCTGCAACGGTCGGTCCCCAAAGGGTCGGCCCTGCGGGGCGCGGCTCTTGAACGGAGGTTTGCCACCTTCGCCCCGATCCCGCGGTGGACGCGGCGGTCCGTCCGCACGCGCGCCGAACGTTCGGCCTCCACCCCCGTCCGGTGTGCGCCTTGGCGGACGGCTGCCTCGCTCCTCATCCCACGGCCGGGTAAAACTGGGGCGGTCTCCTTGCGGCGGACGCGACGGGCGCCCTGGACCTCGACCCTCGTCCGAACGCGGCGCACGTGCCGGGTAGGGCCGCCCCTCGCCGGTCCGCCCCCTTGTCTCCGATTGGCTGCGGTCGGGAAACGAAGGCTGCCGGCGTCCGCGGTCCGCCACCGGACGGCTGCCCGCCGCGCGCACCGGCTTGCCCCGCATGTTACGATCCTGGGGCCGATCAGCCTCGCCCTCAAAGCGCCGGATCCGCGGCGGCGGGCCTGCCTCCCCGGGCTCCCCTTCGCTCACTGGTGTGACGCCCTCGCCCGCGTCTTCCCTTTCCGGAGCGGCCGGGGCAAACCGGGCAAAGTCCGGCAGCGCATCCGGCACAAACAGCACCGTCTTGCCGTGCAACACGCCTTCGGTAATCTGGCGACCCGCGGACAGCCCATGCAGCACCTCCCGCACCCGCGAGCGGGCGGTGAGCGGGGAAAGAAAGCCGGCGATCTCTTCTTCTGTCGCCACCAACGCCTGGTGCAGATACAACGAGACCAGCGCGCTTAAGGCGGTGGGCTGGCCGGCGTTGGCGCCCGCCTTGACCGCCTTTAGGAAGCGCGCCGTGGTCAGCTCCCACCGCGTCTCGCCCTCGCCCTGCTGCCACACGGGGAGCACCCGCAGCAGCTGCCACAGCTCCGACAAGGCGCGCGACACGGCCGACTCGTTTACCTCACGCCCGATCTCGGAGACGAGCTCCGCTACAGGCAGAGCGCCGCGCTCGGTCAGCAACTCATACACCCGCAGGGCCAGCGGCGTAACCTTAACCGCGCCGGTGGTCTCCGGGGGACGCTTCCACCCTTTATCCCCACGCAGGGTAAACACAAACGGAAACGCCGCGGCCGACACGACGAAATCAGGCGCGTCGCCCGCGCCCCCCAGCAGATTCAAGGGGATCGCCGAGCCCTCGCCCACCAGCCGCGCCACCAAGGTGCGCGCGGTGCCCATCTCGGCCAGCGTGGGGGCTTCGCGGGACTCACCCAGGGTCGCCTCCACCAGCGACGGTGCGGGCGAGCCCAAGGCCGGGCGAGCCGCAAACAGCAGCAGGCCGAAGTCGTTCAGCCACGTACGGGCCGCTTCCAGCGTAAGCAGGGCGTCGCCGGCCTGGCGCCATCGCTCGGCGCGGGCGGCCGCAATCTGCGGCTCTTGTAAATCCGGTGTGGTTGCCAAAACTGCCTCTTCTATCTGCGTCCGTGGCTTGTGCCCGGGGACGGGCCGGGGAGGCGCAAAAAGCACGCGCGCTCAATGTGGGTTGGATGCGGTAGCGGTCTGCCTACGAAACCAAGGCGCGCGGAAAAACCGGGCATCCGGTCAGATCCGCTGAAAGGCCCGCTGAATCTCTTTCAAAGAATACCGCAGAGCGATGGGCCGACCATGCGGGCAGCTGGTCGGGTGCTCGGTTTTCGCGAGCGCCGCCAGCAGCCAGTCCATCTTTGCCGGCTCCAGCGGCGTGTTGATCTTGATCGCCGCGTGGCACGCAATGGACGCTGCGATCCGACTCCGGCGCGCGTCCGCATTCTCAGTTTGCTGTTCGCGATCGCGCACCGCCAGTACCTCCTGGAGCATGCGCTCCAGCTCGTTGCCCTCTAAACCTACCGGCGCGGCCTTGATCGCGAGCGTACGCGGGCCGAACGGCTCCGCCTCAAAGCCGTTGCGCTCCAGTTCCTCGGCAATCGCCGCAAAGGCGACCATCTGCTCCGGAAGCAGCTCAACGAGCACGGGCATCAGCAGCCGCTGGCGCTGTACGGCTTCCACCTCGCGCTCGCGCAGGATCCGCTCAAACAGCACCCGCTCATGCGCCACATGCTGATCCACAATCCACAGGCCCTCCTCGTTGGTCGCCAGAATGAACGAGTCGCGAAGCTGGCCCAACGGCCTCAGCGTGCCCAGGGAGTTGAGCGTTGGCTGCTCGATCACCTCCGCCCCAGCTGCCCTGCTGGCAGCGCCGGTGGGCGCGGGCGCGGGGTCTTCGTAGCCGATCGCCATGCCTGCCCCCCGAAAGCCCAGGTGGCCGGGGCTGGGCGGAACCAACCGCTCCCGCAGCGCGAAGCTGGCCACGTCCCCCGGCTCAATCAGCGCTTCACTCTGCGGCACCAGGCCGTGCGGCTCAAACACCGGCTGGTCGACCCCCGGCAGCGGGCTCACGTCAACCGTCAACGACTCGCTCGCGGTGGGCGCGCTGTGGAGGGCCGCAAAGAAGCTCGCCGCGGGACGCGCCTTCATCAGCGCCGTCCGCACCGAGTCGCGCACAAAATCATGCACAAACGCCGACTGGCGGAACCGGACCTCGGTCTTGGCCGGGTGCACGTTCACGTCCAACTCCTGCGGCGGCAGCTCCAGGAACAGCAACACCACTGGGAAACTGGTCAGCGGGATGATGTTGCGATAGGCCTCCGTCAAGGCGTGGAGAATCAGCCGGTCGCGAATCAGCCGGCCATTGGCAAAGATATAGATCGAGTTGCGGTTCAGCTTCTGCAGCTCGGGCTTGGACACGAAGCCGGATAGGCGCACTAGGCCGGGCTCGGGCGGCTCGTAGTCCTCTTCGCGTTTCCAGGGTGGCGGCTCGGGCAGGCCGGCCCGGGCAAAGTCGATCTCCGCCGCCACCGGCAACAGCGAATCGAACGTCTCCCGGCCAAAAATCTGGTACAGCCGCTCGCCCGCGTCGGCCACCGCGGGTGCCGTCAACAAGGCCTGTGTGGCCGAATGCAGCTCAAAATGCTTGCACGGGTGCGCCAGCGCGTAGTGCGTCACCAGCGCCGCCACATGGCCGAGTTCGGTCTGCTCCGAACGCAGAAACTTGCGCCGGGCAGGCGTATTGAAGAAAAGGTCGCGCACCGCCAGCGTTGTGCCCGCCGGCAGCCCCACGTCCTCCACTCGCAGCAGGTTGCCCCCGGCGATCTCGAGCGAGGTGCCCACTTCGTCGTCACCGGCGCGGGTTTCCAGCGTCACCCGGGCCACCGACGCGATCGACGGCAACGCCTCGCCGCGAAACCCCAGCGTCGCAATCGAAAGCAGATCGTCCGAGGACCGAAGCTTTGAGGTCGCATGGCGCTCAAAGGCCAGCAGCGCATCGTCGCGCCCCATGCCGTGGCCGTTGTCCGCGATGCGAATGAGCTTGCGGCCGCCCGCCTCCACCTCCACCCGGATCCGCGTCGCCCCGGCGTCCAACGCGTTCTCCAACAACTCCTTCACCACAGAAGCCGGTCGCTCCACCACCTCTCCGGCCGCGATCTGGTTGGCAACCTGGTCGGAGAGGATGTGAATGCGGCCCATAGGGCGATTCTACGGGGCAAGCCTGTGCGGGCCGTGTCCCAAATTAGGACACCCGGAGCGCCTTATCTTTGTTCGACGGCGAGGCACACAATTGTGTACACTTTTTCCTCTTTGCGCCATAATGGACGGAGAGGTGAACCATGGCGAAGTGGCAGGTCAACGCGGCACGGAACCACCTGAGCGACGTTCTTGATCAGGCTGACATCAACGGTCCCCAGATCATCACGCACCACGGCAAAGAACGTGCCGTGGTCTTGTCCATTGACGCCTACCGGTCAATGGAGGCACAGAAGCCGGACCTTGTTTCTTTTCTGCTGGATGGACCGAAACCAGGCATTGACGACTTTGAAGTTCCGCGAGACCACGGTACCGGTGACCGGGAGATCAATCTCTGAACCCTCCCGGCCCATTTCTTCTGGACACCAACGTGCTGTCCGAGATCCAAAAAACACGACCGAATGAAAACGTGCGCCGCTTTTTGCGGAGCGTGCCTCCACGAAGTACCTACATCAGCGTCCTGAGCTTTGGAGAGCTGCGTAAAGGCATAACCATGTTGGCGCGGAAAGACGATGCCGGGGCAACATCGCTGTCGCGATGGGTGGACCACCTGGAAACGGAGTTCGCCGATCGGGTGCTCGACGTTACCCAGCCCATCGCTCGCCTATGGGGCAAACTTGCGGCTGATCGTACCCGCCCCTTCGTGGACACCTTGCTGGCGGCAACCGCCATTCACCATGGCCTCACCTTGATCACACGCAACATCTCGGATGTGGTCGACACGCCTGCCTCCCTGCATAATCCCTGGACATAGCCTATGCCGCCGTCCCAGGGCCTCTACCGGTCCGCGATCGAATGCAGCCGCATAAAGTTCGTCGCGCCGGTCTTGGTGGCGGTGCCCGCCACGATGCCTACCACCTGTCCCGCCTTCACAAACCCGGCCCCTTCGAGCACTCCCTCGGCCACCTGGACCAGGGTATCCGTGCCCTCAAACCGGCTCACACATAGCGGGTGCGTTCCCCACAGCAGCATGCTGCGGTGCACCACGCTGTCAAACGGCGACATGGCAAAGATCGGCGCCTCGGGCCGGTACTTCGACAGCAGACGGGCCGTATTGCCGCTTTCGGTGAAGATTGCGATCGCCGCCAAATCCATATCCTGCGCCGAGTGCGCCATGCACTCGCAGATGGTCTCCGGTATCGACAGCGAGCGGCGTGCCCAGCTCACCGGCTTGCGGGGTTCGAGCAGGATCTGCGCTTCAGTCTCGGTAACGATCTTGGCCATCATGGCCACGGCCTCCACCGGATATTTGCCCGCCGCCGACTCCGCCGACAACATCACCGAATCCGTGCCGTCGTAGATGGCGTTGGCTACATCGGAGGCCTCCGCGCGCGTGGGGCGGGGGTTCTCAATCATCGACTCCAGCATCTGCGTAGCCGTGATCACCGGCTTGCGGTAGTCCGAGGCGCGCCGGATGATGTGCTTCTGGATGGCCGGCACCTTCTCCGGGGGCACCTCCACGCCGAGGTCGCCGCGTGCCACCATAATCGCGTCCGCGGCCTCCAGGATCGAGTCCAGGTGGTCAATCGCTTGCGGCTTCTCGAGCTTGGCGATCACCCAGGCGTCGGAGCCCAAGGCGGCGATCCGGCCCTTCACATAGCGCACATCGTCGGCGGTCTGCACAAACGAAACGGCAATGGTGTCGCACCGCTGCTCAATGGCGAACTGGAGATCGATCTCGTCCTTTTCCGTCAACGACGGCACCTTGATGGCCACCCCAGGCAGGTTGATTCCCTTCTTTTCGCCCAGCAGCCCGCCATTAACGACCTCGGTCACCACGTCCGCGCCCTCGATCCGGAGCACGCGCAGTTCGATCAGCCCGTCCGAGAGCAGGATCTGGTCGCTGGCCTGGAGATTTTCGGCCAGCGTTGTGAACACAGTGGACACGCGCTCGGCCGTGCCATCCACGCGCTCCGGGGTGATCGTCAGCTGCTTGCCGGCTTCCAGCAGCACAGGCTTGCCGCCCACCAGGGTGCCGGTACGGATCTTGGGGCCCTGGAGGTCGGCGAGGATGCAGATCGGCTTCTTTTCGTCGCGGGCGACCTTGCGCACCATGGCGATCAGCTCGGCCTTTTGCTCATGCGATCCGTGCGAAAAGTTCAGCCGCGCCACATCCAGCCCCGCGCGCACCAGTCGACGAAACACCTCTTCGGTGCTCGACGCCGGCCCCAGCGTCCCGACGATCTTTGCCCGCCGCAACGTCTTTCCCGCACTCCAATTGCTTTCCGACCCGTTCATGCCCGCTCGCGTCGGCTCGATTGGGAACCCTTGGAGGAGCCCGCGCCGATCTCAGGCTGATTCTAGTCGAGAGCCCCGCCTCTGCCGTGTCACGCCCCGAAGAAATCGCTTTCCTTACGCCTTAACGCGCCCGGCGGGCCTCACTTGGGCAGCCACCAGGAAGCAACGGAGCCTTCGCCGTCGCCCGACGCACGCACGATCTGCGCGTTGAACTCAGAGCCCACCAGCACGCACAGCGCAATCAGGTACAGCCACGCCATCAGTGCAATCGCCGCGCCCAATGATCCATATACCCGCGTGTAGTTGGCATACCGCGTGACATAGAAGCCAAACAGCAGCGTCGCCACAAACCACAGCGCCGTGGCCAGCGCCGCGCCCGGCAGGCTCGCACGCCACGTCCACCGCGCGCGCCACGCATGCCACGGCTCGCGAATCCACGGCTCCAGCCGCGCCCGCATGCTGCCCGTTAAGTCCGTGCCCAGGTGATACACCAGGCCGATCACCGCCGTGCTGCCGGCCAGCGCCGTCGACCAGCGCAACACCAACGCCAGCATCGAGAAGGTCGGCTGCAACTCCCTGGGCAGATCGCGCGCCAACCAGTGCGTCAGCGCGTTGCCGAAGATCACCAAGGCGCTCGTCGCCGTCATCGGCAAAAGCGACAGCGGCACAAGGGCCAGGGCGCGCCCACGCTTCGCCCAGAAGTTTCCCCGAACGAGCGGCAAATTGTGCGCCCTGCGGAAGCCCTCCATCAGTTGCGACATCACGTTCCCTGCGCCAAACAGGCTCACGGTCAGCGCGCCGAGCAGCGCGCCGGCCGTCTGCGATTTGTGGCTAACCGTGAAGTACCCCTCCAACACCGGTTCCACGTTTGGGGGGAGAATGCGCAAGAAGAAGACGCCCACCTGCGATCGGAACAGTGATGAGTCCGGCATGATGCCGATCGCCGCCGCGGCCACGATCAGCGCTGGAAACAACGCCACCATTGCCGAGTAGGCCACGGCCTGCGCCAGTGTCAGGGCGTCGTGGTCCGCGGCCGCCAGCGCCACACGGCGCAGCAGCAGGGCGAGCCGCGCGACCCGATGCGCCGGTGGGAGGCAGACGTTTTCCACTAGGCCCGCCACCGCACTCCCTACGCGCATCGTGAGCCCCTGATCAGACTCCTAGGAATTCCCTTAGGGCTTCCACTTGTTCAAGAACTGCGTCAGGTCGCCCGGCTGCATGTGGCGCATGTCGGAGAACTCCTTGTTCTGCGCGTACAGCAGCTTCCCGTGGTCATCCAGCACGGCCAACGCGGGAACTCCCTGCACCGGCACGCCATAGTGGTGCGCGAGGTCCAGGTTGGCGTCCTCGTGCCCGATGTTCACGTTCACGCGGATGAAGTTCCGCTCCAGCAGCTCCCGGTTCGGGTTTTGGCCGAAGTAGATATTCAGTACTTGGCAATCGGGGCACCAGTCCCCGCCGAAGTCCAGCAGAATGCGCTTGTGGCTCTGGCGCGCCTGCACCAGCGCGGCCTGTACGTCGGTCTGCGCCTGGCTGACCTCGGGGTAGATGTGCGCGTGTGGGTACGGCGACCCCGTAACTTGGGCCCCAGCCACCTGAGCCACAGCCGCGCCCATCGCCAACACACCGCTCAACAGCACCGTGAACCCCACCCCGTGACGCTTGCTTGTGCGCTCCATCTTCCACCTCGCGAGGACGGCCTTGCCCATCAACCTGGCCTTACCCATCATGGGGCAAAGATGCGCCGAGGCGCAATCCGGATTCTTTCTCCGCCGTGTTTGCCTCCGCGAGGTGTGCCGAAATGGGTCAGTGTGCATCCAAAATCGCATGCCCATCGAACAGGAACAACCCAACAAGCCAAGCTTTCTGATCGTCGTGCTGCTTGCCTGCGCGGTCCTGCTCGTTATTTTCATCGCCGCCACTACCATCGTCAGCTGGCGAGCGCACCAGAAGAACAGGCCTCCCTTCACCAAGCACCCGGTCTCCCAGCTACGTCACGCCTTCCCGTTGACGGCGTAGGCACCCGCACGCAGGCTCAGTGCGTCGCCGCCGTCCCGGCGTAGTATCCGGTGCGCGTTTGCACATCGAGCTTTTTCGTTGCGGCATTGGTGAGGGTGAGCTCGATGGGGTGGTACCCGGCGCCTGCGGCCTCGTACGTCGGCGTAAACCCCAACCGATATTGTGCCCGCAGCTCCTCGCCGATTTGCCCAAAGATCGCATCCACCGATCCTTTGCCCTTCAGTTCAAACATCCGTCCGCCGGTTTCACGGCAGATCCGCTGCAGAATTTTTTTGCCGTCCTGGTCCCGGTAGGTGCCCGGGTCGGTGCTGCCGCCGGTGGTCGGTGGATAGCGGC
Source organism: uncultured Acidobacteriaceae bacterium (assembly GCA_964245045.1). Classification (GTDB taxonomy): domain Bacteria; phylum Acidobacteriota; class Terriglobia; order Terriglobales; family Acidobacteriaceae; genus Granulicella. The sequence goes on along the minus strand of CAXTLD010000069.1, from coordinate 2,355 downwards.
CATACGGGTCGTAGCCTCCGTACCCGCCATAGCCGGGCTGCTGCTGCGGAAAGCCGCGCGACTCGTCGCGACCCTTGAAGTAGATCGCATACACCACGGTGTCCGCGCGCTGCGCTGCCTCAATCGCCTCCTTGAGCGACTCCTTGCTGTGACGATCGACGCCATCCGTCAGAACAATCAGGGCCCGCCGACCCTTCTGCTTGCCCAATACGTCGTCGGAGGCAAGGTACACCGCGTCATACAACACCGTGCCGCCCGAGGCGCGCTCGCCGCGCTCATGCCCATATCCACCGCCGTTGTTGCCACCACCGCTACCGCCGCCGCCCGGGTAGCCGCTGCGGCGACCGTAGCCCCCGTTCGTGCCGGGGTTGCCGCCGCTGTTGGGGTTGTTACTCCCGTTGGTGCTCGATGCGGTGTCCGTCTTGTCGGCGCTGGTTTCGTCGGCTGCGCCGGGAGCCTGTGTGCCAATCTCCTTTAACCCCGCGGCCAGCATCGGCCGTGAGTCCGTGACGTCCTGCAACAGTTCGGCGGTGTGCGCAAACTGCAGCACAAAGGCCTTGTCCGCCGCCCGGTTCGCCGCCGCGGGTCGCAAGAAGCTCTCCAGAAACTTCTGGCCGGCCTTCTGCTCTTCGTCCAGCACCGAGGCTTGGCTGCGGCTCACATCCACCAGCAGACCCACCGTCAGCGGGACGTCGGCGTCGCGGTCAAAGTACCGCACCGTCTGCGGCTTGCCGTCCACGCTCAGCGCAAAGTCGCCCTGCGCCAGATTCGTGACCAGACCCTTTCTGTCGAAGACCACGGCCGGCACGATCACCAGCTTTGCATCGACGGCGATCGTGTCCGCCGACTTCCCGGCAGACGGTTTCGCCTCTTGCCCTATCGAGGTCGTCGCCGAAACGGCACAAACCACGACACCCAACGCCAAACCGGAAACCCAGGAACCCATACCTAAAGAGACGCACCCAACCCGCCGAAGTTCCACCCCGCCCAACCATGTGCCATGTGGCAAGTGCCACGTGACACCCGACACTGACAACTAGCCACTAGCTACTGACAACGGACAACGGACAACGATCAACGAACCTCAAGCACCACCGGATCCGGCGTTTCCGTCCCGAACACGCCCTCCCACCGCGCCACCACGGCCGACGCAAGGCAGTTGCCCACCACGTTCACCGCCGTGCGCGCCATGTCCATCAGCGCGTCGATGCCCAGGATGATAAAGATCGGCTCGGTCGGCAGATGAAACGTGCTCGCCGTGGCCAGCAACACCACCAGCGTCGCCCGCGGCACCCCGGCCACGCCTTTGCTCGTCAGCACCAGCGTCGCCATCATCAGCAACTGTTGCCCGACGGTGAGCCTGATCCCCGCCGCCTGCGCGACGAAAATGCTCGCCACCGCCAGGTACAACGTGGACCCATCCAAATTGAAGCTGTACCCAGCCGGGATCACAAACGCCACCACGCGCCGCGGCACGCCAAAGGCCTCCATCGCCTCCATCGCGCGCGGCAGGGCGGCCTCGCTGGTGGAGGTCGCAAACGCAATCGTCGCCGGCTCGGCCACCGCGGCCAGAAACCCCGTCACCGGCACCCGAAACAGCAACGCCGCCGGCAGCAGCACCAGCACCGCAAACAGCCCCAACGCGCCATACAGCGTCAGCAGCAACTTGCCGAGGTTCACCAGCACGCCCAGCCCCATGTGCCCCACCGTGTAGGCCATGGCCGCGCCCACACCCACCGGCGCAAAGTACATCACCACGTTGGTGAAGCGAAACATGACCTCACTCAAGCTCTCGCACAGCCGCAGCACCGGCCCGCGCTTCCCTTCACTCAGCGTCGCCAGCGCAATGCCAAAGAAGACCGCAAACACGGCCACCTGCAGAATCTGCTCCTCGGCAACGGACTTGGCCAGGTTCTCGGGAAAGATATGCAGCAGAAAGTCGTTCCAGTGCACCGGAGCCGCCGCGCTTGGGCCCGCCGCCGCGCCCGCCGTCGCGGCCACCGGAAGCACCAGCCCCACCCCCGCCCTCGACACATTGATCGCCAGCAACCCAATCACCAGCGCCAGCGTCGTCACCACCTCGAAGTACACCAGCGCTTTCAGCCCCATGCGCCCCACGCCCTTCAGGTCGCCATGCCCCGCAATGCCCACCACCAGCGTCGCCAGGATCAGCGGCGCCACAATCGTTTTTATCAGCCGCAGAAAGATGTCCGAAAACACACGGCACTGCGCGGCAGCCGCAGGCGCGTCAAACCCCAACTCCGCCCCAGCCACCATCGCCACAAAGATCCACGGCGTAAGGCTACGCCGCCGCCCCGCCATCACGGCTAATAGCAGCACGCCCACCCAGCGCAC
>CAXTLD010000068.1:0-20170 GCA_964245045.1 uncultured Acidobacteriaceae bacterium | reverse complement strand
TTCAACGCGGACCCTTCCAGTTTTACCTACACCCTGAACGGCGTCACCAGTTCCCGTCGTCCACGGGTTCGTCCCCACCGAGACTTTGTTGCGGTAACTCGACTTCGACAATCCCACGTTGTAGACCGCCTCCGGGTGCAGGAAGTACGGGATGAACTTGTTATATGCCTCTGTGGGCTGATCCGTGATGTCGAATGCGACCACGCCGCGATCCAACGTGGCGCGCTCGCGCAGCACCTCCACACCCTGCCAATGCCGTTCCAGCAGCGGCCCGACCAGCGCCTGCACCCAGGGCTGCGCCAGCACGTCGGCCAGCGGCATGGCCGTCAGCAGCGGGATGAAGCGCTGGACGGTTTGCGAATCCGGCGCGTTCTCGATGACCATGGTGAGCTTCATCGCCGGTGCGGCCATGCCTACCGCGGCCTCTGCGCTCTCGTACTTGGCGCCGTCCACGATGTCGGCCCAGTAGATCAGCTCCTCCAGCGGCGCAATGTTCATCCCGAACCGCGTGCGGGCAATGTGGGCGATCCAGCCCGTGCAGCTGGTGTAGGTGGGGTCGAAAAAGTGACGCAGCGCCTGCGGGCCAGGGGTGCCGTCCGGGTTGCGCTGCCCGGCGCGGAAGTGCGCCTCGTCCTCCGGCGACGCGAACGCGGACAGGTGATGATCGAACCACCAGGTGATCTCAGGCAACGGTGAGTATTTGAAGTCGACGATGGCGTTCTCGCCGTGGGGCTCCGTCCACTCTTTCTCAAAAAGCGAGCCGGCCTTGTGCGCGAGCCCATGGTAGTCAAAGCTGGCGGCGGTGCCGATGCACTCGCGGTGAAAGCGGGTGAACAACGAAGCGGAGCAGGCGCCGTCAAAGCAACGGTCATGGTAGAAAACGCGGCAGTTCAAAAGCTCGGCCCTCGTGCACAGACGTATGCCTAGAGAATAGCGCGGCAGGCGGTTGGATCGCGGCGCTGGGGGACCCGAAGCCGCGGTCTGCCGTATGTTGGATAGGTACGCGGAGACACGATGTTGCACACCCCACCCGACCAGCCGATCGCGCCCTCCCTGGCCACTCCCAACTTCACAAAGATAGCCAGACCGGAAAATGATGCGCTCTTTGGGCCTTTGGGATTACGCGCCGGTTGGGGCATCCTGCTCTTCTTCGTGCTCTCGGTCGTGCTGGTCGTGCTGCTGTTCATCTCGCTCTTCAAGGTCACCGGGAGGATGGGACCGCTGCTCCGGGAGCGTAGCATCCAGCACCAGGCGCAGCGGCAGGCCAAAGCGAAACACCAGCCCATCCCCCACGCTCCGCTCCAGATTCCCTCCACGCTGTTGGCGGAGTGCGCCGAGGCGGGCGCGGTGCTTGGAGCGGCGCTGGCTCTCAGCTTTATCGAAAGACGTCGTTTCGGGAACTACGGGCTCTTATTGCGTCGTCTGCGGGACGTGCTTCCCGGTGCCGTTGTCGGTCTACTGTCGATCAGCCTTCTTGTGGGAATCCTGCGCGCGCTGCACCTTCTGGTCTTCGACGGGCGTTTGCTGCACGGGGGCGCCGTCGTCCGGTATGGGGCCGGCTGGCTTGGTGTCTTTGTGCTGGTCGGCGTCTTTGAGGAGTTCTTCTTTCGCGGCTACATCCAGTTCACGCTGATGCGCGGCCTGCTCGACCTAGGCGCACGGCTGTCGCCGGCACAGCCGCAGCGAGCCGCGTTCTGGTTGGCGGCCCTGATCTGGTCGCTGCTGTTTTGCCTGACGCACGTAAACAACGCCGGCGAAGATCCCATGGGCATCGCCATGGTCTTTGCCGCAGGCATCCTGTTCAGCTATGCCCTGTGGCGGACCGGGTCATTGTGGTGGGGCATCGGCTTCCACATGACCTGGGACTGGGGCCAGAGCTTCCTCTTCGGCGTGCCTGACAGCGGCAACCTGTCCGCCGGACGCCTGTTCGCCACCCACGCCGCGGGGCACCCGTTGCTCTCCGGCGGCCCGGCTGGGCCGGAGGGCAGCGTGTTGGTGCTGCCCGTCTTGCTGCTGGTGGCCGGGGTCATCCGGCTGCATCGGCAGGCCCCGCAACCAGCCGTGGAACCCACAGCGTCACCCTTGCCGCTCACTCACGCAGCTGGAAGCACAATCTCGTAGAATCGCGGCAGCCGCATGAGTTTTTCCGAACAAGAACAGCAGCCCGGCCCCGCTGCGGAACAGGTGCCGGAGCCCAGGCTCCTGACCCGTTCCGGCCGATCCGACAGATCCGCCGGGATGGATGCGCCGCCCCGCAAGCCCCAACCGCCGTCTGTAAGCAGGGTGCGCCGCTGGGCCCAATCGGCGTTCGCTCCGCGGCACGCGGGCGCACGGCCGCGACGGAACCGCCGCTGGGCCGGGGTGGCGTTGCTTTGCCTGCTGCTCCTTGTCGTGGCGGCGGGCCTTGGCGTACTTTACCTCCGGCACGCGATGGCAGCTGCATTACCGCAGCTTGACGGCGAGATCGAGATCGCCGGCCTGCAGGCGCCGGTGCGGATCACTCGTGACGCCCAGGGCGTGCCCTCCATCACCGCGACAAACCTGCCCGACATGCTCTTCGCCCAGGGCTACATCACCGCCGGCGACCGGTTATGGCAGATGGACACCCTACGCAGGCACGCCGCCGGGGAGCTCGCCGAGATCCTCGGCCCGGCGCTGGCCGAGCACGACCGCCGCCAGCGCTACATGCAGATTCGGGCTGCGGCGGATCGCGCCGTCGCCCAGCTGCCCCCCGACCAGCTGGAGCAGCTGAAGGCCTACGCGCACGGCGTAAACGCCTACATGGAAACGCATGCGGACTCCTTACCGGTGGAGTTCCGCCTGCTGGCCTACAAGCCGACGTGGTGGAGGCCGCGCGACTCGCTGCTCGTTTCGCTTGCCATGTGGCAGGACCTTTCCACCGAGTTTCCGCGCAAGCTGGACCGTGAGGCCCTGAATGCCCACCTGCCGGCGGGGCTGCTGGCCGACCTGTACCCCGTCGGCAGCTGGCGTGACCAGCCGCCGGTCTCCCAAGGTCGTGATCTTTCCGCGCCGCACGAGGTCGAACAGATCCCGCTCGACCCTTCGCAGTCCCACGTGCAAGAGCCTCTGCCCCGGGACTTGCTAGCCGTCAGCCGGGCCCTGCCTGGCGCGGACGCCTGCGAGGGTTGCCGGCCGGGGTCGAACAACTGGGCCGTGAGCGGCGCGCACACGGCCTCGGGCGCGCCCATGGTGGCCAACGACATGCATCTGAGTCTCGCCCTGCCGGACATCTGGTACGAGGCCTCCCTGCACACCGGCCCCGCCGCGGACGCGGACGGGAACGCGTCCATGGACGTCACCGGCTTCACCCTGCCCGGCGTGCCGTTCGTCATCGTAGGGCGGAATGCGCATGTCGCCTGGGGCGTGACCAATCTGGGCGCGGACGTTCAGGATGTGCGCGTGGAGCACCTCCGTGGCGAGGGCGACCTCACCGAGTTCGAGCGCCCGGACGGCACATGGGCTGCCGCCGAGCACCACCGTGAGGTGATCCGTGTGCGCGGACGCCGGGACATCGCCCTGGATGTGCTGACGACCACGCACCCAAACGGCAGCGGCACGATGGCGACGCCCGTGATCTCACCGCTGTATCCGGGCGAGCGGCGCGCGTTGTCCCTAGCCTGGACGGCATATGACCCGGCTGCCGTGACCTCGCCGTTCCTGGGCGTCAATACGGCCGCGGACGGCCCGTCGCTCGTCGCGGCGCTGGCGCGCTTCGGCGGACCGGCGTTGAATCTGGTGTGGGCCGATGCCGCCGGCCACATCGGCTACCATGCCCTGGGCTTCATTCCGGTGCGCGGCTCAACTGTCCCGCAGCCCCGCAATCCGGTCGGACCCGCAACGCCCGCCCAGCAGGGTCCGTTGCCGGAGGACGAGGGCGCGGCGTTAGCCCAGCCCGCATTTGCCGCTCGTCCTCACCTTGTGCAAGCAGCGTACCGGCCTCTCCCCCGACAGCGTGGGCGCCGGGCACCGGTTCGGAAGGCAGCCCACGCCGCGCCGCCGCCACCGCCAGAGGTGAAGCCAGACACCCCGGCGCCTCCTCCCGTGCGATACAGCATCGGGTCGCCCATCTCGCCCGTGCCCGTCGATGCGCTCGACCTCCCGCAGAGCTGGAGCGCCTACGTCCCCTTCGACGCGCTTCCCGCAACCGTCGACCCTAGGAACGGCTACCTAGCCACCGCCAACGCCCGCATCACCCCCGAGGACTTCCCCTATGCCGTGGCGAATGACTGGGGCGACCCGTTTCGCGTGGAGCGCATCGTCCACATGCTGGACGGACGCCGCGGCCTCACGCCGGCCGACATGCTCCGCATGGAAACGGATGTGCACTCCGACGTGGACCTCGCCTTCGCGCAGCGACTCGCCTACGCCTTGGACCACGCGGATGCGAAGGTGACCGGGGCCGATGCGGCGCGCCTGCGGGAGGCCGCCAACTTGCTCCGTGACTGGAACGGCTCGGTGGAGGTTTCCTCCCCCGCGGCGGCGATTGTGAGCGTGGTGCGAAACGCCCTATGGCCCGCCCTGCTGCTGCCGCAGATCGCCTCGCACGACCACTCGGACCAGGCGGAGGCGGCCGCGTTTGCAGAACTCTATACGTGGGGCGAGCGCACCTCGGCGCTGGAGGTGATCCTGCAGCATGAACCGGCGCGCTGGCTGCCCAAAGGCTTTGCGAACTGGAATAACTTTTTGGCCGCCACCACGGCCACGTCGCTGCGCCAGGCACACGCGCCGCACACTTTGGCTAAGTGGCAGTATGGGCAATTGCACACGGTCGAGATCGAGCATCCGCTGTTCGGGGCGCATCCGTTGCTGAGCCGACTGCTGGGCATCCGGAGCGGCAGCGGCGCGCAACCGGCTCCGGGCGACGGCTCGACCGTGGACGCCATTGGCGCCCACTTCGGCCCAAGCGAACGCTTCGTCGCGGATCTGGCAAGCGCCGACGCCGGCCTGGGCAACCTCACCACCGGCGAATCCGCCAACCCCCGCAGCCCGTGGTACTTCGATCAGTTTGGGGCATGGCTTGCGGGCCGCAGCTTTGCGCTGCCCGGCGCCCAAACCAGCGCCACGCACACCCTTACCCTGCACCCGTAACCATGCCAAAGCCCCCATTCCCGCCGCCGCACCCGCCGGGTTTACGTGCCGAGTGGCCCTGGGCCTTCCTTCCTCTGCTCGCTCTGTTCCTTGTGCTTCCGCTCCTGCGACACGGGCCTTCCTGCGGGCACGACTTCGGCTTCCACATACAAAGCTGGATGGACGCGGCCCAGCAGATGCGCCACGGCGTGCTTCTGCCGCGCTGGGCCTATTCGCCGGCCTTCAACGCCGGGGAACCCCGCTTCATGTTCTACCCGCCTCTGTCGTGGCTTCTGGGTGCCGTGCTCCTGCTGCTCCTGCCCGCCTCGATTGTGCCGGCGGCGTTCACCTGGCTGGCGCTGGCCCTGGCAGGATGGGGCATGTACGGGCTGGCGCGGCGGTCCACCACGCCCGCCGGCGCGCTGCTTGCCTCCGCCCTGTACGTGGTCAACCCCTACCTGCTGTTTACGGCTTTCGAGCGCACCGCCTACGCCGAGTTGCTCGCAGCAGCCTGGATGCCCTGGCTGCTGCGCGCCGCGCTGCTGGACGACCCAAGCCTGCTCGCCGTGGCCACGCCTGTCGCTCTGCTGTGGTTGACCAACGCACCCGCGGCCGTGATGGGGTCCTATGCCTTTGTCTTCATCGTCTGCCTGCGGAGCCTCTTGCGTCTGCGCCGCATGCGTGAATCCGGTGCAATGGCTCATCCCGGCCCTTGGCTCCTGTTGCGCACTTCCCTCGGCGGTCTCGCGCTTGGCCTCGCGCTTTCCGGCTTCTATCTCCTGCCGGCCGCGTGGGAGCGCCGCTATGTGCAGATTGCCATGGCCATCATCCCCAACATGCGCGTGGAGGATAACTTCCTGTTCGGCCATACCGGTTACGGGCCGCACGACCGCGTCCTCCATACCGCCAGCGTGGTTGCCTTGTTGCTGCTGCTAGTGACCGCTGTCGCGCTCACGGTAGCCCTCGTACGCTCTGCCCGAACCCGATCCGCCCCAGCTCCTCCCGAGCGGCAGGAGCGTTTGACCGCACTGGCAGCGCTGGCCGTGGTGATCGCCCTGCTGCTGCTGCACGTCACCCTTCCCGTGTGGCACGTGCTGCCAGAGTTGGCGTTTCTGCAGTTTCCCTGGCGATGGCTGGCGGTGCTCGGCTGCATCTTTGGCGCGGGTGTGGCGTTGACCATCGGGGGCTCTCGCTTGCCGGCAGCCGTCACGGTCCTGGGGACGCTGGCGCTTGCCGCGATTGCCAGCCCTTTGGCGATGAAGCCCTTCGGCCAGGGCTGTGAGGCGCACGAGTTGCCACAGGACCGGGTTGCTCTGTTCGCCGCGCATCACGGCGTTGGACCGACCGACGAATACACCCCCGGCAACGCCGACAACGACCAGCTGCGCTGGGACGACCCGGCCTGGTGGCTGACGGAAAATCCTAACGCGCCCGGCCCGAACACGGTGCCAAACCCCGCGGCCACCACCGAGGACTACGACGAGTCGCCGCCGCTCGAACAGACCGTTTCAGGACGCGCGCCGACCCATCTGCACCTCGACCTGAAGTCCCCCGAAACGCTGGTGCTGAACCTGCGCGACTACCCGGCCTGGTGGCTTACCGTGAACGGCGCACGCCCGCCTCACCTGGAACGCGATGACGGTCTGCTTGCTGTGGCGTTGCCCGCGGGTGTGTCCGATGTGGCGCTCCGCTGGCACAGGCTGCCCGATGTGTGGCTGGGTGATGCGCTCTCGGCCTGTGGGCTGGGTGTACTTATCTGCGTCGGTTGGCTCTCGCGTAGAATCAAACGCTAGTCGCATGAGTGTAGATGTGCAGCAAATTTTGAGGCGAGGGGCCGCTCTAACCGAGGGGGCCCTGGAGAGCCTTCTGCCCCCGGCCACCGTGGAGCCGCACTCGCTCCACCGGGCCATGCGCCACTCCACCTTTGCCGGCGGCAAGCGCCTGCGACCGGTCCTGGTGCTGGAGGCCGCGCGCTGCGTCGCCGGCACCCTGCCCGCGGGCGCCGCCAAGCTCGGTGCAGCGATCGAAATGGTCCACACCTACTCGCTCATCCACGACGACCTACCGGCCCTGGATAACGACGATCTGCGTCGCGGCCAGCCTACCTGCCACGTCGTCTTCGGTGACGCGATTGCGGTTCTCGCCGGCGATGCGCTGCAAACCCTGGCCTTCCAAACCATCGCAGAGCTGCCCGCCGCCGCGGCCACCGTGGTTGCCATTCTGCGCGATGTCGCGATCGCCATGGGCACCGGGGTGGGCGCAGCGCCCGGATCAGACCTCGCGGCCGCGCTGCCTCCGGGCATGATCGGCGGGCAAGTTATGGACCTGGAGGGCGAGGGACAACGGCCCACCGCCGCGCTGGTCGAACGCATTCACCGCGCGAAGACCGGTGCGCTGATCACCACGTCCATCGTTGCCGGCGGTCTGCTCGGCCTGGGCCACTGTCTCGGAACCGCCGGCTCCGGTGCGCCCCTGCCCTGCACGGAGGTGGACATCGTGGCTCGTCTGCGCGTGTTCGGCGAAAACGCTGGGCTGGCGTTTCAGATCGTTGATGACGTGCTGGACATGACCCAAAGCTCCGAACAGCTTGGCAAGACCGCCGGCAAGGACACGGCGTCCGACAAGGCCACATGGCCAGCCGTCTTCGGCATCGAACGATCGCGGGCCAACGCTCAGCGGTTTATCGCCGACGCCTTTGCCGCGCTCGATCCATTCGGCGAGGCGGCGGAGCCGTTGAAGGCCCTGGCGCGCTACCTTGTCGATCGAACCCACTGAGACCCCATGCGTCTGCGTCCACGCCACTACGTTCTGATCGGGCTAGTCCTGCTGCTGGGGATGTGGAACCTCTTCCGGTCGGCTCATCGCCCCGCTACGGTGACGCCGGGGAGCAACTCGCCCGGCTGGCAGGCCTTTGACCGCGCCGCCGGCCTTCGCGACGCCCCGGAAGCCCAGTTCACCTCGGCCCTTGAGGCTCTCCGCGCTCAAAGCGAGTCGGCGACCGGCCCGGAGGCCGCCGACCTGCGCGCCTGCCAGATGTGGCTGCTCTACTACCGGCACAGCGTTCCCATGGCCTCCGGGCGCCCGGGCGACATGGCCATGTTGGCCACCAGCCACGTGCACAGCTGCACGGCCAGCCACCGAGACATCGGGCGTTAGGGCGAACGGATGTTCACCGAAGGGAACCTGCGCGAGGCTTTGGGGTCCTGCTACGTGCCCGCGCTGCGCCGGGACGTCGTCGCCGCCGGCCTCGTGCGTTCCGCCGCAGTGGAACTCGACCGCACGGCACCCGGTGCCGGTATCGTTGGCGTGCCCACGCGGTATGTGGCCCGCGTCGTCCTCGTCGCACCCGGCAGCGACGACGCTATAAACGCCCATCTACAGGCCGCGGTAGAGAACATCCTCTTGGGCCTCCCGACGATCTCGCGCGCCGAGGTCACCGTGCTCCCGGCGCTCTTTCCCATCCTCCAGGGGCGCTGATGACGAGCTCGCGCCGGTTTGCCTCGCCTGTTCACCCCTTCGACCGGCGGCATGGGGTGGACACCTCCGGGTTGCTGCCCGGAACGGAGATCGCGGCCGGCACGGGCGTTGCCGCCGGGGACCTTACCGCCTACTACGCCGTCGCGCCCAGCATCCTGCACGGCGTCATCGACCTGTGGCTGCGCGAATGCGCCCCGCTGCAGCCGATCGAGCAAACTGTCTTTCTGGACGTCGGCGCCGGCAAGGGCCGTGCCATGCTGCTGGCCAGCCAGCATCCCTTTCTCCGCGTGGAAGGGGTCGAGCTGAATGCGGAACTCGCGGCCATTGCCGCCCGCAATCTCACGCTGTGGGGCCGCGATCCTGCCGCTGAGCCGTTGGCCCCCTGCGTGCTGCATCACGCCGACGCAACCAGGCATCCACTGCCGCCCGAACCTACGCTCGCTTACCTGTTTCATCCGTTTGAGGGAAAGCTGCTGCGGCGCTTTCTACTGCACGTCCAGCGTTCGCTGCGGGCACATACACGCCCCTTCGACCTCGTGTATGTCAACGCGGAGCATGACTCCCTACTAGACCGCGAGCCCGGGCTGCGGCGGCTGTGGATTGGTCGTGTGCCGATGAGCGCCGCCGACCATGTCGCCGATCTCCAGGCCATAGCGCAGCAGGACGAATACGGCTCCACGGGAGACGAAGTATGCGCTCTCTACCGTATGGTTGTCAACTGATACAACTTTTGTTCCATTTTCACGCGTAAATCACGAAACTTTCCGAGACCCTGCTAGTCTTATAAGCAGAGGGTTATGGGAGCAAGGAACGCAGGACCTTCACAGGCACCGCGAACCGAGCGCCAACAGAAACACCGCTCCCAACCTCACATGCCAGCGTGCGTGACGGCTCAGTCTTGACCTGATGCCCGCCCCCGCTGAAGTCACATCACCGATCAACGATGTTCGTCTTGTGTGCCGCAGCGATGTTCGCGGCGCCAAAGAGGAGTTATGTATGTACCAACTACTTGTTGCCACCGCCTTCGCAGCCACTGTGTTTGTTCCTAGCTTTATCGGCATCCGTGCTCAAACGGAAGCCCAGGACAAAGCCACACGCCGTCGGCGCTAACCGGCGCCGTCCGAAGGCAAAGGCCACGCTATGGGCGTGGCCTTTTTGCGTCTGGTCCCGGCAGGGATGGCGAGCGGGCAATGACTTTACCTAACCGCTGCCCGCTACGAAAACTTTGGCTACGCCGCGCTAGCGTGATCGAGCAGCTAAACTTCGCGCCAGCGTAGATGAAACAGCCGCTCGGTCTCGTTTTCCCCCGCCGTGATCGCAATCTCGGCGTCTGCGCGGGCGACAAGCGCCGGAAAACGCTCGCCCCACTCCACCAGGACCAGCCCATCCCCGGCGTCCAGGATCTCCCATAGACCGATGCCCTCCAGTCCGGCCTCGCTCTCGAGACGATACAGATCCAGGTGAAATACACGTACCCTGTGCCCCTTGTACTCGTGCACGAGCGTAAACGTCGGACTGGTTACCGTTTCCAGGTCGGCAGCGCCCAGGGCGGCCACAAGACCTTTGACCAACGTCGTCTTGCCGGCTCCCAGGTCGCCGCGCAGCAGGACCAGCTTGGGTGGACGAAGGAGCTCACCGAGCAGATCTCCTAGCCCGAGCGTACCCGCTTCGCTGCGGGTCCGAAGCCGCTTCTCGCGATTGAACTCCATCAGAGACCCCTCGCTGCGGTAGCCGAAGCGTCAGTGCCGTTCGTGGCCGTACCGGCGATCCAGGTAAACCCGTCCGCATCGCGTACCCGGCTGCGAAACGCCCGCGCGAGGTGGGCGACGGTGTCCGTTGCAAGTACGGTGTGCTCGTCTTGCGCAAGACAGGCGAAGTCACCGGCTAGGCCGTGAAGGAAGACCGCGGCTTCCACAGCCTCGCCGAAGTGATCGGGGTACTGCGCGACCATGGCGCTGACGACGCCGGTCAGGATGTCGCCGCTGCCGCCCTTGGCCATCGATGGATTGCCGGTGGAGTTCACGGCGATGCGACCATCCGGGTGCGCGATCAGCGTACGCCAGCCCTTCAGGACCAGAATGACTCCATGCTCGGTCGCAAAGCGGCGCGCAATGCCGACGCGGTCCGCTTCCACCTCCTTGACGGTATTCCCAAGTAACCGAGCCATCTCGCCTGGGTGCGGCGTGAGCACCAATGTGCGCGGCTGCCCGTGCTCGTCCTTCGCGGCCGCGGCTTGCTTGAGCAGATCGGTGTGGCCGGCAAACGCGTTCAGCGCATCGGCATCAATGACCAGCGGAAGCGTCACTTCCTGCACGAAGCGGCGCACAAACGCGGGAGTCGTGCCTTCCTGCCCGAGCCCAGGGCCGATGCCGACCACCTTGATGCCCTTGAGCAGCTTCGCCAGCGGCTCGGGTTCGAGGACGGCAAGGTCAAGGCCGGTGCTCTCGTCCGCCTCAAGCGGCGTCGTCATGAGCTCGGGCGTAATCCGCGCGACTTCGAGAAGGATGGAGCGTGGAACGGCGGCAGTCACCAGCCCCGCGCCGGTGCGCAGCGCGGCCAGGCTCATCATGGAAGGCGCGCCGGATTTGCCGAAGGCCCCACCCAGGAGCAACACGTGGCCGAACTTGCCCTTGTTGCCGTCCACGCTGCGAGGGATCTCGGCAACGGCCTTGGAGGACCCGGCCCAGCACAGGCCGCTGCGCGAGCTAAGCGCGTCCGCGGGTGTGCCGATGTCGGCGACCACCACCGGCGCAAACGTCTTGCCCGGCGTCAGGTGGCCGAACACCTGCGCCGGCTTGGGCGCGGCGAAGGTGACGCAGGCGTCGGCGCGAAACGCCTCGCTTCCTTCCCTGGAGGTCGGTGAGGACGCACGCATCGCGGTCGCGTCCGCGTCCCATCCACTCGGCAGATCGACCGCGAGAACCGGGACGCGCATTGCAGCCAGCAGATCGCGTGCGTTCGCGGCAAGCCCGCGTAACGGCGGCTTAAACCCGGTGCCGACTACGGCGTCCAAAACCAGGGCTGCGCCCTCAAGGGCAAGCTGGAGGCCCCCCTCGTCCGCGATCTCGCGCAAGTCAACGGACGTGCCCGCGACGCGATCGTACACAGGCAGGACGGGCTCACGGAGATCGCTCCGGGACCCAAGCAGCGCGATGCGCACCTGCCTGCCCGCCGTGGCAAGGTGGAGGGCCGCGACCATACCATCGCCCCCGTTATTGCCCCTCCCGCAAAGGGCAACGACGACGCCCTCCGCAGGGCCATGCCGCAACGCAAAGCGCGCCACCGAGCGGCCGGCGTTCTCCATGAGGCTAGCCACAGGGACGCCCAGCTCGACCGAGCGCCGGTCGGCGGCGCCCATCTCTTCCGCGGTCACAATCTCCATACTGCCCTCATGCACTAAGATGCGGCGACGCACGTCTCGCACCACATTGCGGGACTTCACAGGGCGTTACCGACCTGAAACGCTCCCGTACGCCACCGTAGCCGGGGTCCGGGGGACAAAGTAGTTGCGGTCATACAGCGCGCGGTAGAACGCGCCGGTGAGTTCGGCGGCCTTGGGCCCAAAGGTCGGTCGCCCACCCTCCAGAAAGATCACTGTCACAATGCGTCCGGTAGGCGCGTTGCCATAGGACACAAACCACCCAAAACGGGTGCCGTTATTGGAGCAGGTGCCGGTTTTGCCGAAGACGGGAAACTCCACGAAGTTGCTCTTGAGCGACCGCGCCGTCCCCCAGTTCACCGCGCCGCTCATCCCGGGGAGGATTTGCGGGATGACGTCCTGGATGTCCAGAAGGCGCTTCACCTTGGGCTGAAACGCCGTGACCTGCTGCGGGCTGGTGGGGTGCTGCAAGTAGTAGAGCGTTCCACCGTTGGCGATGGCCGACACCAGCGCGCCCAACTGCAGCGGCGTCATGGAGATGCTCTCGCCAAACGAACACATGCGGCCGACCCCGCCCATGTTATGCGGTAGTTCGGTATCGGGGTACGTGCCGAGTTGCTCGCCCTGAATGCCGTAACCGGCAAGCTCGCCCAAGCCGAACTCGTTGGCGTAGTGCTTGACGCGCTCAAACCCCATGGCCCGGCCCAGCACCTCGAAGTACAGGTTCACGCTGCGCGCCAGCGCCGTGGTGAGATCGAGCGAGTAGTGGCCGCCCAGGTTTACGGGCGTATCGGCCTTGACCAGCCCTTCCTTCAGAGCGGCCAATGCCACCGCAACCTTGATGGTAGAACAGGGCTCGGCCCCGGAGCTCAGCGCCAGCCTCTGGTTGACCATCGCCAGGATGCGTCCGCTGGACGGATCGATCGCAAGCGCCGTCCCGTTCATGTTGCCCAGAGCTTGCAGCGCGGCCGCGCGTACCACCGGATCCTCGCCCGCAGTCACGTCCCCGGCGGTCTGCAGGATCGGATCTTCGACGAAGCTGGACGCATAGAAACGCTCACCCGGGGCATGAAACGTCCGCACCAGCACACGGCGGCCGTCCCGGCCCCGCCGCGGCCTGAGCGTCCCACGGGCAGTGCCGGCAGAGACCCGCGTCCGACCGGCATGAGCGAGGCTAGCGCGACCGGGGTGCGACGTCACGCGCCGGTGCCCGGCCGCAGAGGCCATCAAATTGCAACACAGCAACAGCCACACAGCATACGAACGAAGTTTCAGCACAGGTCGGACCTTAATGGTTGCGGCGCAGAAACGCCGGGATATCGAGCTCGTCAGACTCTGCCGGACGGGTTGGGGACTCCCCGGCGTAGCCCGCGAAAGTGGGAACCCGAGACTCCGCCCGAAGTGGCGCAGATCGGGGCTCTAGAACTGTATCGGCAGGTTTCGGAATTTCTTTAGTCCCCATTTGCTCCGGAGCTGCACCCGCCCGCAGTTCCTCGTTGCCCTTGGTAAAAAAATCGTCGTCAAAGACCGACGCAGGCACGGGCAACAGCTCCGGGGGAGCTTGTGCGCTAAGTTTGGACGGCACAGCATCCGTTGCCAACACGGCGACACGGCCTGGACCGGAAGCGGCTCCTGTTGGAGACCGTTCCCAGCCGGCCGAGGGCTGGGCTGGCTCATTGGACTGGCCTCCCAAGCTCGCCGAGGTTGCCGACCGCACCACCGGGATCGTTCTCACTTCAGGCTCTTCCGCGACCGGAGTGCTTCGCCAGATCGGTTCCGGCGAGATCACTCTCGTTGCATTGCCGGAGCTGTTCGGTGGCGCGACCTCGCTCGCAAAGGGAGCCGAGGAGATCCGCGGCGAAACCCGCGGCGTGAAGCTCTCTCCCGAAGCGGTCGAGGCGTCCACTAGTGGAATGCTGCCGAGCATCCGCTCGCGGCGCTGCGGCTGTGCCTCACGGAAGCCGGTCGCGATCACCGTGATCTTCACCTCATCGCCCATCGTCTCGTCGAGCACGGCGCCGAAGATGATGTTTGCGTCCTCATGCGCGGCATTTTGGATGATGGTCGAGGCCTCGTTCACCTCGGTGAGCTTGAGCGAGCTGGTGCCGGTGATGTTGATCAGGATGCCGCGCGCGCCGTCGATCGCGCCGGACTCCAACAAGGGCGAGGCCATTGCAGCCGTGGCGGCTTCCTTGGCGCGATCCGGGCCCGACCGCACCGCCGTCCCCATCACCGAATACCCCATGCCCGCCATGGTGGTTTTAACGTCCGCGAAGTCGCGATTGATCACGCCGGGGATGGTGATGATGTCCGAAATGCCCTGCACGCCTTGCCGCAACACATCGTCGGCGATGCGGAAGCTCTCAAAAAAGCCCGCGTCCTTGGCCACGGCCAGGAGCTTCTCGTTGGGGATCACGATCAGGGTGTCCACCGACTCCAGCAGCTCCTGCATGCCGCGCTCAGCCTGCATCATGCGCCGCTTGCCTTCAAAGCCGAAGGGCCGGGTCACCACAGCCACGGTTAGCGCGCCCATCTCGCTGGCGAGCGAGGCAATGACCGGCGCCGCGCCTGTGCCCGTGCCGCCGCCCAAGCCGGCCGTCACAAAGACCATGTCCGCGCCTTCCAGCGCCTCAATAATCTTGTCCGAATCCTCAAGCGCCGCGCGTCGGCCGATGTCCGGGTTCGCCCCGGCGCCCAGCCCGGCAGTCAGCTTCACCCCCAGCTGCAGCTTCACGGGCGCGTTCGAGCTCTCGAGTGCCTGCGCGTCGGTGTTGGCGGCGATGAACTCGACGCCCTCCACCTTGGCCGCGATCATGCGGTTCACGGCGTTATTGCCGCCTCCGCCGACGCCAATGACCTTGATGCGAGCGCTGCGCCGGGTTTCGTCGTGGTAGTGAATGCGAAGGGCGTCATCGGCCGGATGCGACATGGAAACTCCTGCTGGGAAAGGAAGTACGTCGACTCTGATTCTGCATGAGAATCGACCGAAACCGGCGCGGCATCCTTCGGGGGGCGCGACGCCCTGTACCTAGTTGGATTCGGGTCGCGGACGTTGGTCGCTAACCGTCCGGCTCTACGATCCGATCTACGGGAACCGAAACACGACACCCGCCCCCACCGAAGCGATCCCGTGCGTGTCTGGACTGGATGCAAGCGTCGTGCTGGTCGACGTGGTGCCACTGGCGGAGACGGTGTTGGTCGTGGCAACGACTGTGGTCGTGCTGCCGAGCGCCTCCCCCAACCCGAGCTCGATCGCGCGAATCTCGAAGTGTGGCGAAACGTGAATATCGGCGCCGATCAGGCCTTTGATCAGCGGCTGATTCGCATACACCAGCGGGTTAAACGTGACCGAGCTGAACGTGGTGGGCGGGTTCAGCGTGTTGTTCACGGTGGTGGTCTGGGTGTAGGTGCCGCTGGCGTTGTTGCGCGTGTACCCGACGGCGATCTCGGCGTAGGGTCGCAGCCAGGATATGGGCGTGGCCACCGTGGCGCGCACACCGCCCAGCACGTCGTACTGGCGGAAAATGCCCGCCCCGCCGGCCGAACTGTCCGCGCGCTTGTTGGAGGTAAAGACCTCGCCGCGCACATCGGCGCCGAGCTTCACCGGGCCAATGTCGCGAATATCGTAGAAGGCGCCAAAGGTGCCACCGTAGTTCTGCGCGTGACCACCGCCAGCCGCACACGGCGCCGCGAACGTAGGGCACGTAATGCCGCCAAAACGCTGTCCCGTGATCTCACCATAGACGCCGAACTGCGCGCGGGCCGGCAGCGAAGAAAGCACCGCCGCGGCGGCAAAGACAGGCAGCAACTTGCGAAACAACATGAACTCCATTCTACCTGTGAGACCCTCGCTGCCCACGCGACGGAAGCAAGTTCCGCGAAGACGCGTTCTGCTTTCGCATCCAGCTACGGTGCGCACCCCGGCACGTCATCGAGGCTGTACCAGACGTGCAGCCCTCGTTCGTGAGCTAGCCTGACATCCTCATCCGCACCCTTCGACGCTCCGGGTAAGCGAAGAACACCATCGCAACGAGACAGGAGCCTGTTCGCAATGGGGTAAAGAATCTCGTCATAGATGGCGTCCCCTGGCTGCTTGGCCCCTGCTTCCCGCAGCAATGGCAACGCCAGCCACTCGCCGATTAGCGGGATGTGACCGGCCCGGTAGAGCGGCAGTGCCGCTGATTCCAGCCTCCGAAGTTCTCCGCCATGCGAGCCGGATCGTCGCCTGTTCCCGAGCGGTAAGGACCAGCAATCAGCACCATCAACGACGAAATGTTCATTTTGTACGTCCAGTCTCCGGAAACAGGTGAAGCGCTGCATACTGCAGCAGCATGATCGTTTTGCCGTCCTGGATAGCCCCGGACGCAACGGCACCGAGCGCATCGTCGATACTCATTTCCAGCACCTCAATGTCTTCGCCCTCCGTTGCATCCCCTCCACCGTCGCTTGCCTTGCAGTTGCTGGTGTAAGGAGCCACGAAAAAGTGCAGCCGTTCCGTAACCGATCCCGGGCTCATAAACGCGTCGAAGATGCGCGTGACGTCGAACACATGGAAACCGGTTTCCTCTGCCACCTCGGCTCTGATTCGTTCCTCGGGACTGGCGTGGTCCAGGAGCCCTGCCGCTGCTTCGATCAACATGCCGCAGTGCCCATTCACGAACGCCGGGTACCGAAACTGGCGCGTAAGAACGACGCTGCGGTGTTCGAGGTTATAGAGAAGAATTGTCGCGCCATTGCCGCGGTCGTATGTTTCACGGGTCAGTTCCTGCCACGTGCCATCTCGCCGTTGGCGCTCAAAGCGAGTCTTCTTCAGCACGTACCAGTCTTGCGAGAGAACCTTCACCTCTTTAACCCGGATCGTTTCCGTTTCAGAATGGTAGGAGTGACTCTGCATGATGGTGACTGTATCGTGCAGCTTCATGCAGAGTCAAGCATTTTCGTGCAAAATGAACTTAGAGGCCACTGTGCTCACCATCCACCGCAAGCAGCAGCTGCTTTCCCGCCTCCAGCAGGATGGAAAGCTTGTCGCGAAAGAGCTGAGCCAAGAACTGGGTGTCTCTGAAGACACCATTCGACGCGACTTGCGCGAGATGGCGCAAGAAGGCCTTCTGCTGCGCGTTCATGGAGGGGCGCTGCCGGCATCTCCGGCGGTCGCAAACTTTGCTGCCCGAGAGGAGATCCGGCACGAGGGCAAAGTGGCGATTGGCCGTGCAGCGGCTGCCATGATTCAAACCGGTCAGGTCATTCTTCTGGACGGCGGAACGACCTCACGAGAGATTGCCAGACATCTACCGCTCGATCTGCACGCCACGGTCGTGACGCACAGTCCGACGATTGCACTGGAGCTGCTGCAACATCGAAACGTTGAAACAATCCTCCTTGGCGGTCGCTTGTTCAAACACTCGGTGGTTGCTGTCGGCGCAGCCTGCCTTGAGGCTATCGGCACCATACGAGCAGACACCTTCTTTATGGGCGTAACGGGCGTCCATCCACAAACCGGACTGACCACGGGAGACTTTGAGGAAGCAGGGATCAAGCGTGCCCTGAGCCGTGCAGCCGCCGATACGTACGTGCTTGCTTCCGCGGAAAAGCTGAACGCCGCTTCACCGTACCTCGTCGTCCACCTCGCCGAGGTGACAGGAATCATCACCGAGAAGAGCGTACCCGAAGCCGCGACAAAGCCGTACGTCGATGCCGGCCTCAGCCTCATTCGGGCCTGATGCCAAAGGAGTCGCCTATGTCGGCTAAAAACTCCCCTTAAACATCCCCTGAATCTTCTGCATTAACCCCTGCTCCTCGTTGGCCTTGCGAATCTGCGTGCGGTGCGTGTAGAGCAGCATGCCGATGAGCGTGGAAAACTCGGGGCGGGCCAGTTCTTGCGGCATCCCGGACAGCGGCACCGGGTAGCCGATGCGCGCGGGCACGCGTATCAGGCTTTCGGCGTGGTCCAGAAGGCCTTGCAGCAGCGCGCCGCCGCCGGTGAACACGCAACCCGTACCCATGGCCTCCAGCACGCCGCCGGTGCGCAGGTTGTCGCGCAACATGGTCAGCAGCTCGCGGGCGCGCGGTTCCAGGATTTCGGCCAGGAATCGTTGCCGCACCATCCGCGCCCCTTGCCCGCCGACGGAAAGGTCGCCGCCGATCTCGATCTCATTCAGCTGCGGAACGGCCGTAACCACGCAGTGGCCATACTGCCGTTTCAGCAGCTCGGCCTCTTCCACGCCCACATGCAAGCCAACAGCGAGGTCATTGGTAAAGTGGTCGCCGCCGATGGGCAACACGGCGGTGTGCGCCACGGCACTCTCGAAGTACACGACGATCTCGGTCGAGCTGGCGCCGATGTCGGCCAGGCAGACGCCGAGTTCGCGCTCGTCCGGATGCAATACCGCTTCGGCCGAGGCGATGCCCTCAAACACCGTGTCGACCACTTCCAACCCGGCCTTGTTGGCACAGGTGACCACGCTCTGCGATGCGGAGCCGGAACAGGTAGACAGGTGGAGGTTGACCTCCAGCCGGTTGCCCACCATGCCTACCGGGTCATGGATGCCGGCCTGGTCGTCCAGGATGAACTGTTGCGGCAGCAGATGCAGCACCTCGCGGTCCGGGGCGAGCCCGACGGAGCGGGCGCGATCGATGGCCGAACGCACGTCCTCGCGCGTGATCTCCTTCATGCGGCTGCCCATGGAGATGCCGCCCTGGGAGTTCATCCCGCGGATGTGCGGGCCGCCGATCCCCACCACCGCGTGCTCGATTGGCGCCTTGGTGGCGCGCTCCGCGGCCAACGCCGCGCGATCGATCACCTCCGCGGCCGGAGCCAGGTCCGCGATCATGCCCCGGCGCATGCCCTTGGACACCTCCACGCCGTGGCCCCGGTAGCGTATGCCGCCGTTGACCTCGGCCACAAGCACCGCGCTCTTGGAGGTTCCGGCATCCAGCACGGTGATCAGGTTTTGCTCTTTGCCGTTCATGCGTTTACCGCCTCTCCCCAGATCTCATTCTTGCGTGTTCGGCTGCCCTGTGCGCCGCGAGCGCGTGGGCCCTTCGCGCGTCTACGGCTTGCCGCTTCGGCTGCATGTGGTTCGCCGGGCTCACAGGGGCAGGCTTGACGCCGGCATCCGGCGGAAGTGGGCCCTCAGAGGTCAAAGGCGTCACGTTTCCCTGCATCTCCAGCACCACCTGGCGCTCGTAGCGCATGTCGGCGGCAGCAAGCTTGGGATACTGGGTCCGCCACTCCGGCAGGTGTTGCTGAAACGCTCCAAAGCGCTTGAGGAAGTCCTCGTCGCCAAAGTGCACCAGCACGTCAGCGCCGTCCAGCGTAACCAATGCCTTCACGTCTTCCGGGTTACTCACATCCACTTCGCTCAAGGCCTGTGTGCGTCGCTCGCCGCCGCTGTCAAGGCCGGCCATGAACCGCCGGTACACCTCCATGCGGGCGGTGCGCTCCTCCGGCGTGTCGTTGGGCGCGAGACCGGTGAGCACCGGGAACGAGTAGTGCGGATCGCCGGCCGACTCCGGCGGCATATCCAGCAGAACGCCGTCCGCGTCGACCAGACCGATGTGCGATCCCTGGCGGACAAAGGCGATCGGTGTGCGCTCAAGCACACGTACGCGCAGTTGGTGCGGCAACAGACGCTCGATCGTCGCGTGCGCCACCCAGGGCAGGCGCTCGAGGTCCGCACGGCGCTCGTCCAGCGGGACGCGGAAGATATTGCGCTCAAGATCGGCGCCAAAAACGCCCAGCACGTCCCCGCGCGAGATGTGAGCGTTGCCCTCGACGGCGATCTCGCTCGCTGTCGTAAGGGTGAAGCGAGGATCGTGGAGAAGGAACTGCCGCGTGCCGGCCACGGCCAGCGTCACAATGCCTAGGATGCTGAGCGCACCGGCAGAGACCAGAACGCGACCGGCAATGCTGCGGGGCAGGCCTCCGCGCAGACGCATGCGATACGACCCACGCTGGGGCTGGTAGTCGTCTTCGGTGGGCAGATCCAGCGGCTGAGGTTCCTGCGACGGACCACGGTGCAGCGCGCCCACCGGCGCGGGGGTGGGCTCCGGCACCGTCGCGGGGGCGTACGCCTCCTCAGGCTCCGCCAGGGCCGTTGAGGCCGCCGTGGCCGTCGAAGTTGAGCTCCGTTTGTACACCAGCTTCATGGCCGCAGGCCCGAGCAAGGCCGCGGAGATCGCCAGAGGACACTATAGCGTGCAGGGGTGCCGTTGAGACCATACCCA
>CAXTLD010000067.1:0-20246 GCA_964245045.1 uncultured Acidobacteriaceae bacterium | reverse complement strand
CCGCGCACGCCAGAAACCTGCCGCACCACCTAAAGGAACCCGCCTTCATAAAACCCTACCTTTGACCCCAACATCAAGCTCTGCAAGGGCGTCCGTTCTCGACAGACGAGAAGTCTACCAGAGCAGACCCGTCCCCCATCTGTTTGTTGTGATCAAGTAGTTACCTCCACAAGGGTTACCTTTGTGCGCACACTTGCGGCTACCGTGGAGCCCACACGCGGTCACCCCGTCCAATCGTCCAGTGCCCCTCGCCGGAGCTCTCGACGATAATAAGGAGCAACCTCCATCTCAGAAATCCTGAACGAGGGCACTCGGATGCCACAGTCTCCTCCCGTCTCTGTTCTGATCGACAACTATAACTATGGCCGCTTCCTCGGCCAATGCCTCGAAAGCGTCATCGCGCAAACCTACCCCAACGTCGAAATCATCGTCGTCGACGACGGCTCCAAAGACAACTCCCGCGACGTCATCGCCTCCTTCGGGGACAAGGTCACCCCCATCCTCCAGGAAAACCACGGCCAGGCCTCCACGCTCAACGCGGGCTTCACCCTCAGCAAAGGCGAGTGGATCTTTCTGCTCGACTCCGACGACTTCTTCCACCCCGACAAGATCCGCCAGCTCATGGCCCTCGCCGCCGAGTACCCCGACGCCGGCATGATCGCCCACGACCTCAGCTATTGCACCGTCGACGGCCAGCCGCTCGACTTCGCCGCGCCCTACATCCCCAAGCGCACCCTCGTCGACGATCGCAAGCTAGCCCAGCGCGGCAGCCTGTCCGTCTCGCTCCCTGCGCACTCCGGCCTCTGCTTTCGCCGCGACGTCTTCGAATACCTGCTCCCCCTGCCCGAAGACATCAACATGGGCATCGACAACTACATGAAGTGGGCCGTCCTTTCCAGGTACCCCGTGCTGCTCACCCCGGAGCTGCTCACCACCCAGCGCATCCACGGCAGCAACGCCGGCACCATGTTGCAGGAGGCTGGCGGCACGGAGGGCCTCATCAAGCTCGCTCGCCAAAGCGCCCGCACCAGCTTTCACATCAACCGCGACTTCCCGCACCTGAAACGTCTCACCTGGAAGCAGTACGGACGCACCCTCTATCACCTCCGCGCTTCGCGTTCCGCCCAATCCAAAGCCATTGAGAAGGAGATCCGCGACCGCTACAGCGTCTTCGAGAACAATCCCGCGTGCCTGTTCTACGTCGCCGGCGCCTTCGCCAAGGCCTACGCGGAAAACCTGTTCGCGAAAAAGTAGCCTATCGCCGCCGCGCTGGCACCCCAACGCACGTCTACCCCGGAGGCCAGCCCATCGCACGCCCACCCAGAATGTGTACATGGAGATGGTCCACCGTCTGCCCACCGTCCGGGCCGGTGTTCACCACCAGCCTGTACCCCCGCGCAAGCCCCTGCGCCCGGGCGATCTCCCCCGCCTCCGCAAAAATCCTCCCCAGCAGCGCCGAATCCTCCGGCAAAGCATGCGCGTGCGAGGCGATGTGTCGCTTCGGGATCACCAACACATGCACCGGCGCCTGCGGATGGAGGTCGGCAAAGGCCAACACCTCCGCCGTCTCATGGAGCCGTTTGGCAGCAATCTCGCCTGCAACGATCTTGCAGAACAGGCAGTCAGGCGAAGTCGGGTCCGGCATGGGTCCATCCTAATCCGTCCCTCGCACCGTCACGAGGCACAGCCCATCGGTCCGTAGAGGCACAGCCCAGTCTCCTGCACTCCCCCCCCTCACTAGCACGCCCTCGGTCGCGGCCTGCGGAACTCTGAATCGCTCGTGGCTCGAAGGGGCAAGGCTTCAGCCGTGCCATAACTGGCTCCGAAGAACGCGGCTTTCAACGCTGAGGTAAAGTTCTCGCACCTCCAACCCGCGGTCCTCCAACCTCATCAGGCCCAGCCTGAGCCACAGCGAAGCTCGCCCCCAGCACCAACGGCGCGTCCTATCCTAGCCTAGGCCGAAGGCCTAGGTAGCCTCCGCCACACGGTTACAGGGCTGAAAGCCCGATCTATACGGTGGTCCAGAGCACCTCTGGCATCAAGCCCACAACCGCACCCAGGCTCACCACCGCACCCAAGCGCCAACGGCGCGTCCTACCCTAGCCTAGGCCGAAGGCCTAGGTAGCCTCCGCCACACGGTTACAGGGCTGAAGGCCCGATCTATACGATACCCAGGGCACCTCTCTGGCATCAAGCCCGCCTCCGGCACCCAAGCGCCACCACCGCACCCAGGCTCACCACCGCACCAAAGCGCCAACGGCGCGTCCTACCCTAGCCTAGGCCGAAGGCCTAGGTACAACCCACAAACGCGCCCAGGGCTGAAAGCCCCATTTATACGGTCACCCAAGCACCACCTCCACCAGCGCCAACGGCGCGTCCTTAACAGAGCAGGTGTTGAGATTCAACAGCTAGGAACCCTTCAATCACCCGTGGCTTCGAAGGGGCACGGCTTCAGCCGTGCCATACCTAGCCCAGAAGCAACGCGGCTTTAGCCGCTAAGGTAGCTCCCCGAAACCCGGGTGCGGTCACCCGTTTCCAACCTAGCTACCGGCCCTCGGCCCCCGACACGAAATACCGCGGCACAAACCCGTTCACCCAGGGGTTATAGGCCTTCGCGAACGCCGCCCGCCGTCCCGTAGCCGGATGGTCGTACGTCCAAGCCTCGTACCAGCGAGACGGGTTTGGGTCCGCCAGCGACGTCGCGCCCAGCACAGCAAAGGTAGCCTGCGCCGTCGTCTGCGGATCCGCCACCAGACCGTGGATGGCTTCCTGCCCGTACACATCGGCCGCGTGCTCCTGCCGCCGCGAGATCGCCGCCGTCACCGGCTCCAGCACCGCGCTGAATACCGCCAGCACCAGCAGCAACACGACGGCGACACCCCAGTCCTCCTGGGAGGGGACCCGCCAGCGCGCACCCAAACGGGCCAGCAGCCATCGCAGCACAAAAAATCCACTAAAGAAAAGCAAAAAGCTGCCGATGAAACTCAGCAGGAGGCCTCGCACAATGTGACCGAGCACGTAATGCCCAGACTCATGCCCAAATACAAACAGAATCTCGTCCGGGGTCAACCGCCGCACCGCGGTGTCCCACACCACCACGCGCTTGCTGTGGCCAAACCCTTCCACATCTGCGTTCAGCGTCGTCAACTTGGAGGAGGCCTGCATAAGAAACATCCGCTCGGGTGGGATGTCCATATGGCCCTTCCGCACCACCGCCTCAAGCCGCCGCACCAACTCCGGATTGGACTGACTCAGTGGCTCGTAGTGGAAGAACACAGGCTCCACATACGGTGCCACGAACAGCCCAAAGATCGTCAGCGGCACCGTGCACGCCCAGAACGCCAACCACCACCTGCGCGGCAGCCGCCGTATCGTCCACAGCAGCAGCCAACACAGCAAACCACCCACTAGCCATTCCAACAGAAACGACTTCCCGCGGTCCGCGATCCAGCCCGCCCAGCCCTGAACCGAAAGCCCATACACCTGCGACACATGGTGCAGATACACATCCAGCGGAAGATCCAGCAAGAGCGCAGCAAGCAGGAACAGAAAGGCAAAGCTATACGCCTGCAGCAATCGCCTCCGACTTACGCGCACAGCCAGATCGCGCATCGTCGCAATCGCGCCCACCCACAAAAACAGCACCAGCTTAAGAACGCCCCAGATCTCGTCAGCAAAGTGCGTCGTCCGACGCACCGCCGCCAGGTGCTGCGCCTTCGCCAACTCCACAGGCGGCAAGCTGTAGTCGGGTAGATTCCCATGCGGGACAGCATGGGCAACCTCCTGCCTTGCATACGCCGACGCAGCCCGTTCTGCCGCTGTCTCGGCGGCGCGGGCGGGTGCGGCCATCAGCAAAGCCGCCAAAAGACACGAAACAGTGACCAACAAACGCATACGGCGTCTCTCGAACTCGCCTCAGCGGCGCCGATTCAAGAAGAAAAGCAACGCTAGCATCAGCAGGAGACCGAACCCACCCGGCCACATAAAGAACCCACCCCGGCTGGAACCGCCGATCACCAGGCAGCCTGTCAGTCCACTGCAAAAGACCATCGCAACCAACGCCTGCCCGACGCGGCTCAGCAGTCCAAGGCTGTTTCCGTTCCCCATGCCCCACGCTCCCCTCACACCTACCCGTGAGATGCATGCGAGCGCCTACTTTTCGCTGCTCGGCGGAGTCAGGCCCTTCAGCCGCATGTAGAGCGCCAGGGTGGCGTACTGCTCGTTGTCATGGGACACCGTTCCCCACAGCAGCCCGATGCGGGATCGCTTGCCCGCTGGCCCCAAAGGCAGCAACTCCAGCGCGTTGGCTTCCGTCAACGAAGCAAAAGCTTTGTCGCAGGACGCGAACGCTCCTTCCAACGCCTGCACAATTGCCGCTTTGTCCGCTGTCTCCGGCGGCACCGTCACCGCGTTCTCGGTCCCACCATTCAATGCACCGCACGAGCGCAGTTGCGCCTCAGTCACATGGTTCACCACCCGCGCAAACGTCCGGATATCGGGCGTGGGCTTGTACCCGTAACTATCGGCGGGCATATTGTTGGCCGCCTTCAGGATGTTCGCCTTCACCCCGTTGTAGGCCCGCTGCGCCTCGGCTCCAGGCCCACTCGGTCCAGCCGCCTGTTGCGCCTGCATCGCTACCGCCATCCACAGACCTATCCCCACGCCTACGAAAGTCTTACGCACGCTCGCCTCCTTAACTTCCTGTAGGCTACGCGTCCCGCGCATTCACGTGGTCAGAAATCGCACTTGGGCTCAGAGCGCAGGCGTCGGTCGCAGCCACGAACGCACGCCGTCCACGGTATGCGCCCACGCATCCCGAAACATCACACGGTACGCGGCTGCCAACCGACAAAGCGAGATCCCCGTGATCTCCACCTCCAGGTATCCTTCCGCCATTTCCTGCTCGACTTTAACCAGTAGGCTTCCGGCATCATGCTTGACACGTGGCGCCGCCCGTCGGTGCGCCGGCCTGGCCATGGTGAGCACCCTAGACGAAGCACGGTCCCTGGCCTTCTCCTGCAGAGCAACGGAGCCAACAACGAAACTCGGCCGTCTTTGGGCCGACTCAAGAGAACGAAAAGGAAGAATCTGGGCAGCCAAGGCAACATCTCCGAGTCGGCGCGTAGGGTAAGCCAAAGCGACGGGAATTCAGGCAGAACAGCAACCGGTCTCAAATGCGCCCGGTGCCGATCTGCATGCAAGCTAAGAATGCCTAAACCCTTTCGCGTTCGCCATACCACGAAATGGGGAGTCGTCCGAACCGTCCGGGTTCTCCCCCCATCCGTCCTGCAAGGCCTCAAAACGCCCGCGATACACTGTAAAACATGCCGATCCGCAGCGATCTTCCCCTCGCCGACGCCGACCCCGAGATCGCCCGAGCGATCGAAAATGAGACAGTCCGTCAGCACGACGGCCTGGAAATGATCGCCAGCGAGAACTTCGTCTCACGCGCCGTCCTCGAAGCCGCCGGCTCCGTCTTCACCAACAAATACGCCGAAGGCTACCCCAGCAAGCGCTACTACGGCGGCTGCGAGTACGCCGACGTCGTCGAAACCGTCGCGCGCGACCGCGCCAAACAGCTCTTCGGCGCCGAACACGCCAACGTTCAGCCGCACTCCGGCTCCCAGGCCAACGCCGCTGCCTACATGACGCTGCTCGAGCCCGGCGACACCATCCTCGGCCTGGACCTCGCCCACGGCGGCCACCTCACCCACGGCCACAAGCTCAACTTCTCCGGCAAGCTCTACCGCATCGCCGGCTACAAGGTCCGCGCCGACACAGAAACCATCGACTACGACCAGCTCGAAGCACAGGCCGCACTCGAAAAACCCAAGCTCATCGTCGGCGGCGGTTCCGCCTATCCGCGCCAGTTCGACTTCCCCCGCCTTCGCGTCATCGCCGACAAGGTCGGGGCCAGGTTGCTCATCGACATGGCCCACTTTGCCGGCCTCGTCGCCGGCGGCGTCCACCCCTCGCCCGTCCCGCACGCCCACGTCGTCACCACCACCACGCACAAAACCCTGCGCGGCCCCCGCTCCGGCCTCATTCTCTGCAACGCCGACCTAGCCCAATCCATGGATCGCAGCGTCTTCCCAGGCCAGCAAGGCGGTCCCCTCGTCCACGTCATTGCCGCCAAAGCCGTCGCCTTCGGCGAAGCCCTTCGGCCCGAGTTCAAGACCTACGCTGCCCAGATTGTGCGCAACGCCCAGGCCCTCGCCGACGCGCTCGCCGGGCACGGCTTCCGCGTCATCTCCGGCGGCACCGACACCCACGTCGTTCTCATCGATGTCTTCGCCAAGGGCGCCGGCATGCTGGGCTCCGAAGCCGAAGCAGCGCTCGGCCTGGCCGGCATCACGGTGAACAAGAACGCGATCCCCTACGACACCAATCCGCCCCTCAAACCGTCCGGCATCCGCATCGGCACGCCCGCCCTCACCACCCGCGGCATGGACGAGGTCGACATGCGCACCATCGCCGCCTGGATCGCAGAAGCCCTCACTCATCGCCACGACGAGGCCCGTCTGCGTACCCTACGCGGACGCGTCCGCGAGTTGGCCGAATCCTACCCGCTCTACGGCTGGCTGCGGCAGGACGAACCCGCAGCACTGCTCGCCTGACCGAAACCGGGCCTCACCAACGTCGCCCGGCCTCAGCCACCAACAACCGCGTACCCCCAACAGGGTAGGCCCGGAGGGCTTTCGTTGGAGTGGATCTTCCTTTTGGGCATGGCCACCGGCGCTCGCACCATGACCGCCATCGCCGTCCTGTGCTGGGCCGCCTGGCTGGGCTATCTGCCGGAACACGGATGGGCCGTGTGGATCACCTATCTCGTCTCCGCTCTAGTCTTTACCGGCTTTGCCGTCGGCGAGTACATCGGCGACACACTCCCCCAAACACCCAGCCGCAAAGCCCCGGGCGCATTAGCCGCCCGCCTCGTCTTTGGTGCCCTCGTTGGCGCGCTTGCAGCCACCGCCACGTATGAGCCCGCCGCCGGCGGCATCCTCGCCGCTACGCTCGGCACACTGGCCGGTACCTGGGGCGGCTACGCCCTGCGCACTGCCGCCGCCCGCCGCCTCGGCCGCGATCTCCCGGTCGCCCTCACCGAATCCGCCCTCGCCCTAGCCTTGGCCGTCTTCGCCGTTCACCAAATTCACAAGGGTGTGGTCGCCGACCTGATCCGCGGCGCGGTCTAGCTCCACATCACGGCCGCGCTCTGCCGTCACCACCCGCGCGATCCCGGCATAATCCTGCTTGACGGCAACCTGCGTCCACCCCGCCAGCAGATCGCGCAGCGCGGCCTCTTGCTCGTAGCCAATCTCCAGCGTCAGCAGCCCGCCCGGGCGCAACGCGATCCAAGCCTGCGGAATCAACCGCCGGTACACGGCCAACCCGTCGTTTCCGCCAAACAACGCCAAATGCGGCTCAAACCCGCGCACCTCGGCCGCAAGCGTCGCTGCATCCGCCAGCGGCACATAGGGTGGATTGGACACGATAGCATCGAATCGGAGACCCGCCGCGATCTCCGCCGCAAACACCCCAAGCAGGTCCGATTCAGCGAACCGCACCCGGCCGGCCAGCCCGGTTCGTCTCCCGTTGCGCTCCACCACGCCCCGCACCGCCCCTGAAACGTCCAGCGCCCACACGGTCGCCTGCGGCAGGCGGCTGGCCAACGCCAGCGCAATCGCCCCCGTGCCCGTCCCTACATCCACAACCAGCAGCTCGCCCCCTTGCTCTCCGGCCCATCGCAACACCGCTTCCACCAGCAACTCCGTCTCGGGCCGCGGAATCAGCACATCCGGCGTCACCTCCAGGTCCAAACCGAAAAACTCCTGCCGCCCAAGGATGTACTGTACCGGCTCCTGCGCCGCGCGCCGCTCCACCAGGCTGCCGAACTGCGCCGTCTGCGCTTCGGTCAGCTCAGCCTCCGGGTGCGCCAGCATCCACGCCCGGTCCCGGTTCAGCACATGCCGCAGCAGCAGTTCCGCATCCCTGCGGGTGATTTTGGCTCCAGCCCCGTCCAGCGTCTCGCGTAACGTGCTTTGCCTCATCCTCCGATCCACCATCCCACGCTCCTCGCACATGCCCCTCAGGTACGGCCTAAATACCTCGCCGGTAAATCTGAGTGTCGCTTTCTTGTACAGTACGTGTCGGCGATTGCCGATTTGGGTCTAAAAATATGCGACCTGCAAAAGAAAAATGTTTACAACCATGGCAGCGAAGATATTCTTAAGGACGGCCACACTGGCAGGTCTGGAGGTGTATTTCTTTTGGCAGAAGTTCGTGTTCAAGAGGGTGAGCCGCTCGAAAACGCCCTGCGTCGCTTCAAGCGTAAGGTGCAAACCGAGGACATCATCAAAGAAGTCAAGCGCCACTCCTTCTATCTGAAGCCAGGCGAAAAGCGTCGCGTCAAGGAAGCCCTTGCCCGCAAGCGCAATCGCAAGAAGGTTCGCAAGGAGCAGGATTAACCTGGTCTCCTACGGCAAAACAGCTTAAACGACACGGGAAGATCCGCCCTAAGCGGGTCTTCCCACTCTAAGCTGACCGGCAACACAAACGTGAGTCCACGGACTCCCTCGCAGTCCCGCAACACCGGATGGGGGTTCATACTCACCATCCATGCTTCCTTAATGTACGGCTGTTTCTCTTGCCACACGGTGTTCTTCGTCGACCTGTGGATCCGGGCCCCGCATTTGCTTCAACACAGGCCTGAAGCCCGCGTATCGCCGCCACCCATCGGCGGCTGCGTGTGGCTCACGCCTTGTCCCGCATACAGGGAGAGGGTGCTATGGAATTCATTGATCGTATCCTGAAGTGTTCCGATTGCAGCAGTGACTTCATCTTCACCGCCGGCGAACAGCTGTTCTTCTTCGACCGCCAGTTCAAAAACGACCCCAAGCGCTGCAAGCTCTGCAAAGCCAAACGCAGCGGCCTCGGGCGCGTAGACGACACCGCCGCCGCGCTTCCGCTTTCCCGGACGGAAACCCGCACCGTGTGCTCGGCCTGTGGCGTCCAAACTACGGTGCCCTTCCGGCCTACGCAGGGACGGCCCGTCTTTTGCCGCTCTTGTTACCAACTCAAGCGCGTTTCCGCGGCCGTCGTCCAGGCCATCGCCGAAACACCCGCGGCAGCACTCGGCGTCTCACCTGCATCTCAAACGTTTGAGTTTCTGGCGGCGGAAACCGTCTAAGTTCGGCTCCTTGCCTCGTGTCACGGCAGGCTTGTCGGGCTGGCTCGCCCTCGTGCCGCCATTTCAAACGCTGACTTGATGCTCCATCTTCGCGACATCTCTGAAGACACGGCTGTGTTCCCCTGGAACAAGAGCACACCCTACCCGGCCATCGAGGCTACTCTCGCCGTCGCCATCGCTCTCGTCCTCGGCGACCTCACCGGACACCGCAGCGCGGGCTCCATCGCCGCCGGCGCCGCGTTCACCGTCGGCTTCGCCGTGTTCCACGAAGCGCTCTCCTCCACCCTGCTCAGCATGGCCCTCCTCACCATCGGCATCGCGTCGGCCACCCTCGTCGGCAGCCTGGGCGCGCAGTGGACGCCCATCGTCCTCATCCTCTGCGTCGTCGCCGCCCTCAACTACGGCATCCTCGCCAGCCTAGACCCAACCGCCACCTGGATCGGTCAGCAGTGCGGCGTCTACGTCGTCATCACCAGCTACTTCTCCCAGGGCGTCCACTACGCCCTCGGTCGCACCGAGATGGTCCTCGCGGGCGGGGCCTTGCAGATGGTCCTCTTCGCCGCCTTCCGCTTCTTTCGCCGCCATAAGGACACGCACCCGCCACCGCCCCTTCCGCTCGTGCGCCAAATCCGTACCCGCATCGGCCAGCTCTTCGCTTCCGTTCGGGACCAGCACCACTGGGACACCGTGACCGCCGGCTATGTCCTGAAGCTCGTCATAACGCTCGGCGTCAGCACGGCCCTTTACCGTCTTCTGCACTGGCAAAACGGCTACTGGGCCCCCATGACCGCGATGCTCGTCCTTAAGCCCAAGTGGGCCAACACGCTCAGTCGCGGCATCGCCCGGCTCGCTGGCACCCTGATCGGCGCCACGCTCTGCTTCCTGCTTGCGACCCTGTTCCCTGCATTCCACCACTGGACCTACTTCGTGCTCATCATCATCACGGCCTACCTCTGCTTCGCGACGCAGGCTGTCAACTACGCGCTCTTCTCCGTGTCCATCACCCTGTACACGGTCTTTCTCTTCGGCTTCGGCGGCTTCTCCGAGCGCAGCGCCGCCGGCCTCCGTCTCTTCAACACCGCCCTCGGCGGCCTGCTCGCCCTCCTCATTGACTACGCCGCGCTACAACTCGAACGCCGCCTCCACCCCACCCCTCAGCCAAACCCAGCCCTGGCCGCAAAAGGCGTAGCTCCCACGGCTCGGTAAGTGCTTACGGCTTAACACCGTACGGCCCGATCACCGCGTACATCGTTCGCGTGTGGGGCGCATAAAACGTTGTGTAAGTCACAGGCGGCACCTGCGACGGCCCGCCGCACGCCTTCGGGTCAAAAGAAACCACGTACCGCCCGTGAACTGAGAGCTCGTGGTCAAGGGCGTAGGTGCGGCATGGGTCACCCGACCACACTTCCGGCACGGGCCGGTACGCCCCTCGCGGCGTCTCAATCCGAAAATCATTCACATAGCCCGTGGTCATTAGCTCCGTCCAGCTATCGTACTGTTCTCCGCCATCGATCTCCGTGCGCGGTACCCCTTCATCGGCTATGCGCTGGAGTAGGCTCGCCTGCGCGCGGTAGAGCGCAAACACATCGTGCATCCCTCCCACGTCCAGCACCGCCATCACCGCAATCAACCCCCAAACGACGCCCGGCAATTCCGTCCGCACATTGCGTTGGTACACGCGCATTGCGAAAACGAGAAAAAGAAACTCCGGAAACAGGAAATAACGATCCAACATGCCGAATGACAGATGCCGAGGTAGCAACAAAAGGAGATAAGCCACTCCAACAGGTACAAGCAGAACATACATGCTTTTGGTGTCAAGTTGACCCAGCTCAGCGCGAGCTTCCTCCGCGGTCGTCCCCCCTGCCCTGGGTCCAAGCCAGATTGCGCAAGCAAAGCCTAGCCCCCCCAGAAACAACAGCGCCGTGACCACGGCACGGACGAGAGGTGTCAGCAACAGCGGCGGATGTCCAAGGTAGGAGCTAAACTCCTCAAAGCCCGTGTACCACAAACTGTTATACAAGTAAGGAACACACAGCCGTGCCAGCTTGTGCACCTTATGCACTTCAAACAGGTACCCCGAAAGAAGAGTACCGAGCAAAATAAGCCCACCCGAAACGACAAGGGTTCGTCGCGTGCGAGACATCGTCGGCGTAAATAAAAGCAGCAACGGCATAGCCAGCAGCAGAACTTCGGAGACGCACAACCTGACAAAAAAAGGCAGCATGTGGACAAGGAAGAACCTCATCCCATGCCAGTCGGGCGGCAACACACGCTCCGGCAACGCATAAGGTTGACGGCTGTACCAGCGCAGCGTCAAGGCAACCAACATCGTGCCGGCAACCACGCAGATAACTCCCGACCACAGCACAACGCGACGTTTGCGCAACAACCACAAGGTGCACGGAACCATTACAAGCAGCCCAAGCCAGGCAATCTGCCGCGCGGAGCCGGCTACCACGTTGCCAAGCGCGGCCACGCACACCCACACCGCCACACTCCGTTCACCCGTCGCCTGCAAAGCACGAACGCAGCAATAACAACAACCCACCAGAGCCAGCAGCCCGTAAATATCCGACATGAAACTGAAAGTTGCAGCAAGGTACACAGGGGATAACAACACCACCAACGTCGCCGCGGCACTGTTCCACGCTGTAATTCCAAAGCGAACCAACGTCCGTTGCATCACCGCCGCCGTTGCCATCGCCACAACCAGCGTTCCTACACGTGTCACCGCGAACGAGAACCCGAAAACCTTGATCAGCGCGGCTCCGAAAAACAACTGCCATCCCAGCATGGCGGTAGCCCAGCCGTTGTACACAATATGGCCCGTTTCCGCGAGAAGCTGAGCGGTGCGGTTATACGACCAGTCATCGATGATCCCGAGTTCTACCCAGGGCCGAATCCACACAGCGCAGAGCGGAAGGGCAAGCAGACACACAAGGGTTGGATACCAGGGCTGAACTTTTCGAAGCAAGAGATGAATCCTCACAAACAAAGCAGAAAACGTAAATCGAGAAAATAACGCAAAAGGGTTCGGCAACAGGAGGAGAACTTTTGAATCAACGCAAGTTCTCAAGAGAGTTCGCTGTTCGGCAACATAGGCGAAATCCCGGGCAAGTCTGCCGCGGCTAGAACGCCCGGGACATCGGTACAGGCTGCACGGTAAGCACACGTCGGCTCGCCACGTAAGCCTTATACTCATGACGCGGCAAGATCTGCCTCTGTACGCGGCTGTTCAGTAACATCAGGCTCGAGGAGAGCGCCGTAAACCCAACCTGCAGCAAAATAATCAACATACCGAAGCTAACCGTAGTCGCCCAGCCAGGGGTAGCATGTGCAGGAAAGAATAGCCGCAACACCAGCAACACGCCTACGGCAATGGCCGTTGCCACGGCTAACGTCACGGCCAACATCAAAAGCCGCACAAAAATTGCGTCGGCGTATACCGAGATACCGCTCATTCCGTGCACGATTAAAGATACGAAATTCATCTTAGACCGGCCCGCGTACCGGGAACCCCGGTCGACCGGCACCAAGGCGATCGGGATACGGGAACGCAGAATCGCCGCCGGTAGGTTGTTCCACAACTCCGATACCAGGACCAAACGCTGTGCACTGCTCATCGACATAACGCAGAAATTACCGAAGTTGATCTTTTTTCCAGTAATCAGCAGAAACAACATCTTGTACAACACATAAGATGCGCGAAAGGTTAGGTTCTCTTGACGGCGCCGGCGTTGCGCTACAACGCAGAATTGATCTGGCTTCCGCACCGCGGCGAGCAGGGTCGTAATCGCATCGGGCGGATCTTCGCCGTCGCCGTCCATCACCACAATCGCGTCGCTGATTCCTTCGTCGACGGTTGCACATAGGCCGACGGCGATGGCACGCTGATGACCTATGTTCACCCCAAGGTGCAGTATCTCCACCGAGGCTAACGACGAACAATCGGGCAGCGACTCTAGTAAGCCGTCAATAGCTTCACTCGATCCATCATCCACCCCACGGATATGGACCTCATAAGAACTCTCGGAGGCAAACTCATCCAGTGTCGCCAATAACATCCGGAACGATGCCCAGTCGTTAAACAAGGGGACAACAACCGTCAGAACCGACATCTTCCCTCCGGTACAACAATCTGCTCATCTCAAAGCTCGGCTAAGTTCAGCGGCAGGAGCAACTCGAGTGCCGTACAAACATTAAGGAGCCGCGATGCTATGTCCTTATCTTTACCACACCGGCATTCTTCCACAAACAAAGAAATTACCGGGGCCGCCGTTCTGACCGCTTACGAGGAGGGTTAGATGTACTCGGCTGCGGCCTGATCCGCAACCACACGTTCGTTTACGTTTGCTTCTTCTCGATCTGCTACCGTGCTGGCATGACCACGTACGCGCGTCTTGCGGCCGGCCTCCTCGGTGTCGCCACCATCGCCAGTGCTGCCGCGCAGCAGGCTCCTCTCGATCTGCCCACCAGCAAGCGCCTCTCCGCCGCCCCCGGCGCGCCGCAGCGCCTCAACAGCCTGCCCATGTCCATGGTTCTCAGCCCCGACGGTCGCTACGTCGTCAGCGTCAACGCCGGCTACGGCACCTTCGAGTCGGGCTACATGCAGTCGCTCGCCGTCCTCGACACCACGACCGGCACCCTCACCGACTTCCCCGAACCAAAAACCGGCACCGGCCGCGACAGCAAACAAACCCTCTACAGCGGCCTCGCCTTCAGCCCCGACGGCACACACCTTTACGCCTCCATCGCCTCGCTCACCAACCCCGTCGCCGACGACGCCAAGGGCAACACCGGCTCAGGCATCCTCGTATACCGCTTCGAGAACGGCACGCTCACCCGTGAGCGCATCCTCCCCATCCCTCCGCAGACACTCGCCCCCGGACGTCAAACCCACCTCCCCGTAGGCGACCTTAGTTCCACCGCCGTTCCTTACCCCGCCGACATCGCACTCGTCCCCGGGTCCAACCACCTCCTCGTCGCCGACAACCTCTCCGACGACGTCCTCCTCCTGGATCCGACCTCCGGTCAGGTCCTCCATCGCTTCGACCTCGCCGAAACCGACGCCGTTCCCTCCACCTACCCCATCGCGCTCGCCGTCACCGCCGACGGTCGCCGCGCGTTCGTCGCCCTTTGGAACGCGAGCGAGGTCGCCGAACTCGACCTCCAAGCCAACACCGTGGCCCGCAAACTCCCGCTCCTCAAACCGGACTCGCCGATCAAGCCCGGCACCCACCCCTGCGCGCTCGCTCTCAGCCCAGACAGCAAGACCCTCTACGTCGCGCTCTCCAATCGCGACGCCATCGCCGCTGTTGACATCCGGGATAACCGTCTAGCCTCGCGGGGTTTCTTTGACGCCCGCCTTCCTGGCCAAACCCACTTCGGCGCCGAACCCGAAGCCCTCGCCCTCTCACCCGATGGCAGTCGCCTCTACGCCGGTGAGGCCATCACCGACGCCGTCGCCGTCTTCGACACCCGCCAACTCACCCCCGCTGCCGCCCGCCGCGGCTTCGTCGAACCCCTCGGCTTCCTGCCCGCCGAGTGGATGCCCATGGCCCTCGCCTCCGGCCACGGCCCCTCCGCCGGCAAACTCTTCCTCGCCACCGCCAAGGGCCGCGGCACCGGCCCCAACAATACCCCGCAGCCGCAAACGCCTGCGCAACAGAGCAACCCCCGCACTCCCCACCGCGACTTCACCTACATCGCCACTCTGCTCCACGGCTCTCTCGCCACCATCGACACCGCCACCATCGACCAGAACCTCCGCACCTGGACCCAAACCGTCGTCGCCGACAACCGCATCCGCGCCGGTCGTGAAACCATTCGCTTCGCCGACGGCTCCGAAGCCGGCCCAGTCTCCACCAATCCCGACCCCAAAAATCCCACCGCTGGCATGGCCCGCATCCGCCACATCATCTACATCATCAAGGAAAATCGCACCTACGATCAGATCCTCGGTGACCTCGCCCAGGACGGCAAACCCATCGGCAACGGCGACCCCAGGCTCACCATGTACGGCGCGGACATCACCCCCAACCAGCACAAACTCGCCCTCCAGTTCGGCGTCCTCGACAACTTCTTCGACTCCGGCGAGGTCTCCGGCGACGGCCACGTCTGGTCCAACGCCGCCATCGGCACCGACTTCCTCGAAAAAGGCTGGCAGCAGAACTACCGCAACGGCCAGCGCCCTTACGACTTCGAAGGCCTGGTCGCGGAAGGCTATCCGCTCCTCCAGCACATCCCCGATGTCAACGAGCCCGCCTCTGGTTACCTGTGGACCAACCTTGCCGCCCACCACCGCACCCTGCTCCACTTCGGCGAGTACATCTCCACCACCTTCTGCAACGACCAGCGCCACCACTCCCCCGTCCCCTCGCAGG
Source organism: uncultured Acidobacteriaceae bacterium (assembly GCA_964245045.1). GTDB lineage: Bacteria > Acidobacteriota > Terriglobia > Terriglobales > Acidobacteriaceae > Granulicella. Next base: position 4,673 of record CAXTLD010000067.1, on the reverse strand, counting down.
AGGGTCCGCTGGTGGACGCCATCGCGCACTGCGAGCGGAAGGAGATCGCCCCCGGCGAACCCATCCCCGCCAACTGGGGCGGCGGCACCAACCTCTGGCCGTGGCCTATCCCACTCATCGCGGCTAACGTCCCTACCAAGCCCGAGCTCGTCGGCCACTTCGCCCCAGAAGCTCCCGACTTCAACCTCCGCGTCCCCGACCAGGTCCGCGCCAATATCTTCTTCCGGCACCTCGACGCCTGGAAGCAGGACCGCGCCGCCGGCCGTGACACCATGCCCAACTTTATCCAGCTCCGCCTGCCCAACGACCACACCGCCGGCACCGCCCCCGGCGCTCCCACCCCCAAAGCCTCCGTCGCCGACAACGACCTCGCCGTCGGCCGCGTCGTCGAGGCTATCTCCCACTCCGCGTTTTGGGACGACACCGCCATTTTCATTCTCGAGGACGACGCCCAGAACGGCGCCGACCACGTCGACGCCCACCGCTCCACCACGCTGGTCATCAGCAAATACGCGCCGCACGGCCCAGGCGGCTCCCCTTTCGTCGACAGCACCTTCTACTCGACTGTCTCCACCGTCCGCACCATGGAAACCCTGCTCGGCCTGCCGCCCATGAACAATAACGACGCCTTCAGTTCCCTGATGGCGCCCGAATTCAGCGGCCCCGGCGACCAAGCCCCCTTCACCGCCGACACCTCCAACCGCGACAACAAGCTCATCTACACCGCCAACAAGAGCTCCGCGCCCGGCGCCCACGAATCGGCCCGCATGGACTTTCGCCACGCCGACCGCGCCCCCGCCGACCAGCTCAATCGCATCCTCTGGCAAGACGCAAAAGGTGCCACGCCACCTCCAGCCCAACTCCTCGGCAAGCACAAACAGCGTAAAGACGATGACGACTAGTAATTGGTCCGAAGCAGCGCCGCTTACGCCTGCCACAGGCTCCCTCCGAGAGATTCGCTCTAAGCGGCAGCGGTCATCGCCGCCAGCACCTCCCCAATCGGTTTCGGCCTTCCCGTCGCCCACCCCTGCGCATAGTCCACGCCCAACCCTCGCAAGATCTGCAGCATTCCCACATCTTCCACACACTCCGCTACCGTCGACGCCTCCATCGATCGGGCGATCTCCGCGATTGATCGAATGATCGCCTGGTCCAACGGATTGTCCCGCAGCGTTCGGATAAACCCTCCGTCAATCTTGATCACATCCAGCGCAAACTGCTTCAGGTAACTCAAGGACGACAACCCGGTCCCAAAATCATCCAGCGCGATCCGGCAGCCAGCCCGCCTCGCCTCATTTACAAACGCCCTCGCGTGATCGAAGTTCCCGATCAGCCCCGTCTCTGTCACCTCAAACGTGATCCGGTCCGGCGGCACCTTCGTCTTCTGCAACTGCTCCGCTACAAACGCCCACAACGACGCGTCATTTAACGATTCCGCCGACAGGTTCACCGCGAACGAAACGCTGCTGTCCTGCAACGACTGGTTGCGAAACCACCCCAGCGCTGCCCGGATGACCCAGCGATCCACCATGCCCATCAACCCATACCGCTCCGCCGCCGGTACAAACAATGCCGGCGATAACAACTCACCGTTCTCATCGCGCATGCGAATGAGCAGCTCAAAGTGATGCGCCAAGCCCGGGTCGTCAATCGGAACGATCGGTTGTGCATACAGCTCGAACCGATCTTGCTCCAGGCTGCGCCGCAGCCCGGCCACTACCTCCATCTCTTGGTGAGCGTCGGCCGCCCCGCCGTCTCCCGTGTACACCGATACCTGGTTCCGTCCGTTGCGCTTGGCCGTGAACGTGGCCACGTCGGCTTGGCTTACTAACACCGCCGGCTCTTGCGACACGCCATCCAGAACCACAAGACCGCTGCTCGCCGTTACGTCGTAGAGGCGCCCGTGCCAAGGAAACTGTAGCGCGCGAATCTTATCCAACATGCGGCGTACCCGCGCCTCGCCCTCCTCCCGCGGGCATCCCACCAGCAACAGCAAAAACTCGTCGCCCCCCATACGCGCCAGAAAGTCCGCGGGCGCAAGTCCCTGCTCCAGCACATCGGCAATTTCGCGCAGCAGCGCATCCCCGGCCAAGTGTCCGGACGTGTCATTGATGATCTTGAAGCGGTCTAAATCCACGATGCATAGGCAGTGCGTCCGCGCACTGCCGCGCGTCGCCGCCCATACCTCCTGCAACTGCCGTTCAAAGGCCGTCCGATTCAGAAGCCCGGTGACCGCATCGTGGGTCGCCGCGTACTGCAGATCCTGCTCCATGCGTCGTGAGCCCGTCACGTCCTGGAACGTCAACACCGCGGCTCCGCTCTCATTGATCAACGCGATGTGACCCCGGATGTTGTGGCGCGTTCCGTTTCGGCCCACCAGCACACCATGTTCCAGCGGCAGCGTTCCTCCGCCCTCCAGGCATCCGCGCACCGGGTCCAGCCACGGCGCATCTGTGCGCTCGTCACGCACCAGCAGCACTTCCCACAACGGTTTGCCCTCGGCTTCCTCCATGCTCCACCCGGTCAGCGTCCGCGCTGCCCGGTTCAAGAAGATAATCCGTTGCCGCTCGTCGGTCGAGACCACCGCATCGCCGATCGATTCCAGCGTCCGCCGAAACCGCTCTGCCTCGTCCGCAATCTCCTGCTCTCGAAGGTGTTCCGAGGTCCTGTCCCACGTCATACCCAACACCCGCACCACGGCACCGGTCTCTGAGCGAACGAGGCTCGCCACCGACCGAACCCACCGAATCTCCCCGCCCAAATGCACGACCCGGTACTTGCTCTCATAGGTCTCGCCCGCAGCCTGGCTAGCGGCCCATCGCGCATCCAGCGCCGCCGCATCTTCTGGATGCACACGCGCCCGCCAAGCCGCCCGGGGCACCGGCAAACCATCGTCCTCCAAACCGTACAACTCTCGCAGACTCGCGTCCACATAGAACATCTGCGTCGCCGGATCACACTCCCAAATTCCCACCCCGCCCGCGCGATACGCTCCTTGTAGCCGCTCATGGTGGTTAATCAGCTGCTCATAGCTATGCTGCGACCCGTGCAGCGCGGATTCGAACCCCGATACCTCCCGGTCCACTTTCGCAAACAGCAACGTAAACGACAGCACCCCAATCGCACCCAGCACGATCAGGACAACCCGCAACGGCGATAAGGCCACGGCATGGCGCAGCGCCTCCGGCCCGAACCCGCCCACCATCGGCGTCCAGTGCGCTGCCGCCATCCCGAGGTAGTGCATCGTCGGGATCGCACCACCCATCAGCAGCGCGCAATATGCCTTCTTGCCAGACCAACCAGGCGCCACATCGCGCAACCCAAACGTAAGCCGCAGCGCCGTCATCGAGATCACCACGGCTACCAGCACCGACAGCACCACCAGACTCGGCGTGTACCGCACCTCGGCCCGCATCCGCATCGCCGCCATCCCCAGGTAATGCATGCTGGCGATGCCGCCACCCATCACGGTCCCGCTCAGCCCCGTGTTCACCCACGTCAATCGCGGCCGCGTGATCGTCAAAAACGCCACACCGGAAGCCACCACCGCCGCAACGATAGATATCGCCACCGTCGGCCAGTCGTACAACACACGCATCGGCATCCGATACGCCTGCATCCCTACAAAATGCATCGCCCAGATGCCCGTACCCATGGACACCGAGCCCGCCATCAGCCAAAGCCAACGACGATCGCTCCGCTGCTGCTGATGCACACGGCTCGACAGATCCAGCGCCACCCAAGACGCCAGAACGGCAATCGCGAACGAAAGCAAAACAAGAACCGGATCGTAGTGTCCAGGCATAAAGCGGTGCAGTCCTTCAGTGTGTGTCCAACACCTCCACTATCGGCTGACCGGACCCATATCTCCATGCAACAAAAGTGGAGCAACCTCCAACTTCCATGTCAAAGTGCGACACTTTCTTCATTTCACACACAAAGGTGTTACGGCTGCGCCTCAGTCCGACCCCTTCCTCATCCGCTTCAGCTGCTTCCAGTCCTCCTCGGTCTGGTCGGCGTACAGTGCGGCAAACGCCGCGATCGCCTTCTCAAACTGCGTCCCCTTCCCGATATACCCACCGAGCTCGTCCGGATCACCCGCCCGCGCATGCCCCCGCGCCAGCAACTCCCCACAAAGGTCCGCATAGTGGCAAAGCGCATCCGAGTCCAGCGTCCCTAGATTCACAGACCCCTTGTGATCCGCCAACTGCCGCACCAGATAACTACGACCGTCTACCTGGGTCCACCCCAAAAACGGATCCGATTGCACCTGCATCGCCCGCTGCCCCAGCACCACGCGCTGCCCGTTGCTCACCGGGCTGCCCGCCTCGGCCTCCGCAGGTGCGCGCGCCGGGCCCACATACGCCGCCCACCCCGACGCCACCTCCTGCTTGATCTGCAGAAACAACGGATCGTCCGGCCCGTTGCCCTCCATATACACCACATAATCCCGCAGCCCCACCGAGCCCGTCCCCACCACCTTGAATGCCACATCCATCACCCGGTACCGCGACAACAGGTGCCGCCGCTCCGGCTCAATCGTGCGCAGGTACGGCTCCATCGCCTCCAGCACCGTCGCCCGTTCCGCCTTCCCCAACCGCACCAGCACGGGCGGATCAGACCGAAACACCCGCGCCTCGGACGCCTTCCGCCCAGCTCCCCCACCCTTGGCC
>CAXTLD010000066.1:0-20388 GCA_964245045.1 uncultured Acidobacteriaceae bacterium | reverse complement strand
CTACAGAGGAGTGCCCGCCGTCTCCACATCCCCGGCCATCGTCCCGCAAACGCGGTCGCGCCCACGCCTCGGCGCCCTGGTGGCAGACTACGTCGCCCTTGCCAAACCGCGGGTCTCCGCCATGGTCCTGCTCACCGCCGCCGGCGGCTTCTACCTCGGCTCGCTCGCCTCGGGCATCAGCCCCTTCCACCTCGGCCTCGTCCAGGCGCTCTTCGGCATTGCGCTCGTCACGGCCGGCTCCTCCGTCCTAAATCAGGCGCTCGAGCGCCGCACCGACCGCCGCATGCCCCGCACCGCCGCCCGCCCTATGGCACTGGGCCGCATCGGGCTCGCTCACGGCCTTCTGCTCGGCTTCGCGCTGGTCATCGTGGGCTCCACCTTTCTCGCGCTCACAACGAACCTCATCACCGGCACGCTCACCCTGCTCACCGCCGTCGCCTACGTCGCGATCTACACCCCGCTCAAACGCCTAACCCCGCTTAATACCTTCATTGGCGCCTTTCCCGGCGCGCTGCCCCCGCTGATTGGCTGGACCGCGGCCCGCGGCCTTATTGAGTGGCCCGCCGTCGCCCTCTTCGCCATCTTGTTCGTCTGGCAGTTTCCTCACTTCATGGCCATCGGCTGGCTCTATCGCGCCGACTACCGCAAGGCCGGCATCCGCCTCACCGCCACCGGTCCCGACCCCCGCGACGCCGCCCGTTCCTCCGCCATCCAGGCCCTGTTCTGGGCTGTTCTCATGATCCCCGTCAGCCTATGGCCCACCGCGCTCGGCACCACCGGTCGCCCCTACGCCGCCATCGCGCTCGCTCTGGACGCGTTCTACCTCTACGCCACCGTCCGCTTCGCCCGCATCGCACAGAGTCCTGCCGCCGAGGGCAACCGCGCCGTCGCGCGCTATCTTCTGAAAGCCTCCGTCCTCTATCTCCCGCTACTATTGCTGGCCATGGTCCTCAACGCTCAGGGCCGCCTGTTGTTTTAAGCTTCTGTGCGTTACAGGGCATACGCCCAGCTCCTACGTTCATATAAAGGAGTACCGACGTGCTCCCATCCACACTAGCTGCCTTTTAGCGCTTGCAAGATGCCGGCACTCAGTTCGAGGAGAAATGCAATGGCGCAGCTCACAGGAAAAGTGGCGTGGTTCAACAATGCAAAGGGGTACGGCTTTCTCAGCTATGACGGCGGCGCGGATGTGTTCGTCCACTTCAGCTCGATCCAGCGAGAAGGGTACAAGAGCCTGAAAGAGGGCGAGCCCGTGGAGTTCAGCATCGTGCAAGGGGACAAGGGTCCGCAAGCGGATCAGGTCACGCCCCTGCAGGCCCCGGTGCAAAAATAAGGCTTTCGGCGCAGGCCCTATTGTTTCAGCGCCAGCGACGGTAATTCGCGCATGTCATAGAAGACCGACGAAGCCCCGGCGGCAAGGAGCCTTTCGGCGTGCCCGGAGTCGCAATGGGTGCCACCGGCAAACCCCAGAACAGGGATGCCGGCGCTCTTCGCGGCGACCACACCCGGGATGCTGTCCTCAATCACCAGGCACCGAAGCGGGCTCGTCTTCATCCAGCCAGCGGCGAACAGAAACACATCCGGCTTGGGCTTGCCATGGGCCACAAGTGTTGCGCTGATCACGTTCGGCATGAACCGGTCGTAAAGCCCCACGGTTTCCAAGCCAAGCTGTAGCTTCTCCGGAAAGCTGCTGGAAGCCACGCACACGGGAAGGCTGATCTCGTCGAGTGCTTCCTTCATCCCCGGCATGATCTTCAACTCAGATCCGTAGGCCTCGTAGGTGCGCGCGTTTACGTCGGCACGGTACGACTCCGGGATAGGGTGGCCCCAGTCGCGCTCGATCTCGGCGCGCATCTCGTAGTCGGGCCGGCCGGCGAAGCGCGTAATCACCTGCTCGGTGCTGATGGTGTAGCCGAGTTTGGTAAGCTCTTCGGCGGCGATCCTGCAGACAACGACTTCGCTGTCGATAAGAACGCCGTCGCAATCAAAAATCAGTGCTTCCACTGCCATTCCGTTAGTCCTTACGCTGCTTGTTGTCCGGTGACCAAGAGGAGGAAGCCGGGAACCTTCGTTCGGGGTCTCCAAACGTTCCGAGCTGGGTTGGGATAAGGCCGGTCATGCGGCCTGCTGCTCGTGGTGTTGTGCTGTGTCGACGTAGGTGCCGGAGGCTTGCAACCGGAACAGATTGAAGATGCCTTGCGTCGCCGACTTCGGCGGCATGCCCTTCGAGGTTTGGTACGCAACCATGGGCTGCTCGATCTTATGGAGAAAGCGATCGACGAAGCTCTGGACGGTGGTGGTTTCGTCGGGGCTTGGCGCGCGGAAACGAGCAAGGATGCGCAGAATGGTGTCGTCGTTGGCCTTAAAGCGTTCAAGTATGGACGCGGCCGCGCCATCCAGATACGCGCTCACATCCACATCGCGTACGAAGCCGGCATACTGCGGGTCCGATCGCAGCAGGGCCTCAATGCCGTCACGCATCTCGTTGACTACCTCCGCGGCGTAGAGGCGATGGTCGTCAGTGGCGTTGATGAAATCGTCGAGCTTCAGATCCACGTCGCCGCCCGATTCCCGGAAGGCCGTCAGCGCGATCAACCAGTGCGAGCCGTTCAGCAACCAGAGCTTGATCTCTTTTTCCACGTCGAGATGACGGCTGAACTCGGCCCTGCTGCCATCGAGCAACTGCTGCAGACCTTCGGTGTTGGGGCAAAGCTCGAGCTTCAGCGAACCGTACTCTTCGGCGCGCACCATGACCTCGGGTTCACCCCCAAAGGTGCACTCCTCGATCTCCACGCAAACGCGGTCCACAAGCGCATGCACGCAGCGGACGTGCTTGCGTGTAGAGGCCTTGATCTTGTCGCTCAGGCACTCTTCTTTCAGAACCTCATGCGCGCTGACCGTGTTTTCGCAGGCGAAAAGGTACACGTCCCCTATCTCGCCGTCGGCCGCTTCTTTGGCATCGCAGATGGCGTTCAACGCGTCTATCACGGGCGCGTAGTTCTTGACCGTCAGCACGGAACCGCTCACCACAATGCCCTTCGACTTCTCGCGTGAATCGCTGAGGATCACGCGAATGTGCTGTTCCACATCGCCGTCCCCGTAGACGAAGAAGCCGTCGTAGTGCACCCGTTCTCTCGGCTCCGTGACGGACGTTTGCGCCGGCCCGGGTGTTTCGATCAGGTACTCCTGACGCGAGCTCGTTTTTAATAGCTCATTGCGCCGGGCCGCGCCGAGTGCCGTACATCCAGTCGCGTTCTGACCCGAGCTTGCGCGGTTCAGCAGATATAGTTCGGAGGTGGGTGTTTGGAGAAAAGGCGCAACCAGACCTAGACCGAGGCGGCCCGTTCCGAAGTGAATATGTAACATGAAACCTCGCTGCAAGCGCTGACAGGATCGACCTGTGCTGAGATTATGCTGAAGTGTCGAGCTCTTATCCGCGGTCGGCGGTGTAAGAAGCATTGTGATGCGCGGCCCGAAGCCTCACGTTGCCTTTGCGTTGTTACTTGTGTTTGATAGCTGTCATGCATGGACAGCCGCATAGATTCCCGCGTCACTACAGCAAATTATGTAACTCGGTGCGCTACCGTACCGAGACGCGATGTGAATTTTTGTAGCATTGTTGTTGATTGCGTAAGTGCGGTGTGCAGATGCGGCGCTTCCGCCTAAGTCGAACGAACCCCTATCTCATACCAGTGTGACCGCCTCGCCCCAGCGAGGAAGGAGTTTCCACGCCCATGGCTAACCAAAGTGCGCTGTTACCGGCAGACCCTACATTGCAGGCGGAAACCCAGAACCTGCCCGAGGCGGACGCTGGCGAATCGAGTGCACCCGTTAGCGCCCTGGAACAGCTAGCCGCCCGATGCGGCATCCAGCCCAAAGTGCAGGACAACTCCGGGGAGGAGCACGCGACCGGCCCCGAACTGCCCCGGGCGCTGCTGCGGGTCATGCGCTTTGAGGTGGACACGGACGCGCAGGCCGAGGCCGCGCTTGCGCAGCTCGAGACCCAAGAGTGGGCCCGGGCCCTGCCGCCCGTCCAGGTGGCGTACACCGACGCTGGTTCTGCGTCGGTTCCGGTCAGCCTGCCCCAGGGCACGGGAGCGCTGCGCTGGACGCTGCGTCTGGAGGACGAAGAGGTGCGCTCCGGGCAGGTAATGTTCAGCGAGCTCCCCCTGCTGGACGAGCGCGAGATTGACGGCCGACCGTATGAGCGGAGACAGCTCTCCATTCCACCGGACCTGCCGTGGGGATACCACCGGCTTAGCCTGGAGCAGGCAAGCAAAAAGCAGGCCGATGCTGCGACCGTGCTGATCGTGACGCCCGGCAAGTGCTGGCTGCCCGAAACCGACGAAGGGGAGCGGCTTTGGGGATTGGCCGCAAACTTGTTTCAGCTGCGTTCGGAGCGCAACTGGGGCATTGGCGACTTCACCGATCTGCAGGCGTTGGTGAAGCTCGCGCGCGAGCGTGGGGCCGATGCCCTGGGCCTGAACCCATTGCATGCGATGTTTCTCGACAAACCCGAGGACGCCAGCCCGTACTCGCCCTCTGACCGCACGTTGCTCAACGTGCTGTACATCGACGTGGAGGCCATCCCGGAGCTGGCCCACGCCCAGCGCGCGCAACAACTTATTGCAGCGCAGGCGTTCCAACAAAAGCTCGCGGACGCGCGCCGCGCCGAGCTGGTGCAGTACACCGCCGTGGCGGAGCTGAAGCTCCAGGTGCTGCGGCTGCTGTTTGAAGCATTTGAGGAGCGAAAAAATCCCGATCGTCTACAGGCCTTCGAGGCGTTTCATCAGGAGCGTCGCGCGATGCTCGATCGCGCCTGTGTGTTTCAGGCTATGCGCGCGTTCTTCGCCGGTCAGGATCCGCCACGCGCCGACTGTGGCGAGTGGCCGGAGGCGTACCGCAGCGCGGATTCGTCTGCCGTGGCGGCGTTCGCGAAGGAACACGCGGAGTTGGTGCGGTTCCATCTGTGGCTGCAGTGGATCGCGGACACCCAATTGAAAGCGGCCGCGGATGCGGCAAAGGGCATGGCAATCGGCCTCTACCGCGACGTCGCGGTGGGGGCGCACCCCAGCGGCGCGGAGATATGGAGCCATCCGGACGAGCTTGCGGCCGGCGCGGGAGTCGGCGCCCCGCCCGATGCCCTCGGGCCTGCGGGGCAGAACTGGGGTCTGCCGCCGCTGCACCCCATCGCCGCCCGCGAACACGCCTACAGCAGCTTTATCGGTCTGCTGCGCGCCAACATGCGCTATGCCGGCGGCCTGCGTATCGACCACGCGATGGCGCTGCAGCGCTTGTACTGGATTCCCAAGGGGAACGAGGCCACGCACGGCGCGTACGTCTACTACGCGATGCACGATCTCATGGGCATTCTTGCGCTCGAAAGCCAGCGGCACCAATGTCTTGTGGTGGGGGAAGACCTCGGCACGGTGCCGGAAGGCTTCCGCGACCGCATGGCCGAGGCCAACATCTTGTCCTATCGCGTCCTCTTCTTTGAACGCGAGAAACAGGCATTCCTGACGCCGGATCAGTATCCCCGTCTCGCAGTAAGCGTGGCCAGTAACCACGATCTGCCCACCTTGCGCGGGTTGTGGCAGGGCAACGACATCGACCGCAAGGACGCCCTCAATCTCTTACCTGAGGGCTCAGGGCCAGTACGCCAAGAACGCAGCGAGGATCACGCGACGTTGACGGCTCTGCTGCAAGACGAAGGTTTGCTGCCAGCGAATACGACGGCTGCTACCGTAAGCGCAGAGGCGTTTGGGGACGCAGCGCATGCATTTCTGGCTCGGACCAACTGCCTGCTCACCTTGGTGGAGCTCGATGACATTACCGGCGAGCCCGAGCAGGTGAACGTACCCGGCACATCGAGCGAAAACCCGAACTGGCGCAGACGCTCGCCGTTGACGCTGGAACAGATCGGCGCCGATCCGCGGTTTGCGCGCGTTGCCGAGACGATGTCGAAGGAACGGCGGGCCGTGCTGGTGTAAATCGGCGCGTCCTGCCGTTCGGCAGGTACCGCCCACGCACGCGCGAGGGTAGACTAGACCATCATGCTGCGACCCTGTTTTCTTGTGATCGACCGGGAGTTACCGGCCGGCCTCTCCACCCGCAAGCTCGTCATTGAGACAGCCAAGCTAAACGTGATTACGGCCTACAGCGGGGCAGAGGCGCTGGAGGCCCTGGAAAAGTTTCCGCGCGTGGACGGCATTGTGCTGGACACCGGAATGCGGGACATCGCCGCAACCGACCTGGTTCGGCAACTCAGGGCGATGCAACCGCACATACGCGTCGTTGCGGTAGGGCGGCATGCGTGCGACGGGGCGGACTTCCACATGGGGTCGTTTGACCCACACAAGCTGCTGGCGCTGCTGCAGAGCCTGGAGCCGGAAAAGTCGGCGGTGATCCAAGAGCACGACGAGCAACTCGCAGAGGAGGCCTAGACCGGCAAGCGGCTAGGTGTAACGTCCGCAGGGGCGCGCGTCGCTTGCGTTCTGAACGCGGGCCCGACGCCGCGCCTACGTCCGGTACTGCTCGTCGGTCGCGTTGCGCCCAGCCGAGGCCTGATGTAATCACCAGCGTTTGCCCAAGGGGATGCGTGTGCCAGGCCGTCCGTGCTCCGGGCGCAAACGTCACGCTGGCTCCCGCCACCGACGCCGGCTCAGGCGCCTGAAACAGCGGGTCGACACGAACGTCTCCGGTGAACCAATCCGGTGAACCTGCTGCCGACGCTTGGGTGCCGGCTCGTTTGATCTCCATGTGTTTGTCTCCGCGTTGGTCTTGTTGAACAGGCTGGGGTGGTTGGCAGGATCTAGTGGCAGCCACGCAGGGCAAGGAACCAGGCAAACGAAATAATGACGGAGCCGGCCAGGCCGAAGGCGAGCAGGGGAACTTTGTTCGGGGCTCCGGAGGCGGTGGGCTGGGCAGCCTGAGGCTGGTCGGGGTCGTAGCGGATGGGGAAGAGGCTGCCTTGCTGGATCGGCTTTTCGGCAAAGAGTTCGCCGGTGTGTGGGATGTCGTCGATCCAGTAGGTGTAGGCGATGTGGAAATGCTTGGTGGAGGGCAGACCGAACGCCAGCGCGCGGCCGAAGCGCGGGCGATAGGTGCAGGCGGTGACCTCGGCCATAGCTTCGGGCCAGTCTGGATCAGGCGTGGGCGACATCAGTGTGCGGACCTCTGGGTGAGGCTGGTCGAGGCGCAGCGGTGCACATCCGCCTGGGTCAAGTGATTGCGGGCGTCGGCGACCGTGCCGGGCAGGTCGACCGCGCGGGTCAGGTCTTCGAGGATGATGGCCTCGAAGCCGAGGCGGTGGGCGTCCAGAGCGCTGTAGCCGACGCAGAAGTCAAACGCAAGGCCGACAAAGAACAGGCGTTTCAACTCGCGCTCGCGCAGAAAGCCGGCCAGGCCGGTGCGGGTGTGCTTATCGTTCTCGACAAAGGCGGAGTAGCTGTCGATGCTGCGCCGGAAACCTTTGCGAAGCAGCAGTTCGGCGTGCGGGATGTCCAGGCTGGGGGCAATTTGCGCGCCCGCGGACCCTTGGACGCAGTGGTCGGGCCAGAGCGTCTGGGTGCCGTACGGCGCCTGGACGGTATCGGTGAAGGGGTGTTTGCCCGGATGCGTGCTGGCAAAGCTGATGTGGCCGGCCGGGTGCCAGTCGGCGGTGAACAGGACGTGGTCAAAGCGCGCGGCCAGGGCGTTGATGCCGGGAACGATCTCGTCTCCCCCGTTGACGGCCAAAGGGCCGCCCGGGAGGAAGTCGGTCTGCATGTCGATCACAAGGAGGGCGTCGGTGGGCCGGAGGGTAAGCATCGCGTGTCTATCCTAGACTGCCTATATGACGACTTTGGAGCGGGTTGTGGCGCAAGGCTATGCCGAGGCCCGAGTGCGGGTGCGATACGCGGAGACCGACCAGATGGGTGTGGTGTACCACGCGAACTACCTGGTCTGGTTCGAGGTCGGGCGCGTAGAGCTGATTCGGCAGATCGGCCTGGACTACAAGCGCATGGAGCAGGACGAGGGCGCGCTGATCGCCGTCATCGAGGTCAAGGCGCGCTACAAGGCGCCGGCGCGGTATGACGATGAGCTGCTGGTGCGTACCAGGCTGGCCGGCGTACGAAGCGGAATCGTGCGCTTTGCCTACGAGGTGGTGCGGGCGGCCGATGCGGTCGTCTTGTGTGAGGGGGACACGGTACACATGGTGGTGGGGCGCGATATGAAGCGGCGCGCGATGCCGGTGCGGTATGCGGAGGTGTTTGCGCGGGTGCTGGGGCGGAAGTAAAGGGTGTTCGAGATCTGTGACGTTAGGACCGCAGCGCATCAGGGATGTGCTGGTCCAGATCGCGGTTGTCGTGCAGCAGGCGAGCGAACTGCACGTGCTTGTCGGTGAAGAATGAAGTGCCGAGGTGTCTTAACCTTGTCCGCGGACACACGGGTGCGACTGAATACCAGATGGTAGAGGCGAGCATTCTCGGCAAGCATTGGGCGTGTGTTGGCCGGGCCTCTCGGGCTGGTCGAGCAGATCCCGAAGTGCCTGCTCGATCAGTGCCCCGTACCGTTCCGCAGCTGCCATCCCGAACTCCCGTTCGCTGTGCGTCAAAGTTCTGCCACGTCGCGGCGGAAAGAACGGAGGTACTGGGCAGCTCGAGGCTCAGGCATGGGTGGTGCCAGCGGCGACGCGAACCTCGTCGAGCACATCGTTGATGAGTGTGCTGATGTCATCGGGAGAACGCAGCTCGATGCCTTCTCCACGATCGAACGCCGCGAAGGCCTCTTCTGCCGCAGACCGGAGCCAGTCGAGTTTGGCCTTGTCTTCGGCCTCCGCTGTTCGAGCAGACGCAGGCCTTCGCGGACGAGCTCACTGGCGTTGCTGAACCGGCCGGAGCTGATGCCTGCGTCAATGAACTGATCGAAGTGCGGGGTCAGGTTTACGTTGCGCGTGGGCATCAGGCTCTCCTGTGCTAAGCATAGGGCCGATTTGGCAATCTTTGCCCGTGCTCACACCCAGAAGAGGTGTTCAGGGCAGCTTGCGACTCAACTCCCATGCTTTGGCGTACTTCCAGCTGGTGTAGGCAGCCTGGTAGGTGTGGAGCAGGAGACCTTCGCGGCCATCCAGAAAGCCGAGGCGGCAGAAGTAGTTCCACAGAAAGTTAAGCTGCGGGACGAGGACCACCCAGACGAAAAAGACCGGGAGCGAGCGGCTGGTGCGGCCCTTGGCCAGGAGCAGATCGGCGCCCAGGGTGCTGTAGCGGTTCATGTGCTCGAGGTATGCGTCGAGCGTGGGGTAAGCGTTGTGGAACAGGTCGTGCTCGAGCGTCTGCTGAGGGCCGTGGAAGCGGATCGTCTCGTGAACGGGGCGGGGCTCGAACGTGGACTCGGTGGCGCGGCGGAACAGGCGCAGCTTGGGGTCGGGGTAGAAGCCGCCATGGCGGATCCAGCGGCCGAGAAAGAGATTGCGACGCTTGACCGCGAAGGCGTCGATGGGCGGGTTGGTGGGCAGCAGCCTGCGAATCTCTACTTGCAGTTCGGGGGAGAGCTCTTCGTCGGCGTCGAGCGACAGAATCCAGGTGCCCGTGCAGTGGCTCAGGGCCAGGTTTTTCTGGGCGGCAAAGCCCTGCCAGGGATGATGAAGCACGGTGGCGTTGGCGGCTTCGGCGATCTGAACGGTGCGGTCCGTGGACCCGGCGTCCACGACGATGATCTCGTCCGCCCAACGAATGGAGGCGAGGGTGCGGGGGAGGTTGGCTTCTTCGTTCAGGGTGATCAGGGCGACGGAAAGGAGTGGGGGCATCTAGCGGAGCGTCAGGCTTTTGTCGTCGAGCTGTTCACGGAGGAGGCGCTCGGTCAGGGTTTGGAGGGACTCACCGGTCTTGGCGAGGGTAAACGCGTGGGCGCTTTCGTTCCACTCGAGCTTGAAAGAGGTGGACTGGGCGGAGATCCAGACCTGGCGGACGGGGGTGTTGGGGCTGAAGACGAACTTGGCGCTGCCGTCCTCGAAGACGACGTTCAGGACGCCGTTCTTTTCCTCGGTTTCAAAGTCGCCGCTGCGCTCCTCGGCGCGGATGAGGGACTGCTTCAGCGACTCCAGGGCGCGGTCGGATTCGCGGCGAAAGGTGGCTTCGTCGATCATGGGTTGAGTGTAAATGCGCGAGGGCCTTCGTGATGATAAGTCGCTTGCGCCCGATGATTGCTGGGGTTGTTATTGCAAGCGGTCTGCAAATGCAACGTATGTCGTTCTGGGCGCTTCAGAATCCGCAACTTGGAACGTATTGCTTTGGTTTCGCGCGCGAGATCTTGACTCCGAGCGGCGTGAGATAGAAGCTTCTGAGATGTGCCAATACTGAATGCGATCCCGATTAGTGCGGAACTGAAAGCGGAGATCAACCGATCTGCCGAGGTCCACACATTCATAGTGGGAGCTCTTCCGGACATTTTCGTCCTGGATACGGACGAGAAAGTGCTGGTCGGGAGCTACTTATCACTCGTTCTTGAGCATCAGGGCGCCATACTGCATTTGCTCGGAACGGGACAGTTCGATGGGAGCGCTCTGGCGCTAGTACGCCCACTAATCGACGCCGCGTACAGAGCACACTGGGTGTACTCCTCAGCTACGCCTGAAAACATCGCAAAGCTACGCGCCGGCGAGAAGTGCGATCCCGGCCTCCCCAGCATGGCTGAAGCGTTGGAGAACAAAATTGATGCTGGTGGCTTTTTCCTGGCGATCAAGCCCTACATCAACGCACTACACGGTTACACCCATTGCGGTCTTGAGCAACTTGGCAGACGGTTCGATGCCGATGGCAACATTCGACCAACTTACAGTGATGCCGAGAGAACAGAGGCAATCAGAGCCACAACAGCACATCTCGTATCCTTGGCCATTGCGTGGTGTCAGATTGCGTCAGGGGACAACACCGTAGAGAACCTCAATTCAAAGGCCATTGTTGAATTTTATGTGGAAAGGTATGCGCGTCACGTACAAACTCACGACGCTGGAATTTATAGCGGGTGAATGTAGTAAACCAGGCCGAGTTTGTCATCGGTAAGCAAGAAAGTGTCGGGGGCGAGGCGAAGCAACCCGCACGGGCGGCCGTGGACGACGGGGGTGCCGTTGGGGCCAAGGGTGAGGAAGCCGGTGAGGAAGTCGGGCGGTGTCCGGTTCCCGGGCGTGAAGCGGACGAGCTTGTAACCGGTGCCGATGCGGGGGCGGCTGGCCCCGTGGAGAGCGACGAGAAAGCTGTTAGCGAGGACGGGGTTGTCCTGGCCAAAGAAGGCGAGACCGAGTGGGCTGCTGTGGGCGGGAAAAGTGGTGTAGGCGGCGGGGACTTGCGAGCAGTCGGTGAGCGGCGCAGGGACCTGGCCCAGGTTGGCGTTGGGATCGGTGACGTTCTGGCGACCACCGGCGGCGGTGGTAAGCGTGCCCTGCTTGTACATGCCGGGCTGGGCGCCGTAGCTGGAGTCGGCGGGGCGCTCGGCTTCGGTGTTGGGATCGCCGGGCAGCGGCATGGTGGGAAGTGGGGTGGTGTCCAGGGTGGGGCGGCCGTGGGCGAAGTAGCAGGTCGGCCAGCCGTAGTTGGGCGTTGGCCTCGGGCCCATGCCGGCATCCGGAAGGGTGGGATGAGCGTGTGAATCAAGCTCGAAGAAGGTGTCCTCCGGTTCGCCGGTGCCGAGGTGGTCGTCGCCCATGTTGGTGGCGAAAAGGGAACCGCCGTCGAGGTCGGGGACGTAGCGAAGGTCCACAGCGTTGCGCACGCCCTGTGCCACAATCTGCTGGTGCGAGCCGTCCGGGTCCATCGCGACGATGCTGGCGCGAATGACCTCGCGCTCTTTGCAGTAATCGCAACTGGAGCCGGCGGAAACGACTAGGCGGGTGCGGCCGTGGAGGTCGGCAATCGCGACGGTGCGGGTAAGGTGCCAGCCGCCGTACTTGTAATTCAAGCCGTAATCGGGGAAGCGGATCAGGGTTTGCGGGGGACCGCTGGGGTGCTCGTCGCCGGCTTTGTACGGGAACCGTTCGAGGCGGTCGGTGAGCGGGAGGTAGAGCCAGGTCTGGTGCGTCGCGGCATCGGTCCAGAAGGCCACGTTGTTCGGGTTGCGGAGGTGGTCGAGGTAGTGGGTGACGCGGGTGAAGCGGTGCGTTCGGACATCCCAGCCTTCAAGGATGAAGACGCTGCCCTGGGTGTTGTCGGCGAGGTTGTACATGCCGGTGGCGAAGATGCGGCCGTCAGGCGATTGGGTAAGAAAGCGGACGCGGCGCAGACCGCTGGCCGCGACATTGATGTCGAGGGTAGCGGGCAGGTTGAGGGTGATGGATTGCTGGGGGGCGTAGGTGAGTTTGTGTGGGGTGAGTTGCGCGGCGGCAGGGAAGGCGAGGGCGCAGAGAAGGGCTAGCAGGCGTAGCATCGCTGGATTAGACGGTTTGCGGGGGATCGCGGTCTTGGTGCAAGCGACTAGGGGTGGTCGGCGCGTTGGGGTGCGTCGCGGTCGGCGTGTTGGAGCGGATCATGGGCGACGCAAGGGGCGCTGTTGGCGGTGGGCTCGAAGTGCTGGGCGGCGTCGGAGAAGATGAGCGGCTGGCAGGCAAAGGAGCGCAGGCGGGTCAGGCGATAGTTGCGAGAGTGGGTGAGCGGGTTGTCGGCGTCGTGGGCGGAGATGTGACCCATGCCGGTGATGAGGGTGAAGTGGTGGGTTGGGTCGGTGGGGTCGGGTTCCAGCCAGCGCTGGGTGATCTCGCAGGTTTGGTGCGGCGGGCGAAGCTGGCCGGTAGTGTCGCATTGCCGCGCACCGGAAACGAAGCTGATGACGACGGCGGCGCGACCGTTAATGACGCGGAGGTCGGCCTCATTTTCGGTGAAGTCGCCATTGGCGCCGTCGACCGTGGCGTGATATACGGCGCGGTAGCGGCCAGGCTCGAGCCAGGAACGCAGCGGCCGGACGAAGTTGGA
Source organism: uncultured Acidobacteriaceae bacterium (assembly GCA_964245045.1). Classification (GTDB taxonomy): domain Bacteria; phylum Acidobacteriota; class Terriglobia; order Terriglobales; family Acidobacteriaceae; genus Granulicella. Next base: position 7,447 of record CAXTLD010000066.1, on the reverse strand, counting down.
CGGGGTGGTCGCGCCGGCATTGAAGGACGACGCGAAGCTGAGAGTGGCAACGCGCCGCCAGGTGCCGGCGGCCTCCGGCACGAGGATGGCGCTGACTACGTGCTGGTCGAGCTCCACCGTGAGCACGGCATCGAGCTCGTCGGAGGTGCTGAGCTGCACCATGTCCAGCTCCATAGAGTGCGGAAACGGGATGTGCCCACGGGTGAGGTACTGGCCGGGCGCGCCCAGCGAGGACAGCGCGCCGAGGCGCGCGCGTTCGTCGTCAGACTCGAGCTGGCGTGTGAGCGACTGCGGCGCGGGCACGCCGAGGCTCGTCGGCATGAACTGGATGGCGCCCAGACCCGTACTGACCGGCGCGACCGGACCGGCGACGGCCGGGGAAGATATGGGCCGTGACGTGGAGGGAAGCGCCGCGGAAGCCACAGGCCGTGCCACAGAGGACGGGGCGGCGGGCTGGCGAACGATCGGAGCCGGTTGGACCGGGGCAGGCGCTGTGGGCGGGGCCGAGCCAAACGAATGACGCTGGGCATGCGCGCTTGCCAGCACAGTCGCCGCAAGCACGGCGATGTGGGTGAGACGTGTAGCAGAGCGGCACATAACGGGTTAGACTCCTGGGGTGAACCGGCGATGTTTGGGCCGGCTTTGCGAGTTAGACGTTGCGTGCTAGAAGGGGATGTCCTCGTCGGTGATGCCTTGGTCGGCGAAGTCGTTGGCGGGTTGGGAATAGCCGCCTGAAGAGGTATTGGCGCGGGAGCCGGCGTAGTTGCCGCCCGAGCCGTAGCCGCCGGACTGCGAACCGGAGGCGGCGTAGGAGCCTTGGCGGTCGGGCGAACCGGAGCCGGCACCATCGCCGCGGCCGCCGAGCAGCTGCATGTCGTTGACGAGGATCTCCGTGCGGTACTTCTTTTGGCCGGACTCTTTGTCGTCCCAGGAACTGGTTTGGATCTTGCCCTCAACGTAGATCTGCGAGCCCTTCTTCACGTAGTCGCGGGCGATCTCGGCGGTTCGCTGAAACATGATCAGGTTGTGCCACTCCGTCTTGTCGGTCCAGTTGCCTTGTGGGTCCTTGGCGCGATCGGTGGTCGCGAGCGCGAGCTTGGCCACGGCGGTTCCGCTCGGGGTCGTTCTGAACTCCGGATCTTTGCCGACGTTGCCGACCAGAATGACTTTGTTTACGCCGCGTGCCATAGTTTTGCTCCGTTTCAGAGGAAGAATAGCAGAGTGAGGCGTGGATGCCAGGCCACGTTTGGGGGAGTAGGTGGGGTGGCATGTACCGAAACGGGTCAGCCGCGGGAGCGTTCGCCAATCAGCTTGGCGAGACCGAGCGCGGCGATCAGCAGGCCCATCGGCAGACAGCCCAGCGCGAGGATGAGCATGAGCCAGCCGCCGTTGGTGTGCGGGCCCTGGCGCGTGGCACCGCCGAAAAGGCCGAACAGCAGAACGACGCAGAACACACCTGCGCCAAGCACGGTCGAGCCGGTGGTGAGAAGTTTGCGTGTGTCCGTCTGCATTAGCGATAGCTGGCCAGCATCGCGTACACGATGACGCCCGAGACGGAAACGTAAAGCCAGAGAGGAAACGTCCAGCGGGCGAGCTTCCGGTGCGTGGCAAAACGGCCGGACAGGCTCAGAAAAAACGTAATCAAGATCAGCGGGAGGCAGACGGTAGCGGCGAGGATGTGCGGGGTGAGCAGGACCCAGAGGTAAATCGCGCGAGCCACGGGGTGGTTGCGCGGGAAAAGCATATCGCCGTGCAAAATATGGTTCACGATGTAGGTGACAAGGAAGACGGACGAGACGACAAACGCGCCGAACATGCGGTTGCGGTGTTGCCGGACCTCGCGCCGAAGAATATGGCGGAGCCCGAGGAGCAGAAACACGGTGCAAAGGGCGTTGAGAACGGCGTTGAGCGCGGGCAAAAAGGCGAGATGGGTGCCGGCCACGTCGGTGGGCGGGTGGTAGTAGACCAGCCAGGCCAGGAACAGCGAGGCCACGGCGGACACGCCAAGGATGCCCCAGATGACCGAGGCCGGGGTGCGGAGCGCGGGGTTGGGGGCAACGGTGAGGGCGGGCATAACGCTGCCTCTAGTGTAGCGGCTGCGTTTCCATCTCCCGAAAGCGCAGGAGCGATGGTGCGTCACCTCCCCTCATGAGGGTTGGGCGCCGGCCATATGCTCAAAGCTCTTGGCAAAGGCGTCTGCCCCGTCGGGGCTGAAAGCAATACGTATGCTTTCGGCGGCTCCAATGGCGGCTTCCGCGGCGCGGCTGCACATCGCCTGCTCAAAGCCGGCAATCGCCTCATCCAGACCGACGTTGCCCCCTTGCGCCTGCACGTCTGTTGGATCTTTGGTCAGCCGCATCGCACGTTCAACCTAGAGGGGGCGCTGGGTGACTAGGGCGTGTTAACACTATCTAAGTGCCTCGACGACAATGAGAGCGAAGGAGAGAAAGCCGAGAAAGAGGGCGTCCAGTTTCTGGAGGGCTCAGGGCCAGGGTGTCGGTTACGAGCATCGCTCCAAAATGAAGGTGTCGGTTCCGAGGTACTCGGTGGAGGGTGGAATCTCCCAACTGGGAGTGATTTGCCGCTCAGAAGCCATTTAGGGTGGTGCTGCCCGGATCTACCCCGGAAGTTGTACCTGGTGTCGCGAGATGAAGTGCTGCACACGCGTTCGCGGGCGTCGCAAGTCTTTCGTCTCGCGTGTTCAACAAGCCGCAAACGTCTTTACGCACGACTTCATACACGAAGGGGTTCAATGCATCTGAAACTTGTTACCGCCGGGGCTATCGCGCTGGCCACCCTCACGGCTCATGCCTCCCCCATGATTTACGTGCTCACGCAAGTCGTAGGTGTCAACCATGGTCCTGGTGGCTATACCACTGTTGCCAGCGCCGCCGGCAGTATCACGACTGACGGAACTCTCGGGCGCTGTCCCTAGCCAACATCGTGGACTACAACGTTTCGGTCTCCGACGCTATTGAATTTGCAAACATCACACCGGCCACGGGCCGCTCCTTCCTGGAGGGAAGCAGCCTCAGCGCGACATCTGCGGGTCTGTTTTTCGATTTCTCGCCTACAACCCCAAGTGAATTCGAAATAACCGACCTCACAGAGGAGTACCGTTTTTGCTTTTCGGGAAATTTTGGTTGTGGTTTTCCTGGAGGGAATGAGGTTGTCGTGCTCCCCGAAGGTGCCGCCATCATGGAGTTCCTCAAAAAGCGAATCTGAAGTCGTCCAGATAGGTACGGCAGTTACCTCGAGCACTGCTGTTTCTCCCGAACCCTCCAGCTTGGTTCTGCTCGGCACGGGTTTCTTGGGGGCGGTCGGAGTTCTGAAGAAGCGATTCGCACAGCCTACGACAGGAGCTTAGGGCGCCATAGCATGCATTCACCTGTAAATTTCGGGGCTGACTTACATCGACGCCGCAGGCTCGAAAACAGGACGGCATAGCGGATTAGGGGCCTGTTAACACTATCCGCAGGGTCTTCCAGTTCGCCGTAACACTATCGCCGCAGGCCGTCCTAGTAGATAAGTCCGACCACGGAGCGTCAGGAGACTGGTGAGAGGTGTCCAAAACGGAAGATTCGTGCGCGTGGGTTCTCAGAGGTGCCTCGCGATCAACATGTTTGCGCCGTAGATGAGTGCGGCCCCCAAGAGCACCGCAGGAACAAGAAATCTCCGAGGCCCTTGGTAGTTGCGCAACTCCGGCAGGAAATCGCCCGTGGCCATCTGGAGAAAGAAGCCGGCCGCGAGCACCAGCAGCGCGACGGACCCGTGCAGCGACAAGACCCACCACACCGTAAGCAGACCGCCTAAAAACGGCGCCACGGCATCGGCTGCGAGAAAGAGGAAGTCGGTGCGGGTCGGCTTTTCGCCACCGGTGGTCAGGATGACGGTGTTCATGCCGTCGCCAACGTCGTGTGCGGCGATCCCGAAGGCGACGGCGTAGCCCGCAGCGTGGGACGCGGCATAGGCTGCCCCAATCGCCATGCCGTCCCGAAAGCTATGAAAGATCAGCGTGGCCGCGCCCGCTCGCCGGACCATTTGCCTGCCATAACCCGACGGCCCTGACGCTTCCCAGCGCCGGCCGGCGGCGTCCACGGCGCGTTCCAGCGCATAGAAGAGGAGGAACGAGAGCAGCGTCAGCCCCAGGGTGTTGGACGTGCTGATCCCGGCGCGGTTTCCAAACACGATCGCTTCCGGCAAAAGGTCCAGAAAGGCAGCTCCCAGCAGCAGCCCCGCACCTACCGCCGTGAGCAGAAGGATATGCAGGCGGAAGCGCATGGCGAGCGTCCCACCGAGCAGGGTCGAGAGGATGGGCAAGCTGAATAGGGCGACGCGCATTAAGGCTAATGCTACCTCGTTAGCAAAATTACACGTGCCTAAGCCTCGTAGGACTAGCCTCACTCACGGGCAGGTCGCGCACGTTCCATACAGCACGAACTCGTGGCCGGAGACCCGAAATCCCGTCGGTACCGCGGGTGTCTTCTCCACGATGCATCCACTCATCTCATAGGTCTTCCGGCAGGACGTGCACTGGAAGTGATGGTGATGCTCTTTGCCCGCCACCTCATAGCGTGACGTTTGTCCGGGCAGATCCACGGCCACCAGCCATCCCTCCTGCAGCAGAAGCTTGATATTCCGATACACGGTCGCGACACTCAGCCCCTCGACCTGCTTTTGTGCTTCCGCGGTGGCCTCTTCCACAGACAGTGGTCGGCCGGTACTCTCAAACACCGAGCGGATGGCGCCTTTCTGGCGAGTTCTGCGGACCTGTGGCTGCATGGCGGGGCTCAGATGGTGTCGCGATCGGAACGCGGCGGCTTGCCGAGCTACTGCGAACAAAGATGCAACAAGTATAAGCCGTATGCCGCTTCGGGCCGAGTGGCCCTTACGATGTCTCCCCGCAACACCGCATTCAGGCGTGAGTGAAGTCCGAACGGGGAAGGTCGACACTCTCAAGGGGGCGCAATCTGGAGCCTTTCTGCGCGAAGCGATATTCCAAGGGGCGCTTGCCGAAGTGCTTTTGGAAGGCAACACCGAAGTGGGACGCTGTCCTGAAGCCGCAAAGCAGGGCGACCTCCGTAACTGACCGGTTGCTCTCGCAAAGCATACGCGAAGCATTTTGCATCCGCAGCCTGTGGACGTGTTTGTTCGGCGACATACCCATCTGTCTCTGAAATACCGTCGCAAACTGAAATTGACTTACTCCTGCTTCTCGTGCGAGTACCTCCAGGGAAAGATCAGTCCCGATATGCTCTTCGATATATTCGAGCACGCGCAAGAGCAGAGGATCGGTCACGGATGCCTTGCTCATTCTCTCTAACCAGCCAGAGATCTGGTGGCCCTTAGACAAGAGATGCGCTGTTAACCACTGAGCGCTTGCCTGAGCATAGAAGTTCGACACTCCGTCCTTGAGACTTTGTAACAACAGAAACGAGAGATAGGTTATAGGTCGATCTACAAAGAACGCAGCGTCCAAGAGATTGCCCGGCGCGGTTCGTGACAATGTTTGCTCAGCCGCTGACTCGAACGTCGACACGGGAATGTACAGATGCAAGTGTCTCGACGTGTTGTGATCGTGGCCGCTGTTGTAACGGAGCCGCCAGGTGTGCGCGGCGGGGGTGACAGCCACCAAGCCACGGTGGACCTCAAACGACCTCCATCGTCCGAATACCCGAACCTGCGTGTGGTTCACGGGTTTGATAGGTATGTGGATGGTCACGTCATCTTTTGGGGCTGACTCAAACTCATCCTGGTTCGCGATCATTTCTGTTACTCGCAGACCCATGGATGTCCACCCGGCTGAGTCACTCGTCACCAAGTCCGTAAATCCGCCCGATGGCGGCTTGAGATACAGGGGCTCGCTCCTGACAGGCACCTTATCCTCCACTTGCTGGGATGACGACCGGCTACCGGCATTCTAACGCACCAAGCGATACGCAAGGCTGCATCCGCCACTATATGCTCAAACTTGGCACGAGTCCATTTCACGCGTTGTTTACATAGCTTATAAAAAACACATTAGGTAAAAACGACAAATTGCAACCAGGCGCGTAAGTTTTCGCTCTCACATGAACAAAAGGACTGTCTGCCACCTTCACGGGCCCGGCAGCATGCACGAGTCCCCAGAGCATCGCGACCGTGCATCCACGTTCAGTTCCTTTTTGGAAGGACTTACGGATGCAGACGCAACCGACACACGCCGGCAACATCGATGTGCTCCTCGTTGGAGCAGGCATCATGAGCATGACCCTGGCGGTCTTGCTCAAGGAGCTCGACCCTAGCCTGCGCGTTGAGCTGTACGAGGCTCTGGACAAAGAAGCGCAGGAGAGCTCCGATCCCTGGAACAACGCGGGCACTGGCCATGCTGCGCTCTGCGAGCTGAACTACACCCCGCAAAAACCAGACGGCAGCATCGACATCTCCGAAGCCCTGGACACCAACACGCGCTTCGATTTGTCGCGACAGATGTGGTCGTTTCTTGTGCGGCAGGGCGCCATCAAGGATCCGCAGAGCTTCATTCACCCGGTGCCGCATTGCAGCTTCGTGTGGGGAAAAGACAACGTCGCGTTTCTCAAGAAGCGCTTCCAGGCGCTCACGTCGCACCACACCTACCAGGGCATGGAGTACACCGAAGACCCAAGCGAGATGGCCGAGTGGTTTCCACTTGTGATGGAAGGCCGCGACACGAACGGCGAGCTGGCCGCCACCCGCATGAACACCGGCACGGATTGCAACTACGGCGCGCTCACCACAGACCTGCTTGCGTACCTGCGCTCCAAAGAAGGCTTCACGATTCACTTCGACAGCCGCGTAGAAGACCTCCGTCGCGAGGACTCGGGCTGGTGTGTCGAGATCAAGGACCAACCCTCGGGAGAAAAGCGCACAGTCGAGGCAGCGTTCGTATTCCTGGGCGCCGGTGGCGGCGCGCTGCCGCTGTTACAAAAGTCAAAGATCCCGGAGCAGGACAACTACGCCGGTTTCCCCGTGAGCGGTCTTTGGCTTCGTTGCGATAACGAGACGCTTGCGGCCAAGCACGACGCCAAGGTGTACGGCAAGGCCAGCTCGGGTTCGCCACCCATGTCCGTGCCGCATTTGGATCGCCGGCATGTGGACGGAAAGATTTCTTTGCTGTTCGGTCCGTATGCCGGCTTCTCGCCCAAGTTTCTCAAGCACGGTTCGTATCTGGATCTCTTCAAGTCGGTGGAGATGAAGAACATCATCCCCATGCTGGACGTAGCGAAGGACAACGTGTCGCTGGAGGAGTACCTCGTCGGCCAATTGCTCGAGACTTCGACACAGCGCTTCAAGGCCCTGCTCGAGTACTATCCGTCGGCGAAGGAATCGGACTGGCGCCTGGAGCAGGCCGGTCAACGTGTGCAGATCATCAAGCATACGAAGCAGAAACAAGGCACGCTGCAGTTCGGCACGGAGATCGTCAACTCCG
>CAXTLD010000065.1:0-21525 GCA_964245045.1 uncultured Acidobacteriaceae bacterium | reverse complement strand
CATGTTCGGCGGCGGAGGCGGTGGGTTCCTGCAGGGCGCGATGCAGACGGCCGCGGGCGTAGCCGCAGGGGAGATGGTTTTCCAGGGAATGGAAAGTCTGTTCCACGGCTTTGGCGGCCACGAGCGCGGCTTCGGCGGCGGCATGGGTAGCGAAACCGTCAACAACTACTACGACGACGATCGCGGGGGCGACCGAGGGCACGACCAGGGCCTCTACAACCCGGACAGCGACGCCAGCCGCGCCAACTTCGGCGACACCACCCAGGGAGCCGCCGACGCGGGCAGCTTTGGCGGCAACGCGATGGACTTCGGCGACACCAGTGACACCGGCTCCAGCGACGTCAGCTATGACGACAACTCCAGCTTCGACAGCGGTGGAAGCGACGACTTCTCCAGCTCCGACAACAGCTAAACCGGGACGCCAGTTCTTCGCGCAAGGGCTGGCGTCGCTTAGGCGTTGCGCGCTGCCGGCTTCAGACCCAGCTCCGCCATCACACGTTGCAGGTCCTTCCAGGCCTCCGCCTTTTGGCGCGGGTCGCGCAGCAAAAAAGCCGGGTGGAAGGTAACCGCCACCTTGGCGCCTCGACAAGGGAACCACTCCCCGCGAAGCGACCCTAGCGACTGCCGCACGCCAAGCAAGTAGGTGGCCGCGGTGGCCCCAAGCGCCACAATCACCTTTGGCTGCACAATCTCGATCTGCCCGAGCAGGAACTGTGAGCAGGTCGTGGCCTCGACGTATTCCGGGGTGCGATTGCCGGGCGGACGGCACTTCACCACATTGGCGATGTACACCTGTTCGCGCGCGAGGCCCATCGCGCCCACCATGTTGCTCAACAGCTGCCCGGCCTTGCCCACAAACGGTCGACCGCTGGCGTCTTCGTCGGCACCGGGGCCCTCGCCCACAAACATGAGCGCGGCATTTGGGTCGCCCTCGCCGAACACAACCGTGTGCCGCCCCGCATAGGCCAGGGGACAGCGCGTACAGTCGCCGATCTGCGCCTGCAGCTGCTCAAGCGCCGCCGGTCGTGCGGCTGCCGGCACCGGCGCGGGCGCAGGTCGCAGTGTTTCCAATGGGTTCGGCTTGGGCATAGGGGCGGAGAGTTCTGGAGCCAGCTCGCGGGGCGCAGGTTGGACCGGCTCGTCATGGCCGTGCACGCGAGCGTTCGCCTGCGGCGAGTGACGGGTCGGATCGACCCCTGCGCGCGGGCCGGCAACCGGCACGGAGGGCAATGATGCGGCCCTCGGCAACGGTTCCGCAGGCGCCCCGAGCGGCCCAGGCGGTCGGGCAGGAGTCGCGGGTTGTCGTGTGGACACCGCCGGCTGCAAACAACTCCGCAACCGTTCCACGCCCTCGGTCGACAGCAACCAAGCCGAGGACTCGCGCTGATACAGGTCATACACGCCCATATCGCGGAGGTACTCAACCCAGGCGCGTAACCCAGGGTCACCGGCAAGCGGAGCCGCTGCTTTAGTCTGCCCCGCTTCCTCGAAATCGGCCATGCGCCTTCCGCTCGCTACATCGATGCAGGCGGCACTGGAGGCCGCTTGCCCGTCAAGGTAAAGCTTACCTTGCCGCCCCGGATCTCGTCCTGCGCCACCCGGCACGCCTTCATCGACTTTGAAACACCAAGCGGCGGCGCTCCGTTCTGCAACTGCCGCGCTCGCCGCGCCGCACCCTTTACCAGGCTGTATTTGTTCATCGAGGAATTCGAAGGATCGAATGAATCGAACGGACCTGTGCTGACCATAACCATCACCTCAGATTGCGTCTGAAACGGGTTGGACTGCCTGTCTAGCCGGAATGACCGCTCCGCTGGCAAAGGTTTCGTGTACGTTCAGCATGTCACAGAGGCGCGCTCCTGGGAATGGAGCAGCGCAACACTGAACTGGCCCATTGCCGCGAGCAGGTGCTCGGACTTCACCTCCGTCAGGCACCGCTGCGCCAACCTCTGCTCCTCCAATCCACCCTCGCCGCGTTCGGTGAGCACAATGGCGCGCATCTCCGCCGTCGCATTTTGGAGAACGTCGTTGACCAGCGCGTACTGGTACCTGTCTAGATTGGTTAGCTCCAATCTAGCTTCAGACAGACGTCGCGCGATGGCGCTCTCTTGCGTCACGCCTTCCCCCTGGCTCCGCGATCGCAGCCGGTCTTCCAGCACGCGCGGTGTGGGTGGCATGATGAACATCGACACCGCGTTCGGCATGCGCTCCATCACCTGCAGCGCACCTTGCACATCAATGTCCAGCAGCAGATCGTGCCCTCGTTCCGCTGCGCGCTTCAAGCCGGAGACCGGCGTTCCATAGAAGTTGCCGAAGACCTCAGCCCACTCCAGAAACTCGCCCCGGCCCACCATGGCGAGAAACTGCTCACGCGTGGTGAAGTGGTACTCCTGGCCGTCTTGTTCCGCGCCTCGTGGAGCGCGCGTGGTGTAGCTGATCGAAAAGTCGAGCCCCCTGACCAGCCGCCGCACCGCGCTGACCAGCGTCGACTTCCCCGATCCACTCGGCGCCGAGATGATGAACAGGATGCCTGCCATAGGGTCTGCTGTCTGACGCTAGTGTAACTGTGTAACCACGTCCGTCACCCGCAAAGCGCAACGCGGCTCTACCACTTTCTAGGCAGTACCTTCGATTCCCACGCCCACCGGCTCACCCAGAGGCGACACCAGCTCCTCGCCAAACTGCAACGCATACAGCCGGGCGTAGGTTCCCCGCTGGGCCAGCAGCGCCTCGTGCGTTCCTTGTTCGGTAATGTGCCCGCCCTCCAGCACCACGATGCGATCGGCCCGCCGCACCGTCGATAGCCGGTGGGCAATCACCAGCACCGTCCGTCCCCGCATCAGGTTGCCCAACGCCGCCTGCACCGCGGCCTCGCTTTCGGCGTCGAGCGCGGAGGTCGCCTCGTCAAGGATCAGAATGGGCGCATCTTTCACCAGCGCCCGCGCAATCGCCAGCCGTTGCCGCTCGCCCCCGGAAAGCCGCGTCCCGCGCTCCCCAATGACCGTCTCATACCCCTCAGGCATGCGCAGAATGAAGTCGTGCGCCAGAGCCGCCTTGGCCGCCGCCTCAATCTGGGACATCGGCACATCCGGCCGGCCATACGCGATGTTGTTGCGCACCGTGTCGTTGAACAGCACGGTCTCCTGCGTTACTTTGCCGATCTGCTTGCGCAGCGACGCCACGGTCACATCCCGCAAATCCTGCCCGTCCACCAGAATCGCCCCGCCGGTCACGTCATAGAAGCGCGGCAGCAAGTTCGCCAATGTCGACTTCCCCGCGCCGCTCGGTCCCACCAGCGCCACCACCTCGCCGCAGCGGAGAGTGAGCGAAATCCCACGCAGCACCTCGCGGCGTTCACCCTCGCGCTCATACGCAAAGCGTACGGCCTGAAACTCAATCGCGCGGGCAAACTCCTTCAGCGCCGGCGCTTTCCTGCGCTCCGGCACCTCGTCCTGGGCGTCAATGAACCGGAAAATCTCTTCGCTTGCCCCCGTCGCCTGCTGGAAGCTGTTGTAGTACAACGGCATCTTGCGCACTGGGTCATACAGCATCATGACGGCGGCTAAAAACGCGATGAAGTTGCCCGCGGTGCCGCCATGGTGCACAATCCACTGCCGCCCCAAACCCAGCAGCAGCGCAATCGCTACCGCCCCCAGCGCATCCATGAGCGGCGACGAGATCGACTGCACCGCCACCGCGCGCATGTTGGCGCTCAGCAGCCGCCGCGCCGCGCGTCGAAACCGGTTCAGCTCCCACAGCTCCATGCCGAAGGACTTGACGATGCCGTTGCCGGTGATCGTCTCCTGCACAATGTTCTGGATCTCGGCCAATTTGTCCTGCCCGCGACGCGTGGTCTTGCGTACGCTACGACCGATGCGCCGCGCCGAGGTCACAATCACCGGCACAAACAAAAGCAGCACCCACGCCAGCTTGCCGCCCACCAGCACCACGGCGCCGATCATGAAACACAACGTAAACAGCTGCTGCAGCGAGTCGCTCAGCACGGTCGACATCGCCGTCTGCACTCGCTCCACATCGTTGATCAGCGTCGACACTAGCGTGCCCGTCGTGTGGCGTTGAAAGAACCCGGCCGATCGTCGCAGCAACGACTCATACAGGTCATTGCGCAGGTCCGTGATCATGCCAAAGCCGGCCCGGTTGGCCGCCAGCGTGCCCGCGTAATCGCATACCGATTTCATCACCGCCGACACCACCAGCGCCATCGCGACGACCGTCCAGGCGTTATGGAAGTAGCGTGGCAGCCAGCGCTGCAGGTCAAAGCGCAACGCCGTACGCGGGATTGTAAACACCAGCACCTTGGCCGGCGAGGCCACCGGGCTCAACACGTTGTCCACAATCGGCTTGATCAGCAGCACACGAAACGCCTGCATGGCCCCCACCACCGCCATCAGCAGGACGCTCAGCAGCGTCTCGCCGGCATAGGGCCGCATGTACCGCAGCAATCGCGTAATCCGCTTCAAGCCGCTCGTCCCCTCGCTTCCACTTCTAGACGTGCGGCCACGCACTCCAGTCTACGCCGGGAAAAAAGAGGCCGCACCCCGTGCCCGGCATCGTATGAGGTATGACGTTGCTCAAGCACGCGGAAAAGCAAGGAAACAGCTTCCAAAACCCGGTACCTACCACCGTCGGTGGAGCAGGCATCATCTTCAAAGTACTGCCGCTGTACCTGAGCAACAAGGCGGAAACCGAGCCCAAAACGCCGCTCGGCCCGTTCCGGACGGATCCCGGCGTCTACGCTGAACCACCCGCCAGCGGACTCCGGGTCACCTGGTTCGGGCACTCCTCCTTTCTGCTTGAGATCGACGGCCTTCGCGTTCTGGTCGATCCGGTGTGGGATCCACGCGCAAGCCCCTTCTCCTTTATGGGCCCCAAGCGGTTCTTCGCGCCTACGTTGCCGCTCGAGGCCCTGCCGGAGCTCGACGCCATCCTGATCTCGCACGACCACTATGACCACCTCGGCGGCGCCACGGTGAAGCAGCTCAGCCAGGTGGACGTGGCGGCGCGCGCTCGCTGGATCACCTCGCTCGGCGTAGGTCGCCGCCTGCGCGGCTTCGGCGTCCCCCCGAACCGCATCCAGGAGCTGGACTGGACCGACACCACCGAGCTCCCCGGCGCATCGCCCACGCAAGCTCTCCGCGTGACCGCCTGGCCGGCGCGGCACTTCTCCGGGCGCACCGCGTTGGATCGCATGTCCACCCTTTGGAGCTCGTTCGTGATCGAAGGCCCGACCCACCGGGTCTACTTCGGAGCAGACTCCGGACCCTGGCCCGGCTTTGCCGAGATTATGGCGCAGTACCCCAGCTTCGACCTCACCCTGTTGGAGATCGGCGCCTACCATCCGCTCTGGGGACAGATCCACCTGGGCCCGGACGGTGCTGCGGAGGCCTATCGGCAAATGGGCGGACCGGCCACCGCGGGCGCCCTCATGCCCATCCACTGGGGGCTTTTCAACCTCGCTCTGCACGGGTGGCGAGAGCCGATCGAGCGACTGTCCGCCCTCGCCGACGCGGAAGGCTGGCCTTTGTGGCTGCCCACACCCGGCGAGCCCACCGAGGTAGTCGCCGGCCGACCGTCGCAATCGGCGTGGTGGCACGCCGCCGCCCGCAGCGAAGTGGGAACTCGCAACGTCCTCACCCAGCAGGCGTTGGACAGCCAAGAGCCGAACGCCGGCTGACACGAAACGCGGGCCAAAGACAGGTGTTAGCAGGTTGGTTGATGGCAAGTAGGGGACATCCCCGGTCAAGGGACGCCAAATACATCCATTGGGTCTTGTTTCGGGGAGCGCAACCGGGTAGAAGAAGGGGTGCACCAGAGATAACCCAGAAAAGCGCACGCAGCAGCGGAAGGAGCACACAATGGCAGGATCGGCACAGGGGCAGGTTGCACTTCGAGAGGTGATGGACATCCGCCAGGCGGCGGAGTACCTCGGCATCAGCGGCGACACGCTCTACCGCTACGCCTCGGAAGGGTTTGTGCCCGCCTTCAAGCTCGGCAACCGTTGGCGCTTCCGCAAGAGCCTGCTCGACGGCTGGATGGACGAAAAGAGCGGGGTACGCGCACCCGCGCCCGAGGTGGTCGATCCTGGGGCACGCAAGCCGGTGCGCAAGGCGCGCTAATTTCCTGCGCTTAGGCGCGGGTCAGTGTCATGCTGGTAATCTCTGACGGGCAGTTCAACCGAAACGGCAGCCCCACGGTCCCAATGCCGCGATTCACATAAAGCTGCATGTGCCCGAACTGGAAGTGACCCTCAACATATTTCCGTCCCATGGGCGGCAGCACCAGTGGGCCAATCAGCGGCAGGCGTAGCTGGCCGCCGTGGGTGTGGCCCGAAAACATAAGGTCAACGAGCGGAAAGCGCGGGTGACGCTCGAAGATGTCGATGTAGTCGGGCTCGTGCACAAGATAGATCACGGGAGCGCGCGGCTCAGCGGGGATGGCGAGATACGGATCGGGAACGCGGGTCCCCGCATCGTCCGCGCCGGCGATATACAGCCGCTCCATCTTGCGTTCGATCGGTAGGTAGCTGTCCACCAGCACCGGCGTCCCGTGCGATTCGAGCTCATGCACCACCAGGCCGGCACCGACCACAACGTCGTGATTGCCAAGCACGGCCACGCGCTGCGGCGCCTTCAGTTCGGAAAGAATCTCCGCGGCAAGCCCGGCCGCACGGACCGATGTGCTGCGCGGACCCGGGCCGCGGCTGACGAAGTCTCCGGTGATGAGGACGATCTCAGGCTCGAGCGCGTTAATCCGATGCACCACGCGTTCCAGGTACCACGCCTCGGTGTACTCCTCAAGGTGAATGTCGGAAATCTGGGCGAGGCGCATCCCCACGAACGCGTCCGGAAGATCGCGGATGGCGAAGCTCCGCTCCGTGACCTCGAGCTCGTGGCGGCCGTGGGTGCCCGCATACAGGCCGACTCCGACCGCTGCCGCACCGGCACTGGAGAGAAAAGCGCGGCGGGTGAGACTGGACGCAACTTTCGGCTGCGCTGGCGCGAGTTCGGCGACGGGCATAGTCCATTCTACCGGGCCCGACCTGTCCCGAGCTGTCCCAAAGTGAGACAGCGCTAAAGGATCGCTCCCGATTGCCGATATGATCAGTGAGATGCTGCCCGGGGAACGACGAAAACACGCAATGCGGGCAGCGGCCAAAGCAGGCGCGGACGCATTGCTCGTCACCTTTGGCCCCGATGTGCGCTGGTTGACAGGTTTTACGGGCTCGAACGGGGCCGTGGCGATACGCGGTGGCCGCGCCGCCCTGTTTACCGATGGACGCTACACCACTCAGGCCAAATCCGAAGCACCGGACCTGCGGGTGTTTGTGAAGGAAAAAACGCCCGCCGTCTCGCTGGCCTTGGAGTGGCTGGTGGCACGCGGCGCAACGCACTGCGCCTTCGACGCGCGCCACACCACTGTCGCCGCTCTCGATGCCATGCGGAAAGCGCTCCCGAAGAGCGCGGCGCGACGTAGCTTCCTCCTGCCCACCCAAGCCCTGGTGGCGCAGCTGCGCCAGGTGAAGGATGACGACGAGGCCAAGCGCCTGCGGCGCGCCGCCGCCGTGGGCTGCCGCCTCTTCAACGGCGTACACGAACATCTGGTCGCGGGAAACACCGAAATAGACGTGGCGTTGGAGCTGGAATACGCCGCCCGACGTGCTGGTGCAGATGGTATGAGCTTTGAAACCATCGTCGCCAGTGGGCAGCGGAGCGCACTGCCGCACGGCCGCGCGACCCTGCAAAAATTACCCCGTCGCGGCTTCGTGACGCTCGACTTCGGCGTTGTGCTGGACGGCTACTGCTCGGACATGACCCGCACCGTGCACCTGGGCAAGGCAGGCCAGCGTGCCCGCGACGTGTATGATTCGGTGCTGGAAGCACAGGTGGCCGCCGTGGCCGCGGTAGGCCCGGGCGTACCCTGCTCTGCGGTGGACGCAGCCGCGCGGTCCGTACTGGAGCAGGCTGGTTTGGCGAAGTTCTTCTCGCATTCCACCGGGCACGGGGTCGGGTTGGAGATTCACGAGGAGCCGCGTATCGCAGCTGGCGTGCAGGGGAAGCTTGAACCCGGAATGGTGGTCACTGTGGAACCCGGGGTCTACCTGCCCGAAGACTTCGGTGTGCGCATCGAAGATATGGTGCTGGTGACCGAAGCTGGGCGCGAGGTGCTTACCCGCGCCAGCCCCAAGGCGTTCGTGGAGCTATAGCGTTTAGGAAGGAACTGGAGCAGGATTCGCATGGAAGAAGGAGATTTGCTCGAGCTGCGAGAGCTGGTGGAATTCTTGAAAGCCAGCGGCGTGGCGACGTTCGACATGGAGCGGCCGGACCTCAAGGTGAGGCTGACCTTTGCACCGGCGGAAACGGCTGGTGCCGCCGCGATCAACCCCGCTGCCGGTTTCGATTTGGGGCAACTGGCTCGCTTGATGGCTGCAGCCGCTGGCTCCGGACCGCAGCTGCCCATCCCCGCGGAGGTCGCGTCCGTTCACGCCGCCGTCGCGCTGCCGGAGGCGGTTACCACTGCCGCCGGGGCAACCGAGGACAACGAGGACGCGGATTTTCAAATCGTCAAGTCGCCCCTGGTTGGCACCTTCTACGACGCCGCGTCGCCGGGCGCTGACCCGTTTGTGCAGCTGGGAGACACCGTCGGGGTCGGCAAGGTGCTGTGCATCGTCGAAGCCATGAAGATCATGAACGAGATCGAAAGCGACGCCGCCGGCGAGATCGTCAAGGTCTTCGTCAAGCCGGGGCAGCCCGTCGAGTATGGGCAAAAGCTGTTTGCTGTGCGGGGATAGCAACGTGACAGGTTTACAGAAAGGGCGTCGCTGCTTCTGCAGGGAGACGCCGGCGAGAATGCATGTTTCGTAAGGTCTTAATCGCGAACCGGGGAGAGATCGCATTGCGGGTCATCTCCGCGTGCAAGGAGATGGGCATCCGCACCGTAGCGGTGTACTCGGAGGCGGACCGCAACAGTCTTCACGTCCGCTTCGCCGATGAAGCCATTTGCATCGGTCCACCACGGTCCTCTGAGAGCTACCTCAACGTGCCGGCGGTTATCTCCGCGGCGGAAATCGCGGGCGCGGAGGCGATCCACCCCGGCTACGGTCTGCTCAGTGAAAACGCAAACTTCGCCGAGGTGTGCCGCGCGTCCAACATCAAGTTCATCGGTCCCCCGCCCGAGGTGACCCGCATGATGGGCGAAAAGTCCACCGCGCGGCAGACCATGAAAAGGGCTAAAGTGCCGATCCTACCGGGCTCGGACGGCATCATCGAAGACACCGGCGCGGCGCTGGAATGGGCAAGAAGCGTAGGCTACCCAGTCATCCTCAAGGCGGTGGCCGGTGGTGGCGGCAGGGGCATGCGCATCTGCCGCACCAAGGATGAACTGCCCTCGCTTTTCCAGCAGGCCTCCACCGAAGCCCTGAACGCCTTCGGTAACGGCGACCTTTACATGGAAAAGTTCATCGAGCGGCCCAGGCACATCGAGTTTCAGGTGCTGGCCGACGAGCACGGCAACGTCATGTCCCTGGGCGAGCGGGAGTGCTCCATCCAGCGCCGGCATCAGAAGCTGATCGAAGAGGCGCCCAGCCTGCAGGTTAGCCCCAAGTTGCGCGAGCAGCTGGGCAAAACGATCGAGCGCTCGCTCAAGGAGATCGGCTACTGGAACGCGGGCACCATCGAGTTCCTCATGGATGAGGACGGGTCCATCTACTTCATCGAGATGAACACGCGCATCCAGGTTGAGCACCCTGTGACCGAGATGGTCACCGGCATAGACCTAGTCAAAGCGCAGCTACGCATCGCCGCCGGCGAAAAGCTGGATGCCATCATCCCCGATCGTTCCAAAGGGCTCAAGATCAACGGTCATGCGATCGAGTGCCGCATCAACGCCGAAGATCCGGAGAAGTTCATTCCGTCGCCAGGCAAAATCACCGTCTACAACGTGCCGGGCGGCAACGGCGTGCGCGTCGATACCGCCCAGTACGCCGAGGGCGTCGTGCCGCAATTTTACGACTCCCTGATTGCAAAGCTCATCTGCCACGGCAAAGACCGCGCGGAAGCCATAGACAAGATGCAACGCGCGCTCAGCCAGTTCGTCGTGCAAGGCATCCACACCTCCATCCCGCTGCACCAACGCATCTTCGCCGATCCGGAGTTTCGCTCGGGCCACTTCGATACCAAGTTCATGGAACGCTTTTTGGCACGGGAACGCGAAGCCCGCGAACTCCTAGAAACGACGTAAGCCATCGCAAAGCAAAAGAGCCTCGCCGAAGCGAGGCTTTTTTGTCCAACCCGCAGTCTTACTTGGTAAAAATCTGCGTGCCTGGGTTCTTGCCCTCATTCGCATGAATGCGATTTTGAGCCCGTTTTGCGCTTTCCATCGCCTCGTGGTCCACGTGTTCCAACGGTGTCTCGGTGATCTCCGTCGCCTGCCCGCCCGTCATCTCAATGGACTCATGCGACGGCCGTGCCGGAGTCTTGGTCGAATCTAAACCCTGTGCCATAGTTCACACCTCACCCTATCGGACGAGCGCCGCTAGCCAAGGGTTGTCCCTACCCGAAGCGGGAACGTCCCAGACGCCCTCGATAGCGGACCTCGTTCACTTCGCCGCCAGGATCTCCATCTGCTCAATCCGCAGCTCGTTCGCAAACAGCTCCGGCGCTTTGGTCATCAGCGCCTGGGCGATCGCGCCATGGAGGTGCGCATCGCGCCCCCGCCTCGTCACTAAACGTGTCAAACACGCCAGACATTCCCGGTGCCAGCTTTACGCCGTACCAGGTCACTGTCCCGGTTTCGTCTTGCGCCATCTGCGCCCCTTGCGCCAGAAACGCCTCAATCTCTGCCTCTTTGCCCGGCTTGGCCTTCAACATCACCCAGATCGCCTGTTTTGCCATAATCGTTCCCTCCAGGGAGCGCATCTGCGCTCCGCACCTAAACATACAGGCCGTCGCCACTTTGCGCTTGCCCGCAACGGCGATACCCTGAGAGGGTTGTGACTATCGCCTCCACCGCTCGCCGCCGCTCTCTCCCCGTTGCCGCTCTGCTCCCGCTCGCTATCAGCCCAGGCGCCCAAACGCCCACCGCGCCGCTGCCAGACGCCCCTTCGGCCACGGCCCACACCGCACCCGCGGCCACACCCACCGGCCCCACCGTGCTCTTCGACACCACCCTGGGTCGCCTCACCTGCCAGCTCTTCACCGAGGAGGCCCCTCAGACCACGGCCAGCTTCCTCGGCCTGGCTACCGGCGCCAAGACCTGGACCGACCCCGCCACGCACCTGCCCGTCACCGGCAAGCCGTTCTACAACGGCACACAGTTCCACCGCGTCATCCCCGGCTTCATGATCCAGGGCGGGGACCCGCTCGGCACCGGCATGGGCGACGCCGGCTTCTACCTCCCGGACGAGATCTCCCCTAGCCTCCGCTTCGACGTCCCCGGCCGGCTTGCCATGGCCAACTCCGGCCCCAACACCAACAGCTCTCAGTTCTTCATCACCGAAGCGCCCTACCCCACCCTGAACGGGCACTACACCATCTTCGGCCAGTGCGACCCGCACTCGGTCCTGATCGTCGCCACCATCGCCCGCGTGGAGCGCAACGTCGACGACAAGCCCAACACCCCCGTCCTTCTGAACAAGGTCACCGTCCTTGCCGCTGGCCAGCCGGTGCCGCCGGATCCGTCCTCCCCAGCCACGGCCAGCCCGCAACCGCAGCCACCCGCTCCGCCGCAAGTTCAGCCCATCCCGCGACCCTGACCTGCCGACCCGCGCATCCAACCCCGAAGCACCAACACGCAAGGAGAACCAATGCCAACCACCGCAGTCTTCAAGACCTCCGAAGGCACCTTCAAAGCCAGCCTCTTCGACGCCGAGGCGCCCGAGACCGTCAAGAACTTCATCGGCCTCGCCGAAGGCACCAAAGAGTGGAACTCCCGCTCCAAAAAGGGCGACAAGCTCTATGACGGCACCATCTTTCACCGTGTCATTCCCAACTTTATGGTCCAGGGCGGCGACCCCGAGGGCACCGGCATGGGCGGCCCGGGCTACAAATTCGCCGACGAGACCAAGGGCAGCCCGCACACCTTTAAGCAGCCCGGCAAACTCGCCATGGCCAACGCCGGCCCCAACACCAACGGCAGCCAGTTCTTTGCCACCGTCACAGACACCTCCTGGCTCACGGGCAAGCACACCATCTTCGGCGAGATCACCGAGGGCTACGACGTAATCGAAAAGATCAGCAAGCTACCCACCGGCACCCAAGATCGTCCCCGCAAAGACGTCGTTCTCGAGTCCGTCACTATCGAGCGCAGCTAATCCAGTAGTCGCAACGAGCCCTGTCCGCCTCCACGTGGACAGGGCTCACCTCACCCCACCACCGGCACAGCCGTCCCCCGCCGGCCCTTGAACCACGCCGTCATCGGCCGCTCCACCAGCCGGTACAGCAGCATGCCAGACAGCGCCGACAGCACCATCGACACACAGATCGCCAAGGCGATCTCACCCGGCCATCGATGCGGCCAACGCGCCAGCCAGAGCCCAATTGCCGGCAGCGTGAAGGTATGCACCAGATAGATCGAGTACGACGCGTCCCCGAGCGCCAATGCCCAGCGCGGGCTCCGCGTCCCCCAGCGATGCTCCAGCATCACTGCGCCTGCCACCACCGCCAGCGCCGGCACACCCCACTGCATCCCGCGCCAGTAGCTCACCCCAGGCGCATCCCACAACAGCAACGGCAGCAAACCCGCCCCCACCAGCACGATGCCCAAGCTCCACGGCAGCCCACGCACCCTGCCCACGGCTGCGCCTAGCAGCATGCCAAACCAAAACTCCCAAAGCACCGTCGACATATAAAACCAGGTTGGGTAGGGCAGCATCCACATCCAGCGCGGGGGCACAAAGGGCAACAGAAGGTAAACCACCGGCACCAGGAGAAGTACTGGCGTGAGCGCCACCAGCCGCCGCCAACGCAAGGCGAGCGCGACCGCAAACAGCGCATAGAAGGCCATTTCAAAGTTCAGCGTCCAGCCCACCACGACCACGGGCTCCAGCCGCCCTTCCCCACTCACACTCGGCAGGAACAGGTACGACAGGACCACATGCCGTACGCTGCTTAGCCCATTCATGGCCAGCGTCGGCGCGAGCAGGAGAACGCCCACCTTAACGGTCGTGATCAGCCAGTACAGCGGCGCGATACGCTCCAGCCGCCGGGCCAAAAACGTCCGCGCCGGATGCATGGCCCGTTCGAGCGGGGCTGTGGACAGCGTCATTACAAAGCCGCTGATAACGAAGAAAATGTCCACCCCGGAGCTGCCCGCGATCCAGTTCGGCACGGACAGGTGATCGCGCTCGGCGAGCATGATGGTCGCATGGTGACCCACCACCATCAGCGCCGCCCAGCCACGCAGAATCTGGATTAGACGAAAGGTCGGCCGCACCGCCGTGGGCCCGTCCTGCCAGTGGCTGTCTCCACCAGCCGGACCATCGGCGCCGAGCGAAACCGCTGACCGCACGACCGCAGCTTCCCGTTTAAGCAACACCGATCACGGTGCACAACTCGCGCACAGCTTCGGCGCTCTTCCGCAACGCCGCCTGCTCGTCGTCGGTCAGTTTGATCTCGATGATCTGCTCCAACCCCTTCGCCCCCAGCTTGCACGGAACGCCCACATACAGGCCATCAATGCCGTACTCACCTTGCAGATACGCGGCGCAGGGCAGAATCTTTTTCTTGTCCTTCAGGATCGCCTCAACCATCTCCACGGCTGCCGACGACGGCGCGTAGTATGCCGATCCCGTCTTCAGGTGCTTCACAATCTCCGCGCCGCCGTTAGCCGTCCGTGTCTCGAGCTCCTTCAGCCGCGTGGGCTGAATCAGTTCCGTGATCGGGATCCCCGCCATCGTCGAGTAGCGCGACAACGGCACCATCGTGTCCCCATGCCCGCCCAGCACAAACGCGGTCACATTCTCCACCGACACGTCCAGCTCCTGCGCGATGAATGTCCGGAACCGCGCCGCATCCAGCACGCCCGCCATCCCGATCACGCGCTCGCGCGGCAGCCCGGCTTTCTTAAACGCCGTCTGCGCCATCGCATCCAGCGGATTCGACACCACGATCAGGATCGCATTGGGCGAGGCCTCCACCGCTTTGCCCACCACCTCGCTCATGATCTTGAAGTTCGTGTTCAGCAGATCATCCCGGCTCATCCCCGGCTTGCGCGCGATCCCCGCCGTGATCACTACCACATCCGAATCTTTGGTATCCACATAAT
This sequence comes from uncultured Acidobacteriaceae bacterium, assembly GCA_964245045.1. Lineage (GTDB taxonomy): Bacteria > Acidobacteriota > Terriglobia > Terriglobales > Acidobacteriaceae > Granulicella. Next base: position 7,245 of record CAXTLD010000065.1, on the reverse strand, counting down.
TATTGGTGCCCACAATCGAGCAATCCCGCTTCTCGATCGGCATCGCCTGCAGCAGATCCAACCCCTTGCCCTGCGGCACACCCTCGACCACGTCAATCAGCACAACATCCGCAAGCTCTTTGGCCGCAATCCAATGAGCTGCCGTAGCGCCCACATTGCCCGCGCCCACAATGGTTACCTTCTTCCGCATGCCTTCTCCCAAATCCAAATCTGGCAATGCTCATCATAGCCGTTCGGCAGCGTCACCTGAACCGAGCCCGCGCCTCATGCTTGTTTGTCGCCAGTTTCAACCTCACCAGGCGAGCTAGAATGCCTCCCTCGCCTCTTCCATGTGCCGACATCAGCGCCGGCAGGGTTTCGCCCCGCCGGAAACCTTCCGAGAGTCGCTGGTCTTCAGCCTCGCTCCAAGGCTTACCTACCCGCTCAGGCTCGTTCGCATCGTCCACGCGGGCCCAGGAGCCGCCACGTAGCTCGTCCAGCGCCACAAGCAAAGACCGCATCACCTCCGGGTACCCCAGAACACCGGGCTGCTCCATGTTCTGCCCCGTCCTGGGGTCGATCCCATAGATCAGCTGTCGAAGATGCGCCTCTGCTTTTACCTTCCGGTCATGTATCGTGCTGGCCGACATTGCGATGCTTTCGCCTCTCGAAACCTTCCGCCCTGAACACCCTGAGGGGACAGCTCGGAGCCGACAATCACACAAAGGTCCCAGCCGCCGTACACTAGTCAGGAGCGATGCCCATGAGCACATGGCAGTTGCAGGAAGCCAAAGCCCGCTTCAGCGAACTCATTCAGACCGCCGAAGCCGAAGGCCCGCAAACGATCACGCGTCGCGGGATCAACACCGCCGTTGTCGTTCCTATCGAGGATTGGGAACGCTTCGCCGAGTGGCGGCGTACGACTCCGCCCACACCGCCCGAGCTGCCTAAGATTCAACTGAGCAATGATGAGTTTTTGAAGTTCCTACAATCCGCACCAGATTTCGACATTCCGGACCGACACGCAGAGCGCCTGACTCGACGGCGACGGCGTACGGCATGATCCTGCTCGACACCAATGTGATCTCGGAGTTGCGCAAATCGCGGCCACATGGGGCTGTCCTTGCCTGGTATGCCCTCAACCCTCTTCCAGCACTCCGCCTCTCCGCAATCAGCATCTACGAGCTGCAAGCTGGTGCGGAGCGAACTCGCGCATCGAACCCGACAAAAGCAAGCGAACTGGACGTGTGGATCGGCTATCTTGAGAGTACGATCAAGATACTTCCCTTTGGCCCGCTGGAGGCTAGAATCACGGCCTATCTGCTTCGAAACAAGTCACTGGACCTACTCGAAGACGCCATGATTGCGGCCACCGCCGCTGCTAACCGACTCCCACTCGCTACGCGCAATACGCGCGACTTCGAAACCTTCAACGTGCAGCTGATAAACCCGTTCCTTTTCGGTAAACCATAAGCAAAAGGGCCGGCACCAGGCACCGGCCCTCCTTGAGGTTGAGAACGAGTCTAGAACATCCCCCACAGCAGCTGGTTATACACGTCGTGGTGGAACTGCACCTCGGCCGGCTTCACAATCGTGCCCAGCAGCCGCGGGCAGCGGTCCGCCGACGCCTGCTTCAGATCCGCATAGCGCGCCTTTACGTCTTCACCTAGCAGCTCCGTCGTCCAGGCTGCGTTGCGAAAGTCTTCCAGCGCCTTGTAGATGTTGTCCGGCAAGTACCGCTCGGCCTGACGCAGGTTCGCCACATCGGCAATCTTGCCCGTCAACCCGGTCTTAAAAATCGAATGCAGCACCATGTACGGGTTCGCATCCGGCCCCACCGACCGCACCTCCACGCGTGCCGATTTCTCGTTGCCGATCGGAATCCGAACCATGGACCCACGGTCCGTCGCCGATGCCTTGATCTGGTTTGGCGCCTCAAAGTGAGGGTCCAGCCGCCGATACGCATTCACACTCGCGTTCAGCAGAAGGCAAAGATCGCTGCCCGCCGTCAAAATCCTGTCCACAAACTCCCACCCGAACGAGCTAATCTTCTCCTCGCCGTTCGGATCCCACATCAGATTCTTGCCGTCCTTGGTCACCGACACGTTGGTGTGCATCCCGGAGCCGTTCACGCCCGTCACCGGCTTCGGCAAAAAGCTCGCGCTCATGCCCATCTGGTTGGCCACCTGCCGGCAGATCAGCTTGTATAGCTGAATCTGGTCCGCCGCGGCTACCGCGTCGCCATACGTGTAGTTGATCTCGAACTGTGAAGGCGCGACCTCGGGGTGATCTTTCTCGTTCTCAAAGCCCATCGCCCGCTGCACCTCGGCAGTCATGTCGATGAACTCACGCAATGGATCCCCGGGCAGCGAGTGGTAGTAGCCACCGCTGTTGGTGTATTCAAACTTCCCCGTCTCCAGGAAGCGTCGCTCCGCGTCGATGCCGTCGAACAAGAATCCTTCGATCTCGTTAGCCGCATTCAGCGTGTAGCCATTGGTCTGGAACTGCTCGCGCGCAAACGTCTTCAGCAGCCCACGCACGTCGCCCGCGTACGGCGCGCCGTTCTTGTCGATCACCTCGCCAAACACCAGGCACTTGCCCGCCCCAAACACATCCGCGGGCGTCCAGTAGAACGCGCTCCAGTCCAGCCCCAACCGCAGATCGCTCTCCCGCTGCGCCGTAAATCCACGAATCGACGACCCATCAAACGTCAAGTTGTCGAAGCTCTTCACCAGAAACTTCTTGTCGTAGTCCAGCATGTGCAGCCGGCCCTCGAGGTCCGAGAACACCACCGTCACCGCCTTCACGCCCCGCTCGTCGGTCAGTTCCTTCAGCCGCTCCTCCTGCAGCTGCCCAGGGTCCACCCGCTGTTTGCGTTGCGCCTTAAGAGCCAGGTTCCGCTCCTCCAGTTCCTCATACGGCAACTCCAGAAAATCCCGGTATTCGCTCGACATAACACTCCTTGGCTCGGCAGACGCGCTGCCTTTTGAAAGATGGTGTTCCGCTCGTACAAGAACTAAGCGTTAACGCAAACCACGCCCCATGTAAAAAGTAGCAGAACATTCGTGCAACTCCAGCGGGCAGCGATCCCAGTCTTGCATCTTCTTTATAACTTCCGCAGCCAAGCAGATTGCGGGTTCCAGCTCATGCTACACTTGGTCACATCAAGGTGACTACATGCTCACGGAGAACACACGTAAGCGCGGAACGGCTGCAAGCACTTCAGGAAAACCAAGGGTGAGGCGAGTCGGAGCCGTGGGGGCCGCTCAGGCCAAGGCGCACCTATTGTCCCTCATTAATGAAGTGAAAGAAAGCGGCACTTCCGTCATCATCACTAAGCGCGGAGAGCCTCAGGTGAAGCTCGCTCCCCTCGATCCACTTGAGCCCGCACCCGACATCATCGGCTGTATGAAAGGCACCTTTACAGTCACCGGGGACATCATCGGCCCAGAGCCGGATGTGTGGGAAGCCATGCTGTGATTCTGCTCGACACGCACGCCCTGCTTTGGCTGGCCGGTGACGACCATCGGCTCACCCCCGCTCTCCGACAAACCTTCCGTCAGGCCGGTCGCGACCGTCAGCTTTTTCTGTCTCCGATCTCTATTTGGGAGATCGCGCTGAAACATTCTCGGGGTAAGCTCACGCTGGATCGGCCTTTGCGCCCTTGGGTTCAGGCCATTCTGAAAACAACCGGCGTTCAGCTTGCCCCCATCTCGACCGATATCGCCTGCGAGTGCGGGGAGTTGCCTGCAGCCTTTCACGGCGATCCGGCAGACCGTTTAATTGCTGCCACTGCCCGAATAGAGGCGTTCCGTGTCGCTACGGGCGACCGCATTTTGCTCGGCCTGGCGCAGCAAGGATTCTTCCAGGCAATCCCACTCTGAGGAACCCTATGCCCAAGCTCACCCGCGTCGCCCTTATCCAAATGTCCTGCGCCCCCGACCCCGCCGCCAACCTAGCCAAGGCCGTCGCCCGCGTTCGCGAAGCCGCGCAAGCCGGCGCGAACCTCATCTGTCTCCCCGAGCTCTTCCGCGCGCAGTACTTCTGCCAGCGCGAAGACCACGCCCTCTTCGCCCTAGCCGAACCCATCCCCGGCCCGTCCACCGCCGCCCTCAGCGAGGTCGTCCGCGAGCACAAAGTGGTCGTCATTGCCAGCCTGTTCGAGCGCCGTGCCCCAGGGCTCTACCACAACACCGCCGCGATCTTGGACTGGAAACAAGGGGACCACACCTCCACGCAGCCGGACAACATCGCCGCCGTCTACCGCAAGATGCACATCCCAGACGACCCCCTCTACTACGAAAAGTTCTACTTCACCCCCGGCGACCTCGGCTTTGCAGCGCAGCATACGTCCGCAGGACGTATCGGAACACTTGTCTGCTGGGACCAGTGGTACCCCGAAGCCGCCCGCCTCACCGCGCTTCACGGCGCCGAAACCCTCTTCTATCCCACCGCCATCGGCTGGCACCCCGCCGAGAAGGCCGAGTTCGGCGAGCGCCAATACGACGCTTGGCAAACCATCCAGCGCGCCCACGCCATCGCCAACGGCGTCTTCGTCTGCGCCGTCAATCGCGTCGGCCATGAGCTCGGCGACGTCCTCCTCGACGGGCAACTCAACCGCGTCCCCCCCACCGCCGACGAGGTCGTCGGCATGACCGGCGACTTCACCGTCGGCCCCAACCCGGGCCTCCAGTTCTGGGGCGGCAGCTTCATCGCCGACCCCTTTGGCCGCGTTCTCGCCCAGGCCAGCCACGACAAAGAAGAAATCCTCTACGCCGACCTTGACCCCAAGGAGATCGAAACCACCCGCCAACACTGGCCCTTCCTCCGCGACCGCCGCATAGACGCCTACGCCGGCATCACCCGTAGGTTCTTGGACTGAAGCACGTTGGTGGACCATCGCGCACCAGAGCTAATGTGCACAGCAGCGGCACCTCACTCCTTAGGCGCTTGCGACTTCGACTTCGTACCTAAAGCCTCTACCACCTTGCGCGCGGAAGCCCCCAGCGCCTGGGTCGTGCCGCGGTAGCTCCGCTCCAGCGCATTGCCGGTTTTACCCCCAGCCGAACCCACCGCACCGGTGGTCTTGTTGCCCGCCAGCCCAACCGCACCTGCGGTGTTGCTCTCGCTGCCGGCGATGGCCTGCTCCGTGGACGCGCTGATCGCAATGACCCCTTGCACCGGATGCCTTCCGGCGCGATACAGCGCGATCTCGTTTGGAGGCAGCCGTCCGGCACGCTCCAGCGCCGCCTCGCCAAAGTTGGTCAACTTCATCTTGGCGGCGAGGGGCCACAAGGTCGACGCCACAAACGCCGCGTCGTTCATTGGCCGGTCCACCTCCCCCAGGTTGATCACCCTGCCTTTGGGCAACGGCGTCATGGCCTCGCACCGGTCCGCCCCACACCCGTGGCTGCAGAGCGCCACGTCCAGGTACGACGCGTGCTTGTCCGGCGAAACCCACACCATGGCTCCATGCTCCTCGGCATGCAGCGTCGACGCACGCGCGATCTGGCTTACATCGCAGACCGTGTTCTCATGCGCGGCCGCATACCAGAACGCCGCCGTCCAGGTCGCCGCGTTCAGGTCGCCGCGTTCAGGTCGCTCCCTGAGCCGAGCAACAGTACCGCCACATGCTCCGCATCGAGTGGGTGACCATGCTCTCCGCAGTCGCGGCTCCACAGGTGGAAGAAGTGCACTTCTACGCGGGGGTGAGCCGCATTCGGCCCACGCACCGGAGATACCTGCCCATACAGGGTTCCGTCTTCGGCCTCCGGTGTCGGCGTCACGGTACCCGGACGGAAGGCGGCCGGCAACCTCGCGCAATCTTTCACGCCTACCCGAAACTCCGGTCGAAACTGCTCCAGCAGCCGTTGTTCCAGGGCGTCGCTCAGGCCGTCATGATCGGAATCTACCTCCTGCGCCCGTCCCAGCAACGAAACGAAACACAACAGGACGGCACCCAGGAAACAAAAAACGCGAACACCCGGCATAGGGCATTGTCGCACTCCCATGTGCAAACGCGGACAGGGTGAAGTGGCTCTCAATCGCGCTAAACGATTCTTCTATCGCCGAAACTCTCCACAATGGACGACCTCAACCGATTCAGGCACAGATGCAGCGATGGCAGCAAGAATCGCGGGTACATGTTCCCGGATGATGTCCATTTCTTGCGCTGTCAGCACTACGACACCGAAACGCCGCCCACGGAGACTCTGCTGAAAGCGAAGACTCTTATCGCAGGTGAGAAAAACCTCAAACCCCGCCGTTTCCAACGTGGTCAACAAGCGCCCGTTCTTCAAACCGCCCCAGCCCATGTACACCGTAGTGCTTACATCATGCCCAGTCAGCGCCGTTCGCAGCAGATGCGGCAGGTCCTCATCTAGCAACACCCTCACGCAACGTCACGCATCCCTTGTCGTTGCGCATAAGCGATCAGCGCCTTGATGATCTCCATGGAGGCCGAAGGATAATTCTCCGCGATCTCTTCTAGACTCGATCCTCCCTTGAAGTTGATCAGGATCACGTCCGCTGGTAAGCGCGTTCCCTTGATCAACGGATCACCCGAATGCTTCCCCGGCACCACCTCCACCAAATCGCACCCACTCCAATCCACAGCGCACCTCCCAAGCTAAAAGTTTACTGCTGTTACGTCTTTCGGCGACGCAGAACACCTCTCACCGGCATCTAATATCTGCACGCCTATGATCGCCCCTTTCGTCCTGTTCGCCGCCACTCTCTTGCCGCAGGCCGCCACGGCCACCCAGCCGCCCGACCTCACGCTGCCGCCCGAGACTGCGTCGACCGTCACCATCCTCGAAGGCCGCGGCGTCCAGATTTATACCTGTACCGCCCAGCCGACCGGCTACAGTTGGACTCTCACCGCCCCAGAGGCGCAGCTGGTGAATCTGGCGAACGGCAAAGTGGCCGGTCACCACGACGGTGGGCCTACCTGGACGCTTGACGACGGCAGCGCCATCCATGGCACCGTGTTGCAGCACAAGGCCGCAGACACACCCGCCGACATTCCCTGGCTTCTGCTGAGAACCACGCCGGCCAACCCCACCCAGGGCACGCTTTCTCCCGTCACCTATGTGCGCCGGTACAACACCCGAGGCGGCGCGGCGCCGGCCACCGGCTGCACGGGGGCGCAACAGGGCCAAACGCTCCGCGTCCCGTATACCGCCATGTACGCTTTCTACGCCGCTTCCGCTGCGGAACCGCTCACTACACAGCCACCACCTCCTCCTCCCCCGCCCCCACCTCCCC
>CAXTLD010000064.1:0-22009 GCA_964245045.1 uncultured Acidobacteriaceae bacterium | reverse complement strand
GAGAGCAGGAAGAGCCTCGTTTTCGTTGAAGGTAAAGGACATTATCATGCGCGACGTGATCGTGCCGGACGCATGCGGTAACGTCCGTTATCGTATGTACGGTGGCTGACAGGAAAGACCCATGGCGGAAGCCTCCCTCAAGCTGTTCAGCACCCGAGCCGATCGTTCGGCGAGATGATGATACCGTCGCTGAGGCGATCTTTCGCCTCATGCGATTTCCTCAACGTATGCTCTTGACGGCATCGTGCCGATCAAGGCAAGGTGTTTTCGTTTTCGTAGCGGCAGTTTCATTCGCAGCGTTCGTTCTCCCTACGCGAGTCTTCCCACGTACAGGCGAGCTGGATTTCTCTGCGCTAATAAGAGTTCAGGTACTGACCACCTGAACTCTCCGGTGCTGAATGGTCACCACGTTTTCGCCCGTCCACGATTGTTGTTGACACTTGCTGCGCTCCATGCGAATGTTGGTTCGCTCCACGCAACAAGGCTTTCGCTTCAAGTCAAGGTTATATCTGACGAGTTCCTTCCGGAGATTGTGCTGATGCTGTCGCGTATTTCTGTGCGTTCATTCGCCTTCCGTTCTCTACATTTTCTGGCAACGGTAATTATTGTATCCGGAACGTGCGCCCGCGCTCAAAGCATGAGTCCACCAGCCACTTCACTCCCTAGCCGTTTGTCCAGGAACGCCTCTGGTCAACGAGACCCACTCGCGATTGCTCTACTAAGCAAAAGCCTTGCGAAGCTGGATTTGGCGTCGAACTCTCACCTCACCTCCAGCTTTTCAGTAGGAGCCTCCTGTGTAAGAACAAGAACGGGAGCTACGTCGTCAGTACGCTGGTATAGAAAGGCTTCCTTCTGGCGAATCGACGCAGGTCCTTCAGGTACCACTAGGATAGAGCTCGGGCCAAGCGGAGCCTTCCGTGTTAGTGCGAAGACAACTACCCCGCTGGAAGGCAAGGTCGCCTATATGGTCCAACCCTTCTTTCTGCCTGGTGCAGTCCTCCTTTCAGCTTTAACGAATACGCGCTTCGGCTTGGCTCAAAGTTCCGGCGCTGACGATGTGACCGGGGCTATCCACGTCCGAGTAATTGATGCCGAACAAACGGAATACCCGGAACTAGCACAGACGGATTGGTATTTCGATCCAGTGACATACCTCCCCACAGAGGTTCGGTACTTCTTACCGTCTACAAGCGACTTACATCGTGTCATAGATGCCAGGCTCAGGTTTACTTCGTTCGGCCGGATCGGTAATACAACTACTGCCCTCACTGTCCAAGAAACGCTTGCGGGTATCGAAGCATCGACCTGCACGATTACAACATTGGACCAGACAGGATCCCTTTCTGACGAGTTCTTCGCGGAAGGAATAGCTCAATGAGAGGCCGCCCATTTGCATTTCTGATACTGAGTTTTTGCGGGCTAACTGCATGGTCACAGGTGCAGACTGAATATAGCACAGGGGTTAACACGCCAGCGCTACACATAACCGACAACATCGATACGGTCAGTATGGCGAATGGGAATCTCTACGTCCACATACCTCTAGTCTCATACCCGCAGCGCGGGAAAGAGCTGGCCCTAAGTTACTCGTTGCGGTATAACGCAAAATACTGGGCACGTGTCGGGGCTTGTAACGACCCTACTGACCCAAACACCTGTAGCTACTACTGGGGCCACACAAACAACCCGGCATCTCCGTCTTCTGCCGGATGGGCAGTTGTCGATGACCAGCAGCTGCTTCCACTGAGCCTGCATTTCAATGCGCCACGGCCCGGCACCACCTCCGCCGCGACCTATTTCCCCATGGAAGTAGAAACTCCCGACGGAGCGTACCACTACGGTGGCACACTGCAAGGCACGGCATATCAGATCTCCCTTGATGGTTCGGGAATCCTTGTTCCTCATGGTCAAGAAAGTTGGCGTGGTAACACCACCACTCCCGGTGCTGTGGATTCGCATGGCATTTTGTACTCTGGCACTACTGGACATCTCCGCGACGATCCAGACGGCAACTTCATCTCACAAGATCCAAATGGCAATACAACCGATACAGTCGGTCGTTCGATTCCAGCGTGGGTAAGCACGAGTGACTTCAGCAACTGCACTGGAGCTCAGCCCACACGAAGTGCGTCTTCTTGGACTGTTCCGGCGTTCGGAGGAGGCACCAGCACGTTCAAGCTCTGCTATGCCTCGATCCCGGTAAGCATCCCGGCGAATGTGTGTGGCGGAGCCGACGCACTTCAAACGCAAGTAACCCAACTACAAAGCTTAGTTCTCCCAGACGGACAGGCATGGACCATCGAATACGCCGCAGTGGGAGAGGTCTCTAAGATCACGAATCCACACGGCGGAATCCTGAGCTATACCTGGGAAATGAGCACTATCACGCCCCAAACAGGTGGGGTGACATGTTCTGCATGGATCACCAGACGCGCAGAAGACGCACATACCGGCTCTGGTGCACAGGCATGGACCTATAACTGGGCACAAGATACTGGGCAGGCAGACGTAAATACAGTGCAGGAACCCGACGGCACCCAGGTTTCGCACGTTTTCACGCGCGGCCGAGAGACAAGCGTCAAGACACTAACCTCGAACGGAACCCTCCTCAAACAAGTCGACACTGTATATGTACCTGACGTGAGCCCGGAGAACAATTATGAATGGGACGCGGACAATGAAATCTCTACTATCAACGTGTTCCCACAAAGTGTAACAACGACACTAGCCGACGGACTAGTGTCCCAGATTACATTTGCCTACTGCTGTTCTTACAATACCTACAGTTATACAAACGATGGCGGACCAACCGTATTTAATCTCGAAGCGACCAGCTACGGTCTTCCTAACGACATTAGGACATACGATTTCGGAATAGGGAGGCCAGGGCCGCTCTTGCGAGAGATCACGACATCTTTCCTGTGGAGCTCTAACAGCACCTATCAGTCGGCAAACCTCCTGCAAACACCCACCACTGTCAGTACTTTTGACGGCCGCGGTACCTTAGTCGCAAAAACCGTAACGAACTACGATGAAACTAACAGCTTATCTGCGGCCAACATCTCAACGCAGCATGGCAGCGCTCTTCAGACTGCATTGGGTCATCCGTCCAGCGTACAAAGGTGGCAATCCACGAGTTCATCTCCAATGTCGCACACGGCCTGGTATGACACTGGTGTGCCCTTTACCTACACAGATCCTAATGGAAACCTAACGACCTTCTCCTACGCAGGACAGTATGCCGGCGCTCTATTGACAGGAAGTGTTAACGCGTTGAATCAAACGACGCAGATCGGGTATGACTCGTCCACAGGACTGCAATCTTCAATAACCGATCCGAACAATCAGTCCACAAACTTCACCTTCGATAATATGTGGCGCGTACGCTCCGTCAGCTACCCTGACGGAGGTCAAACGACTATAAAACCGAACGACGGAACGACTCCTTTCTCCTTCGTCTCGACAAGACTGTCTGGGACGACGGCGTCACCTGGGCCGTCTCTCGTGACCACAACGGTACTGGACGGATTTGATCGCATCGCGCAGACGGAGGCAAGCTCCGATCCGACAGCACCTGTCTTCATCGATACTACCTATGATGGAATGGGACGAGTTCACAGCGTCTCGAATCCTTACCGCTCAAAGGGCGAAGTCACTTACGGCCTCACCACTTACCTCTATGACAGCCTGGGCCGGGTCGTGCAGGCTTCACAGCCGGATGGCAGCACAATCCAGTATTGCTTTGATGGGGTTACGGGCCAGGGCCAACCCAATTGCGCTGCAAAGGTGGGCGCAGCCGTTGGGTCATGGATGGACCTAACCGACGAGGCAGGTCACCATAGCCAGCGTGTAACCGACGCCCTAGGTAGAATAACCGCGGTTGATGAGCCAGGCAACTCCGGGACACCCGCAATAGAAACGAGCTACAGTTTCGATGCACTGGGTAACGTGACCGGCGTGGTACAGCATGGGCAAGCGACGGAAGCAGGGCGGACTCGAAGTTTCAAATACGACAATCTCTCACGCCTTGTCACGGCAACAAACCCCGAAACGGGCACAATATGCTATGGGCAGCAAAGTGGAGCAAGCTGTCAGGGCGGTTATGACCCAAATGGCAATTTGCTGGTCAAGACCGATGCAAACGGAAATTCGGTCGGTTATCAGTACGATGCCTTGAACCGGCTCACGGGCAAGTTCTACAACGGCTCGCAGGTGGCGTGGCTCCAGTACGACAGCAACAACGTATGCTCGGGCTGCCAAGGGCTCACCCCGAATAGCAACGGCCGGCTCGCCTTCTCGCGGTCAACGGCGCAGGCCGGCCCCTACGGTTTGCAGGACCAGTACTTCGGCTATGACCCGATGGGGCGGCTCAAAACTCTCAACGAAGGCGCGGTTTCGGTCTTCGGGACGGGCTTGTATACGTCGTCGTTTAGCTACGATCTGGCCGGCCATCCCACCAGCACCACCTATGAGGATGGCACTACGGCGTACAGCCAGTACGACGCCGCAGGCCGGCTATGCGTGGTCGATTCCACCTCCGGGACGGGCTGCACCCCTTCCGCGGGTGCGTATGTGAAGGCGATCAGCTATTGGCCTAACGGCTCGCCGAGCAAGTACCAGTTCGGCAACGGGGTCACCGAGAACATCGCGCTCAACAATCGCCTGCAGACCTGCGAAATGAACGCGTTCATGCCCACCAACCTGGGCGGGTCCATGTTCATGGATCACCAGTACCTGTTCGCTCCGGGCAACACCGCCTGCCAGCCGGCAGCCGGCAACAACGGCAACATCTACGGCATCGTCGACAACACCAACCCCGTGCAGGGCAGCAACAATCGCAGCCACTGGTTCAGCTACGACAACCTGAACCGTATCGCGAGCTATACGCGCGGGCCGTCCGCCTCCGGACCGGCCACCGAGAGCTACGCGATCGACTCATTCGGGAATATGTCGCCCGTGGTCAACGGCAACCCAGTCCGGCAGTTCGATCCGGCGACCAACCGGATCAGCAACTTGCCCTGTGCGGCCTACTACGGCATCGCAGCCTACGACGCGGCCGGCAATCAGCTCTGCGACCTGGACAACAACAACGCCCTGATGCGCTACGGCTGGGATCCCGAGGCGCATCTGCTCGCCATCACCGGTTCGGGAGCGAATACGCCCTACGTCCGGTACAGCTACCAAGCCAACGGCGACCGCACCCGCAAGGACCTGGCCACCGGCGCGTGGACCGAATACGAGTTCAACGGCGGCCAAGTGCTCTCCACCCACGACCAGAACGACGTGTGGACGGACTTCATCTACGCCAACGGGCAAAAGATCGCGCGCACGGCAAACCAGGATTGGCACATCCACCTTCAGGGGTATGCTCCAAACGCCCAGACCTGGGCACTGTATTCGCTGAACGGGTTGCCCTCCAACTACCTCGTCCACTCAGGCGACCATATCCTCCTGCGGCAATACCAGAGCGCGACCGCCCGGGGCGGGGTCAACGTGGGCGCGACCCAGAACGGCAGCACGACCTGGACCGCGTGGAACGAGCGCGACCAGGATGGACAAATCGGCAACAACGACAGCGTGACCGGGAGCTGGCACCAGCGCTCGATCGACCTCAGCCGGTTGGCAGGCGGCACGTTGACGGGGCTGATTCTGAGTGGGGATCAGAACTCTTCCGGCAACTGGACCATCGACTTCGCGGACATCGCGCTAGTATCCTCCTCGGGCACCGTGCTTCCGCTCTACAACCAGCAGCCCGGAGCCTCGCTTTCGCTGGCGTGGAACAACGGCATGTCCAACGTGCAGGCATCCACCAGCGCCACCCCCGAGCCGGGCAGCTCGGGCAACGTGCACTTCTTCGTCGCCGACCACCTCGGCTCCACCAGTGTGGAGCTCGCCTCCGGTGGCTGGCCCGTGTGGCAAACCGAGTACACCCCCTTCGGCCAGGAAATCCAAAACAACAACCCCACCCCACCGCAACTCGCCACCGGCGCGTCCACACCCTTCAAGTTCACCGGCAAAGAACGGGACCAGGAGTCCGGGCTGGACTACTTCGGGGCTAGGTACTACGGATCGAACATGGGGCGGTGGATGAGCCCCGACTGGAGCAATGATCCAGATGCTGTCCCATATGCAAGCCTAGAGAATCCACAGAGCTTAAATCTTTATGCTTATGTGAGGAACAACCCACTGAGCCACAATGATCCGGATGGGCACCACGAGGATTGCTCAACATCCAGTTCCATCTCTACGGGTTCGAATGGCACGATCCATGTAACAGTTACACTCAAGTGCGTCGAAGTTGCAGACCATTTTTGGCAGGCTCCGGGAGCTTGGCTTCACAACGTGCGACAGACTATGGACCACAACGCCATAGCGCACCAACCTCCGCCCCAGAAGCAATCTAATGACCAAGCTCTGAATGACCTTACGAATGTCATGATGGGACTCGTCCCGATTGGCGCTCCAAAGAGCCCCGGAAATTTGCAGAAGCAGGTCGAAAAAGGACAGGCTCCGAAGTCTGTAGACAGGGTTGATAAGGGGCGCGGTCCATTTGAAAAAGATCATATTGAGTTCAAGAGCGGTGATGCCCTCAACCAAGACGGGACGTGGAAGCACGGTGGACGTGAACTAACGGGGGAAGAGACAGACTGGGTACAAAAAAACGGGTGGAACCCGCCAGAATGAAAGATCTTGCGACCAACCTGCATCAGTGGCTAGTCGATTCCTGCTCAAAGGCGGGCTTTGCAGACACACATATCGACCATTTCGATCCTATTTGGAGGGATCGCTCTCGCTGGATCGAAGGAGGAATTAGCATCTTGCAGGAGGCTGAGCAGATCAGAATCCTCACGCAATGTAACCGCAAATTAGCAATGGTCTACACGTTGCAATCGAGTATCGAACCGCGTGGGATGGATTTCGAGACAGCGGAAGAGTTCCAGAGGCAGTTAGACCACTCTCCCCCATCACTCTTCATCGCCGAATCTGGCTCGGAACCATGGATCACGTCTCAAGCCTACGAAAGTGTTCAGGTTTTCTCGGTCCCGGAGGACGTAGCGAAAAGGATTTTTCCGATTCACTTATGCTTCGATGGTCTGCTGATGCACTATCGCCCGGATCCAAGAGAGGAGGCTTCTCGAAGTGTATGGTTCCTTCCATGATGGCCGTTCAGTAGCCCAGCAGGCCATTTCTTCGGAGGCGGCCTTGCTGCGTCTGGAGCCTTCACCGGGAGCCGTTTCGACCGACAGAAGAGCCACGCTGCTTCACATCGGAATGAGGGTGAACACACCACCCCGACCAAAGAAGCAAATCGCTAGTAGGCCATCGTGATTTTGCCGTTCACAGTCCAATACTGAAGCCGATATTCCTCTCGATCCTAGGAACTACCTCCTGCTGGGGCAGTGGGGCGTCGGGCACAAGGGCGCTACGATGCGACACATCCCGTCCTAGCGCCATCCCCAAGCCCTCCCTGTCATTCGTAAAGAGCTGCGCATCCTGCGCTCCACGCGAGACGGCCACGTAGGCCATGCGGTTGTTGAGCAGGTCCTTGGCGCTCCGGGCAGATTTCGGCCCCTTCGGGCTCAGACTCACCCTTAACGTGCTCTATTGTCCGTTTTCTGAAGGGACCCCAAGATGAGTGGGGAAGACTACGATCTGCTCCACCAGGCAGCCGCCGCCCTCTGGCCGAAGGCCATTATCAGCAATTCCGGCATTCTGCTCGGGTTGGCTCGGATCGCCGCGACCGACGCTTTGACTCGGAAGAAATCTTCCAAGTCGCCCTAATCTGATGCGATAGGAGATTCTCTTCGGGCAGACCGAATTCTAATTCGGCGTTCCTGCTGGCCGGTCCGCCTCACCAAACCACAGATTGCCAGTCCCAGCTCGGCGGGAACGCGTGAAGCCGGTCGCCAGCCGCTCTCGAAAGCGTTCTTCGGCATGGAACGGGTGCTCCGCGCCGTCGCAGCAAAGACTACCCTGGGGATCGAAGATGTCGGCCAACGCCGTGACCAGCTGGCTCACAGCCTCCGGGGAAAGCTGCTGTCGCTCTACCTGGAAGATGATGTCGAGCATGCCGGCCGCCGTCCCCATCCTCTTGAAATCGACTCTGTACCTTTTTTTGTGCTCAAGAAGTTCCTCCGAGACCAACAGCTTCCACTCTCCCCACGTATACGTTCCTTCTGCGTTCGCCTTCATCTTATCTCCTCTTCTCTTGACCTTCTGACTGAACTATTTCATGGAGTGTCCACGATGTCTTGGTTGCTGCGTCACGCCCTGCACCTCGTGAACCTTGCCGACAGCCGTTGCAGCCACCTTTCTGCAATGGTCTTCTTCCGGAACCCGTTTCGTCTCCCGTCCGAGACGAGAGAGCTCTCGGAGTGCCCCAGCGATCTCCTGCTCTGAGAAGCTCGCCTTCGCCATGCT
The DNA here is from genome assembly GCA_964245045.1 of uncultured Acidobacteriaceae bacterium. Lineage (GTDB taxonomy): Bacteria > Acidobacteriota > Terriglobia > Terriglobales > Acidobacteriaceae > Granulicella. Next base: position 13,588 of record CAXTLD010000064.1, on the reverse strand, counting down.
TCCGGCGATCAGGCGATCGGCCTGAGCGGGATCGAGACCGGGACCGTAGCGATGCATCAGCTGATCGTCGAAATGATGGAAACGCTCCCTGGCTCTGGTGAGGTCGGGCCCTTCCGGTTTCGCCTGTTCGCGAACAGCCTGGCGCGCGGCGAGCAGCCGCCGTTGCAGTTCCGGGTCGGTGAAAACGACCCTAACGTTGTCCTGTACGGCGGCAGCGATGAGCTGATCCTGCCAAGCGGCCGTGCCTTTGGCATCGATCAGGGTGCCGTATTTGTGAATGGCCATCTGCAAGGCGACGCGGGTGGGGTCGCGTTCCGCGACGAGTACGGTGATCTTGTTTCCCTGGTCGCGCAACTTGACCACACCTCCCATGCTGTAGGCGACATGGGCAGTCGTGCGGTCGGCCTTCCAGCCCAGCCCCTCCAGGACTTCCCGGAAAGCGGGTTGCTCCCGGAGCTTCCGCATGCGCTCGTGGGCCAGCTCCTGCCAATCGATGGCTCTCGACCGCGTGGGTTCGGGCACAGCCTTGGGGCGGAGTTCGCCGGCCGCCGTTCTATCCTTCGGCTCGACCTCGCGCATGTTGCGGCTGTCCTGATAGCGCCAGCCACGCATCTGGGCAACGGCGCGCTTGTCGCCCATCTCGGCTTTGCGCTCCACCCACTGCTCGTAGGTTGTTTTTGGGATCCCGCTTCGCTCTTCCGCGAGCTCAGCCCTGAGCTTCAGTCGTGCACAGACCAACTCCATGTCGGCCCTGGAGCGCAGGGCTTTCTTTACCTGCCCTGGGCCGTCAGCTGACCGGATCTGAAGCCTGTTCCGCTTGTCTTGCGCCAGGAGTTCCAACCGGCGCACCTGGGCCGACAGCGTATGCCGGTGCAAAGCTGCTTTCTCACCAGCTCGTGCTGCCTGAAACTCCTGTTTGAGCTCCAGTCGCTCTTGCGCCCGCTCTTCGGTTCGTTGCTGGCGACGTTGCCGTCCGGCCTCGGCTTCCCGGTCGAGCCACTGCTGCCTGCGCTCGGCGGTCGTCATCTCGGTACGGGTTGAGACCGGGCTCTGGGCGGTTCCCGGTTGATTGCCGAACTGTACCACCAGACGCACTCCCGTTCGATACCCGGGTGTGCGGGGAGCGATCTCCCGGATCGCCATCCGGTCGACCTCGACCGGTGCGATCGGTTGCAGGTCGGCGAGCCGTGGCAGGTCGTCAAGCGTTGGCACTCGGGAAAGAGACAGAGGTCGTCCGGCACGATCCGAAGCGCTCCTGTGAGCCGCAGGGAACGCCGCCATATTCCGGCTCGTTTGCTGAGCGGTCGAGTTCCGGTTGTAGTCGACGACTGGCGGCTCGAAGGTCTTACTGAGGTTCGCCGGCCGGTACTCCCCCAGCTTCGCTTCGGTCCTAGCTCTGGCCTCCCTGCCGGAGAACGCAAAGCGGAACACATCGGAGGCTTTCACCCGGATTTCCGTTCCCTCGACCCCGACGGTGTAGCCGCCCTTTTCCGCCTTGTGGATCGTCAACCCGTGCCGCGCCAGCGCAAGGTGAACCTGCTGCCAATCGGTCTCCCGAGCCAAGAGTTTGCGCAGCGTTTCCGCGGGCTGTTTGGTGGCAAACGCCTTCAGACTCGGCTCGTCGCGAAAGTGGTCCTGCTTTGCCATCTGTGCCGGCTTCTTGCCCGGGCTCCGCTCACGCCTGTCGCGGATCTGTGACAGCTCCGCTTTCGTGTTCCGTACAGGTTCATTCCGCTGTCTGTCCCAGCGATAGAGGCCGTCCGCTTCCGCCCATTCGAACTCGTGCTCCAGCGCGCGCGCGAGCCTGTGAAGCGTCAGCTGGGTGAGTCGCGGATTGTGCGCCTTCGCCGTCTCCGGATGGACACGGTTCAGCATCACGTGCACGTGGAAGTGCTGCTTGTCGTCGTGCGCCGCGATGAGGTACTGATGCTCTCCGAAACCGAGCGCCTGAATCATGCGTTCCGCGCTCTGCTTCCACTCCGTTTCGGTCGGCCTTTCCCCTGGCTCCCACGCCGCCACGAAGTGCATCACCGGATGCTCGACCAGCGGATTTTGTGCCGCCGCCGCGCGCATCTCTCGCGCTGCCGTTTCCTGGCTGAAGATGTTGTCGGACAGCACGACCGGACCGCGCTCGATCGTCTCCCTCGTCGAGCCCGGCTTGCGCTCCACCGTGAGGTATTCTTCAAGCCGCTCGAAGCTGCTACGGCCGTCGCGCCTCGGTGCCATGATCTTCGGAATCATGGCACCCGCCGGAACGTGGCCGTGAGCTCGTCGAGCGCGCGCTGGAATGCTTGCCGCTCGGCCGGATATTGCATCAGCAGGTGCTTCAACAAGCCTCCCTGCCGGCGCATTTCGTTGATCAGATCGTCGTCGTAGCGAGACACCACGGCTCTGCCCGTCACGCGCCGTCGCACCAGTTCACTCAGGGTCAGCTTGGTCTTGCTCGCCTGCTCTTCAAGGTTCGCCCGCTCCTCCGGAGTGAGCCGGATTTCGACGCGGCAGGTGCGGTCCTTGGTATACGTTCTTACCGCCACACGCCGTGCTCCTTTTTACCGGGGTCTCGGGGCGTCAGCCCTGAGCAAGTTGACGAGTTTCACCGTCGAGGAGCCAACGGCGGATTGAGGGCGAAACGGTAGCCGAACACAATCTGCGATGCGCAGATTTGTACGGATACGTCCCATCTTGCCCTGTAATCTGTGCTCAAATAGAGCGTATCAGAACAATCAGCGATTCGTGCTTGTTCGTGCTGAAGGCATGGTGGATGGAAGTGCAGTAAAGCGAAGGGTGTTGTGTGCTCGCCTATATCAAAGGCGGGGTGGTGGAAGCCGACTGAATACATCCTCGTCGTCGCCGGGCGGTGGGCAATGTGGGAGTCGCTTTTTTGGCGACTTCCAAGCGCGATCCTCAGCGCGTCATTTCCACGGCCTGCGTGCTTTCGTCGGAACTCAATCCGGTATCTCGAAGGCGCGTTCTGTGGTTGACTGTTGCAGAACGGAACGGCACCTTGAAGATGCTTTGCTCGGGCATCTCAGAGAAACAGCCGGCTCACCTTAGCCGGAGATTGCCGCCCCAAACATCATGCTCATGGAGTGTACCGATGCTTCCATCTTCGAGATCGCTGGAAACTGTAGCTGAACGTGCCGACGCTCTCAGCAGTACCCTGGGGTCGATGTACCTCGATGGCTTTGTTCTGGATGCCGCTTCTCTTCGCTTATGGCAGCGCTGGGTGCGCGGGTCGATCACGTTGGAGCAGCTCGGTTCCCTGCTGGACGATGTCATCTACGACCATCATCCTGAAGCCCGCATCGACCCGCCTGTACCTTCGATCTGAATCGTCATTCGGCCATGGTCCAGCTCTCATTTCTCCCGCCCTCTTCACGCGGACATACGCACGAAACCGTGACCCTCGATTTTGTGCCGACTGCCAGGATCTTCTCTACATTCTGCGGGAGAAGGTAGAGCGCTGGACGTGTTCGGACGGGAAGGTTGCCGTGGAGAGAAAGATGCGCCAGCCTGAAGCCATCGCACTTCAGGAGGGCTCATGGCATCTCGCATTCTTCGTCTTCCCACCGTGCTGTTGCGTACCGGTCTGTCACGCAGCACGGTCTATGCGCGCGTTGGAAAAGGCACATTCCCAAGACAACTTTCCCTTGGCCCGAACACTGTCGGCTGGCGTGAGACAGACATCGACAGATGGATCGATGGCCTGACCTCGATCCGAACAACCGAGGGATACCGTGCAAAGCCCCTGCGAGGACATGCGGCGTGAAGATCGCGGCTATCAGTGACACGCACGGCCGGCTGAACTGGACGGTGCCGTCCTGTGATGTGTTCATTCACGCTGGCGACATTACCGGGCGAGGCTCACTGCAGGAGACAGCCGTCTTTGCCGCCAAGCTGCAGGAGCGCATAGATTCACCGGATGGGCCGCAACACGCGATCATCGTTCCCGGCAATCACGATAAGTGCTTCGAAGTTTACTTGGAGCCGACTCTCGCTCTGTTCGGTCCGCGTGTTCATGTTCTGCTCAATGAGTCGCTCGTGCTGGACGGCGTGCGCTTCTTCGGTTCCCCCTGGACTCCACCCTTCATGCAGTGGCACTTCATGGCGAACGAGCAGCGACTCGCCATGCTGTACAAAGCCATGCCGGATGAAGTCGATGTTCTGATCACGCATGGACCGCCCTGGGGTGTGCTCGATCCGGGATGGCAGGCAGCACACGTTGGCTCCACTGCTCTCGCGGCTGCGGTGAGTGCGCGCAAGGTGCAGCATCATGTGTTCGGACACCTGCATGCTGCAGGCGGTAGCGTGGTCCGACAAGGAGGCACGATCTTCTACAACGTCGCGGCCTGCAATGACGCATACGAATTGGTAAAGCAGTGCCGCATCTTTGGGATCCGGTCAGAAAACGGGTAGAGTCGGGATGTGACGCGGTGGTTAAGGAATGGCGTATCTGTTTCCGACCCTTTTGGTTGCCGGTGCCTCATTATCCATTCCGTGCTCGTTTTCACATCCCGCTCATCTAACCGGACATGCGCATCTCGCGCATCCGGATGAACTGCCCATGGCTGAAGACTTAGACCAGGGCATCGTCCGGCATCATTCTCAGTCGATCCAAAGCCGCCTGCGCCCGTCCGAGCGACGTTCCGAAGCTCTCGGCACCTTCCCCGTCGCAATATCCCAGATCGGCTTCGGCCCAAAACCGCTCGATGGCAGACATGCGTTCGGATCTGCGGGTTCCATTCCAGCGACTGGGGTGGAGGTAGGTGAACTCCTGGATCGGCCACACCTCTTCCGGCACATTGGGAAAGAGCGCGAGGGTCGCCGCCGCCTGCTGGGTGCGGAGGTAGGGTGAGGTCACAACCAGCCTGGGCGTCTCAGTCCAGCAGTTGGTTTTGTTCTTCTCTCCCCACATCCCCGGAATGACAGGGCATTACGTTTCGGCCTGAGAGCTTCGGGTCAGGGCCGCGCAGCGCCGGTGCAACCGGGGCCGAAGGCAGCCTTGACGCGGAGCTGGCCGAAACGATCCTCGCCGAGTCCGGGATGGAGGATGGTTTGATTTTATGTGTTCGGTTGGGTTGTTCTCGGTCCTGCGGACCTCGCGCAAGGCATGTAGGGGCGTTTGTATGTGTTGTGGGATGGTGCGCCCCACCCGAACGCTTGCGGCCTCACCTGCATGGCTTTCCGTTCGGTTGCCGATGCTTTTCATCGCCAGCCGGAACCGCTCGCCAACCCTAACCTTCATAGGAAGTTTTGGCTTTGTCGTTGTTCTTGCTTTTATGGTCGGTCTTCTGCGGTTTTTCGCGCTTTCCACAGTGCTAACGTCCTGAGACTTCAGTGCTTCTTCTTGAATACATCTTGCTTCTTTGTTAAGAACGCCCCGGAGGTACGGTGATTTCGCCCCGGAAGTACGGACAATCCGCCCCGGAAGTACGGTAATCCCGCCCCGGAGGTACGGTTGCTGAGGGCAGTTTTATCCTGTCGGTGGAAAGTGTCACAACAGGCTCAAAATGAATTACTTAGCTCATTTTCGCCCCGGAAGTACGGTGGTTTTGTCCACGTTACGCCTTAAATATAGGCGCGAGCGAACCTAAGTCTTTGCATTTGAAAGGGATGACGCTAACTCCGCCCCGGAGGTACGGTGAATGGCAAGCACCATTGTGATGCTCTCAGAATGACGGTATAGACACCATCCGCTGCAAAAACCCCTCCGAGTGAAGGGGTTCATAAGAGGCGAAAACCGCCCTGTTAGTACGGTAGGTTGAGCCGTCTGGCGCCGCGTATCAACGTCTTGCCTTCGACCGCAGGGCCGATGAAAAGTCCCCTTGGCCTGGCTTCCGCTGGCAGGTCTGGGTAGACGATCTTGAGGGCCTTGATCGCGTCTGCAAAGCGAGTTCTGATGCGCCAGTCGTGGGTGTCTTCCTGCCACATCTGCTGCCTAAGCTGCTCCCACTCGATAAGGCTCTCACTGCGAGCTGCGAAGGTCCGCCAATGCAGGAACATCATGTAATCGAGCATCTGTGGCTTTCGGGCTAGTGTTCTGAGAATCGGCCATGGGAAAGGAACGTGGTTTTTGCTGAGTTCTTGAAAGAACGGATTGCTGAAGAGGATACCGGTCGGCAGGAACTCGTCTTCGTTCTTCTCTGGGAACGCAAGCGTGTTGGTATCGAGCAAACGCGGCAGGTTGGAACGCTCCATGATGGGCATGATGAGTGCCTGGTCCCGATTGCCAGTCGTTCGCTCAACGGTAATGCTGAGGCCGGCAATCCGGCGATAGCTCTCACGGAGGCGGGCGTAATTGCGGCCGCCATCGGTCTGCTGCATGTCCGTCAGAAACTCTGTGGCCGTATCCCACGGAACGAACGGTGTCCCGCTCTTGATTGACCGGTCGGTCGCCCAGTGGAATAGATTCCGATCGCTTCCGTAAGGAAGGGGAACGGAAGAGAGCATCGCTTGGAACGTCACAATGATTAGGCTCCCGTCAGCCTGACGGGAACGTCGCTCAATGGTGCGTTCTTTAGTCTGGCGATAAGGCAGGCCGCAGAGGACCATTGCTTTCGCAACCTGGGTGAGTTGGGTAGGCTCGGGTCCATTCATCTCCTGCTTCACCCGAACAAGATCCTTGGTGAGCTGAAGCTTAGCGGTCCGACCTTCGGTGACGTGGTTACGAGCTGACGAGTTCCCTTCCCCGCGCTTTATTGGAGATGTTTTCCGCTTCTCGACTTTGGCTCTTGCCTGGAGCGCAACGTCTGCCCAAAGGAAATCTTCTGGTGTTATTCTCTTCACACTGCCCGCCTCCTACGCGGGTAAATTTGTGCCAGAAAGCCCTTTGCGCTGCGAACGTGAGGGGCTTTTATTGCTGGTAGGTTACACGATAAATTGGACATCAGCAGTCCTCTTCCTCTGGGTGGACTCTAGGCGGGGAACAGAACTGGCTGGTAGAGCAGTCCCCGCAGGAATGAGAGCTTGGGCGACCTGAAACAGCTCAGCCGTTAGTATTCCGCCGTCTCATTGAATTCGAATGTCAGCTTCAGCTTTTTGGGAGGTGCCTGCTTCGCCATCACTTGCTTTCCCCCTATTAGACATATTTACATATAGACATATTTACTCATTTACGCCTCCACCGTTACCTTTTTGGGAATCTCGCCTCCAGGAACTCGACTACTACATCCGTCATGCTGACACCTTCGCTAGCACAGGCCGCTTTCACTCTCTTGTGAAGTTCGGTTGGGATAACGAAGTTGAGGCGGGCTGGCTTCTCCGCTCTTCCGGTCACGAACTCATCCATAGAAGGCACGACATTTGTCGGTTTGCTCGTGGGGCGCTTGCCCCATCCTTTTGTTTCAGACATGCGTCTTCTCCAGTAGGGATGAGACCTCTTGTGCCAGGGCTTGGATTTCGGCTGCTGCCTGGCCGCTCGGCTCCGTTTCGAGCGCCGTCAGACCCATACGAGCCGATTTCGCGTACTCGGTCCGGTTACGGATGATCGTCGCAAAGCTCTTCACATCAAATTCGGAGAGTGCGTCGGTAATTTCTCCGGCCAATGTTGTGTTTGGCACGAGGCGGTTGATAAGAAAGCGAGACAGCACCTGCGGACGGCTGATCTCGCACTCCCGGATGATGTCCACAATGTCCTTTGCAGCCCATACGTCGTAGGGGGAGGGCTGAACGGGCACGATCACCAGGTCGCTTGCAGCAATTGCAGACCGGGCCAACTCGTTCACCCGTGGCGGCCCATCAATAATGATCCAGTCGTAGGGTGCGCCGAGGGTGGCAATATCACGATGCAACGTTGGCTTTGGAAGTCCAATGACGTTGAATGTGCTGGCAGCCTCGCGTTGGGCCGACCAGTCGAGAGCGGAGTGCTGCGGGTCGGCATCAATCAGGAGCACCTTACCGGTCTTTGCAAGAGCTGTAGCGAGATGGACGCTAAGGGTCGTTTTGCCCACGCCGCCCTTTTGGTTTAACAGTGCGATTACGTGCATAATATGTTTTACTCAAATACATATTAACTCATAAACGCATATCAGTAGAATCCTGAAATGTTCAAAGATCGACAGAGCTTGCTACTATAGCTTATGGTGCTATAGTTCTAAGGGTTAGGCTACCTCGTGCAGATTTTGAAAACAAAATGGCTTGCGCGGTTTGCAAAACGCGAGGGAATCACAGACACGAGCTTGCGTGAGGCCATCGAGCGAGCCGAGAGCGGCCTTATCGACGCTGACCTCGGAGGCGGGCTTATCAAACAGCGCGTCGCCCGCAAGGGGCAGGGACGATCAGGCGGGTATCGCATGATCGTTGGCTACCGGGTGAAGAATCGGGCCGTATTCCTCCTGGGGTTTGCAAAGAACGAACGAGAGAACATCGAAAACGATGAACTGCTCTCCCTGCGGGAGATCGCGCAGAACTGGCTTACTGCTGACGCATCAAGGATTCAGACTGAACTTGAGTTGGGCAATCTACAGGAGATCGATTATGACGAAGAAAGCAAATAGGGTAGTGGAGGCGATCCTCGAGATGGCCGATGACCAGCTCCGCAGCGGTCTGATGGATAAGGCGGAGCACGAAAAGATCACGATCCGCCATTTGGGACAAAAGACTCTCAGCATCGCTGAGCCCATCAGTGGCGACGAAATCCGCACGTTGCGAGAGCAGGCACATCTGAGTCAGGCGGTGTTTGCTCGATACCTTAATCTCACCGTGGGTTATGTCTCTCAGTTGGAGCGTGGCACTAAGCAGCCGAAAGGACCGGCGCTCACTTTACTCAATGTCATCCGGCATAAGGGGTTTGAGACGATCCTCTAAATGAAGATCAAACAGATTCATCAGCGGCTCGCAGCCACGGACGCAGTTCCAGATGAGGCTCTGCCTTTGGAAGGCTCAGACACGCTCGAACCGTCGAGAGGCGTACCAACCGGCTCCGCGCGGGTTCTTCAGCCCCAGCGCGTTCATCTTGGCGGCGATCCGGCGTAGGTTATTCTCCTTGCGAGATAACTCTTCGTGATACAGTACAGACGAACTGCGACACGAGCACTATGCTCTTCTACCCTTGCCTGGCAAGGGGTGGCTACGCAGGGATAACCAGATTGCCTGGTTCCCCTGTACGTCTTGAGAAGAATCAGGAATGTTCGTTGCGCCTTCTGTTACGCCGGTAGCTACCGGTAAGCGGAGGGAGATGCGCCCAAGGGTCACTTAATCGTGCCCTTAGCACCTCGGTTATGACGCCAACCGCGCAACCGAGGTTCCCGCCAGCCGGGAGTGAATGCCTCAGTTGCCTTCACGATGCTAAGGAGCAACAAAAATGATTACTTACTCAGATGAAAGCGTTCTTCCCCGGCCCGTCGAAGCATTGCCGGACTACGCCAATGCCCGTTCCCGCCAAACCCTTGTCGATAAACTGAAAGCGGCTTTCCGTCTATCGGACGAAGCTGCTACCACCATTGCCAACGCTGTTGTCGATCCTGCCGAAGTTCGTAAGACGATCGGCGAACCGACCGATCCTGGAGTCGAGGAAATCTCGGTTCCCGGAGGCACCCTGCTTGGCATCCGCACAAGCGTGTGGGCTCGCAAGGCAATTCCCGACCCACGCAATCCTCGCATTCTGCCGGCGCGGCGCCACCCCTTCGCGGTTGAGCCAGGCACAGGCAGCGAAGAATCCAAGTTTCGGCCGATTCCCGAGCCGAAACCGCGAGACGCCGATCATCCGGAAAAGCCCGAGCTATGCGTGGAGATCGAGAGTCAGCACCAGCTTGTCTGGGCCTCGCAGCAAGCCGCGAAGTATGTCTTGGCGGATAACGACTGGCGTACCTCGATCGCATCCCAAGGGGTCATGGAGGCCGTGTGGCTAGTTGCGACCACCTATGACTATCAAGACGGCATGGGAGCAGTCACCACGCTTACTACGGTGGAGGGGTCGTCGCGTCTCACAGCCGTTCATAACCTTTTGAAAATCCGCTCGGCCGATGTGCCATACGAGGATCAGGATGCCAAGCTTCGGACGGTCTACCGCAAGCTGAACGAACGTTGGGAAGATGGGAGCGCAACCGGCGAGGACCAAATTGCTCTCCGCTGCGAACGCATTCCAGCCCTTATTCTGGTTGGATTCCGACGCCACGGTGCCGGCACGACCGGCTTTGCTACAGCCATCAAATCGATGGTCGCCCTGCGACACGTCGATCCGCCCAAACCCTGGGGCGAAGGCCCGGAAAACGAATCGCTTGCTGACGAGGTACTGGATGAGCTTTACCGTCAGGGTCTTATCTCTTCCACCAAGCGCGACTACTTCGCCGGTGCTTGTACCAAGGCAGAAGCAAAAGCCGCCCATCTTTCTGATGATCCCGCCATCCGTGCGGCTCAGATCACCGAGCTGTTCCTTACCAGGGATACTGAGACCGTGCAGGCGATCCGTATCGCTGTTACCAGCCAGTCGACGCGTAAGCGCATTACGCCGAAGCTGATGAACGAGCTGGCCACTGCACTCATCTTGCGAGCGGTGGCGGACGATCCGTCCAAAACGGATCAGATTCGCCGCTACCTCAAACATGCCTACGGCAAGGCGGCTCATCGAGAGAAGTGGTCTGGAACTGACCGGACAACGGAGCAGCTGGCCGAGGAGGCGATGAAGGAAGTACACGAGTCCTACGCCAACTCAAATATGACCGAGCCTGGTCCGGCTTCGCTGGAGCTTGGTGTTCGAGCCGCTTATCCGCTGATCGTGTCAGGCCGGCTGAACGCCGATCGTGGCACTAATAACAATGCCCAGCCAGATCGCAGAACCCCGGGCGAAGTGCTAGATGTGATGCGGCAGCGGCCCCAGGGCATATTGCAGTTGGCACAGGCCTTGAAGGACTTCGCTGCAGGCAGGCCCATCCGGGCGGTCGACGAGAAGGGTGAAGTGAAACATCTGGTGGATAAATCGGGCGACCAGACGGTCAACGATATTTTCCTGCGCGAGGAATACCCGCCCGCAGGAAAGGCGCGGGCTGCGCGGGCTGGAGAAACTGCTACGGATCGCTTCCACAACCGGGTAAACGACTTCGCGCGGGCTATGGAGCAGCTTACCGTTTCATTCCAGGCTGTTTCGTCTGTCGTGGGCGATGACGGCTGTGCACTTGTCGAAACGGCTGGCGTTGACCGCAAACAATGCGGGGCGTGGCGGGACGAACTGGACCGGATCGATGAAGAACTCGTCGTTTGGGGCCGGACCTTCCAGCGTATGTACCAGGCAGCCACACCTCCAGATCGCGGTCAATTCGATGACAATGGCGACCAACCGGAGCCCGATGCAGACGTATATGCAGACGCTGAGGACTGGGAAACCGAAGTCTCGGCTGCACGCAGCAATTAACCAGTGGAGCGCTCCCGAACCCAAACCGGCCGGGAGCGCCTGCCCTTCCTACGTTGAGCTTCGAAAGGAAATCAATGGACAGTAATGCGTATCAGACGCGTCAGCCGGACATCCTCGGAAACGCCCTTATCCGTACCCCGCAAAAAGAAGCGTTCGCCGCTCTAGTCGATTTCGCCAGCGAAGAAACTGCTGAGCGCGAAGTCGGGATTGTTCTGCCAGTCGGTTGCGGCAAATCCGGCTGCATCACCATCACGCCTTTTGCATTCAAGGCCAAACGCACCCTGGTCATCGCGCCGGGGCTTTCGATCGCTTCCCAACTGCGCGACGACTTCGATCCTTCACTACCCACCATGTTCTACACAAAGTGCCGTGTCCTGGATGGAGAGCCGTTTCCGGAGCCGGTTGAGATTCGCGGCACCTCGACGAATGCCGCAGACCTTGAAGAAGCCGATGTGGTCATCACCAACATCGGCCAGCTGCAGGGTACAGACAACCGCTGGCTTCAAAACCTGCCGGATGATTTTTTTGATCTGATCCTGTTTGACGAGGGGCATCACAACGTCGCCGCCAGCTGGGATTCGCTTCGGTCGAAGTTTCCCGCCGCGAAGATCGTCAATTTCAGCGCAACGCCGGCACGGGCGGATGGAAAGCTCATGGCGGCCGGATCATCTATTCCTACCCCATTTTCCGCGCGATCCAGGAGGGTTATGTAAAGCGGCTCAAGGCCATCGTTCTCAATCCGCAGACCCTTCGTTATGTACGCCGTGACGACGGCCGAGAGATCGAAGTCAGTCTGCAGGAGGTTCGCCAACTAGGAGAGCAGGATTCAGACTTCCGTCGAAGCATCGTCACATCGACCGAAACATTGAACACGATCGTCGATGCGTCTATCCGCGAGTTGCACAAACTCCGAGCCGCAAGCGGCGATGGCCGACTGAAGATCATCGCATCGGCTCTCAACTTCGAACATTGCCGCCAGATCGTCGAAGCGTACCGATCGAGGGGCCAGCGGGCCGACTACGTCCATTCGAAGGAGGACGGGAACGCGAACGAGCTGGTCATGAAGCGGCTGAAAGCTCACGAGCTAGACGTGATCATTCAGGTCAGAAAGCTGGGCGAAGGCTTCGATCATCCCTATCTCGCCGTCGCTGCGGTGTTCAGCGTATTCAGCAATCTGTCCCCCTTCGTGCAGTTTGTCGGACGGATCATGCGGGTCATCAAACACAACGCCATTGGCCATCCCCTGAACAATGGTGTGGTCGTCTTTCACGCCGGCGCCAACATCGCGCAGCGATGGGAAGATTTTCAGTCGTACAGCGAGGCAGACCGGGAGTTTTTCGATCAGCTTCTTCCATTGGAAGGGCTCTATTTCGAGGATGCCGGCGAGCTGGAAATCGTACCGGGACCGCGTATCTACGAGCCTGGCGACCAGGTGGACGTTCGTAGTCAGACCGACGTTCGTCTGCAGGAAATTCCGCTCCTGCAGGATGACCCAGCTGCAATGGCTGCTTTGAAGCTGCTTCAAAGCAGGGGATACACGGCCGAGCAAGTGACGGAGGCGCTGGAATCTCTCCAGCCTGTGCCGGTTACGAAGGCGCGTGTACGCCAGGCTAAACGAGCTGGTCTCGACATGCGTATCAAAACGGCAGCGGCCCGCGTTCTTGCGGAGTACAGCATCAATCCCGAGGGCCAGACACTCGATAAAAAGCGGCTCGGCCGGTCAAACCTGATCGTTATGAAGTCAGCGATCGATCGAATCGTCAACGAGACCATTGATCGCGGAGCCGGTGAACGCAGTGAATTTACCAAGCCGCAGCTCGACAAGATTGATGGTCAGTTCACGGAGATCGTTACGCGGGCGGTCGCGGAGGTCATCGATGGCAACTAAGTCACTCGTCATTCGCGTGGAGATCGACCAAGCCAAACACTCGCACGATTGTCAGGCCAACAACCGCCATCGCATCAAGATGGGCGACTCTAGGCTGAAAGTCCGCAACGGCCGCAGTTGGGACCACTACTGCATTCCGTGTGCCGTGGCGATCGTTCAGCGGGATCTTGGGAAGCTCCAACAGTTAGGGCAGTCCTTGGGCACGGGGTACTGATTTCCTCTCCTCGGCGACGGGACGCGCTCTTATGGGCTAGCTGCGCGCACGGTTTGCTGCGAGCCCAAGGAAGTGTTTTATTGAGGTATACCCCTGCGTGACGCTCGATCTGTGACAGATTTGCGTCTCACATGGGTTC
>CAXTLD010000063.1:0-22017 GCA_964245045.1 uncultured Acidobacteriaceae bacterium | reverse complement strand
ATCCCCCACATCGCCCTCGCGCCAGATCACCTCACCCGCCACGGCCGGGAACCTGTCCCGCGCCTTGTGCCAAAGGTTGGCCTCCAACCGCAGCCGTTCGCCGCCGCGCAAAGTCCACGCAATCGCCAGCCCGCCAGGCCCCAGCACCTGGTAGTGACCACACCGCTCACACAGGCCACCCAGCAGCGGCACAACGCGTTCCCGCCGCACGCGCAGCAAACCCGTGTAGAACGCCATCCACGCCGCATGCTCCGGCTCCTGCAACTCCGGCCACCGCAGCTGCGCGGAGCGAAACGTCGCCTCCGCCTGTGGGTTCGGTGCGTTCTTCAGATCCTCCGCCGACACCCCGGGCAGCTTGGCAATCTGCTCGCACCGGCCCTTCTGCACGGCCACGCCCAGCTCGCCATGGAAGTCGCAAAAGTACGGAAACGGCGACGTCGCCCCCCACTCCTCGCCCATAAACAGCATCGGCGTCTGCGGCAGCAACAGCGCCACCGCCACCAGCGCGCGCACCACCTCACGCGGCAGCAGGCTCGTCACCCGCTCGCCCAGGACGCGGTTGCCCACCAGATCGTGGCTCTGCAGGAACGACACAAACGCATTCGGCGGCACGTGGCACCCGGCCTCATACTCCGCTTTGTGCTCCTGTGCGGCGATCACAAATCCCTCGGCAAGCGCCTTGCCCAGCCGCTCCGTCTCGCCCTTGTCGTCGGCCTCGCGCACGTCTTGCGCGCCCATAAACCCGGCGCCCAGCAAATGGTCGATGTCATGATTCCACTGCGCCGTGTAGCCTTCGCTCACGCCCTCGCCGGTCCGTGTGAGCCGCCGTGCGATGTTGTTTTCGTTCTCCAGGATCAGGTGGACATGGCGCTCCCCCGCGACCGCCGTCACCCGCGCGGCCAGTTCATCCAGGATGTGACAAGGGCTGGTGTCGATCATGGCGTGCGTCGCGTCCAGCCGCAGCCCGTCCATGTGGATTTCTTCCACCCAGTACAGCGCGTTCTCCACGATCAGCGCGCGCACCTGCTCCCTGCACGCGCCGTCAAAGTTCAGCGCCGGCCCCCACGCCGTCCTGTTCCGCTTGGACAAGATCTCCGGAAAGTACACCGGCAGGAAATTTCCTTCCGGCCCGAAGTGGTTGTACACCACATCCAGAATGACCTGCAGCCCGCGCGCATGCGCCGCGTCCACAAAGGCCTTCAGATCCTCCGGACGTCCGTACGCCGAGTCCGGCGCATACAGCAGCACGGAGTCATACCCCCAGTTGCGCGTGCCCGCAAAGTCGCTCAGTGTCATCAGCTCGATCGCCGTCACCCCGAGCTGCACAAGGTGATCGAGCTTGGCCTTCGCCCCCCGCAACGTGCCCTCCGGCGTGAACGTGCCCACGTGCAGCTCGTACAGCACGGCCTCCGCCCACGGCCGCCCCATCCACCCAGCGTCGTGCCACACGTACGCGGCCGGGTCGATCACCTCGCTCGGCCCGCTCACATCCTCCGGCTGAAACCGCGACACCGGATCCGGCACCGCCAGCCCACTTTCCAGCAAATAGCGATAACGCGTCCCAGCCCCCGTCTCGGGCACGGTCAGCTCATGCCAACCATGCCCGTCGGCCACCATGACCACAGGCTCGCAGCCCTCCATTGCCAGCTGCACCGCCCGGACCGCTGGCGCAAAGAACCGAAACCGCACCCCACCATCGGCCCCGATGTCAGCCCCGAAGGGCAGTACCCGGTGCCGTTTCGTCCCGTCATTCCCGTCGTGCACTTACGCGTCCTTCAGGGTCCACCGCACCGTCCACGGGCCAAACGTCGTGCCCTGAAGCTCCGGTCCCTGGTGCCATAAGACGCGTCCTTCCGGGTTAGGGAAGCTATCTTTGGGTCGATCGCACAGGTTGGCATACAACTTTAGTTCGCGTCCGTCCTCGATCCCCCAACGCACCACCACCGCGCCGGGCCCAACAATTTCAAAGGTCCCCGCATTATCCAGCGCGCCATACAGCAGCGGAGCGATTTCCCGTTGCCTTACCGCGATCAGGTCGCGATGCCGGCCCAGACACTCCGCATTCTCCGGGTTGCCCACCTCTTCCCATCGCAGCTTCGCGGAGAGAAACGTGCTCTCCGCCAGCGGGTCGGGAATCCGATCACGGTTCGCCGGGTCCTGGAACTCCGGGAACTTCTTGAACTCATCCCGCCGACCCTGCCGCACCTTGTCCGCCAGGTCGCCGTGGAAGTCGCAGAAGTACGGAAACGGCGTTGACGCCCGCCACTCCTCGCCCATAAAGATCATAGGCACCTGCGGCAGCAGTAGATACACCGCCACCAGCGCCTTTACCGCCTCCGGGTCGGAGATGTCATTGATCCGCTCGCCAAACGCGCGGTTGCCGATTTGGTCGTGGTTCTGAATGAAGGCCACAAACGCGCTCGGCGGCAGATGCGCGCACGGCTCGCCGCGCTGCTTGCCCGTGCACACACTGGCTTGGCCCTGGTAGGCGAAACCTTCCGCCAGCGCCCGTCCCAGTAGCTCCGTATCGCCCTTGTAATCGGCGTAGTACCCAGCATCTTCATGGGTGGCGGCGGTGTGCAGCACATGGTGCATGTCGTCGTTCCACTGCGCCGTAAAGTGCTCCGGGTTGCCGCGGGCGTCGCGCGTGAGCCGCTTGGCCTCGTTCTTTTCGTTCTCGAGCACCAGGTGGATCGCGTACGGCGTCCCCAACGCATGCACCCGGTCGGCAAGCTCCGTCAGCAGGTGTTGCGGGCCGTCGTCGATGATGGCATGCACCGCATCCAGCCGCAGGCCATCCATGTGGAACTCTTCAATCCAATACAGCGCGTTGTGAATCGCCAACTCGCGCACCGCCCGGCTGCCCTCGCCGTCGTAGTTCACCGCCGCGCCCCAGCTGGTCTTGTGGCGCTCCGTCAACAGCTGTGGGAAGTACTTCGGGAGGTAGTTTCCCTCCGGGCCGAAGTGGTTGTACACCACGTCCAGCATCACCGCGATCCCGCGCGCGTGCGCCGCGGACACCAGGGCCTTCAGGTCTTCCGGCCGGCCGTACGCCGAGTCCGGCGCGTACCACAGCACACCGTCGTACCCCCAGCCGCGCGTCCCGGAGAAGTCCCCAATGGGCATCAGTTCGATCACCGTGACGCCCAGATCGCGCAGGTGATCAAGCTTGCCGATGGCCGCCCGAAACGTCCCTTCGGGCGTGAAGGTGCCGATATGGAGCTCATAGATCACCGCCTCGCTCCATGGCCGGCCCACCCACGCGCCGTCGTTCCACGTGTAGGACCCCGGGGCGATCACCTCGCTCGGCCCGTTCACGTCTTCAGGCTGAAAGCGCGACACCGGATCGGGCACGTTGGTCCCATCGGGCAGCACATAGCGGTAGCGTGTTCCCGGCCTCGCCTCTTCGCTGATGCACTCAAACCATCCATCGGCGAGGGGCCGCATCTCGATCTGCCGCTCTCGGCCGTCCAGGGCAAGCCACACCCGCTCGGCCGCCGGCGCATACAAGCGGAAGCGCACCCCGCCATCCGGAAGGACCTCCGCCCCAAACGGCATGCGATGAACACGCGCCAGCGATCCAGTACCCTGGTTTGATTCCCCCCAAAGTGGAACAATCTCGTCGTGCTTTTGCGGCAAGATGGCATTTGTGGACATATGGTCTCCTAGGGGCTTCAGGCGCGCCCTCTGCTGGATTTTTCGAGGTGCAATGGTGGCAAAGGCGGTTCGTCCTTCCGCCCTGGGTCTCGGGTATGCCGGTATGATGCGTCGTATTCGGCCCGGGGCTGGTTGGGACCTCGAGCTTCCGCACGGTTTCGTGGAAAACGTTCGCTGCACCGCAAACTTCCTGCATCCAAGGCGTGTGGCGGGAACCACCACCCGCCCGAGGAGATTGGCATGGCCACACATCTAGACAACCCCGCAACCGACAGCGCCTCCGTTCTGCACGAGCTAGTGGGCGACGACGCGACCGCATCGTTTGAAAGCGACCCCACCTTTATAGCCAGCAACCCCGGCGATTCCTCCTCCAGCAACAACCTCCAAACCCGCGCCGACCGCCAAGACACCCAGGCGCAACCCGACCTCAACCTCAGCGCCGCCGCCGATGATGACGACGATGAAGAAGATGAGGACGACGAGGATGAGGATGATGACCTCGACGACGACGATGAGGATGACGACGAAGACGAAGACGACGATGAAGAGTACGAAGACGAGGATGACGACGAAGACGAGGACGACGATGAGGATGAAGACGACGAGTAACCCCCTAGCGGACGAAGTGCACGCTTCGTCCGCGCTCCTCGGTGGCACCTCCACCCTCCGGCCAAACGGGGCGCCTGCGTACAACCTGCCGCCGGACGACCAGGACAGCGGCGACCTCCCCACCGGCGTCGACGAAGATGCCCTCAGCCATGACGAGCTGGACACGGATCAACTCGCTTCCACAGACTGACGCTTTATCCGTTGCAGCCTGCCGCTCCAAGGCAGCACCCCTGCCCCGGTCCGCATCACATCCTCACTGTGAGCCTCCAACAAACCAAAGACACGCAGTCCCTGCTCAAAGGCCTTCTTGCCGGAGCCATCGGCGGCCTCGTTGCCACCAGCGCCAAAACCCTTGCGGAACGGATCTACCCGCCACGCGTGCATGGCGAACCCGAGCCCATCGAGGTTGCCGCTGAAAAGGCAGCCGGCCATTCGCTCGACGACGACACCAAAACTCTCGCCGGCGAAAGCATTCACTGGGTCTTTGGCGCCGCAGCGGGTGCGTTCTACGGTGTGCTGGCGGAGATCTACCCCGCCGTGACCGCGAAGAGCGGCGCTACCTTTGGCCTCACGCTGATGAGCCTGACGCACGAGGGCGCGCTGCCCGCGTTGGGCCTTGGCGAGCCGCACGAAGACCAATCGCTCCGCGAGCGCACCAGCGAAGGTGCAACCCACATCCTGTACGGTGTCGTCACGGAAAGGGTCCGGAGCCTGGTCCGCGGCATGCTTCACTAAACCGACTTCCGGATCGCCTTTTCGGTGTCGCGCACGGGTTTCCCATAAACGTTCACCGGTGCATACTGACCGCATGTGCTTTGGTCTGCGCGTTCGGTAACCTGCATCTGTTGAGCTACGCCCATCGGGGGGACACGCAGGTTTGAACCAGGTCGGAATGCAATCTTCGGCAACACGGAATCGCTCGGCGAAACACGTCGTCATCGTAGGTGCGGGGCCCGGCGGCCTTGCCTCCGCTATGCTTTTGGCGCGCTCCGGCGTGCGGGTCACGGTGGTGGAAAAGCACAACCGCGTCGGCGGCCGCACCGCCACCCTGGCGCAGGACGGCTACAAGTTCGACATTGGCCCCACCTTCTTTCTGTACCCGCGCGTGCTGAAAGAGATCTTCTCCGACGCGGGCTACGACCTCGACCGCGAGGTGCCCATGAAGCGCCTCGACCCGCAATACCGGCTCGTCTTTGGCTCCGGCGGCCAGATTGACGCCACCCCCGACATCCAGCGCATGGAAGCCGAAATCGCGCGCATCTCCCCGCACGACGCCGAATCGTTTCGCGGGTTTTTGGAGCACAATCGTCAAAAACTTGCCAGCTTCCTCCCCTTTCTCGAGTCCCCTTTTGAAAGCTGGACCGACCTCCTGAAGCCGGAGATGCTCAAGCTCCTGCCCTTGCTGAAACCCTGGGCCTCGCTCGACGGCGACCTGCGCACCCACTTCTCGGACGAGCGCATCCGCCTCGGGTTCAGCTTCCAGTCCAAGTACCTGGGCATGAGTCCGTTTCGCTGCCCGTCGCTGTTTTCCATTCTTTCGTTCCTTGAATACGAGCACGGGGTCTTCCACCCCGTCGGCGGCTGCGGCGCGGTCACGGCTGCCATGGCCCGTATCGCCGAACAGATGGGCGTCGAAGTTCTGCTCAACGAACCCGTCGAACAGCTGCTTGTTGAGAACGGCGAGGCCAAAGGCGTCCGCACCGCGAAACGCACGCTTCACGCCGACTCCGTTGTCGTCAACGCCGATTTCGCCGACGCCATGCGCAAGCTCCTTCCAGGCAAGCACCGCAAGCGCTGGAGCGACAAACGCATCGAAAGCAAGCGCTTCAGCTGCTCCACCTTTATGCTCTACCTGGGCATCGAGGGCCGCTTTGACGACGTCGCCCACCACACCATCTACCTCGCCAAGAACTACCAGCAGAACCTGCGCGATATCGAAGGGCTGCATCGCCTCTCCGAGGATCCCAGCTTCTACGTCCAGAACGCCTCCGTCACAGACTCGACCCTCGCGCCCAAGGACCACTCCACGCTTTATGTGCTCCTTCCTGTTACCCACGAGGTCGATACGATCGATTGGACCCAGGAGCGCGATCGCTTCCGCGCGCTGGCGCTGAAGCAAATCGAAAAGATCGGCCTCACGGACGTGGAGTCCCGCATTCGCACCGAGCGCATCCTCACCCCCAGCAACTGGCGCACGGACTTCGATCTCCACAAGGGCGCGACCTTCTCCATGGCGCACTCGCTCACGCAGATGCTGCACCTGCGCCCGCATAACCGTTTTGAGGACGTACGCGGCATGTACCTGGTCGGGGGCGGCACGCACCCCGGCTCCGGCCTCCCGGTCATCTTCCAGTCGGCGCGCATCTCCAGCCGTCTCCTGCTCGAAGACCTCGGCTTAGAGCCGCAGTGGCAAGCCGACCACAACAACACCTTCCGCGAAGACCTCATGCAGATTGCCTCATGAGCCTTGCCGACACCACCTTGGCCAGCCCGGGCGTTGCCCCCAGCAACGCTTGCGAGGCCCAGGCCTGCACCACATTCACCGCCGGCAACGACCACGTCCTGCCTGAGGCGCAACGCCGGTGGGCCGCCCGACCGATTACCGAACGCCTCCAATCCATCCGCGCCGCCCGGCACTGGATCGCCGACCACCCCGAAGTCTTCGCCAGAGCTATCTCACCTGACCTGGCACGCAGCCAGGCCGACACCCTCGTCACGGAGTTGCTTCCGCTGCTTGAGGCCATGCGCTTTCTGGAGCGCAACGCCCAAAAACTCCTGGCACCCCGCAGGCTCGGCCGCAAACACCGTCCTCTCTGGCTCGCGGGCGTCCAAGCCGAAGTCCACCGCGATCCGCTCGGCCACATCCTGGTCATCGGCCCTGCCAACTTCCCGCTCTTTCTTCCCGGCGTCCAGGCGTTGCAGGCCCTCGTCGCCGGCAACGCGGTTACCTGGAAGCCCGGCACAGGCGGCGGCAAGGTCGCCCAGCTGCTCGCCCACGTGCTGCGCGAGGCTGGCCTCCCCCGCGGCATCCTCCACATCACCGACGACACCGCCGAAGCCGGCCAAACCGCCCTCGCCCGGCACCCGGACAAAGTCATTTTCACCGGCAGCTACGACACCGGCCGCCACATCCTCCGCAGCCTCGCCGAGACTGCCACGCCCGCCGTCCTCGAGCTTTCGGGCGCTGACGCCGTCGTTGTCCTCCCCTCCGCCGACCTCTCGCTCGTGGCCAAAGCCATCGCCTTCGGCCTCCGCCTCAACGGCGCAGAGGTGTGCATGTCGCCGCGCCGCCTCGTCGCCACCCGCGAAGCCCTCAACAGCCTCCGCCCGCTGCTCGTAACGGAGCTGGCCAAAATGCCTGCGGTACCCCTCAAATCGCAGACCGCAGATCTGCTCCGGAAACTCCTCACCAAGGCGCGGGGGCAGGGCGCAATCGCACTCACAACTGCCGACTCGCGGCTCGAAGACTCAACGCTCAATAACTCACAGCTCATAGCTGAACAGCATCCCTCAACGCTCAATAACTCACAGCTCATAGCTGAACAGCATCCCTCAACGCTCAATACCTCACAGCTCATAGCTGAACAGCATCTCTCGACCCTCAACACCTCACACCTCACACCTGAACAGCACCCCTCCGCTTCCACCATCGAGGACCAGGACAGAATCCGCCCCGTCCTCCTCGACCACGTCACGCCCGACATGCCGGTCACCCGCGCCGATCTCTTCGCCCCGGTGCTTTCGCTGATCGAAGCGCCCTCCGTTCTTCACCTCGCCGACCTCGTCAACAACAACCCCTACGGCCTCACCGCCGCCATCTTCGGCGCACCGGCCGAGGCGCAAACCCTCGCCACCCAACTGCGCGTCGGCACCGTGCTCATCAACGACCTCATCGCGCCCACCGCGGATCCGCGTGTGCCGTTCGGCGGGCGCGGCCACTCCGGCTTCGGCGTCACGCGCGGCGGCGAAGGCTTGCTCGAGATGACCGCGGTCAAGACCATCCTGCTACGCCGCAAAGGCCTCACGCGCCACTACGACCCGCTCGGCCACAAGGACACCCCGCTCTTTGCCGGCCTGATCGGCGCATTGCACGGCGCCACCCTCGCCACACGCTGGCGCGCCGCCAAGCAACTCATCAACGCCGCCCGCAACCGAACCAAGCACTAGCCACTAAGCACTAGCCACAAGGAACTTCCCATGCGCATAGGAATCATTGGATCAGGCCTCGCGGGACTCTCCGCCGCCTGCACCCTCGCCGCTCGCGGCCATCAAGTCGAGGTCTTCGAGAAAAATCCCTGGATCGGCGGCAAAGCCGCGCAGCTGAACGAGGCAGGCTTCCGCTTCGACATGGGCCCCACCATCCTGATCCAGCCCTCCGTGCTCCGCAAGATCTTCGCCGAGGCCAACCGCAACCTGGACGACTACGTCACCCTGATCCGCCTCGACCCGCAGTGGCGTTGCTTCTTCGACAACGGCGCGACCATCGACCTCCTCGACGACGACGCCAAGATGGCCGCCAGTCTCGAGGCGCGCTGGCCTTCCATGGGCAAAGGCTACAAGCGCCTGATGGCCTTGTCCGAAGATCTGCACGAGATCAGCGACAAGTTCTTCTTCTGGAAGTCCGTCGGCGGCATGCGCGATACCTTCGACGTCAAAGGCGCGTTCGACGTCAAGGTCCTCAAGGACGTTATGCGCATGCGCCTCGGCAAAACCGTCGGCGGCACCATTCGCGAGTTCATCCCGGAGCCCGAGACCGCGCAGATGCTGGACCACATGGTCCAATATGTCGGCTCCTCGCCCGATGCCTCGCCGGCCATACTTACCGCCATCGGCCACATGCAGATGCAGGAAGGCATCTGGTACCCCATGGGCGGCACGCGCGCGGTTCCCGAAGCCCTGGGCAGACTCGCCGAAGAGCTCGGGGTAGTGTTCCACACCTCCACCGACGTACGCCGCATCACCACGGCGGGTCAAAACGGCCACAGCCGCGCCACGGGCCTCGAAACCACCGACGGCCAACACTTCCGCTTCGACGCGATCGTAAGCAACGAGGACGCCGTACGCACCCACCGCGAACTGCTGCAAGGCACCCACGCCAGCCGCCGCTTCGAGCACAGCCGGAGCTACGAACCGGCCTGCTCCGGCGTCGTGCTCTACCTAGGCCTGAAGCAGCGCTACGACCACCTCGCGCACCACGACTTCGTCTTCAGCCGCGACCCGCACGAGGAGTTCCACGCCATCTACGACCAGGGCATCCCCGCACCCGACCCGACATGCTACCTCGCCGCCACCGCGCGCACCGACCCCTCCAGCGCACCGGAAGGTGGCGAAGCGCTCTACATCCTCGTCCACACGCCGTACCTTCGTCCCGGCCAGGACTGGACGAAGATGCTGCCCGGCTACCGCCAGGTCATCCTGGACAAGCTCAAGCGGACCGCCGGCCTTACCGACATCGAGGACCGCATCGTCTTCGAGCACGCCCTCACCCCGCAAGACATCCATGACCGCTACCGCGTGCTCAATGGCGCCATCTACGGCATCAGCTCGCATGGTCGCCTGCAGGGAGCCTTCAAGCCCGCCAACCGCTCGCGTGAGCTCGCCGGCCTCTACCTTGCCGGTGGCGCCGCGCACCCGGGCCCCGGTATGCCCATGGTCATGATGTCAGGCTGGATCGCGGCCGACAGCCTGGACGCGGACGCCAGAAAGGCTGCTGTCGCCTAGCTAACTCGCACTCAGGGTCGCTCTAGTTGGGGCGGCCCTGAGGCGCAACGGCCGTCGCCGGGTCATGCGGCTCCGGCGCACCCTCACCCGCAAACCGCAGGCACTCCATCAACTGCATCGTCATGGCCGCCGCGCCGTTGAACTGGAAGCGACATCCGGCAAACTGCGTCGTCTCCAGCACAACCGGCAACCCGCTGTACTCCAGGACGCAGTTTCGGAGTATGCAATCGGCAAAGTGCTTGCCGTCCAGCACCACGTGCTCACCGTCGAAGGTGCGGCCAGACACAGCTTCCATCAACTCCGGCGCCTGCCTCTGCACAGGCGCGGGTGCCAGGGTCGCCTCAGGCTCCACATACACGTGCCCGCTTACCTGCAGGCGAGAACGTTCCAACGTCGCGCGCGCTTTTTCCAGGAGCTGGTCCGACGTCGTGCGCGACGTGCGCCCGTGCGCCACACGCTCCAAAGACGTTCGGTAAAGGTACTCGTTATAGCTCGTGGGCAGCATGGACCATCGTCTCACACCGCCTTTTTTGGACGCCGGGAGGCTCTGCCGCTTTCAGCCGTCACAGGCCCAGAACCGGCTCACGGCTCGGACCGGATAGCATTACACCCATGCCTGTGGAGCACCCGGTCCCTGTAATCTCGCCGCTGACGCTCCGCTTCTTTCGCAGCCTGGTTCGCCGCTACTTCCGTCGCCACTTCCGTGCCGTTCTGGCCCAGCACGCCGAGCGTCTACGCAACATCGAGGGGCCGCTTATCGTGTACGGCAACCACTCCTCCTGGTGGGACCCGATGCTGATCATCCTGCTGGGTGAACTGCTGCTCCCTCACCGCAAACACTACGCGCCCATGGACGCGCAGGCGCTCCAGCGCTACCCCATCTTTCGCAAACTCGGCGTCTTCCCCGTCGACCCCGCCACGCTACGCGGCGCTGCTCACTTCCTGCGCACCGCAGAGGCCGTCCTCCAGCACAACGGCGTCCTTTGGCTCACGCCGCAGGGCCGCTTCGCCGACCCGCGCGAACGCCCCCTCGCCTTCCGCTCCGGTCTCGCGGCCCTGTCGCTCCGGCTTCCCCACGTTTCCCTGCTGCCGCTGGCCGTCGAGTACACCTTCTGGGACGAGCGCCTCCCGGAGACCCTCGTCCACGCCGGCGAGCCCTTTCGCCTCCCTCCCGGCCTGCCCACCGCAGAGACCACCCGGTCGCTCGAAGACGCGCTCGCCCGATCCATGGAAGCGCTGCAACACGCCGCCATCAGGAGAGACGCCGCCGCGTTCACCTTGCTCCTCACCGGTCGCCGCGGCACCGGAGGCTCCTACGCAATCATCCGTCGCCTGCGCTCCCTGCTTACCGGCCGCACCCTGGATGTCGATCACACACCGCGCCCCAAGGCTTGAAGCCGTACGCGCCTCCCCCAGCATCCGCGTGGGACAATAACACCCGATGCTGTTCCGTGTTCTCCTCGGGCTTTCTGCCGTCTGCTCCATCGCTCCTGCCGCGCTGTTCTGCGTGAACCTTCGCCGCTTCCGCGCTCCGTCGCCGATCGCGCCAGATGTGCGCTTGCCGGTGTCGGTGCTGATCCCCGCGCGCAACGAAGAGGCCAACATCGGCGAGGCGTTGCGCTGCGTTCTCGCCAGCCGCAACGTCGACTTCGAGGTGCTGGTGTGGAACGACGATTCCACCGACAACACCGGCGCGATCGTGTCTGCGCTCGCCGCCACCGACGCCCGCGTACATCTCCTGGAAGGTCACGGCCTGCCGGTCGGTTGGAACGGCAAACAGCACGCCTGCTGGCGCCTCGCCGAGGCGTCCACGAAGGGCAACTTAGTCTTTCTCGACGCCGACGTGCGCGTGGAGCCAGACCTGCTGGCCCGCATGGCCAGCTTCCGTGCCGCCGCCAGCGCGGGCCTCGTCTCCGGCTTCCCGCGACTGATCACCCTCACGTGGCTCGAGCGGCTCCTGCTGCCGTTGATTCACTTCGTCCTGCTCGCCTTTTTGCCGATGGGGTCCATGCGCGAAGGCCTGCAACCCTCGGCCGCCGCGGGCTGCGGTCAGTTTCTGCTGGCGGACCGCGAGGCCTACTTCGCCAGCGGCGGCCACAGCGCCATCCGCGAAACCATGCACGACGGCCTGCTGCTGCCGCGCGTGTTACGCCGCGCAGGCTACAAAACCGACCTAGCCGACATCACCGATCTCGCCAGCGTGCGCATGTACGACTCCGCCGCCACCGTGTGGCAGGGCCTGGCCAAGAACGCGACAGAAGGGATTGCCACGCCGGGGAAAATCGTGCCGTTGTCGCTGATTTTGTTTTTGGGTCAGGTGATGCCGGCACTCTTTGCCGCTGCCTTGTTTATTGAGGGCGTGCTGCTCTGGCTTTACCAAACTGTTTTTGGCGTAACCACTTTCACTACGGACCCCAAAGAGTTCGTGGGCCGCATCATGACAATCTGCATCGTGCTTCTCGCCAGCTACCTGCCTCGCCTGTTCGCGGTGCGCCGCTTCCATCAGCCACTCGGCTCTGCCCTGCTACATCCGCTAGGCGTTTCGTTGCTTTTGTGTGTGCAGTGGTACGCCCTCGGACGCAAGCTATTCGGCAAGCCCGTAGGTTGGCGCCAACGCGTCTACTCCCCAGAAACAGGCGCCGAGGTAAGCTAGCCATTCACCCGCAAGCGCTCAACCGATCTAGCCAGTGACAACTGAGAACTAGCAACTAGACACCCTTTTTCCGCGGCTCCCAAATGAACTTGTGGATCTGCAAGCTCAGCCGTGCGGGCAGGCCGTCCTCTAGCATCCACGTCACCAGCTCGCGCGGGTCCAGCGCCATGTTCTCCGCGCTGCGCGCGTCACCTGCGTTTTTGCGAAATGCCGGCGACAACAGGATCTGCCCGCACCGCGACGCGAGCTCGTGCGTGCGGATAAAGTCTCGCGCAAACTCGTAATCCGCGCGGTTCAGCAGAACGAACTTCACCTCATCGCGCTCGGTCAACGCATCGAGGTTTTCCATGCGAAACGTCCCACCCATGCCCGACCCCGGACACTTCACATCCACAATCTTGTGCACGGCTTTGGGCACATCGCCCAGTGGGCGCTCGCCACTCGTTTCGATCATCAACTCGTAGCCGCCGGCGAGCAGCCGCTCCATTAACGGCAGCAACGCGCGCGCTTGCAACATCGGCTCGCCGCCCGTGAACTCAATCAGCGGGCACGGCTGCAACGCCTCAATCTGCGCGACAATCTCGTCCTCGCTGAACGGCTTGCCGCCGGTAAAGGTGTACTCGGAGTCGCACCACGAGCAACGCAGATTGCACCCAGCCAGGCGCACAAAGATGCACGGCGCCCCCGCAAAGGAGCTCTCGCCTTGAACCGATTTATATAGCTCAATCAGAAACATCACTTAAGCGATAGCTCCATGCCTACTCCACTAACCTCTAAACCTCGTAGTACCGGGCGAAACTCGTATCCGTCTCGTAGATCGTGCAGTCCTTCACCCGCACCCGGCCACCGGTCATGCGGTCCAGCGTATTCGCGGTGTTATCGAAAAAATACTTGGCCAGGTTCTCGGCCGAGGGGTTCAAGGTCGTAAACGGCTGGAGATCGTTGATCATTTGGTGATCGAGATATTCCACCGTAGGCTTAAGCACCTGCTTCAGCAGCTTGAAGTCCAGCAGCAGACCGTTCGCCTCCAACTCCGCGCCCACCAGCGTCACCAGCACGCGATAGTTGTGCCCGTGCGGGTTTTCGCACTTGCCCCGATAATCCCGCAAGTAGTGCCCGGAAGAAAATCCGGCCTGCACCGTAATCTCAAACATAAGCTCTGGCGCTCCAAACGGCGCACATGCGCCCCAAGCCCCATTCTATCGAATCGCGGGCTTGCTTATCCCTGCGATCTGCGCCGGCGTCGCACTTCCCGACGCTGTTCCTCAGCCCGTCGCTCGGCTTGCCCAAACAACGTGGACAGGATGCCCGCCAGAGCGACGATCAACGCCACCGCCAGCAGCGCAATGCCGGTCGTGCGCCAAAGCATCGCGTCGCCCGGCGACCCAGGCTGCCCCGCGATATTGGTGAAGCTCACCACCACGGAGACGATGGCCAGCGTACCTAACGTCGCCGCCAAAATGTAAAGATTACGTCCCATAAATATGCCGCCGCGTGCAGCTCCCAGTCTATTCGATTCCGCTCGGCTGAGCACCATGCTCCGTGGCCCGATGAGGTTGCCAGCACCAGTTAGCCTTCACGCACACCGTCAGCGAAAAACTCCTCCACATCCGCAATCTCCGTCGTTCGCCGGTATGCCGGCAACGAGTCCAGAAACACGCGCCCGTAGCGCGTCGTGCGGATGCGCGGATCCAGCAGCATCAGCACACCGCGGTCGGTGAGCGAGCGGATCAGCCGCCCAAATCCTTGCTTGAGCGCCAGCACCGCCTGCGGGATCTGCAGATCGTTGAACGCATTGCCCCCCGCCGCGGCGATGGCGTCCGTGCGCGCGCGCATGATCGGGTCCGACGGCACCGCAAACGGCAGCCGATCAATAATCACGCAGCTTAGCTGCTCGCCCTGCACGTCGATCCCCTGCCAGAACGACCCTGTGCCAAACAGCACCGCGTTGGGCGTGGCGCGAAACTGCTCCAGCAGCACATGCCGCGGCGCCGTGCCCTGCAGCAGCAGCGGGTACGGCAGCTCGCACAACATGCGCTCGTGCAACTCGCGCATTTGCGCGTGACTGGTGAACAAGCAGAACGCGCGCCCCTGCGTAATCTCAAGCACACGCCGAATCTTCTCCGCCGCCTGCACCGTGAAGTCGGGGTGCCGCGGGTCGGGCATCGTCGGCGGCAGATACAGCAATGCCTGTTTCGCGTAGTCGAAGTGGCTCGGCACCACCAGCTCCTTCGGGAACGGCACGCCGAGACGTTTTTGAACGTGTTCAAATCCAGGCACGCCGTCCTTGCCCGCAACCGTAAGCGTTGCCGACGTCAGGATCACACTGCCGAAGCGCGTAAACAGCGTCTCCGCCAACAACTCCGACACATCGATCGGCGTCGCCTGCAGGTGCGTCGAAAAACTCCCATGCGCGTGTGGAGTTTCCGCGTCGGGTCCCGTTCGCCCATGTCGCGCCGCCGCGTTGCGCAACCCGCCCGTCGCGCGTCGCTCGATCCAAAAGACCGTGTTCTGATCCTCACTCTCCAGCAAGAACTTCAGGTGATTCCGGATATCCGCCGCGCGCTTGCGCAGCCCCGGCGCTTCGTCCACTTCCTTCAACCGGTCAAGCTCGCCTTCCAGCCGAACCAATGCGTTCGAGGTGGCGAGATACGCATCGCCGCGCGCCTCCAGAAAATCCGCGCGGCCCGTAAACTCCAACCTTCCCAAACTCGACGGTCCCACCGGCAACGAGCCAAAGAACATCTTTGACCGGTCACGCAAACTCGCCGTTGCCGACTCGATCGCAGACGAGCTGGCTTGCTTGGCGCGCAGCATGTTCTCCGTATCGCGCGCCAACTCGTCAAAGCGAGCGTTGGACAAGGCCACGCCGAAGTACTGGCTCGCCACATCTTCAAGCTCATGCGCTTCGTCGAAGATGACCACGGCCGCATCCGGCAGTATGCCCGCATCCGCGGCGTCACCGGCTTGCTGCTTGATGTTTAAGTCCGCAAAAAACAGGTGATGGTTCACGATGATCAAGTCGCTTTCCATCGCCTTGCGCCGCATGCCCGTGATGAAACAGCCCTCAAAGTTCGGGCACGTCTGCCCCAGGCACACCTCGCTGCGCGCATCCAGCTTCGGCCACAGTGCCGAGTTCTCCGGCAGCGCGTCTACCTCGGCGCGGTCGCCGGTTTCCGTTGCACGCTCCCACCGCAGCACCGCGTGGAACTGCTGAATGTCGTCCAGGCCTGAAAGGATCGGGTTGTCGCGCAACGCATACAGCTTCTGCTTGCACAGGTAGTTGGCGCGGCCCTTCATCACGCACACGCGCAGCGGCCCCAGCAGCGACTCCAAAAACGGCACATCCTTCAGCGCCAACTGCTCCTGCAAATTCTTCGTGCCGGTAGACACAATCACGCGCTGCTTGTGTTCCCGCGCAAACCGCAACGCGGGCAGCAGATACGCCAACGTCTTGCCCGTGCCCGTGCCCGCCTCCACCAGCAGGTGTCGCCGGTCCGCAAACGCCTGCTCAATGGCCTTGGCCATCGCCACCTGCCCCGGCCTCTGCTCAAACCGCAACGACGACCCGGCCAGCAACCCACCCGCACCAAAAAACGCCTGCAGGCTCGGCAACGCCGCAGCTTCTCGAGCCTCGCTCAACGGCGTTTTGCGTTCCACGAGTTGGCTCAGCGGTGGCACAGCGGGCTAGCTACCATGATAGTCGCCCTTGTTCGCCCAAGCAGGAGTTGCGGGAGATCTCACGGCGAGAGTCTACCAGCGGCGATGCGTGTGCCAACAATTTCTATAATGACGAATGCGCCCTAAGCGCGGAGGAACCCATGGCACCAAAGCGCGAACAAAAGAAACGACTGGGCAAGAAGCATCGCCAGGCGAGCACGCGTCCCAAGCTGGGCAAGGGGCCTGCCAAGGGCGCGCGCAAGGGCGGCGCGGTGACGGGCGCGGTCTCGCCCAAGCAGCGCAAGCAGCTTGCCACCAAGAAGGCTGCCGCCGCGAAAGCGAAACTCACCCCGGCGCGCAGCCCGGAGTTCGAGCACAGGATCATCGTCGGAGACCTGGACGAGACGGCCCCGCGCCGCCGGCAGGCCGCCGAGGGGCACCGGAAGGACGGCGTTACCCCTGACGGCGTCACCCCCGCCGGCGTCACTCCCGCCCTCCTCGGCACAGCCGCGCCGCGCGCCCGTGAGCCGCTGGTGGCCATCTGCGGGCGTCCCAACGTGGGCAAATCTACGCTCTTCAACCGCTTCACCGGCACCCGCCGCTCCATCGTCGGCGACGAGCCGGGCATCACCCGCGACCGCATCTACGGCGAGGTGGAGTGGGGCGGCCGCACCGTGCGCCTGGTCGACACCGGCGGCGTCATCCCCGACGATGAAGCTCTCATTCCGAGCGAGATCTTTCGCCAGGCCCGCGTTGCGCTCGACGAAGCCGACGCCATCATCATGGTCATCGATGGACGCACGGACATCACCGCCGCAGACCAGGAGTTTTCGCGTCTGCTGCGGCGCGGCGGCAAACCACTGTTTCTCGCCGTAAACAAGATGGACACTGTTCAGCTTGAAGCCGGCGCGGAAAACTTCCGCACCCTCGGCCTCCGCAACGTCTTTGCCGTCTCCGCCGAGCACGGCTCCGGCATCGGCGACCTTCTTGACGCCGTCTGGGAAGTGCTGCCCGCGCCCGCGCTCGAAGGGAGCGACGGCCGCCCGGCCCCGGAAGACGAAGAGCCCGAGGAGATGCTCGACACGCAGTCCAATGAGGCGGAAGAGGACGAAGGCGACCTGCTGGGTGACCGCGCCGTGCTGGAACCGCGCGCCATCCTGGAAGATCTGCTGCACGGCGAAGCGGCTACCGCCGACGAGCCTGCTGGTGTGGACGCGCCACCCGTCGGGGAGCCCGACCGCGAGTCGCCCACCAGCGGCACCGGCCGTGAACCCTCCCCCCCCAATGCCGCCATCCTGAGCGCCGCGAAGGACCTCGGTATCTCCCCGGCCGAAGCCGCCGAGTTTGGCCTGGACGAAGGAGAAGAAGAACAACAGGAGCGTCGCCTCCGCACGCACGGCGAGCACATCCAGCGCGAAACCAAGGTCGCCATCATCGGCCGCCCTAACGTCGGTAAATCCACGTTGCTGAACGCGCTCACCGGCACCGAGCGCGCCATCGTCTCGCCTATCGCCGGCACCACGCGCGATGCGGTGGACGAGGTCGTCACGCGCGACGGCCACGACTTCCGCTTCATCGACACCGCGGGCATTCGCCGCAAGGGCAAAACCACGCTGATGGCCGAAAAGCTGTCCGTCATCATGAGCCGCAAACACCTGGAGGCCGCCGACGTGGCGCTGCTGATGATCGACGCGACCGAAGGCGTTACCGGCTCCGACGCCACGATCGGGGGCTACGCGCACGAGAGCGGCCGCAGCGTCATCGTCGTCGTGAACAAGTGGGATCTCGTCGCTCCGCCCAAGTCCAAACTCAACGCAGACGGCACGCGCCCCTTCGACGGAAAGCCCCCCGCCGACAAGAAGGTTTTCGAAGAGCAGGTCCGCGACGCGCTGAAATATCTGGACTACGCTCCGCTTCTCTTCATCTCGGCAGCGGACGGCAAAGGCGTCGCCGAGATCTTCAAGAAGGTCGAGCTCGTGGCTCGCGAACGTCGCAAGCGCATCACCACCGGCAATATGAACCGCTTTCTGGACAAGGTCGATTTTGGTCGCGCCAGCGTCCCCATGAACAAGCGCGTGCGGATCTACTACATGACCCAGGCCGCGGTAGCGCCGCCCACGTTTGTGCTCTTTACCGACCGGGACGTCAAGCTGCACTTCAGCTACGAGCGCTTCTTGTCAAACGAAATCCGTAAGGTGTTCAAGTTCATCGGCTCGCCGATCTGGTTCAAGATCAGGGCGCGCAACAAGAAGAAAGAAGAGTGAGGCAGCTATTGTCGGGGTGAGGCGACAAACACGCTACTCCACGCCAAAGGTAGTCGCCAGGCGTTCCAGTCGCTGCT
Organism: uncultured Acidobacteriaceae bacterium; assembly: GCA_964245045.1. Classification (GTDB taxonomy): domain Bacteria; phylum Acidobacteriota; class Terriglobia; order Terriglobales; family Acidobacteriaceae; genus Granulicella. The sequence goes on along the minus strand of CAXTLD010000063.1, from coordinate 3,376 downwards.
CCAGCCCGGACACCCGCTCTTCCAGGGCGCCGATTCTTGCCAGCAGTTCGTCTCGGTCCAAGCCACGAGCGCTGCTCGGCACACCGGCGCTCATGGGCGCTTCCGTCGCAAACGCGGCCTTGTCCGCGGCGCCGCCCAGCAGATGCCGCCACCGGGCCTCGCGCGCCCCAGGCTGCCGCGCCAGCATGCGCACTACCGGGTCTTCGCGCCCGGCCAGGCGTTCCAGCGTGGACTGCACCGCCGCCGTGTCGTCGAAGCTGTACAGCCGATCCGCCCGTGCGCGCAGTTCGGCTGCCGTTTGCGGCCCGCGCAGCAGCAGGAGGCAGACCACCGCCACCTCGTCGCGCCGCAACTGCAACGGGTCGCGCAGGCGGTGCTCATACTTGGGCACCCGCGCGTCGGCCAACACGCGCACCAGGCCCTGCCCTTCCAGCGCAAACAATGCCGTGCGCACATCGCCTTCGCTCAGCTCCATCACCGGTTCGCGGCTGGACTTCTGATTGCACGCGTTTACCAGCGCGTTCAAGCTCAGCGGGTAATACTCCGGCGTCGTGATCTCCTTCTCCATCAACGCCCCAACGACGCGCGCTTCCACAGGATCGAGCACCAACATGCCCCCATCCTAACCGCGAACGCACAACCGCGCGCGCCGCCACGCCGGGTACCGCGACAGCGATCTGCCGTCAGCGCGAACCCACGCCCGCCTTCTCCAGCTGCTCCTCGTCCTCGGCTCGCGCCAAATCGCCCTCGCCCGCCTGCACCGACAACGCCGCCGGCACAAGCCTGTTCAGCAACTGCAGGAGTTTCGCGGGCTCAAACGATTCCAGATGGTGGTCGGCCCGCTCACAGTCATGGCGGCCAGGGGTGCCGATCAACACGATCGGGATGTCCGCGGAAATCTGCTTGAAACGCGACAGGAGCTCACCGCAGGGCACGTCGCGGACGCTGGCGTCCAGCACAACGCCGTCGACCCCTGGGAACCGCTCCAGCATCGCGATCGCTTCGCGTCCGCTATACGCCGTGATGACATTCAGCTTGGCTGTCTCAATCACCAGCTTGCGAGTGGAAATGCTGCCCGCGTGTTCGCGGTCGATTACCAGAAAACAGGGCCGGGTCATGGGCCCATTATCGCCTGATCCATGCGAGCCCGCCAGACCCGCAGCCATGCACTTTCACCGGAAGACAACCTCTTACAATAGGGTGATGGCCTTCCGCGAAGATTTCGATGTGCTCGTCGTAGGCGCGGGCCATGCAGGCTGCGAGGCCGCTGCCGCTGCCGCGCGCATGGGCCTGCGCACCGCGTTGTTCACGCTCAACCTCGACCTTATCGCCCAGATGAGCTGCAACCCGGCCATCGGCGGCGTTGCTAAAGGCCACCTCGTCCGCGAGGTCGACGCCCTGGGCGGCATCATGGGCGAGGTCGCCGACAGCTGCGGCATCCAGTTCCGGTTGCTCAACACCTCCCGCGGCCCCGCCGTTTGGAGCCCCCGCGCCCAATGCGACAAGGCCCTGTACCGCACCCGCATGCGTGAAAAACTCGAGTCCATCCCCAACCTCTTCATCAAGCAGGCGGAGGTGGTCGATGTCGTGATCGAGCCCGAGCCAGCGCATACGCCCGCCAACGATGCGTCCTCTCGACCGGAGCGAAGCGCAGTGGAGAGACCTCTGTATTCTGCCAATGCTGGCGACATCGCTCCCGGAGCGGGTGGCTTAGGTCTCGCCTCTCGGACCCGGGGTGACGCACCACAGCTCCCCCGCATAACCGGCCTAAAACTCCGGGACGGCCGCACCATCCACGGCCGCGCCGTCGTCATCACCACCGGCACCTTCCTCAACGGCCTCATCCACTGCGGCGAGCAGCAGTACACCGCTGGCCGCTCCGGCGAACCCGCCAGCGTCCTCCTCGGCGAGTCGTTGAAGAAGCTCGGCCTGCGCGAAACTCGCCTAAAAACGGGCACCCCGCCCCGCCTCGACGGCCGCACCATCGACTGGTCCCGCTTTGAAGAGCAGCCCGGCGACGCCGATCCCACCCCTTTCAGCTTCCGGAGCTTGCAAGCACTCGTGGGCAGCGAGCCCACGCGCGATGCGCCTCCCGCCTCACGCGCAGTCGCGACCTGGCAGCCACCGCTCCCCCAGATCTCCTGCCACATCGCCTTCACCACCCCACAAACGCTCGAACTCATCCGCGACAACGTCCATCGCTCGCCCATGTTCACCGGTCAGATCGAAGGCATCGGCCCCCGCTACTGCCCGTCGATCGAAGACAAGATCGTCCGCTTCCCCGACAAAACGCAACACCAGTTTTTCCTCGAACCCGAAGGCCTCCACACCCACGAGGTCTACATCAATGGCATGTCCACCTCGCTCCCCATGGACATCCAGGCCGCCATGGTGCGCTCCATCCCCGGCCTCGAAAACGCCGAGATGCTCCGCCCCGGCTACGCCATCGAGTACGACGCCATCGACCCCACCGAGCTCGACCGCACCCTCAAGGTCAAGGCCTACGAGGGCCTCTATCTCGCCGGCCAAATTAACGGCACCAGCGGCTACGAAGAAGCCGCCTGCCAGGGTCTGATGGCCGGCATCAACGCCGCCCTGTTCGCGATGCACGAGATAGTAAGTAGGAAGCAGGAAGTAGGAAGCAGCAAGCAGGAAGCAGCAAGTACCTCAACGGAACAAGCCGCCGCTGCTTCCATCCCCGCAATCCCCCTATTTCCTACTTCCTCCTCCCTACTTCCTGTTTCGTTCACCCTCGACCGCACCGAAGCCTACACCGGCATCCTCATCGACGACCTCATCAGCAAAGGCACGGACGAGCCCTACCGCATGTTCACCTCGCGCGCCGAGTTCCGCCTCCACCTCCGCATCGACAACGCCGACGCCCGCCTCACCCCCCATGGCCGCGCCCTCGGCCTCATCGACGACACCGCCTGGGCCCACTTTCAGGCCAAACAAGCCCGCCTCGCCGCGCTCACCACACTGATCGAGACCACCAAACTCACCGAAGCCGACGCTACCCTACTTCAGGACCCCACCCAACCGGGCACGTCCCCCTACGCCCGCGGCGACAAACCCGCCCAACTCCTGAAGCGCCCCACGCTCACCCTCGAAACCCTTCTGCCCATCCTCCTCCCCCACATGAAGCCCATCGCCGAGCTAGCCCCCTGGCTCCACGCCCTCCAGGCCGCCAACCCCACCCCAAACCTCCAACCTCACCTCCCAAACCTCAACAACGCCCCGCAAACCCTCACCCTTCCCGCCTGGGTCCGCAACGAGATGAAAACCGTCGAAACCAGCGTCAAGTTCGCCGGCTACCTCGCCCAGCAGCAAAAGTCCATCGACCGCCTCAAGCGCGACGAAGCCCGCCCCATCCCTC
>CAXTLD010000062.1:0-22380 GCA_964245045.1 uncultured Acidobacteriaceae bacterium | reverse complement strand
CAGCTGGCGGATCTGCCCGGGGACGACGTATCCTTTGCCACCTGGCTCGCAGACAGCGACGTGCCCGAAGACAAGCGCGAGGAGATGACCGGCTATGTGGAAGGGTTCAATGCGGCAGACGCACAGCGCATCAGTGCGCGGTCGCTAGGCGTGCAGCAGCGGGCCGAAGAGGCCAGCGAAGGGGACCGCCTGTGGCATGTGCGCGGCGGCTATGCACAGCTCCCGGAGTTCCTGGCCGGGCGTGTGCAGGCGGCCGGTGGCCGCGTGCGGCTGCAGAGCGAGGTGCTGGCGATTCGTTGGTGGCCGGGGCAGGTGGTGGTCAGCACCAGGGCGGGCGATATCCGCGCGCCGCGGTGCGTGGTCACGCTGCCGCTGGGCGTGCTGCAGGCCGCCAACGCGAGCGCCCCGGGCAGCGTGCGCATCGAACCCGAACCTAAGGCGCTATTTGAAGCGCGTCGCTTGGCCATGGGGCAGGTGGTGCGCTTTACGTTGGCATTTCGGGAACGCTGGTGGGAGCGGGCCACACAGCCGGGCGCCGAGGCCTTGCGCACCTTGAGTTTTGTGTTCACGCGCGAGCGCATGCCTCCCGTGTGGTGGACGCGGCACCCTGAGCCGGAAACAGTGCCCACGCTGGTGGGCTGGGCCGGCGGGCCGCGGTCGGAGGCGTTGCGGAGCTTAACCGCCGCGGCGCTGGGCGAGATGGCCTGCCGTGAGTTGGCGGAAACCTTTGGGCTGCCCGCTGCGGTCGTACAGGCTGCGCTGGTGAGCACCCACACCTTTGACTGGAGCGCCGACCCGTTTGCCTGCGGAGCGTACAGCTATGTGCCGGCAGGCGCGCTGGATGCCCCGGCAGCGATGACCGTGCCCGAAGCCAACACCCTATTCTTTGCGGGCGAGCATACGGATACCAGCGGCAACTGGGGCACGGTGCACGCGGCGCTGCGTAGCGGGTTGCGCGTGGCTGGGCAGATTCGCGCTTAAAGGATTTGTTCTGGCCGCCGGGAAGCTTTTCCCGTAGGCTGCGTTGGTGGCCCGCCGCGTTGCGGTGCTCGTTGTGGTGTTCAAGGAGGCGATTAGGTGCGCTGTTCCGGTTGCGTGTGCGTTGTTGCGTTGATGGCTCTTGCCGGCGCGGGCTCGCGCTCCGCCGCGCAGGTCCAGGGTACGGCCGCCAGGATCGAAGCCGAGCCTGTGGCGAGCTTCGGGTCGGTGACCGGGCATGTGTACCTTGTGGGGTCGAACGCGCCGGCACGGTTTGCGCGGGTGGCGTTGCAGCCCTTCGACGTGAAGGACCCGCCGCAAGGCGCGCCCGGCAAGACGGTTCCGGTGCCCTTCACTATCTACCAAACCGACCTGAACGGTGGGTTTCGGATCGATCATGTGCGGGCCGGCATGTACTACGTTGTGGTGAACTCGCCTGGCTGCCTGTCGCCGTTTGCCACATTTACGAAGGAGGAGTTGCAGAATCCTTCGCCGGAGGTGGCTGCGCGCATCGCCTCGGCGGTGCCTGCAGTCAGCGTGCGGCCCAACGCGACCGCCGACGTGACCCTCCGCTTGCAAAAAGGGGCCGCGCTCTCCGGCGTGGTCCGTTTTGACGACGGTACGCCGTTTGCGGAGGCCTATGTGTTGGTGAACAAGCGCGGTCCCGACGGCAAGTGGACCCAGCCTCGAGCCACGGAGGCTGGAACGGTCACCGACACCGACGGGCATTGGGCCATCCACGGTTTGCCGGCGGGCGACTACCGTTTGCAGGTGAATCTCGCGGTGGAGGAACGCCACCAGAGTGCCCTTCTGGGCGACAACCAGTCCTCGTGGAACAACACGAAGATGTCCATGCCCGTGTACCTCGGCGATACGACGCGGCAGCGCGACGCCAAGGTGGTGACCTTGGAAGCAGGGCAGCAGATGGACGCGGAGGACATTACTGCGCCCGTCTCGAAGATGCATACGATCACGGGGGCGCTGGTGGATGCGAAGACGGGGCAATCACTCAACGCCGGCCACGTCTCGTTGGAGTACGCCGACGACGGGAAAGAGATCGTCTCGACGTCGATCGACTCTGAGAGCCGGACCTTCACGTTGCCGTTTGTGATGGAAGGCGAGTACAAGCTGACGTCCAAGGACGCGCATGAAGCGCGGTTTGAGCAGATGGGCGACCCCGACAACGACCCGTTTCATCAGAATCGCAAGGAGATCACGGTGCGGCAGTATGCACCAGGCGAGATGCCGCTGGTGGTGCAGGGCGACATGAGCGCTGTCAATCTCGCGGTGGAAGCAAAGCCGGCCAAGGGGCAGTAGAACGCGCGGTGATCGCGCGTGGCGTCGCCGTCAATCGTCTGCGCTGCATCTATGAAAAGTACGATGGATCGCTCGAAGTTCCACCCCAAGCCCCTTCTGAACACGCCAAGAGCTTTTGTTCCGGACACCTGGATTGAGATCGACGGGAAAACAACTGCCGCGGAGACCGGCGAGCCGTTGATCGAGGCGATGAATCGCAAGGCCGCGCACGAGGATCACGTCGGCGTGCCGCAGGTCTGCTACCTGCAGCCGATGGGCGCCATCGGCACGTGCGACACGTGCATCGTGGAGCTGAACGGGGAGTTGGTGCGATCGTGCGGTGCGCGGGTGTCGCCGGGGCAGGTGGTGCAGACAGCAAGCGACCGCGCGGATGTAGCGAAGCGCGAGGCGTTCGACCGCATTCTTGAGAACCACAACCTGTATTGCACGGTGTGTGACAACAATAACGAAAACTGCACGGTGCACAACGTGACCGGCGAGTTAAACGTGCAGCACCAGACGCGCGAGTATCGCGACAAGGGCTACCCGCAGGACCACTCCAACCCGTTTTACCGCTACGATCCGAGCCAGTGCATCCTGTGCGGGCGCTGCGTCGAGGCCTGCCAGAATGTGCAGGTGAACGAAACGCTGACCATCAGCTGGGAGCGCGAGATGCCCCGGGTGATGTGGGACGGCGGTGAGCAGATCGATGGTTCCAGCTGTGTGAGCTGCGGCCACTGCATCACCGTGTGCCCATGCAATGCGCTGATGGAAAAAGGCATGGTGGGCCACACCGGCTACCTGACCAGCCTGCCGACCAAAGCGCTCGACGACATGATCGAGGTAGTGAAGGGCATTGAGCCTTCCACTGGCTATCCGAGCATTCTGGCGCTCTCGGCGATGGAAGCCAACATGCGCCATCAACGCGTGAAGCGCACCAAAACTGTCTGCGCCTACTGCGGCGTGGGTTGCAGCTTCGACATCTGGACACGCGACCGGCACATCCTCAAGGTGGAACCTTCCGAGGGGCCGGCGAACGGCATCTCCACCTGCATCAAGGGCAAGTTTGGATGGGACTACGCGAACTCACTGGACCGTTTGCGCAAGCCGCTCAAGCGCGTGGGCGAGACATTTGTCGAGATCGAGTGGGATGAAGCGCTGGCGATGGTGCGCGACCGCTTCACGGCCATCAAGACGCAGCACGGACCGGATGCGCTTGCGTTCATCGCATCGTCCAAGTGCACCAACGAAGAAGCGTACCTGATGCAGAAGTTGGCGCGCGCGGTGATTGGGACCAACAACATCGACAACTGCAGCCGTTACTGTCAGACGCCCGCGTCCATGGGTCTGACCCGCACGGTGGGCTACGGCGGCGACTCCGGGTCGATTGCGGACATTGAAATTGCCGACCTGGTGATCGTGGTTGGATCGAACACGACCGAGAGTCATCCAGTGCTAGCGACGCGCGTAAAGCGTTCGCACAAGCACCGCGGCCAGCGGTTGATTGTGGCCGATCTGCGCAAGCACGAGATGGCCGAGCGCGCCGACATCTTTCTGCATCCGCGACCTTCGACCGACGAGGTGTGGATCATGGCCGTGACCAAACACCTGATCGACACGGGGCGGCATAACCAGGCGTTCATTGCCATGTGGGTCAACCATTTCGACGAGTTCCAGAAGAGCCTGGAGCCGTACACGTTGGAGTACGCCGAGCAGGTAACAGGGCTGAGCGTGGATCAGCTGAAGCAGGTAGCCGATGAGATCGCCGCGGCTGAGCGTGTGTGCACGCTATGGGCGATGGGCGTGACGCAGCACTGCGGCGGTTCCGACACCTCAACGGCCATCTGCAATCTGTTGCTGACCATGGGGCAGTTCAAGCGGCCGGGCACGGGCGCGTATCCTCTGCGCGGGCACAACAACGTGCAGGGCGCAAGCGATTTCGGCGCGATGCCGGATGTGTTCTCCGGCTACCAGAAGATCGACAACGAGGTTGTCCGCAACAAGTTCGAAGCGTACTGGGGCGTGACGCTGCCCACCAAGCCTGGCCTCGACAACCGGGAGATGATCTCTGCGGTTCACGAGGGCAAACTGCGCGCGATGTACATCAAGGGCGAAGACACCATCACCTCCGACGCCAACGCCGTAGACGTGGGCGAGGCGCTAGCGAAGCTAGATTTTCTAGTGATGCAAGAGATTGTTTTCTCGGAAACTTGCAAGTACGCCGACCTGATCCTACCGGCGTCGCCGTCGCTCGAAAAGGACGGCACGTTTGTGAGCACAGAACGGCGAATCCAGCGGCTATATCAGGTGTGGGAGCCGCTCGGTGACTCCAAACCCGACTGGCGAATCATTCAGAGCATCGCCGAAGTGATGGGCGGCGCCGGCGGTTGGGGCTACACGCACCCATCACAGATCATGGACGAAGTCGCCCAGCTGACCCCAACGTTCGCCGGCGTGAACTATGAGCGGCTGGAGGGCTATAAGAGCTTGCAATGGCCGGTGCACGCCGACGGCACCGATGAGCCGCTGCTCTACACCAAGGAGTTTCCGTTCCCCGACGGCAAAGCCAACTTCCACCCGCTGCAGTACGTACCGCCCAGTGAAGAGGCGAACGAGGTCTATGACCTCCATGTGAACAACGGGCGATTGCTCGAGCACTTCGAGCAGGGCAACATGAGCTATCGTGTGCCGGGCATCAAGGCCATCACGCCGAACATCTTTCTTGAGGTTTCGCCGCAGCTTGCGCAGGAGCGCGGGTTGGCGACGGGGCAATTTGTGCGCATTGAAAACAAGTACGGACAGCTAAAGCTTCCCGTGCTGATCACCGAACGGGTGGAAGGCAAGGAGATGTATTTGCCGATGATCTCGACGGAAGAAGCGGTGAACAAGCTGACCAGCATGCATGTGGACCGCGCGACGCACACGCCCGCGTACAAGGAGCTGTCCGTGAAAATGACGGTGCTCGACGAAGTGGGGGGCCCGCCCCTGCCGCGTCGCAACTTCCGCTTCGGTTCACGCACCCCCACCGAGGGCGTGGAAGTGGATAAGAAGTGGGACAACGAAGATTACTGGATGCCGGGCACACGACTTCGCGACAAGCTCGTGCAGATCAAGACGACGGAGCCGTCGTGAAGAGGTTGCTCGGTAAGCAGCAAGCAATAAGCAGGGAACAGGGAGTAGGAAGTAGCGAGCACTGACAACTTGCCACTTGCCAATTGCCACCGAGTACCAACATCCAAGAAAGAGATTTGCCATGGCAAACCCGATTACCTACACACCGCAGGCTGTCGACCCGCACCTGGAACTGATGCGCAAGGTAGAAGCTGCACCGCGCGAGCACGCCGAAGCCTTGCTGGTGGCCTGGGATCTGCTGCAGACCGCGCATGACCAAGGCATTCTTGATCTTTTGCAGGGCTTGGTCGGTGGGCGCGATATCATCGCCAGCAAGCTGGCTGCGGCCATGGTGCTGCCCGAGTCAATCAACGCCGTGCGCAATCTGATCGCGCTTGGACGTATTGCGGCGGCGATCGATCCGGACACGCTGCATCGCTTAGCCAAAGCGATGGACCAGGGCATGCAAGGACCGCAGCCGGACGGGCCCACGCCGAGCATGTTCCGCATCCTGCGACAGGCGACCTCGCCTGCCGGGAAGCGGGGACTGAGCTTTGCGGTACAAATGCTGGTCGCGCTAGGAACGGCTACCGAGGGCTGAGCGAATCACCGGCGCACCAGAAAAGGAACGCCGTAACGGTTCCTGACGTATACACTGGCGAGCAAACCCCGTGTATCGCAGGAGATGAGATTTATGCCGGAACAGGCGCTGATGCTGGAAACCAAACCGCTCTCGCAGGTGGAGCGTGTCACCGATACGTTTCTTGCGCCGTCCAGGACCTTCACCGATGTGCTGCGGAACGGGAGCTGGTGGCTACCGTTCCTGTTCCTCGTGCTGGGCGCTGGCGTGCTCACAACCGCGGTCCAGACACGCGTCGGTTGGACGCAACTGGTGCAGAACGAGATTCGCAACAACCCGAAGATGAGCGATGCGATGGCGTCGTTGCCACCGGAGCAGGCTGCGCCGCGGCAACGCATGATGCGCATGAGCTATATGTACGGCTTCTACGCGAGTCCATTGATCAATTTGGCCTCGCTCGCCGTGATGGCTTTAGTGTTTTGGCCGACCATCAACTTCGCGTTTGCAGGCACCGCAAGCTACGGAAAGGTGCTCTGCGTGCTGATGTATGCCGCGCTGCCGGGAGTGCTGGCCGCGCTACTGGGGGCGATGCTGCTCTTTGCCGGGCGGAGTCCTGAGACCTTCACAACGCAGGCGCTGATCGGCAGCAACCCGGGGTACTACATGGACACCCCTGGGGTGTTGAAGACTGTGCTGAGTTCGCTGGATGTGTTTACGATTTGGACCGCCGTGCTGATGAGCCTTGGCCTGGCGATTGTGGCGCGCACTAAAGCCAGCGCCGGCTACATCACTGTGTTTGGCTGGTGGATCCTGGTCATTCTGGTGAAGACGGCAGTGGCCTCCATCAGCATGTAGGTTCACGCGGATAGGGCCACTGCCTCGTAGTCTTGCGTGGTTAAGAGCGTAGGAACTCAAGCAGTGCCGTGTTGACCTCGGCCGCGTGCGTCCAGATGAGGCCGTGCGGGCCGTCTTTGACGACGTGGAGTTTGGCCGAGGACACCAAGGCGGGCATCCGGGCGCCGCTTGCTTCCAGCGGGATGACCTTGTCAGCGTCGCCGTGCAGCACAAGCGTTGGAACCTGGATCTGTTTGAGATCAGCCCGGAAGTCCTCCAGCCAGGCGTCCACGCAGAACAACATCGCTTGATAGCTGGACTGCGACGCCACGACGAAGTCTGCGTCGAGCTTGGCCTGAGACACCGTGTGCGTGAGAACGCCCTGGTTGTAAAACATTTCGGCAAACGCCTGCAGGAAGGCGAAGCGATCGTCCTCGATCTGCCCTTTGATCTGCTCGAAGACAGAAGGGTCAACGCCTTCGGGGTTGCCGCCATCTTTGCGCAACGCGGGCGCGATGGAGCTGAGAAAACCGCAGCGGGTGACGCGTCCCTGATTGAACTTGCCCATGTAACGGGCAACCTCGCCGCCGCCCATGGAGAAGCCGAATATGGCGACGTCGTTCAGATCCAGCATCTCGAGGATCGAGTTCGTGTCCCGAGCCAGGGTGTCGTAGTCATACCCGGCGTAGGGCTTGGAACTGAGACCGAAGCCGCGGCGATCGTAGGTGATCACGCGATACCCCGCAGCGAGCAGCGCGGTCGTTTGCCGCTCCCAGGATGCCCCGTTCAGCGGCCAACCGTGGATCAACAGGACAGGCTGCCCATCGCCTCGGTCCTCGTAGAAGAGCTCGATGTCCGCGCTGTTTTCCTTACCGACCTTCAGATATGCCATGCGACCCTCTCGCGCTTTGAGATGCGCGCAGGGCCAGGTCGGGCTCTTTGTTTACGGACAGTTCTGTGAATGTGCGGCGAAGTTAGGCGGCGCCCCAGCGCCGGAAGACCAGCGAGCCGTTCGTGCCGCCGAAACCGAAGCTGTTCGAGAGCACGTAGTCGATCTTAGCCGCCTGCGGTTTGTTGGCGACGTAGTTGAGCCGGCAGGCTGGGTCGACGTTTTCAAGATTCATCGTAGGCGGCGCGATGCCGTGCTGCATGGCCATGATGCTGATGCCGGCCTCGAGACCGCCGGCCCCGCCGAGCAGGTGCCCGGTCATGGACTTGGTGGAGCTTACAAGCAGGTCGCCTTTGAGCGCGCGTTCGCCGAAGATGGTCTCCATGGCCTGGGATTCCAGGGCATCGCCGAGCGGCGTCGATGTGGCGTGCGCGTTCACGTAATCGATCTGATCGGGGGAGACACCGGCAGTCTTGAGCGCCTTGGCCATGGCTCGGCGGCAGCCTTCGCCCTCGGGCGCCATGCCGGTCATATGGAAGGCGTCGCCGCTCATGCCATAGCCGAGGACTTCAGCGAGAATGTTGGCCCCGCGCGCCTGCGCAAATTCGAGCTCTTCCAGGATCAGGATGCCGGCACCCTCGCCGACTACGAAGCCGTCGCGATCGCGATCCCACGGACGGCAGGCGTGTGCGGGGTCGTCGTTACGGGTGGAAAGCGCCTTCATCGCGGCAAAGCCGCCCACAGACAGCGGTGTAATGGCACCTTCGGCACCACCGGCGATCATGGCGTCGGCGTCTCCACGCTGAATGATGCGAAACGCGTCCCCGATGGAGTGGGCCGAGCTGGTGCAAGCTGTAGCTGTGGCCTCGTTCGGACCTTTGGCTCCCCAACGAATGCTGACGTGCCCCGCCGCAAGGTTGACGATCGAGGCTGGGATAAAGAAGGGCGAGATGCGGCGGGGACCGCCGGTCATCAGCGCCGTGTGCTCGCGCTCGATGATGTCGAAGCCGCCGATGCCGGAGCCGATGTGTACGCCGACGTTGTCGGCGTTCTCCGGGGTGACCTGGAGACCCGAATGCAGCATGGCTTCTTGCGCGGCAGCCATGGCGAAGTGGATGAAGCGGCCCATTTTGCGGGCTTCCTTCACCGGGATGAACGCGTGGGGGTCAAAGTTTTTGACCTCGGCCGCGATGCGCACCGAATGCCCTTCGAGATCATAGGCGGTGATCTCGGCCACGCCACTGCGACCCGCCATCAATCCTTCCCAGACCTCGGGTGCGGTATTGCCGATTCCGCAGATAAGCCCGAGACCTGTGACCACAACACGACGCTGCTCCATCTTACCGATTGCCCTTCGCTGAAACGTTATTTGGATTTCTGATGCTGCTCGATGTAGTCGGTGGCGTCCTTTACGGTTTTGATCTTCTCTGCATCCTCGTCCGGAATCTGGATGTCGAAGGCTTCCTCGAATTGCATCACCAGCTCGACCACGTCGAGCGAATCGGCGCCAAGGTCTTCCTGGAAGCTGGCTCCTGGGGTAACCTCGGCTTCATCTACCTGAAGCTGCTCGACAATAATCTGTTTGACCTTCTCGTCCACTGCTGCCATCGCTTAACTCTCCTCCATCATCCACACCGGGTCGCGCTGTTGAATCGGTTGAAAACGCACCTCGGCCTCAGTGCCCAAGAATACCGGCGCGTTGGACGGGTGTAAAGAAGACGTACCTACGGACGTGCCCCTTCGCGTAGGATGTCCCCATGTTCGATGCGCCCTCTGCCCCAGCGCCCGTACAGACGGAGCCGGCCGGCTTCCAGCGGTACTGCCGCCGGTGTGTTCCGGGTCTGTTTCGGCGCGTGAACCGGTCGACTCTGCTGCAGCGGACCTTGCTGACCTGGCTAGGTATCTTCCCTTGGGAGTGCGTAAGCTGCCGGCGAAGGAAATTCTTCCGCACAGACTCGGGTTTTCGAGGACGTGGGTAGGACGGCGATTCGGGTCAATCATCACTGGCTGCCAACATGGGGAGCAGGCCTCCGTATGCGGACTTTGCGTGACCGTTACCATTGGTCAGCCGAGGCTCGGAGTCGTCCAGGCTGACGTCGCGCAGACTCTTGTTAATCGCCCGTGTGCGTGTGTTCAGCTTTTCAATGGTGTTCTGCACGGTGCCGACCTGCCGCTCCATCGATCCCATGAGCGTTTCGAAATTACCGAACTCTTTGCGCGCGTTGGCCAGGACCTTCCAAACCTCATCTCCCTTTTGCTTTAGGTCCAGCATGTGAAACCCCATCTGAAAGCTGTTCAGCAGGGCGGAAAGGGTGCTCGGCCCGGCGATGGTAACGCGGCAGCTCTGCTGAATGTCGGATTGGAGGCCGTCGCGTCGCATCACCTCGGCGTACAGCCCTTCCGTGGGCAGGAACATGATGGCGAAGTTGGTTGTTGTGGGGGGTGCGATGTATTTTTCGCAGATGCGCTTGCCTTCGGTGCGGATGGCGTTCTCGAAAGCTTTACCGGCGGATGTGATCTCGGCCGGGGTGCCTGCGCTGTAGGCCGTTTCTAGTCGCTCCCAGGCTTCGCGGGGGAACTTTGCGTCGATGGGCAGCAGCACCTCGCCTTGAGGCGTGGGCAGCTTTACGGCGTACTCGACCATCTCGCCCGTGTTGGGTTTTACCTTGACGTTTTGGCTGAACTGGACGGGCGCGAGCATCTGGCCGAGCAACATGCCGAGTTGCACCTCGGCAAAGCCGCCGCGGCTCTTGACGTTGGTGAAGATGCGCGAAAGGTCGTCGACGCCGGCGGAGAGTTTGGTCATCTCGCCCAGGCCGGTGTGAACCTTGGTGAGCTGGTCGGTAACCGCACCAAAGCTTTCCGTGAGCCGTGTTTGCAATGTGGCGTGGAGCTTTTCGTCCACCGTGGCGCGCATCTCTTCGAGCTTGGCGGTGTTAACTTCGTTCAGCTTATCGAGGCGAGCTTCGACCGCGCCACGCAGCTTGTCTTGGTCGGTCACCTGTGTTCTGGCCAGCTCGGCGAGTCGTGCGTGTAGGGCATCGCGGCTGTCCGCGTGGTGCCGGGCAGTGTCTGTGGAGAAGTCAGCGAGTCGCTTACCGACCGAGGCGTGGTGTGCGTCCACGAGGCCGCGCAAGCGCTCCGACTCCGTCGCGTGGTGGGCGCGAGCGCCGTCCAGGGCAGCGCGCAGATCGGCGCCGAGCGCCGAAAGCGTGTGGAACACTTCGGTCCGCAGGGTCTCTGCGCCGCGATGGGAGGTTTCGTGCAGACGGGAAGCGGCCTCGCCGGAGTCCTGGCGCAGCTGGGCGAGTTCAGAGCGCAGCAGCCGCTCTAGGGCCTCGGCCCGGGCGTCTGCGCGCACGATCTGGCCGGGAAGATCTGCCGCGAGCAGGGCGTGCAGGCGAGGATCAACGGCCGGTTCCACGGGCGCTTTCAGTCGCCGCAGCAGGGCGACGACCAGCAGAACGAGCGTAAAGGCCTGAAGCGCGAGGAGGGCAGGCAGCATTTCGTCTTTCCTTCGCTTTCAGCGTAGCATTGCATTTCCGGCTGCCCTGCGGAAAACCGAGCCACTTGTAGCGATTTAGGACAGGTAATGGTTCAATAGCCGTAGAGCTTTTTGCTCGCCCAAGGACACCGCCTCCGTCATATGCGTATGCCACGCCTGCTAGTTCCCGCCCTGCTACCTGTGTTTGCTTGTCTGGCCGCCTCTGCTCAGACCTCGGTGCCGCCCAACCAGGTATCGGTGAAAGGGGACGCGTCGTTCATCAAGCCGCCCTCGGGCGCCAGGGTGGCCATTGTGGAGTTTGAGGACCTGGAGTGCCCGGCGTGTGCGCACGCGTTCCCCATTGTGCACGTGGCGGCGAATCACTACCACCTGCCGTTGGAAGAGCGCGATTTCCAGATCCCAGGCCATATCTGGAGTCATGAGGCGGCGATCTTTTCGCATTATCTGCGCGCGAAGGTGTCGCCGCAGCTGGCTGAGGAGTACCGCCGCGAGGTCTTCGCCTCCCAGGCCCGAATCGCCTCTAAGGATGACCTGCGCAGCTTTAATCAGAGCTTTATGAGCCGGGCGGGCAAGCAGATGCCCTTTGTGGTTGACCCCACGGGCGAGTTCGACCGCGAGGTGAACGCGTCGACTGCCGAGGGCCTCCGCTTCGGCCTACAGCACACGCCGACAATCTTTGTGGTGACACCGACGCACTGGATTGAGGTGGCCGACGTGAATGACATGTACGCCGCGATCGACCAGGCCGAGGCGGAGGCAGGCCGGACCGCAAGCGCGGGCGCGCATCGCACAACCACGGCGCACAAGTAGGCGGCTCGGCGCGAAAGCTCATGTACTGGTTGAGGCCGCTGTTGCGCAGCTTGGTTCCGGTTGCGTTCCGGTTGCATTCGATTGCATGCCGTACACAGGACGGCACGGCATCCGTGAAGACACTGGATGCCGACCGGGCGACGCTATAGTCTGGCTGGGACGGGTGAAGTCGGCTCGCATGGGGATCTAATGAGCGTTGAACCAATGCGGAAGTATGTCGCCCCTGAGATTCCGGATAAGTTGTACTTCCGAATCGGGGATGTGGCGCGTCTTTGCGAAGTGCCGGCGTATGTGTTGCGGTTTTGGGAGACGGAATTTCCGCAGCTGAGGCCCAACAAGGGGGGCACGGGGCAACGGCTGTATCGCAAGCGGGATGTGGAGATGGCGTTGCGCATTAAGTCTCTGCTGTATGACCAGGGCTATACCATTCCTGGGGCACGGCAGGTGTTCAAGACCGAGGTGAAGGAGCGGGAAGCGGCGGCGGCCGTGGCGGCCGTGCCCCAACCTGCCCCGGCGATGGCCGTGGTCGAAAGCGGAGCGTCGGCGACCGTAGCCGCAGCCCACGTACTGCCCGCAGATCGCAGCGAGGAGATTCGCCGCAAAGCGCAGCTGCGTGCTCTGCGCGACGAGCTGTGCGCGTTGCTGGTGATTTTGGAGCATCCGGTCCGTCCGACAAAGGAGCCGGCGCCCAAGCCTGTGCCGCGGCTGCAGGCGATGCGTCCGCGCCTGGTGCTGGAGCCGAAGCCGGCGGTGGTTGCGGAGACCTTGCGGCTGGTGGCGGACGCACGAAGCCAAGGCGACCTGTTCGCCATCGAGTAGCGATCTTGGCTGCGCCCGTGCCCACGTCCCTACCCGCGGTTGCGCCCAGCTCCAGGTGGGGTGTGCTACGTGGCCAGGGTGGCCAGGGCGGTCATACGGTCGCTTCGGCCACGGTGCTGCTGATGGCGAGTTCGGTGTGTTCCGGGCTGCTGGCGCTGGTGCGGATCAAGTACATCAATTTCCTCTTTGGCCCCGGGATCGAGCAAGACGCGTACCGTGCGGCGTTTAAGCTGCCGGATTTGCTGAACTATTTCCTGATCGGGGGCGCAGCCTCTATTTCGCTGATCACGATTCTGAACCGGTATCGCGAGGCGGGGGATGCCGAGGGCGCAGACCGGGCGCTTTCCGTGATCCTGACCAACATGCTAATCGTGCTGGGGGCCGGTGTTGTGCTGGGGGAGATCTTTGCGCCACAGTACGTGGTGCTTGCCAACATGGGCTTCCGGGGTGGCGATCCACGGGCGGCCCTGTGTACGACGCTTACCCGGTTGATGCTGCCGACGCAGCTCTTCATCCTGACCGGCAGCATGATGAGCGCGCGTTTGCAGGTGCGCAAAATTTTCATCTACCAGGCATTTACGCCGATCATCTACAACCTCGGCATTGTTGCGGGAGCGTACTTTTTGCACGCGCAGTTTAAGGCGCGTGGGTTGGACGAGGTGTATTCGCTGGCCGTCGGTGTGCTCTCGGGCATGTTGACTGGGTCCGCGCTGCTGAACACGCTGGGGGCGTTGCGGACGGGTTTGCAGTTTCGGCCCACCGTGGACTTCGCGCATCCGGCATTCCGGGAGTGGTTGCGGCTGAGCCTGCCGTTGATGGTCGGTGTTTCGCTGGTGATGTTCGACGGCATCTTCATGAACTACTTCGCCAGTGTGCGCGTGGGCGGCGTAACGCTGATCAGCAACGCAAAGGACCTGTTCAATGCGCCGTTCAACGTCATCGGCCCGGCGGCGGGGGCGGCGTCTTTGCCGTTCTTCGCGTCCTTGTTTCAACGTGGGCGGATGTATGAGTTTTCCGAGTCGGTGGGGCGGTCGGTTTCGCGACTGTTCTGTGTCGGCCTGCTGGTGTCGGCGTGGATGATCGCGTTGGCGCCGTGGTTGATGGACCTGTTTCGGGGCGGTCGCTTCCATCGCACGGATGCGCGGGAGACGACATTGTTGTTTACGGTGTTGTCCTTAACGTTGGCGGTGTGGGCGGTGCAGGGCATCTATGCGCGGGCGTTTTACGCGGCCAGTGACACGCGTACGCCGGCGATCACGGGAACGGTCATCACCATACTTTCAATGCCGCTGTATTGGGGGCTGTTCCAGGCGCGCGGGCTGCTTGGCCTGGCCGTTGCCTCCGATGTGGGCATTGTGGTGCAAACGGCGGCGCTGGCCGTGTTGCTGCATCGCAAACGGCTGGTGAGCCTGCTGCATCTGGAAGGCGGGGAGATGGGGCGGGCGGCCGTGGCGGCGCTTTGTGCGGCGGTGTGCGTTGGCTTTGTGGTGTACCGGTTGCCGGCGGCGCACACCCATGCTGCGGATTTTGCGGTGATCTTTGCAGGCAGTGCTGTTTGGGCCGCGGTGGCGCTGCTGACCTTGCGGCTGACCGGCTCCAGGCTCCCGAACGAGGTGCTGCGGCGGCGCCGGTCAGCCAGCTGAGGGCGTTCCGCGCCGCGCTACCGCGGTTGTGCCGCGTTGGCCTTGTCTTGATCCTTGGCGGCCTTTTTGACCTTTTTGGAGCCCAGGGCTTTGCCTTCAGACTTATCCGCCTTGGCTTGGGCCTTGTCGGCCTTTTGTTGCTGCTTCAACTCGGCCTTGGTCTGTCGGCGTGCCTGCTCATTGGCCCCCTGCGCGAACATGGGGCAGGCCAGCATCAGGCCTAGACTGAACGTTGTTGCCGTACGAAACACTTTCACAAGAACCTCCGGGTACCACGATTGCATGAGACGAATTTGAGGCAGCGGGGGTGGCCCGCATAGGTTGCCGCCTAGCCGTTACGGGCGTCCTCAAACTCCTCGTGCCAGGCAGTTTGGATCGCCTCGAGGAGAGGTTCGCTGGACTTGTTGGGGTCGCCGGTGAAGCCGGGCAACTCGGTCACCCACTTGTGCAGGTCGGTGAAGCGGACGGTGTACGGGTCGATTTCTGGGAAGCGTTCCTGCAGTTGGATACCGATTTCGAGGGTGTCGGTCCAGGTAATCTCGCGCGGCATAGGTGGGTGTCTCCTCGGGTCAAGTGTACGGGTTAGGGCAGCGAGTCGCTGTTGGCCTGGACGTGGTGTGGAAGTATCAGCTTGCGAAACTCCGGTGTGGACGTGCGTCGACATCCGGTCGGCACAGTGCATCGAATTGCTGTTCCACGTACACCTGACTGAGATGAGAGCGGGTGGGTTCGTGAGTAGCGGCTGTGAAGATTCAGGCTACGGCGGGTTGACCTCGGCTAAGCGCAACAAGGTATCGAGAGGAAAACATGCAAGCGCAAACGAACGGGTCGAACGCGGAACACGTGGTCATTCTGGGCGGTGGTTTCGGGGGATGGTACGCCGCCCGCGGCCTTGCCTTCCGCCTGGCCCCACAGCACCGCATTACTCTGGTGAATCGCGTCGGCCACATGCTGTACACGCCCATGCTGACGGAGGTCGCCGGGGGCACGGTACGACCGGCCGACATCGCCGTGCCCGCGACGACGCTGCCCAAGCGCATCAACTTCGTTCTGGCGGAGGTGGTGGCGGTTGACATGACGGCCAAGCTGGTCACGCTGGCGGATGGACGTACCTTGCAGGCGACACAGCTTGTGTTCGCGCTTGGTTCGGTGACCAACTACCATGACGTGCCCGGCGCTTGCGAGAATAGTTTGCCGTTCAAGACGCTGGCCGATGCCGAAGCGGTGTTGGCGCGGTTGGACGAGGTGGTCGCGCTCGCGGCCGAGAGCACGGATCCTGCGGAACGCTGCAAGTTGCTGACGGTTGCGGTTGCCGGCGGAGGCTACACTGGCGTCGAAACCATGGCCGCGGTCAGCGAACACCTGCGTAGCAAGGCGAAAGTGGCCGGCATCGACGAACGAGAGGTGCGCATGGTGCTCATTGAGCCGTCGGACAGGCTGATGCACGAAACAGATGCCTCGCTCGCCGCCTACAGTCAGCAGCAACTCGTGAACGACGGCGTCCATGTGGCGCTGCATGCCGCCGTAAGCGCCATCGACGGAACGAAGGTCACGCTAAAGGACGGTTCGGTACACCAGGCGGGCGTCTTGATTTGGGATACGGGTGTTCAGCCAAACCTCCTGCTGAAAAACATTGATGTAGCCAAAGGGAAGCATCACGGCGTGACCACCGATGGGTGCTTTCGCGTGCAAGGCCATGCGGGCGTTTGGGCGATCGGGGACTGTGCGGAGATCCCCATGGAGGACGGCGAGAAGACGTTCGCGCCCACGGCACAGAATGCCACGCGCGAGGGAACGCACCTTGCGCAGAACATCAATGCGGTGCTGCGAGGGCGGGCACCACGTCCGTTCCGGTACAAGATGATCGGGCAGCTGGCGTTGCTGTCGCACCGCCGCGCCGTCGCGGAGATCTTTGGCGTCAAGCTGAAAGGATTTCTTGCCTGGGCGATGTGGTGGGGCGTGTACACGCTGAAGCTGCCCTATATGGCAGGCCGGGTTGGGGTGGTGAAGAGTCTTATGGCGCCGCGTCGGTAGGCGTAACGGGGCAGGGTAAAATGAAGTTCGATGCGTGTAGACGATCAACAGCCGGCAAGTGAAGCTCTCCGGGGTGCCGTGGGTCGCGGCGCGGGCGCGGTGCCGCGGCGCACCGCGACACGCCGTCGCCTGCTAGCGGCGGAGCGGCGCATGCGCGAGCTGGGTTCGATCGGCTCAGCGCTGCTGGACACGGCGCACCCGTACATGGCGCACATTGTGCCCATGCGGCGCTGCAACCTGGCGTGTACCTACTGCAATGAGTACGACGATGTGTCTAAGCCGACGCCGATCGCCGAGATGCGGCGGCGGGTCGACCATTTGGGGCGGCTGGGGACGGCGGTGATCACGATCTCCGGCGGCGAACCGCTGCTGCACCCGGAGCTCGACGACGTGATTCGGCGCATCCGGCACAACGGCGCGATCGCCGGCATGATCACCAACGGCTATCTCTTGATGCCCGAGCGCATCCAGCGGCTGAACGCGGCGGGGCTGGACCACATGCAGATTTCGATCGACAACATCATGCCGGACGAGGTCTCGAAGAAGTCGTTAAAGGTGCTGGACGCCAAGTTGCGCATGCTGGCCGAGCATGCGGACTTCCATGTGAATATCAACTCGGTGGTGGGCGGTGGGATTCGCAACCCGGAGGATGCGCTGGTTATCTCCAAACGGGCGTTGGAGCTGGGATTTTCGTCGACCATCGGCATCATTCACGACGGCTCCGGCCAGCTGAAGCCGCTTGGCGAACGCGAACGCAAAGTGTGGGAAGAGGTCCGCAGCCTGACGCGGCGCTCCTACTCGCGCTTTAACGGTTTTCAAGAAGCCATTGCGAACGGCAAGCCCAACGATTGGCGCTGCCGTGCGGGCTCGCGCTACCTGTACATTTGCGAGAACGGGCTGGTGCACTACTGCTCACAGCAACGTGGGTACCCGGGTGTGCCCATCGCGGAGTACGGCAAGGCGGACATTGAACGCGAGTTTCTGACGGAAAAGGGGTGCGCGCCGAACTGCACGATCAGCTGCGTGCATCAAGTCAGCTACATCGACCACTGGCGCGCGCCGCAGCAACCGGAGGCGCCGCGCCCGAAGAAGAAGCGTGCGAGTGCGCCGGAGTTGGTGCAGATTCAGTAGATTGGTGCTCTGCAAAGCCGCATGTATCACACTTTCGCGTCTACGGACGTTGACATCATCTCCGCCCTTACCGTTGACATCATCCCCGCAAACACGTTTGCTGACCACACTTGAACGGAGAATAGCGGCCCTCCGAAGACAGTGTTGGGTACCAAAGTTTCGCTGACGTGAGTGATAAGCCGCTTATGATTGGGGTACATCTCAAGGAGTTCTTCCTATGTGCCCTAAATTCTTGGCCGCAGCGGCTATGCTTTCGTTTGCCTGGGTTACCTGTCAGGCCACGCCAGTGACTTATACGGAAACCTTTTTCGCGTACGGCACCATAGGAACAACCCCCGTTCCTAACCAAGCGATCACTCTGACCGGGGTGGGCGATACGAACAACGTGGTGAACAACCTCGGTCCTCATTCAAACCGGTCACAGGAGTTGCTCTCCACCGTCGATATCACAATCGGTACGACCACCACCGTCGTGGACGGCCCTACCTATGTCTTCTATGCCGGTGATGGCCCATCTGCGGGGATTGGCACCGTTCGGATTGCGAGTGGCCAATTCGACGCCGGAACTGGAAATGGCACTCTGCCGCCTTCCTTCCTGTTCCAGAATTCCATGGAGAGCGGTCTAGTCAACCCATATTTTATGTATACTTTCGCGACGGATCTGGGCCCGGCCACTTTTAACATCTTGCCCGAGGCGCCCTACGTTTACGGAACGTTCACGACAACACTCAACACAACGCCTGAACCATCCAGCTTTGCTCTGCTAGCTACGGGTTTGCTAGGAATCACCGGCGTGTTGCGTAGAAGGTTAGCGTAAATCCTCTAGACGCCTGAGAGCGCCGGCTTCGGCCGACATCTGATCCGAAGGCTACCTGATTGGGACGGTAGAGAGTGCAACACTTGGACCGTTGCTGGGCGTGGCCGTACACTATGTTGGGCCATGTCCGACGCTGCTGTACTTTCGCCTGAACCAGTCTCTCCGGAGCCGATCCATAGCTGCCCGAGTTGTAGCCATTGGCTGCCGGACGGCACGCTCGCGTGCCCCGACTGCCAGACGCTGACCTATGGGCGGCATCTGAGCGAGCTGGCCTATAGCGCGCAGCAGCTGGAGCAGGAAGGCAAGTGGGTGGAGGCGCGGGATCGTTGGCGGTCGACGCTGGTGTGGATGCCAGAGGGCTCGTCACAGGCAGAGACGATCCATCAGCACATGGCGCAGATCGATGCGCGGTTGGGAGCGCAGGAGGCGCATCGAGCCAAGTGGACCAAGCGCCTGGGGCCGTTTGCGCCGCTGTTTTTCTTTTTGCTGAAGGCGAAGTCGGCCTTTCTGCTCCTGTTCAAGCTGAAGTTCTTTTTGGGGCTGTTTGCGTTCTTTGGGATCTATTGGTTGCTGGGCGGATGGCGGTTTGCGCTCGGCTTCACGATTTCGATCATGATCCACGAGATGGGGCACTACGTGGCCGTAAAACGGCGCGGGCTGAAAGCCGACCTGCCCATGTTCATCCCAGGCATGGGCGCGTATGTGCGCTGGTACTCGATGGGCGTTTCGCGTGAGGATTTGGCGGCCATTTCGCTGGCTGGCCCGGTGTATGGTTTGGCGGCGGCCGCACTTTGCTTGGCGCTGGCGTGGTCGATGCACAGCGTGTTGTTTTTGCTGCTGGCCAACATCGGCGCGTGGTACAACCTGTTTAATCTAACGCCGATCTTCGGCTTCGACGGCGCGCAGGCCTCTTATGCGCTTTCGCGCATGCAACGCGCGATGATTGCGCTGACGTGCCTGCTCTTCTTTGCGCTGACGGTGGTGGATGCGAATAGCAATCGGGCAGGGACGCAGTGGGTGTTTTTGTTTGTCGCCGGCGGTATGGGTTGGCGGTTTTTCACCAACGATGCGCCGGAGACCCCGCACACTCAGACCTTGATTTTGTTTTTGGCGCTGGTGTTGCTGCTTGGGTTCATGCTGTACCTGACGCCGGTGCCGGGCGTGCGGTAAGTGACGTCTGCCGCGCCGGGCTCGCCGGGCTCGAAGATAGCGCTACGGTACGCGACGGCTGCTGTGGATTGCCAAGCACACCTCAGCGGCTAAAGCCGCTCGCATATGGTGTGTGGGGATGGCACGGCTAAAGCCGTGCCCCTTCTGGTAAGTGTGTTCAGCGCTGTGCGCGATCCTTGGCGCTTCTCGCCTCTGCCTCGTTGGTCTTTGCTCGTATCGTTTCTATACTGGGCGGTATGGCTCTTTCGCTCTCTCGTTCTTCCGCGCTGCATGCTCGTGCTGAACAGTTTCTTCCCGGTGGGGTGGACTCGCCGGTGCGGGCGTTTCGGGCAGTGGGTGGACATCCGCCGTTTGTGGCGAGCGCCGAGGGCGCGTACCTGACCGATGCCGATGGGAACCGCTACGTGGATATGTTTGGCTCCTGGGGGCCGATGCTACTGGGGCATGCCTTCCCGCCGGCTGTTGCCGCGATCCGGGAGGCGGCGGGGCGATCAGCAAGCTTTGGGGCGAGCACGGCGGCGGAAGCCGACCTGGCCGAGTTGGTGCAGCGGTGTTTTCCGTCGGTGCAGAGGCTGCGGTTTGTGAGCTCCGGGACGGAGGCCTGCATGTCGGCGATCCGGCTGGCGCGCGGCTTTACCGGTCGACCCTTTGTGATCAAGTTCGAGGGCTGCTATCACGGGCATGCGGACGCGCTGCTCGTGAAGGCGGGTTCCGGGGTGGCGACGTTTGGGATTCCGGGGTCGGCGGGGGTGCCGGCAGAGACCGCGATGCATACGTTGGCGCTGCCGTATAACGATCTGGGCGCGGTGGAGGCAGCGTTGGCCACCCATCCGGACGCGATTGCCTGCGTCATCCTGGAACCGGTGGTGGGCAATGCGGGGACGGTGCTGCCAGCGCCGGGCTTTCTGCGCGGCCTGCGCGAGCTGACGTTGAAGCATGGGGCGTTGCTGATCTTTGACGAGGTGATGACGGGGTTTCGCCTGTCGCCAGGGGGAGCGCAGGGGCTGTATCGGGACGAGTTGGGAGGCGACGGGGTCGCGCCCGCCTGGCCAGACCTGACGACGCTGGGGAAGATTCTGGGCGGGGGCCTGCCGGTAGGGGCGTTTGGCGGCCGGGCGGAGATCATGGACTACCTGGCGCCGCTGGGGCCGGTGTACCAGGCCGGGACGCTGAGCGGCAATCCTTTGGCGATGGCTGCAGGGATAGCGACGGTCGGCTACCTCCTGGAGCATGCCGATGCGGTATATCCGCGGCTGGAACGGACCACGGCGGCCATTGCCGACGGCGTGGCGGCGATCGCGGCGGAGTTGGGCGTGCCGCTCCAGACCAACCGGGTCGGCAGCATGTTCACCTGGTTCTTTACCGGCCTGCCGGTACACGACTTTGCCGGGGCGAGCACGGCGGATGCGGCGCGGTTTGCCGCCTTCCACCGCGGCATGTTGGAGCAAGGGGTGTGGCTGCCGCCAAGCCAGTTCGAGGCGGCGTTTGTGTCCGCAGCGCACGGCGAGCGGGAGGTCGAGACGATTCTGGCGGCGGCGCGGGCGGTGTTGCATATGGTTGCCGATGCCGTAAACCCCGCGTAACACTCTTGTGGGATTCCGTGTTGCTATCGCGTGTGCCTATAACGTTGCGCATGCAAGCGAACGACTTTGTCGCGTTGGAAGGTCCGGTGGAACGCCGGAATGGGCGGTTGGTGCTGCGGGTTCCGTTGCGGGGCGGCGGCGAGCGGTTGAAGCTGGTGACGGCGACGACCTCGTACGAGGAAGACGGTCTGCTGGTGGTCGTGCTTCCGGATTGGTTGTCGAGTCGGCTGCAACTCCATGAGGGTTCCGCAGTGCATGTCGACGATCGCTGGGGGCGGCTGAACATCGCCCGCTTGCAATAGCAAGCCGCAGAGCTCTACGGGGGTGTCGATTGCACGAGGACTACGTTTCGCTTTGCGGACCGATCGAGCGGGAAGGTGACCGGCTCATCCTGCGGATCCCGCTGGATGCGGGAGGCGAGCAGCTGCACCTGGTGACGTGCGGTATGTCGGAGATCGACTGCGACGATCTGGTGGTTACGATCCCTGACTGGCTTGCAAGAAAGATTGGGGTCGCCGAGGGTACGTGCGTCTATGTGGACGACCGTTCGGGCCAGTTCAACATCACCAAGGTGGCAGTGGAGTAGCACAAACGTTGCAGTTTTGAGTGCCGGCGAGCTAGCTGTCGACGAGCTCGACCAGCAGCACCTGCTCATCATTGTCGATCTCGCGCAGTTTGACCTCGATGATCTCGCGGCGGGAGGTGGGGATGACGCGACCGATGTACTTGGCCTCGATGGGGAGTTCGCGGTGGCCGCGGTCGATGAGAACCAGCAGTTGAACGGACTTGGGGCGGCCGTGGTCGAAGAGGGCATCGAGCGCGGCGCGGATGGTGCGCCCGGTGAAGAGCACGTCGTCCAGGAGGATGATGTCGCGACCTTCGATCGGGAAGCCGATGTCACGCTTTTCGACGACGGGTCGGATGTCGCGGGTGCTGAGGTCGTCGCGGTAGAAGCTGATGTCGAGGACGCCGGTGTCGATGGGTTGGCTCTCGATGCTGCCAATGATCTTGGCGAGGCGCTGGGCGAGCGGCACACCGCGGCGCTTGATGCCGACCAGGCCGAGGTTGGTGGCGCCGTGGTTGCGCTCCACGATCTCGTGGGCGAGCCGGACGAGGGTGCGCTCGATCTCGGAGGCGGAAAGGAGGCGGCCCTTTTCCCGCAGCTGGGGCGGGCGCTGGG
>CAXTLD010000061.1:0-22763 GCA_964245045.1 uncultured Acidobacteriaceae bacterium | reverse complement strand
GGCTATGGTAGCTGGGGTTGGCTGGGGGTTGGCACTGCGCGTTGGCCCTGCGGGTTGGCGTTTCGCGTTGGCGAGAAATGGCGGGCGCACTTGGTGGAGACCTGCGTAGATGCTCACTGCGGCGACACAAGGCCGACTCAGCCGCCGCGCAGCGCCAACCCCAGCCAACGCGTAGCGCCAACCCCCGCCCACTTGTGTGCGGGCGGGAAAGCCTGTAGGGTGAACACGGTAGAGCGGAACCTGGAACAGTGCGTTGGGGTTTTGCCTTGAGCTTCCCGCATGGGGGAGTTTCGCTCGCTAACGACCCAGGAGATCGGCCCTATGGACATCAAGCCGGCACAGAATATTCAGGATACCTTTCTGAACACCGTCCGCAAGGACAAGAGCCCTATCACCATTTACCTGGTGAGCGGGGTGAAGTTGACCGGAAAGATCCGATCGTTTGATAAGTACTCGGTGCTGCTGGAAAACAACGCGCAGGAGCAGCTGATCTTTAAGCACGCGATCTCCACCGTGGTGAGCGGTCGCCCGGGACACGCGGATCTGCGCCCTGAGGGGCGAGCGGCGGGTGCGCCGGCGGTGGCTGCCGAGAACGGCGCGACGTCCAGCCAGGCTGGCGTTCGATAGACGATCCCCTTGACCGATTCGTCCCAAACTGAGCCTTTCCGGACCGAACGTCCATCGAAGCACGGAGCGTCGGAGCGAATCGCCCTAGACGAGCAAGCGTTGCTGCAGACGCGGCGGCGTGCCTCCGGCGAGCGTGCGGTGCTGGTGGCGGTTGAGTTTACGTCCTTGCGCCCGCAGCTGGCACCTGCGGCGCGGCAGGCCCGGGTGGCGGCAGCGATTGGGAGCGAACAGGAGCCGGGGGCCGAAACTGCGGCGGATCGCATGGCCGGGGTTCGCGGCGAGGTAGACTTCGACGCGGGGCTGGCGGAATTTCAGGAGTTGGCACGGTCGGCGGGCGCGGAGATCGCGGCGCTGCTGATCCAGCGACGCCATAAGCCGGATCCGGCGACCCTGGTCGGCGCGGGCAAGGTCGAGGAGATCGAGGCGACGATTCGCTCGACCTCTGCTGATCTGGTGCTGTTCGACCATGACCTTTCGCCGTCGCAGCTGCGCAACCTGGAGGAAAAGCTGCCGTGCCGGGTGATCGATCGCACGCAGCTGATCCTGGACATCTTTGCGCGACACGCGCGAACGCGTGAGGGGCAGCTGCAGGTGGAGCTCGCACAGCTGGAGTACCAGCTGCCGCGCCTGGGTGGCCGCGGCAAGGCGATGTCGCAGCTGGGTGGCGGTATCGGCACGCGTGGACCGGGTGAGACGCAGCTGGAGACCGACCGCCGCAAACTGCGTCTGCGGATCAATCGCATTGAGCAACAGTTGGAAGGCGTGCGCCGGATTCGACGGCAGCAGCGCGGCCGCCGCGAGGCCGTGCCGGTGCCCACCGTGGCGTTGGTGGGGTATACCAATGCGGGGAAGTCGACGCTGTTTAATGCGCTGACCGGCGCGGATGTGCTGGAATCGAAGCGCATGTTTGCGACACTTGATCCGAAGCTGCGACAGCTGACGCTGCCCTCGCGCCGACGGGTGTTGCTGGCAGATACGGTGGGTTTTGTGCGCAATCTGCCGCATGCGCTGGTGACCAGCTTTCGGGCGACGCTCGAAGAGGTTGAGCGCGCGGAGTTGCTGGTGCATGTGCGCGACGCTGCCAGCCCCACGCTGGTGGAGCAAAAGGCCCAGGTGGAAGCCGTGCTGGCGGAGTTAGAGGTGGGTGGCACGCCGACGATTCAGGTGCTGAACAAAGCGGACCTGTTGCCGGAGACATTTGCGGTGGCCCCGGGCGAGTTGCTGGTCTCGGCACACACGGGCGCGGGGCTGGACCAGGTACTGGCGGCGATGGACGCGGCGCTGACGGCGGACCCGCTGATTGAGACGGATTTTCGCATCCCGCAGTCCGAAGGCCGGGTGTTGGCGGCCTTGGAGCGGGGCGCGACGCTGACGGACCAGCGGTTTGAAGGCAATCTGCTGTATGTGCATGCGGTCGGACCGGCGTCGTTGCTGGGGAGGTACCGGCGCTACCAGCGGCGCGAGGGTGCCCGGGCGGAAGCGGCAACGGCGAATAACGGCGTAGATGACCGGTAAGCGGACCTCCTTCTTTGACTTCCCCTATGTCGCTTTGCTACAAACTATGGAGCGACCCTGCGCGTTTGCCCTGTTGTGTGAGCGCTCTGACAGGCTTGACGGTCTGTTGGACTTCAATGAAGCGGCTCGCATTTTGATCTGAAAGATTCATGGACATACTTCACTCATTAGGGTCTTTGATCGTCGGCGCGATCCCGACGATGATCCTGTTTCTTTTGCTGGTCACGGCCTACAACGTGCTGGTGCGGCGACCGCTGGAGGCCACGCTGCGGGAGCGTCGGGTGCGTACCACCGGCGCGGTGGAGCAGGCGCACGGTGCGATCTCCGCCGCTGAAGCCGAAACGGCGGTCTACGAAGACAAGCTGCGCGCCGCGCGTGCCGAGATTGCGGCCGAGCGGGAACGGCGCTTGCAGCAGCGACAGACGGCGCGGGAGCGGGCGCTGGCCGCGGCTCGTGAGCAGGCGCAGATGCGTGTGGGAGCGGCCAAGCAGGACATTGAGGCCTCGATGGCGGAGGCGCGTCGGCAGATCGATCTATCCGTGGATGAGCTCGGGGAGCGGATTGTGCAGGCCATCTTGCCGGCCGGTGTAGGCAGAGCCGAGGTGCGCCTGTGAGGTCGACTGCCATACGAACCGGGATACGAATACGGGCAAGAACGTGGCTGGGTGCGGGTCTGCTGGCCCTGTTGCTTTGCGGAGGGTCGGGGCGCGTCCTGTGGGCGCAGGCTGCGCCGACGGAGCCGGGTCCGGGCGCGAGTGAGCGGTCGACGCCGATCAACGCGGTGCCGGAAAAGCGCGAGCAGGAGCAGGACGAGACCGCGGCGTTTCGGCACTCGGCCATGGTAGGCAAGATGGGCCGGATGTTCGGCATGGGGCCGGAGGCGGCGGCAACGACCTTTGAGTTGCTGAACTTTGTGGTGCTGGCCGTGGGCGTGGGGTACCTTGCCGTCAAGATCTTGCCAAAGGCGTTCCGCGACCGGAGTTCGGCCATCCAGCGACATCTGGTGGAGGCCCGAACGGCGACCGAAGAGGCGAACGCGCGGCTGAAGGCTGTGGAGACGCGGCTGGGACGGCTGGATGCGGACATTGTGGGCATGCGGCACCAGGCGGAGGTCGACGCGGCGCGGGATGATGAGCGCAGCCATGCCGCCATGGAGGCCGAAAGCGCCAAGATTGTGGCAGCGGCCGAGGCCGAGATCCAGGCGGCGACGATGGCGGCACGGCGTGAGCTGCAGCGGCATGCGGCGGAGTTGGCCATTGAGCAGGCAGCGCGCCGGCTGGTGATTACGGCTGAGACGGATCGGTTGCTGGTGCAAGGATTTGCGGAGCGGCTGATGGGCGAAAAGGGAGGGCGGAACTGATGGCAGTCGTCGATCTGCGGTACGCCCGGGCGCTGGAGGCGGTGGTGCAGGAGCAACGCTTACCCCGCGACGAGGTGAAGCGGCAACTGGAGGACTTTCTGGCGATGTATGCCGAGAGTGCGCCCCTGCGCGAGGTGCTGGGCGATCCGTCGATCCCGCAGCAACAGAAGGTACGGGTGCTGGACACGATGGCCCAGCGCACCGGCATCAGTCCGGCCGTGCGCAACTTCGTGGCTGTGGTGACAGGGCACGAGCGGCTGGGTGAGCTCGGTGACATCGTGGACGCATACCTACGCCTGGCGGACAAGGATACGGGCGTGGCCGAAGCCGAGGTGACCAGCGCGCGGCCGCTGGATGCGACGGGACGGCGGGTGCTGGAGGCGAGCATTGCCCGGCTGACCGGTGAGGCGCAGGTGCGGGCGACGTATCGTGAGGACGCCGGGCTGCTGGGCGGGGCCGTGATCAAGGTGGGTTCCACCGTGTACGATGGCTCGGTTCGCGGGCAGCTGGAACAGATGAGGCAGCGCTTGACGGCTGCGGCGGTTTAGACAGAATTTCACGAAATCAGCGAAGGCCCGCGTAGGCCGCGCGTGTAGAGAGAAGACAACGATGCCGACCCTTGGGGCGAACGAGATTACGGAGCTGCTGCGGCAGCAGATTGCGAACTACGACGAACGCGTGCAGGTGGACGAGGTGGGCACGATCGTCACGCTGGGCGACGGGATTGCGCGGGTGCATGGGCTGGACAAGGTAATGGCCGGTGAGCTGATCGAGTTCCCGCACGGGGTGGCGGGGCTGGCGATGAACCTGGAGGAAGACCAGGTGGGCACCGTGCTGCTGGGCGACTACACGGAGCTGCGCGAGGGCCAACAGGTGAAGCGCACGGGCAAGATTATGTCCGTGCCGGTGGGCGACGCGATGATTGGCCGGGTGGTGAATGCGCTGGGCCAGCCGATCGACGACAAGGGACCGATCCACACAACGGAAACCCTGCCGATCGAGCGGATTGCGCCGGGCGTGATCGACCGCCAGTCAGTGACCGAGCCGATGTATACAGGCGTGAAGGCCATCGACGCGATGATCCCGATCGGGCGCGGGCAGCGCGAACTTTTGATTGGCGATCGGCAGACCGGCAAGACGGCTGTGGCGCTGGATACGATCATCAATTCCGCGAAGAACAATTTGATTTGCATATACTGCGCGATCGGGCAGAAGCGGTCGTCGGTGGCGCAGGTGGTGCAGACACTGGAGCGGTTCGGCGCGATGGATTACACGATCGTCGTGGCGGCGACCGCGTCCGAGCCCGCGCCGATGCAGTACCTGGCGCCGTACGCGGCGACGGCGATGGGCGAGTTCTTCCGCGACAACGGCAAAGCCGCGCTGGTGATCTACGACGATCTGTCCAAGCACGCGGCGAGCTACCGCGAGATCTCGCTGCTGCTGCGGCGTCCGCCGGGGCGTGAGGCGTATCCGGGCGATGTGTTTTATCTTCACTCGCGGCTTTTAGAACGATCGTCCAAGATGAGCGCGGCAAAGGGTGGCGGCTCGTTGACGGCGCTGCCGATCATCGAGACGCAGGCTGGCGACGTGTCGGCGTACATCCCGACGAACGTGATCTCCATTACCGACGGACAGATTTTCTTCGAGACCGATCTGTTCAACTCCGGCGTGCGTCCGGCAGTGAACGTGGGTTTGTCGGTGTCGCGTGTGGGGTTTGCGGCGGCGATCAAGGCGACCAAGCAGGTGGGGTCGACGCTGAAGCTGGATCTGGCGCAGTACCGCGAGCTGGCAGCATTCGCGCAGTTTGGCTCGGACCTGGACAAGGTGACGCAGCAGCAGCTGAACCGCGGAGCGCGGCTGACGGAGCTGTTGAAGCAGCCGCAGTTCCAGCCGCTGACGGCGGCGCAGCAGGTGGCGATCCTGTTTGCGGGCACACAGGGTTTGCTGGACGACGTGGAGGTGAAGGATATCCAGGCGTTCGAGAAGGGGTACTACCCGTATCTGGACTCCGCGCACCCGGAGATCCTGGCCGACATCACGACCAAGAAGGCGCTCGACGACGATCTGCGCGGGCGGCTGAAGGCAGCGATCGAGGAGTACAAGCGGGACTTCCTGGCGGAGCACAAGAAGGCGCCCGAGGCGGTGACGGCGTAACCGATGGCAAACGTATTGGATCTACGGCGGCGCATACGCAGCGTGAAAAACACGCGGCAGATTACCAAGGCCATGAAGATGGTCTCCGCGGCGAAGCTGCGCCGGGCGCAGGAACGTGCCATGCAGGCGCGACCGTATGCACAGATGTTGACCAACGTGCTGGAATCGTTGGTGCGGCGGGCGGAGCTGATTGACGGCGCCACCGGCGACGTGATGCATCCGCTGCTGGTGGAGCGTGAGGAGAAGACGGTGCTGGTGGTGGTGATCGCCGGGGACAAGGGCTTCGCGGGCGGCTTCAACTCCAACATCGGTAAGGCGGCGCAGCGGTTCATCGACGAGCGGCGGGCGCGTGGGCAGCAAATTGACTTAGAGCCGGTAGGCAAGAAGGCAATTGGGCTCTACAAGCGGCGCTACCCGGCTGCGGTGTATGAGCACACCGAAGAGCTGTACGACAACGACCTAGCCAAGCACATCGAGGACACGCGGCACCGGGCGGCGCCGGTGGAGGTTGCCAAGGAGCATAGCGATCTGCTGTTGCGGGCCAACATTGAAGACATCGCCGCGATGGCGACGTCGATCATTGGGCGGTATGAGTGCGCGGAGATCGATGCGGTGTACCTGGTCTACAACGAGTTCAAGAGCGTGATCTCGCAGCGGGTGGTGGTGGAGAAGCTATTGCCGATCCGCAAGCTGGGCGAGCACGAGATCACCGCCGCCGAGTTGATGACCGAGGAGCAGAAGGAAGCCGCGGCGAAGGCGGCGGAGACGGCGGGCATCTCGATCCACGAGCCGGAGGAGAAGGAGATCGACGCGGAGGCGAAGAAGTTCGGCACTGCCGAGGTGGACTACCTCTACGACCAACCGCCGGAGCGGCTGTTTCGGCACCTGATGCCGCGGTACGTCACGACCCAGATTCTGCATGCGGTGCTGGAGTCGATCGCCGCCGAGCATGCGGCGCGGATGACGGCGACGGATGCGGCGACCAAGAACGCCGGTGACTTGATCGACAAGCTGAGCCTGACGATGAACCGGGTGCGGCAGGCGGCGATTACCAAAGAGATTATCGAGATTGTGTCAGGAGCGGCGGCGCTTTAGGCGTTCGGCCCGGAAGAGGATATGGCAGACAAGGGAAACGTAGGCAAGGTAGTGGCGGTCAGCGGACCGGCCGTGGATGTGCAGTTCAGCGAGGCCACGATGCCGCCGATTTTTGAAGCGCTGCATATCTCGAGCGAGGGCTTCGATGTGCCGACGCCGATCGATGTGACCGTGGAGGTGCAGCAGCATCTGGGTGAGGGCCGGGTGCGGTGCATCGCCATGGAAGCGACCGAGGGCATGGTGCGCGGCATGAGCGCGACCGACCTTGGGTCGGGCATTGTGGTGCCGGTGGGACGGGCGACGCTGGGGCGCGTGATGAACGTGCTCGGCAAGCCGGTGGACGAGCTTGGTCCGGTGAACGCAACGGAGTATCGGCCGATTCATCGGTCGGCACCGGCGTTCGACGAGCAGTCGACCTCGGAGGAGATGTTCGAGACCGGCGTCAAGGTCATCGACCTGATTCAGCCGTTCTTGAAGGGTGGCAAGATCGGGCTGTTTGGCGGCGCGGGTGTGGGCAAAACCGTGGTCATTCAGGAGCTGATCAACAATGTGGCGCTGAAGCATGGTGGCTTTTCGGTGTTTGCCGGGGTGGGCGAACGGACGCGTGAGGGCAACGACCTTTGGCACGAGTTTCAGGATTCCGGGGTGATCGACCTCAAGAACCTGGAGAAGTCGAAAGCTGCGCTGGTGTACGGGCAAATGACCGAGCCGCCGGGGGCGCGTCTGCGTGTGGCGCTGACCGGGCTTACCGTCGCCGAGTACTTCCGCGACGAGGAGCATGCGGACACACTGCTGTTTATCGACAACATCTTCCGCTTCACACAGGCGGGGTCCGAGGTATCGACGCTGCTGGGCCGTATGCCTTCGGCGGTAGGCTACCAGCCGAACTTGGCGACGGAGATGGGCGAGTTGCAGGAGCGGATTACCTCCACCAAGTCGGGCTCGGTAACCTCGGTGCAGGCGGTGTATGTGCCGGCTGATGACTTGACCGATCCGGCGCCGGCGACCACCTTTGCGCATCTTGACGCGACGACGGTGTTGTCGCGGCCTCTCTCCGAGCTTGGGATCTACCCCGCGGTCGATCCGCTGGCGTCGACCTCGCGCATCCTGTCGCCGCGGATTGTGGGGCAGGAGCACTATGACGTTGCGCAGGGTGTGAAGCGCATCCTGCAGCGTTACAAGGATTTGCAGGACATCATCGCGATCCTGGGCATCGACGAGTTGAGCGAAGAAGATAAGCTCACCGTGGCGCGCGCCCGCAAGGTGCAGCGGTTCCTGTCGCAACCCTTCCATGTAGCCGAGATCTTTACCGGCATCCCGGGCGCGTATGTGAAGGTGGCCGATACGGTGCGCTCGTTCAAGGAGATTATCGAGGGCAAGCACGACGACATCCCGGAGCAGGCCTTCTACATGAAGGGCGGCATCGAGGACGTGCGCGCGGCTGCGGAGAAGATGAAGGCAGCAGCGTGAGGGGAGAGTAAGCCGTAGGCAGTGAGCAGCCAGCAGTTTACTGCTCGCTGGATACTGCTTGCTGCTTACTGAAGTAGAGGGATCTATGGCTGACGTGGGAAACGGTGCGGGGTTGTTGACGGTACGGCTGGTGACGCCGGAGCGTGTGTTGCTGGATGCGACCGCGGCGGCGGTGGAGTTGCCGTCGATGTCGGGGTATCTGGAGGCGTTGTACGGTGCAGCGCCGTTGCTGGCGGAGTTGGGGGCAGGCGAGTTGCGGCTCCATGGCGGCTCTGCGGGCGAGCAGACGTTTTTCGTGGCGTGGGGCTTTGCGGAGGTGCTGCCGGAGCGGGTGACGATTCTGGCCGAGCAGGCGCTGCGGCCGAGCGAGATCGATGTGACACAGGTCCGCGCGGAGCAGGAGCACGCACAGGCGTTGTGGAATCAGGCCGGGGACGATCAAGCGAAGTACGATGAAGCGAACGCTGTGTCGCGGATGGCCGAGGAGAAGCTGGCGAGCGCGCAAAGCAAGAGCTGACTGTGCGGCATGGCTCGTAGGGAAGCCCGGCATGACGCCGGGCTTTCGCTTTTGGTGTCGTGAGGTGGAAGTGGTCTGTTGCGACCTGAGCGTGGCAGCGTTGCAGATACACTCAGAAGGGTGCTGCCGTGCGGCACACATCTTGGCTGCAGGGGAGACTTGGTTTGCCGACAGAGCTTTACTTTGAGGACTTGCAGCCGGGGATGCAGTTTCACTCCGACCGGAGCTACAAGGTGACGGTGGAGGAGATCAAGGAGTTTGCCGAACGGTATGACCCACAGCCGTTTCACCTGGACGAAGCGGCGGGCGAGAGCTCGTTCTTTAAGGGCCTGGCAGCTTCGGGGTGGCTGACGGCCGCGATCGTGATGCGGCTACGGGTAGAAAGCCTGCATATTGCCGGTGGGATCATCGGGGCGGGCGTCGAGGAGATGCGGTGGACGCAGGCGGTGCGGCCCGGCGATGCGTTACGCACGGAGGCGGAGATCCTGACGACGCGTCTGTCAAAGTCGCGATCGGGGTTTGGAGTGGTGCAGTCGCGCACCACGGTGTTCAACCAGCGCAACGAGGTTGTGATGCGGAGTGTGGTGAACTTCCTTGCGCCGCGCCGTGTCCCAAGTTAGGACAGAACGGGTCTGATCTGGGCGGTTATGGGCGTTTCGCCGGGGTTTGGCGTATGCTGATGGTGTGAAGATGACGGTGCTGGCGTCGGGGTCCAAGGGCAACGCGACGGTGGTGTCGGCGGGCGCGACCAGCATTCTGGTGGACGCGGGACTGAGCTGCCGGGAGCTGCTGCGGCGCATGGCGGCGGTGGGGCAAGACCCCGCGGCGCTGACGGCTATTCTGATCACCCATGAACACCTGGACCACGTGGCTGGGCTGGCAGTGCTGGCGCGACGGTTGCAGGTGCCGGTGTTTTTCACCGAGGCCACGCACCGGGCGTGGGTGCGCATGCTGATGCCGCGCAAGACCATGACCTACGCGCAATGGCTGGACCAGCTGCAACGCGAGCGGGCGCAGCGCAACGCCGAACCGGTCGGAGGACATCTGCCCGCGCATGTGCATGCGTTGGCGGCAGTGGGTGCGGACGCAGCCGTTGCGACGGGCACCCCGGCAGCGGTTGCGGAGGTGGGCGCGGAAGAATGTGAGCCGGAAGAAGAGCGGTCTGCGGCGAAGCGGAATCCGGCCTTCTTGCCGGCTGTGGAGTACTTCCAGGCAGGGCAGCGGTTCCGGATCGGCGAGATCGAGGTGAGCCCGTTTACGATGCCGCACGATGCGGCCGATCCGTGCGGCTTTGTGTTCCACGCGCACAAGGAAAGCCTGCGGATGGCGATTGCGACGGACCTGGGCTATGTGCCGCCCAACGTGAAGCAGGCGTTGCGGGACACGGATGTGCTGCTGCTCGAGGCCAACCACGATTTGGAGATGCTGAAGGACGGGCCGTACCCGTGGTCGGTGAAGCAGCGCGTGTTGTCGCGGGTGGGGCATCTTTCGAACGCAGCCACGGCGGAGTTTCTGCTGCGGGACTACGATGGCGGCGCGCACACGATCGTGCTGGGACACCTGTCGGAGCAGAACAACCTGCCGGAGCTGGCGCGGCTGGCGGCCGAGACGGCGATCGGCAACCGGCTGTCGTTGCTGGGCAACCGCGTGGTGCTAGCCGCGCAGGAGACGCCGTTGGAGCCAATTTGCTTGTAAGGCGCTAGAAGTGGTCTCATACAAGCCGCTTGAACTTCGGCTGGGGGACCTGAGACCCGCTTTGTGGCGGGTCTCATACGTTCCGTTATGTGCTGTTGTCGTTATGAGACCACTTCGAGCGCGCCTACAGATTCTGCATCCGGAGGCCGTCAGGTAGAATCAACAGAAGGTAAACAGAGCAACACCGGCCTATGACCCCAGAAACTATGCCATCTCGGCGCTCCCGACATACTATCTGCACGGATCACGTGGTGGGGGCGATCCTGTCCGGCTGGCGGTATGACATCTCCGGCATCGCGCCGGAGCTGCGGGTGGATTATGAGGACCATCTACGGGAGTGCGAACATTGCCGGCGTAAGCAACGGCTGCACCGGACCGTAGATGTGCTCCTGTTTGCGGCGACCACACTTTCGTTCACGGTGTCGTTGCTGGGAGCGTTGCTGTTGCATCGGCTGCGGACGTTGAGTCACCTGTGGAACCTCCATGTGCGCCTGCATCCTGAGGCCGACCTTCTTCACTCTCACATCCCGGCAACCATCACGCTCAGCCTGGAGGCGGTGGCGATCCTCGGCATGCTGGTGTCGCTGGCACTTTGGGTGTTGGTGGCCGTGGCGACACCGATTCCGGACATGGTTGCCGAGATGCGCGGGCGGGTGGCACCGGGCAGTCGGGACCGGCTAGG
Source organism: uncultured Acidobacteriaceae bacterium (assembly GCA_964245045.1). Lineage (GTDB taxonomy): Bacteria > Acidobacteriota > Terriglobia > Terriglobales > Acidobacteriaceae > Granulicella. The sequence continues at coordinate 11,648 of CAXTLD010000061.1, read as the reverse complement.
CAAGCAGGCCGCCTGAGGCTAGCCTGAGCCAAGGCAGAGGCGATGATGCAGGTGACACAGGAAGCGACGACAGTTGGCGCGGAGCCGGACGGGGACGGCGTCTCGCCCACAGACGCGCCTCCGTCGTTGCTGGCCTACCCTGCAACGTACCTCCTGATCGCGATCAACGTGGCCGTCTACTTGGGTATGGTCCGGTTTGGTCCCTTGCCGGGGCTTTTGCGGGGGCACCCGTCTGGCTTTGGGACGTCGCAGCTTGGGGCGCTGGGTGGATGGTTTGGCCGCATGCTTACGGAGCCGTTTGGGGAGAAGCTCCTATTGAACTTCGGCGCCTGCAGTCCGGACCGTGTCGTATCCCTGGCGCAATGGTGGCGCCTGCTCACGTCTCTGTTTGTGCACGTCACGCCGCTGCATTTGCTACTGAATATGTGGTGTTTGTGGAACTTGGGGCTGTTTGGTGAGCCGTTGCTGGGCAAACCCGGGCTGATTGCCGTGTACCTGCTCACCGGCGCAGCGGGCATGCTGCAATCCGTGCTGTGGAGCCTGTTTACCGGGGATGTTGGGGTGGTGGTGGCCGGTGCCTCGGGCGCGGTGTTTGGGTTGGCAGGTGTCTTGATTGTGCTGCTCTCCAACCGGCGGCTGGCAGCGCCGTGGGAGGAGCTGCGAAGCCTGCGTTTGCAGGTCGTGTTCTTCGCGGCCGCCAATTTGCTGCTGGGCGGGCTGCCGGATGTGTTACCGAGGCTGTTTCCGGGTCTCTTGCGGTTGATCCACCTAGATCCTGGGGCACTGCCCAACATCGATAATGAGGCACACATGGGGGGATTTCTGTGCGGTCTGGCCCTGGGACTGCCGTTGCTACCGCGAATGACTTCGGGTCGGTCGAGCTATCGGGTGCGACAGCTATTTGTCTTTTCGAGTGCGGCCTTACTGCTCATTTTGGTCAGCTACGCCGTTGCGTCGTTTGCCCGTACGCTTGCTGCTTAGATTTGTACAATCAGTCGGTGAGGTTGCCGGCAGTGGCAGCGAACTTGCGCACCATGGCGAGCAGCAGCCGACGATCGCTGTCGGTGAGATTGGCGGCGTAGCGCTGAATCTCAGTGAGGAAGTGAATCTCAGCCTCATTGAGGCTGGCGCCGGGCATCTCCCGCACAGAGTCTTCGGCAAAGAAGTGACTCAAGGGTAGATCGAGCGCGACGGCGATCTTCTGCAAGGTCTCCAGCGAGGGAACGGTGTGTCCGTTTTCGACGCGCGATAGATAGCAGCGGAGCAGGCCGGTGCGCTTTTCGACGTCGCCCTGAGACATGCCGCGCTGCAACCGGAACTCGCGAATGGTCATGCCGATGTTGATCGGCGCCGGCTGGGGAGGCGGGGCCGGGTCAAGCGCCAAGGCTGTCTGCACGTTTGTCATTAGCCGGAGAGTACCGGGCGCTGGCAGCAACCCGCAAGGGCGAAAGTTCAATCGGTGGGGTGTCGAACCACCTGAGATTCTTGTATCAAGAGAGACTTGTATTAAGTTTGAGGCAGGCGCGAAACGTTGTCCTGTGTGTCGATGTGTATGCGTAGGCTAGACTTAGCCCATGTACAGGCCACCGTTGACATCCAGGGTGTGGCCGGTAATGTAGCCGGCGGCGTCGGAAGCAAGAAATACGGCGGCGGCAGCGATATCGTCCACCTGGCCATAGCGCGCGAGGGGGATCTGCGCGAGGATGCCGGACTTTTGTTCCTCGGTAAGGACATCGGTCATGGCGGTCTGAATGAAGCCGGGGGCGATGGCGTTGACGGTGATGGCGCGCGAGGCGAACTCGCGGGCAAGGGACTTGGTCAGGCCGATAAGGCCGGCTTTGGACGCAGCGTAGTTGGCCTGGCCCGCGGCGCCGGTCTGGCCGACGACGGAGGTGATGTTGAGGATACGGCCCCAGCGGGCCTTCATCATGGGAGAGAGCAGGGCCTGCGTGAGCAGAAAAGCGCCGGTGAGGTTGGCGTGGAGCACGTCGGTGAAATCGGCGGGCTTCATCCGGAGGGCGAGGGTATCGCGCGTTATGCCGGCGTTGTTGACCAGAACGTGGACAGCACCGAAGCGGGCGAGGATGGCTTTGGCGGCGGTCTTGATGGAGTCCTCGGCGGTGAGGTCGAGCAAAAAGAGTTCCGCGACACCACCTGCGGCCTCGATTTCGGCTTTCACTTCGGCGAGTTTGGCCTCGTTGCGGGCGGCAAGGGCAACATGGCAGCCATCGGCGGCGAGGGCGAGGGCGATGCCGCGGCCGATGCCCTGGGAGGCTCCGGTGACGAGCGCGATGCGGGGGGAGGGGCTGGGCATGAGTTGAGTCCTGGTCTGGGGTCCTGGGTCTGGGCGAGCAAGCTTGTGGCCGAAAGGCGGATACGGAGAGCAAGGCCAACCCAGTATCGCCCATTTTGGAACGTGTACGGACCGCGCTTCCCAGATTGGCACGTGAAGAAAAAGAGCTTCGCAAGACGAGACACCACCACGTTCTCCGCAGGTGCGCGATCGATATACTTACGGCGAGATGAGTCTTGTGCTGCCTGATGCCGTTGCCGTGTCCCCTGTTCGTGACGAGCCGCAAACCGATGCGAGCGAACCCAGTTCCGAACAAGCGCGTGGCGCAAAGGCCGTAAGCGCGGAGGTGTACGCGATCCATGGTGCGGAGCCGGAGGTGCTGGCGTACGCCATGGCGAAGTACTCGCGTTCGGCACTGAGCCTGCGGGAGTCGCTGGCGGAGATCAGTACGCAACGGGCCGAGCAGTTTTTGAACACGTTCTATTTCCAGTACGGACATCGGTCGATCGCCGATTTGGCTCACGTGCCGATGGCGGTGGAGCGCTTAAGTTTGTTGGCGGCCATTGCCCTTGTGGACGAGACGCGCTGGGATGGGCAGGAGCGGTCGACACGGTATCAGGACTTTTTGCGCTCGGGCTGGCACACACCGGTGCTGAACGCCGATGTGCAGAGTGAGTACGAACGGGCGGTGCGGGCGCTGTTCGAGGCATACGAGCGGCTGAGCCAAGGGATGACTGAAGCGCTGAGGCGCGCTGTACCTCGGCCGGAGGCGATGAAGCCTGAGGCGTACGAGCGCACGTTGCGAGCACGGGCCTTCGATGTGGCGAGGTTCCTTCTGCCGCTGGCGACGCATACGTCGGTGGGCCAGATTGTCAATGCGCGGACGCTGGAAAGCCAGATCGCGCGGCTGTTGTCGAGCCCCTTCGCGGAGATTCGCCAGCTGGGCGGTCAACTGCGAGAGGCAGCGAAGCAGCCGGCCTGGAATGTTCTGCGGGACAGGCTGGAGGAGATGGCCGGGGAGGGTGTTGTGGATCCGGAGGCCACGCCGGAGCTGTTCAGCAGCCTGATGCCGGAGGTGCGCACGGCGCCGACGCTGGTCAAGTACGCCGAGCCTAGCCCGTATCTGCAGCGCAGTTGCACCGATCTGGACCAGGCCGCGCGCGAGCTCATGGGCGACGCCCCGATCTACCCCGCGCCGCTGGTCGACCTGCTGGACGACGACGAGGACCTTGAGGTGGAGATCGCTACCTCGTTGCTGTATCCGCACTGCCACTACTCGTACCGGCAGCTGCGGGGGGCGGTCGCGGCCCTGACGGAGGCTCGCCGAGACGAAATCATCGGTCTGGGCGTACAGCACCGGGGACGGCATGATGAGCTGTTACGTGGGTTCAAGAGCGGCGACGGGTTCCGGTTCGACATTTTTATGGACATCGGCGGCTTCCGGGACATGCACCGGCATCGGCGATGCGTGCAGCTGATTCAACAGTTCACCCACCTGCACGGGTATGAAGAGCCAGTGTGCCCGGGGCAGCCGACGCTGGCGGAGGCGGGACTGGACGGACTCTACCGCGAGGCAATGGTAGCGGCGTACGCCGCGTGTGAGCATGTGCGGAGTAGCGGCGAGCCGGAGGCCGCCGAGAGCGCGCAGTATCTGCTGCCCCTGGGAACGCGTTGCCGCGCGATGTTCAAAATGGATTTCGCGGAGGCGTTGTACATCTCGGAGCTGCGCAGCGGTGTGGCCGGTCACTACAGCTACCGCCTGGTCGCCTGGGCGATGTATCGGGCGGTCGCGGCCAAGCACCCGTCGCTGGCGAAGCTGTATCGGATTCGGGACGTGACGGAACCTGTGGATTTGTTGCACCGCTAAGCGGCTACTCGGGGCGAACGGCGTGGGGGTCGGCGTTGCGCTTCTTTTCGGCATTTTCAGCCTCTGGGTGCGCCTTGAAGTAGGCGTCTAGATCGGTCTGGAGCTGTTGCGCGATCTCGTGCGTGTCGCGCAGATTGTCCAGGGCGATGCGGCGCACCACGTCGTAGGCCTCGTTGTCCGAAGGCGTCTTCAAGGTGGCCGTCCAGTGATCGGTTGCCTGGATGAGTTTGGGTAGGGCCTTGCGCACGTCCCGGTGCGTGCGGCTGTACTCGTCGAGGTTGTCGTTCAGCTCGTCGACGACTTGGCCGAACTGGTCGAGCGCGTCGTGCATATCGCCGCCGTAGTCGGTGTGGCCGTGGCGTTTGGTGACGAGTTCTGCGATGCGCTTGTCGCGGTCGTTCAGAAACTGCGTGAAGGCGAGGATGCGATCGGTGGGGACGAAGGCGGCATCGCGAAGGGCGTCGATCTCCTTCTGGCTAAGGGCGTCCTCCGTGGCCTGAGGGTGCGCGGGCAGAGCGAACAGCATGACACTGAACAGCAGCATCGCACAGAGCACAACGACCGACGAGGACCGCCCGCAGTTGCACTGCGCTAGCGAGGTTGGGGGCACAATAGGCACAGCTGCGAGGTTCCTTCCTGGGTCGGCGCAGGGCGCAGTGTAGGGCCGGTGCTCTAATGCGCGAAGAGCTGCGCGAGCAGGGCGTCATGAACACTGTTGAGGTGCTTAAGGACGCCTTGCATGGTGTCGTGCTGGTCCATGGAGGCGACGCGGACCATGTCGGAGAGACGATGGGCGGTGTGCTCCAAGAGCAACTCGGCGTTCTTGAGGCGCTTGGAGTCGTTGGCGAGCGCGGCTTTCAGGTACGCCACGTCCGCGTCAGCATGGGTGATCGCTTTGGCCGCGGTCCCGTCGTCGCCGCTGGACATGGCGCGACCGGCGAGCTCGGTCCAATCGTGGAGAAGTTCGCTGTAGAGATAGCAACGTTCTTTGGGCTCGGCGGTGGCAGCGCGTTGTTCCAGATCGGTGAGCGTGGAGGCGTCGAGGGCGGGCTCCACGGGGCTCGCGGCCAGAGCCGGGCGACCGGCAAGCAGGACGAGGGTGGAGAACAGAGTGAGCAGGGGACGGCGAACAACGCGAGTAGCGTGACGGTGGGGGCTCATGAAGCACCTCTGAGAACGATCGAGCTAGTGTTCGTGCTCTAAAGCGATGAGCCGGTGGCGAGCTTCGAACTCCTCGTTAGGGAGCGTGCCGTTCGCCATGGCCAGGAAGGCGCGATAGGCTCGCTCAGCTTCTTTTCTGCGATGCAAGGTGTCGTTGGCCGTTGCTTCTAGAAAAAGCGCTGCTGGCGAGTTTGGTAGGACTGTAGCACGGGCAGACAACGCTTGCAATGCAACTTCGGGGGCGTGATTGCGGGAGGCGGCAAAGGCGAGATGGCCGGCGGCTTCGCCCCATGCCGCATCATCGTGGAAGGCGGCGCGTTGGGCGACGGCTTTGGTGAGAACCGCTTGCGCGTCGGCGAACTTTTGCTGTCGGACGAGGGTGCTGCCGAGGTCGTCGAGAAGGGTGGGGTCGTTCGGTTGTGCCTCGGCCAGGGCACGGAAGAGGGGCTCGGCGGCTGCGGCGTCCCCGGAAAGCAGGAGCAAATGAGCGTAAAGGCGGGTGAGGTTGGGGTTCCCGTTGGCCTGCGGGTTGGTTTCGCGGAGGGTCTTCAGGAGCGCGAGCGCGTCGGCAGTCTTTCCTTCGGCGGCATTGAGCGTCGCGGTCTGGGCGATGAGACGGGGGTCGTCGGGGTGCGCGGCAAGCGCGGGGGTAAGGAGGGCGTCGGCTTCCGGTAGCTTGTTTTGCTTCTGAAGGAGGCTGGCGAGCTCGACCGTGGCTGCGATGTCGTCGGGATTTTGGGTGAGGGCGCGACGGTAAGTAGTCTCGGCCCCGGCGGGGTTGGTGGAACGGGCGGTGAGGCTGGCGGTAAGGTCGGTGTCGCCGGGCTGCTCGCCGGTGAGTTGGACGGCTTGGGCGAGCTCGTCACGGGCCTTGTCCGGAGCCGTAGGTTGGTCGAGGCGGGCGAGGGCGCGGAGGCAGCGGGCGCGGAGGTCCGGGGTGATCGAACTGAGTCTGGCTGCGGCTTCGAGCTCGGTGCGGGCGTCCGCAGACTTGCCGGCGCGGGCTTGCAGCAGGCCCAGAGCGACATGGGGTTCGGCGAGGGTGGGATCTGCGGCAATGGCTGCGGTGTACGAGGCGGCGGCAGCCTGGTCTTCGTTGTTGCGTTCCTGCGTGAAGCCGAGGTCGAAGAGGAGATGCGCATCCTTTGGGTTGGCCGTGGCGAGTGGAGCTAGCGCGGCTTCGGCCGCTTTGTAGTCGCCGCGTTCGAGCAGGTCTTCGGCGTGGCGGATTCGATCGGCTTGGGCGTTGGTCTGGACAGCGGCGCCGGCGCGCGGGTCGGGGGCAGGTTGCTGGGCAGGCAGGGCGAGATGTGTGGCGAGCAGCAGAACAAGCATGAGTTTGGTGATTGGACGTTTGCGCTGAGGCTTGGGTGGGAGGTGCCCGCTCATCCGCCTCGTGTATGAAGGGGGCACCCGGCTCCCGGCTTGTGATCTTATTGCGCGAGCGCGTTCAGCAGCGGGCGGCGACGCGGTCCTGCGCGACAAAACCGAGGGGCAGCGGTACTTGCGGCGAGAACTAAAATATTACTGGAGATTCCATCTTATTGCCTGGCGTTCGCCGATAGCGAACCGTCTAGGAGGTTTCTGGTGAGCATTCAAGATTAGGGCATTCATAATCCGGTCACACTTGCAGCGATAACGATCGTGATCGGTGGTGTAATAAGTCATCCGACCATCATCTGGCGGTGGTTTCTAGCACTATCTCAGGGCTGGCAGTCTTTGAAGCGGCAAGTTCGGCTCGATAGACTTGCTCACCTTGAAAGAGCAGCTCGCGAGCCGAATTATGGCCTACGTTACATCATCGAGAACACAGCAGCACTCTCGATCTCGATGTTAACTGCTGGACTTGTGATATTTATTCTGATCGTTGCAGCTAACAAGCATAATTTCGTAGCTCGTTTCAGTACAGCTCAGGTGCTTGGCTTGGTTTGGGTGATCGGACAAAGAAACTATTTTTGCCCTCGTGTATTTTCTTTTTGTCGCTCTATCTTTGGCTGTCAACGCCTATGTATCCTCGAGACTGCTTCGTTCGCCTGGGAAGCGTGCATTGGAGCTCAGGAAAGCTCTAGGCCCGTTGAACACAGAAGAGCAGGCTCGCTTATCTAAACGAGAACTTCTCTAAAAGGCGGAATACTGCTGCCTGGCCAAAACATAACCAGGCAGCAATCTGTTCTTCTGCTGACATCCGCGAACAAACAAGGGTTGGCTGGCCGCATGCACACTTTGGAGATGAGGATGCGCCCATGTAACTGACGGCGATTTCGAAGCTGTACGCGAGCAAGCTGAGCTTGGAACCCGAACCGTACATTGTGGCGGATTCCATGAGCGGGTTCACGGTGCTTAACGCGATTGCGGCAGGGGTGCTTCGTCCGAAGGGTGTAGTGGGCTTGTGCCTCAGTACGGACCTTGGGTGGGACTACGCCATCGGTGGCGCGGCGAAGCCGATCACGGCGGACTACAACATTTCCGCAGAGAACACCTACAAGGTAGCGATAGCCGGCCCCGATCTGATGTTGCAGGGTGGCAGCGTGTATGCCAGGACCCCGTTTGCGTTGTGGAGCAGCGACGCGGATACGGTTGTGCTGAAGGCGATGAACACCGACCGGTTTGCGGCAAGGGTGAAGGCGAGCGGGGCAGCGTGGTGGTGTATCCCTCGTCGGGCGACCACTTGGATCCTAGTAACTTTGACCCGGCGGCGGTGGTGGCGTTTTTTGAGGCGCACTGAGGCGGCCCTGAACGGGGCCCGGCGCTGCTGCCGCTCTCAAGGCACAAGAACGGCTTTCGCGCCCGCCTCAAAGGCCATTGCCGCATCAATCTGATCGAACGCGAACTCTTTGCCTACCCGCGTATGGAAGAGTGGATCATCGATCACGCCTTCCAGATAGGTGATGGCCGCCGCGAGACGCTGGGGATCAGCGACCGTTTTACTGGCAAAGTTGCTGAAGCGCTTGAGCCCAAGGTTCTTCGCCATGATGAGAAGAGAGGAGATGGTGACGGGTGCGGCAGCCCCCAAGAATCCGTAGAAGTAGATGATGGAGTTCATGGGGAGTGTCGGCGCAATGCGGCCGGTGAGCTCGCCGCCCACGCCGTCAAACACCGCTGTTGTGCCAAGCTCCGCCGTGAGCTTGCCTAGTTCGCTCTCGAACTCCTTTTCGCTCGTAACCAGCACATGTCTCACGCCATGGGAGCGCAGCGTTCGAGCTGCTTGCTCGGAACGCGTGAGGAAAATCGTCGGCACGCCGCGCCTCCGCGCAAGAGCCGCCATCGCGAGCCCGGTGGCCGAAGTGCCTGCCGTGACAATCACGCCTTTGTGGTCTTCAGCAGCAACTTGTTCAAGAAATGCATACGCTGTGATGACGTTGACCAGCGATCCGGTGTAGTCACGCGGGGAGGCGCTCTCCGGTAGAAGTACGCAGCTCGTGCGCTCAACCAGGACCTGTTCGCTCCAAAGGCCGACAGTTTGCGCGCTCTTGCTCAGCGAACGATAGATCGCGACACCGCGGCCAACCAACTCCGCAGGCAAATCCTCGCCGACGGCCAACACGGTCCCCGCTGCAGAGGCACCCCAAACGTCGTAAGCGCGATCGAAAGCCCGCGACCCTGCCGTGCCTGGGTTGATGAGAAAAGACTTGTCCCCATGATTGATCGCCGCGCCCTGAATTTTGGCGAGGAGGTGACCAGTCGGCGGACTGGTTGGGGTGGGAATCTCGCGGACTTCGAGCGTACGGTCTGGCTTGACGCAAATGGCTTTCACTGGTCCTCCGTGCCGAAAGCGAGCTGCTCGGTTCCCGGCTGTTCCCAGAAGATGCCATGGCACACATTTCATCAAGTACGGATTTATTTGTTAGTGTGATCTCTATGAAGCTCACCCTTGCCTGTCCTGTCGCCTTCACTTCGCGCATTTTGGGTGGTCGATGGAAGGCGCGTGTTCTCTGGGCCCTGATGCGTAACCAGCCGCTACGCTTTTCCGAGATTCGTCGCGCGTGCCCGCCTGTAAGCGACCGCATTCTCACCAAAGAACTGCGCGAGTTGCAGGGATGCGGTTTGATCGCGCGGCACGACTACGGAGTCATCCCGCCGAAGACGGAATACCGTCTCACAGCCCTGGGCGACACCCTTCGGCCCGTGATGGCGTCGATGGCCGATTGGGGCCTCGAAAACCGGGCAACGATCACTGGGCCCTTGTAGGGGATGAGAACGAAGTCATACGCTAGGCACCCGCCGGGGTAAGAGGGGCTTCAGCCACTGTCCGGTGTAGCCGCCAGGAGCGGCGGCGATCTGCTCCGGTGTGCCTGTGGCGACGATCTCGCCGCCGCCGGAGCCGCCTTCGGGGCCCATGTCGATGACGTGGTCGGCGCACTTGATGATGTCGAGATTGTGCTCGATGACAAGGAGGGAGCCGCCGCCGTCGATGAGCTTCTTGAACGCGACTAGGAGGCGGGCTACGTCTTCGAAGTGCAGACCGGTGGTGGGCTCGTCGAGGATGTAGAGGATGCGGCTGCGGGCTTTCCCGGCGGCTTCGTTTTTGGCGTTGGCGATGGGGCCGGAGCGGGCCTGGGCGAGGTGTTGGGCGAGTTTGACGCGTTGGGCTTCGCCGCCGGAGAGCGTGGTGGCGGACTGGCCGAGGCGGAGGTAACCGAGGCCCACCTCGTCGAGGACGGCAAGTTTGTCGACGATTTTCGGGTGGCCGGCGAAGAAGCTCACCGCCTCGCGGACGGTGAGGCCGAGGACGTCGTGGATGCTTTTGCCCTTGTACTTGACCTCGAGGACGGCGGCCTTGTAGCGGGTAGCGTTGCACTCCTCGCAGGGGAGCTCGACGTCGGCGAGGAACTGCATCTCGACGGTGACGGTGCCGTCGCCTTCGCAGACGTCGCAGCGGCCGCCGGGTACGTTGAAGCTGAAGCTGCCGGCGGTGAGGGATTTGCGTTTGGCGTCGGGTTGGGCGGCGAAGAGTTCGCGGATGGGGTCGAAGGCTTTGGTATAGGTGACGGGGTTGGAGCGCGGGGTACGGCCGATGGGGGACTGGTCGACGAGGACGACGTCGTTGAGATATTGCGCGCCGGAGAGCTCGCGATACAGGTGGGCCGGGATGTTGGCGGGGGCGTCGTCGGTTTGGCCCCCTCGGTCGCCCAGCGCGGCCTGGAGCGCGGGGTAAAGGACCTGGTGGATCAGCGTGGATTTGCCGGAGCCGGACACGCCGGTGATGCAGGTGAGCATGCCGAGCGGGATGTCGGCGTCAACACCGCGGAGATTGTGGGCGCGTGCGCCGCGGAGGATGAGGCGTTCGCGGCCGGGCTCACGGCGGTGTTTGGGGACGGGGATCTCGGCGCGGCCGGAGAGGTACTTGCCGGTAAGGGAATTGGGGTCGCGTTCGAGCTCGGGCACCGTTCCGGCGGCCATGAGGCGCCCGCCGAGCTCGCCCGCGCCGGGGCCCATGTCGAGGAGACGATCGGCGGCGCGGATAACGTCCGGGTCATGCTCTACCACCAAAATGGTATTGCCGAGATCGCGGAGGTCTTCGAGGATGTGAATGAGCTTTGCGGTATCGCGGGGGTGGAGGCCGATCGAGGGCTCGTCGAGGACGTAAAGGGCACCGACGAGGCGTGAGCCGAGCGAGGTGGCCAATTGTATGCGTTGCGACTCGCCGCCCGAGAGGGTGGACGAGAGGCGGTCGAGGGTGAGGTACTCGAGGCCAACTTGTTGGAGGAAGCCGATGCGTTCGCGAACCTCTTCGAGGATCTTGCCGGCGATCTCCTGCTGGCTGGGAGAGAGGTGGAGGCTGTCGAAGAAGGTTTGGGCGGCGGTGATGGGGAGGGCGCATGCCTCGCAGATGTTGAGGTCATTCAGTAGTACGGCGCGGGCTTCGGCGCGCAGGCGCTGGCCGCGGCACTCGGGGCAGGGCGCGTAGCCGCGGTACTTGGAGAGGAAGACGCGGACGTGGAGCTTGTACTTTTTGCCGTCGAGGTCTGAGAAGAAGCCGCGGATGCCGGGGTAGCTGCCGCGTCCGTCCCAGAGAAAGCGCGTTTGGGCGTCGGTGAGGTCGTACCAAGGGATGTCGGTGCGGATGCCCTCGGCTTTGGCGGCGCGCTTCATTTCGGCTTGCCAGGGGGAGCGGTATTTGGCAGTGGTCCAGGGGGCGATGGCGCCGGCATCGAGGGACTTGGATTTGTCAGGAATGATGAGGTTCGGGTCGAAGTCGATGGTGTTGCCGAAGCCCTGGCAGCGGGGGCAGGCGCCGTAAGGGTTGTTGAAGCTGAAAAGGCGGGGTTCAGGCTCGCGGTAGCAGCGGTGACAAGTGGCGCACTCGAAGGCGGCGGAGAAGCGAAG